>NZ_JBFUCX010000004.1:0-479607 GCF_056405015.1 Mucilaginibacter sp. P2_A4 | reverse complement strand
AGCTGATGCTATCCTGGACAGAATCGTGCATGATGCGCACCGGATCGAATTGAAGGGAGAATCTATGAGGAAGAAACGGAATACCGGAGCAGAAACAACCTCTCAGGAATATTAACTACTTTTGTTAACGCTTTTATAGCATTTGCTGCATACTCCACGTCAGCGAAACCCCTGGTCAGTTTGGCCCGGAATTACATGGTCATCATCCCCGGAACGCACAACACCTATTTTACTATTTTAACCATATTTTTAAGCCTTATAAACTGGTAAATCAGTACGTATTTATCCCTTATATCAATGTTATTTAGGCTTAAACTGATCGCTGACTTTATAAATAAGTAGCTAAATAGATGATGAACAGGATTGCCAAGAAACCATATCTTAGCGATATGAACTTGCCTTATCAACCCGATTTACCAATTCACTTATTAGCGGCTACTTTTAATAAAACGTCTGCTACCTATAAATTCTATTGGTTTCTCGCCCTACTTAGCAAGGTTGAAAATGGTTTAACCACTATCAGTAAGAAAGATTTATTTGTTGAAATGGTTGCACATTCTTGGTTTACCGTTAATTACTTTCATGTTTCGTTTGGTAAACAGGATAAGCTTCAATACGCGATTGAACGAATAAAAGCTATCGAAGGATTGACTATTGATGCAAACAGAGATAAGATCGTTCAACTGCTTTCAAGCAGCACTAACAAGGAAACTATTAAAGAACTTCAATATTTCAATAGTGAGGTACCACATCGGTTTTTAAGTCCATGGTTTAAAGCTGATGATATGAATTTAGCTTACATACTCTCGCAATCATTTACAAATAACTGTCTTTACGCTCTACATAAAGACTATATCGAGATAAATCCTGTATGGACATCTTATTTACAAAGGAATGCTCGATTACTGAAAGATTTCTGTTACTGGAACTTGGCGATGTACCTGCAAACCAAAAACCCTAACGTTCCTGACATTCCTAACAAATTGATTAAGCTACCCATACGTAAAGGGCTCAATGAGCAGCGTAAAAAGTATTGGGACGTAGTAATCAATGAACTCGGTAGCGTTGATTGCATTTACACAAATAAAGCGTTACACATTGGTGACTATGCTGTTGAACATTTTATCCCTTACGCTTTCGTTTCGCACGATCTGATTTGGAATTTGATACCCGCAGATAAATCATTTAACAGTACTAAGAGTGACAGGTTACCAATTCTTAACAATCACTTTACGCCGTTCTTCAATCTCCAAAAGGTGGCAATTGAAATAATAGGCAACAAGTTTCCCAACAGCAGATTCCTTGAAGAGTACCTAACGATATTTCCAGACCTGAATCCGACTTATTTTAATCATGATAAGTTCTTTGAGCAGATTCAACCGCTAGTTACCATTGCGAGTAACAACGGATTTGAGTTTCTGTCTTAAATAAAATGGGTAAACTAATATAAGAGAGCAAAGACATTTCTAGTTTAAATCATCCCAAACATGGTTGGTATCTATGTTTACTCGTTTATCAAACTCGTCCCTACTAAGTTTGCCCTCGCGAATACTTAATATTAATTTGTACACCTCTAAACTATTGTAAAGGCTATTATACGTCCTTTCATCGCTTAAATATTTATACCCCTGCTCTCTCATTTGATTAATAGACTTTTGAGTCTTGTAAATCAGATTGGCCAGGTCTTGTAAATTAGAATTTAGGTGAAATTCGAGTCCATCTAAGCTAAAAGTCAATTTATCTTCCATCGATCTAAGATACAAATGACATTCTTTAAGTGAATTATTAAAGTGAGACATTTTTGAATCCCGGGTATATAGTATCAGTTTCAAGATTTTGTCTCACTTGGATGTAGTCCTATTAAATGACTATACCGTTTATTTATAAAATTACAACATTGATAGTGATTCCCAGTATTGAGAATTGATGAAATAAATGATTACGTTTATAAACTAAACCCTAATCATATGAAACAAATAGTAATCCTTCTAATACTTGCTGCCGGATCGTTATTAAGTGCTACCAGCATAAAATCTTCCGAGAAACCTGTAAATAAAACCTTTGCTACGTGTAAAGGAGACAGCCCTTGTAGAGCATGTAAAAACTGCAAATACTGTAAACGCTGTGCTAAAGATGGTTTAACATGTGGGGTTTGTAAGAAATAAAAAGCATTTTCTTTTACTTAATTTTTTATAACATGTCTGATAAAGAAACGACCTCCTCAGAGGGCCAACCTCAATCGAATTTGACAAAAGCACTGTGGAATAAGATTGACATTCAAATCACAACCTTTTATGCGGCAACACGTTCAGAAAGGACTCAGATGGAAGTAGGCAAACTCATTAACCTACTCAACCCAATTAAAGCGCAAAAAAACAAAGGCTCCAGATGTAATTTAGCGCATATTGAATTGGTACTCCAACTTTTAGCAGCTGCACTTGATTCCCTGCTTTTACAGGAGCCTAACTTTTATTTAGCGCGCGAAACGCGAAGGGAATTACAAGACCTTGTTAAAGGCCGATGGCGGCTCACCAAATGGTTTAATGCTCGTCAACCATCTTCTAAGGTTTTGTGGGGTTTGGGAGTTACCCTTGCAATTATTATCGTTTTTCAATTCTTTATAAAAGATATTGCATCAGCTTCAAAACTAGATCAACAACATTTGAGCATAGTGATTTGGTTTGGCACAATTGGTAGCGTTGTTAGTCTTATGGTCAGACTGAATGATTTTTATTTAAATAGAGACGGAGCAACATCATTCTATTTTCTAACAGGTTGCTTTAAGCCTTTTCTTGGGATTTTCTTTGCGCTTTTTCTGTATGCCGTAATGAAATCATCGTTGCTTCCAATAAAAGAGGTTGAGGGAAAAGCTCTATTTGCAATTATGGTTCTATCTTTTTTAGCAGGTTTTAGTGAAAGATTTGCAAAAGATATAGCAGATAAAGCCGAAGGCTATGTTATTAATAAAGGCAATTAAAGACTTGTAAAGTCGCGGATATTTACTTTTCATAAGTAATTAGCAGAATATCTCTAACAACATTATTCGTAAAAATCTTTGGCTTAGTTATTAATAGGATCTTTCAATTATATGGAATCAACAAGGCTTGCATTAATAGCTAAACATTTGCATTTAGCATTAAAAGAATTAGATGAAGTCACTGAACTTTTTAATACTAGTAAATATGCTTTTAAAATGACCAATGAGTCTGTTTGGTTGTTTAATCAATTTAATCATGATTCAACTGTTGGTGAAGATATACCTTCCAAGATGTATACAAAATATACCAGACTTGCTAAAGAAGAAATTGATAGACAATTCATTACGTTAGGAAACCATTACGTTGTGATGTTATATGCTACGATGGAGGCAAATATCAAAAGAGTTATTGTGGAGCTGTTGAAGCAATTTAGCAATGTGGCAATGGAGATTCTTGAAAAATTGAAGTTACCAGGAAAAATACTTTTTCTTGATGAAGATGAACGATATGATATATTATTCTCTGAATACGAAAAGGCAATTGCTATTGGCTCTAATTATAGCGTAGACCGATTTGAGAAACTGTTAAAACCCTTTAATTTAGATGGCGCAGTGGATAAAAAGGTATCTAAATCTATTTTGGAATTAAGTCAGATAAGAAACGTTCTACTGCATAAAGCTGGACGAGTTGACAGCCATTTTTTAAAATTGGTACCATGGTTAAATTTAAAACTTAATGACAAGCTAATACTAGATGAACACTCTTTTTTCATTTACGATTCAGCAGTTAATGCTTATTTCTTAACAATTATGTTACGATTAGACATTTATAATGATGAGGGTAAAGAATTGCTTTCACAAAACTTGCAAAAATATTTAGTGAGATTGAATTAAAGAAAACGCTTATATAACAGATAAGATTGATGCTGGAATCGATTACAATCAATGATTCTACATGCCCGGCTATTCTAATACATTTATTAAAAGGAAGGTAAGGTAAGTAGATTATGTGATAAATCGTTAAAGCATACAATAATTTACCTTTTAAAGCAATAAGGTTGAAAGTCATTTTATCCTATCCTCAAAACATAATTTTATGCATTATACAATCTACTACACTTTAGTTGACAAGGGGTTATAATAGCCCTTTTTTGTAAAAACTGTAGTAACTCTATCCATCATTAACCAAGGCACCAAATTGAACTTTGAGCAATAGTATTTTCGAATAGTACCTATTAAAAAATAACTATGGCCAGTAAAAGATCTTACATTGAAAGAATTGACGTTATTTGTCCCGAACAAACCTTACAGATTTTGGTAGATCGGTGTTATGTGCATTGTCTATAAAACAGCCGTAGCAGAGCGTTCGGTCATCGCTGGACAGTGTAAGATATAATCGCGTTAAAGTAAATGAATAATAATTGGCATGAAAATTCTTCTTAGTATCAGGTAAAGGCGTTGAGGTTAAGAACAGGGCATAGTTTTTTTGTGTATCATTATTTTGCGGATAATCGGTATAATATCCCGCAGGATAAGCGTTAAAGCCAGATGAATTTGTACCCTGCTTATCGTCGTTATAAATTATATCCCAACCTGAAGTTGACTTTAATGCCAACGACTGCTCTAAAGATGCCACGAAGTTTCCGTCGAGATCTGTATTTTTAGTGAAATTGCTTAACAACTTATTATAATCGGACGCGGTGGGTATGCGCCATCCAGCCGGCAGTTGAACGCCAGCCAAGTCGGTAAGGGCAAAATATTTTTTGTAGTTGCTGTTGTTTACCCGAAAATTCCCCTCTTTACCTCCAGGGCCATTATAATTAACAGCCGTCCACTCCTGACTTCCAATAGTTACGGTGGGATAGATTTCTCCACGGATGGATATGGTAGAGGGAGTAGGCGTAGGTTGCGAGCTTTTTTTACAGGATATAAAAAGAACTAAGAATGGTAAAAACAAATACAGTTTGGATGTCATTTTATTTATAAAGCTAATATTTTTTTTATAAAAATAAGTTAAGAAGTGAATCAACAATCTCTTCCAATATTCAACTTTGCTACAGTTGATATTAAGGGTGTTAAGAACCCTTTTTTTAAAAAAGTGTAGCAGAAAATGCAGTTTCAATTTAGGATTTATATTAGGGCAAATAGTTTTTCTGGTTACATTTACCCTAAATCTTATCCACATATTTAATGAAGAACGCTGCCAGGTTTGCGACAATTGCTTTACTTTTTATTTCAAATACTATCTATGCACAAAAACTATATGTTTGGTGCCCCAAAGATCAGTTAATCACCCCAAGAAAGAATTTTCTTGAACATGACACTTTGGACGTCGTGATTTTTGATGGAAGATTGCTGACGAAAAATTCTAAAATAGAATGTACCTCAGAAAACACAGTTAACCGATTGGCTGAATTTATTAAAGCAACATATCCTTCAGCCGTAGTTAATTTATTGCCGTCGAATAACTATTATAAAGACCCGGTAAAAAATCATGTTACACTTAAAGTTGGAATTGCAGCTTATCAAGCAGCTTTTGGAGCTGACATTAAGGTAGGAATCGGAAGTATTGGTGGTAGCATTTCTTATGGTGTTATCCCCGAAGGAAAATGGAATGCACTTACGGCGTATGCTTTGAAGGTTTATGATTATAGAGGGAACAAGGAGGACAAGCATACAAAGGACATAAGTAAGATAGCATCTAAGCCCAATATGTTGGGTTACTCATCTGCAAAAAGTTGTCTTAATACCACTTATATGGAGGCAAATCAAGAGATGCTATTTTTCATTGACGAGTCACTCATGAAATAATATTAAAGAAAGAAGAGTGAGGAAATAATTATTCAGCAAAGTTAGGCGTGAGGTTGAACACATGGCAAGGAATTTCCGGCATAAACACAACCCTACTCACGACCTTACATTTATTCCGTTCCTCCTTGCATTTAGTTCAATCCATAAGCCTGCAGTGGCACCATAATTATTTATTCACTTAAACATTAAGAATTATGGAAAATCAAATGCTACAGGTTGCAGAGATTCAACTTACTTACAGACCGGTTATCAGACCACAGGACAGACTTAAAATCACATCAGCACACGAAGCTTATCGGTTACTATTGGAGTCCTGGGATAGTGGTAAAATTGAATTTATAGAGCAATTTAAATTGATGTTGCTTAACAGGAATAATAAAGTACTTGGTATTTATACAGTGAGTACAGGAGGTTTAGCAGGTTGTATAGTAGATATGAAGTTAGTATTTGCATCTGCATTATTAAGTTGTGCTTCAGCTATCATACTATCGCATAACCATCCATCGGGGAACTTAAAGCCGAGTGAACAGGATTTAATATTGACAAGGAGAGTAAGGGAAGCTGGGAAGGTATTGGAGATAGAAGTTCAAGATCATATCATCGTAGCAAAGGATGGTTATTACTCATTTGCAGATGAAGGTCATTTGTAAAAGGAAATCGTTAAATTAGCAAAACAGTTCATTAATTTATTAACACGGTTACTCTGTTTGTACATAGTTTGCGCAATCGAACAAATATGATGAAAATATGGCTTTTAGAATGAATAGAGAGGGATTTGGAATTGCTTGTAAGGCAGATGCTCTGAACCAGCTGAGCTAAACTCCCCTTTGTTTGTTATTTGCTTTTCAACAATAACGTTCCTTGTTTTGGGTCTGCAAATATAGAAGCTTTGATCTATTCTTCAAAAAATATTTTAAACTTTATATTAAACAGCTGTTTTTTAGGTTATTAAATTTTATCCGAACCCTTGGAGGGGCATCATTAAGGGCTTATTGTGCAATTTAACACTTAAAATCAAGGTAAATCTACATACCCGATTTTAATTATTTGATGCATTTAGCAGTTATAACTCCTCTTCATTAGCTTTCACAACCTCATATCTATCCAATGTTTTCTGCAACTGATCTTTAATTTGCTTTACCAAAATTCCTGGGGCCAATACTTTTACCTTGGAGCCGAATCCCAGCAGTTTTCGTTCCCGTTCAAAATTGAGGATCACCCGGATACTGAAGATCTTACCCGTTTCATCTTCGCTCAATAACTTTTAGGTAGCGTGCAGCGGTTTGGTAATTACATAAGGCGCATTTGTGACGAATTCTAATTTAAAAACTTGAGCCGTAGCCATATTATAAAGAAAATAATAACTAATAACAGCGGAACCATCGCTATTGCATTTTGCTTCTTTTTAGTATCTATCGATAATTTATAGGTCACAGGAATGCGATGTCGTTCGGCAATATGATTTAATACCTTACTACAAAAATCGTGGGCTTTGGTTTGGTTTAGCAGTACATATTCTTCACTGATTGAAAAATAAAATAAATTTTGGGGATCGGGATCAGCTTTTAAAATTACATATGCAATGGCTGTGGGAATATCCTGATGTCTCCCTCCACCATTTCCCATTTCAAATTGAAGCTCCAGGATATCGTCAACCTTAAAGCAAAGTTCCTTTTTCCCATCAGCTTTATAGCAAATATGCGTATCACCCAAAGTTATTTGCCAACGCTCTATATCAAAATGTCCAGGATAGCTGCATTTAATCAAGGTATCTTCTATAATAATTCTGCATCCATTATAACTTAACAGCATTTTATTAGCTAATATTTATTTTGAAGAATAAAGAAACTCCATGTTACAATAGTATATATTTTCAAATTATTTTTCACTGCGCAAATACACTGCGCAGATGCCATATTTCTTTGTATCATGAAAAGGGAATTAAATGCCGATAACCTCTCCCTTCAGGGGGCCGCGGGGCAAAAAGAAAAGGTCAGCAATAACGAATTAAAAGCTTTGGGTATTAACGATGTGGAAGTATTGATAAACTTTAGTAGGGTGGCTAATGGTTTGCTGAAGCATAACGTTATGAGCAAGCCCGAAATACTGGCCAATATGGAAGCGCTGATTGACGACCCGATGCCCTACGCCTTAAAGAAAGGCGGCAAGTTTAAAAACCTGGCCGAAGACGTGATCGCCCTGCGTAAGGAAGGCAAGTTTATTAAACAGGAACGCAGCAACTTTAAATTGAAAGAAGAGATTGCCGATTTCCCGGTGTGGGGATTGGAACATATTGAAGTGGGTGCCCTGGCACAAATGCGGACGGCCATACAATTACCTATTACCGTGGCGGGCGCCCTGATGCCCGATGCGCACCAGGGTTATGGCCTGCCTATCGGTGGTGTGCTGGCCACTACGGCCAATACCATTATCCCCTTTGCTGTGGGCGTGGATATTGCCTGCCGTATGTGTTTAAGCATTTTCGACCTGCCTGCCGAAACTATAGATACGGAAACCGACAAGCTGAAAAATATGCTGGAAAATCATACTTATTTTGGTATGGGATGCACCACCAAATCATATTTTGACAGTTCATTATTTGATAGCAAAACGTGGAACGAGACCAAGGTGATCCGCTCGTTGAAAGATAAAGCTTATGCGCAATTGGGTACCAGCGGTACAGGCAATCACTTTGTGGAATGGGGAGAGTTAACCATTGCGGACCATGTTTTAGACGGCATACCTGCCGGCAGGTACCTGGCCCTTTTATCCCACTCCGGCTCACGTGGTTTTGGGGGTAGCGTGGCCGATCATTATAGCAAAATAGCCATGACCAAAACCAAGCTTCCTCCCGAAGCCAAACATCTGGCCTGGTTAGATCTGGATAAGGACGAAGGGCAGGAGTACTGGATAGCCATGAACCTGGCCGGCGAATACGCCAGCGCCAACCACCACGAAATCCATAACAAAATTGCCCGTGCGCTTAATCACAAGCCAATGATGATGATTGAGAATCACCACAATTTTGCCTGGAAAGAGCAACTGGCTAACGGTACCGAAGTGATGGTTCACCGTAAAGGAGCAACCCCGGCCGGCAAGGGTGTATTAGGTATCATTCCCGGCAGCATGAGTACACCCGGCTTTGTGGTGCGCGGTAGGGGTGATGAATCATCCATCAACTCTGCCAGCCACGGTGCGGGCCGGTTGATGAGCCGTAGCGCGGCTTTTAAAACATTGGATAAAGCAGCAATTGCGGCTAACCTGGTTGATAAACGCATCACCCTGATGGGTAGCGATATGGACGAAGCGCCAATGGCTTATAAAGATATCCACGCTGTAATGGCCGCGCAGGAAAGCCTGGTGGAAGTACTGGCTAAGTTTGAGCCGAGGATTGTAAGGATGGCGGATGCGAGGGAGAGGCCGGAGGATTAGTTTTCCGGCTCGTATCTTTATTAGCGTACGGGTTTATTTTGTATTTAATTAAAATATAGCTATCATCGTTACCTATTATCCAACTGAAATAGATAAACCTAAAAAAATCACATGACAACAATTTCCTTTATTAACATGAAAGGTGGCGTCGGCAAAACGACTTCGGTGGTAGAAATTGCTGCTTTATTAGCTACTGAACATAAAAAGTCTGTTTTAGTAATTGATTTAGATCCGCAAACAAATGCTACACTCTCCTTTATATCTTTTATTGAATGGGAAAAAATTAAAGACACTGGAACCATTGCTGATGTTTTAGGAATGAATAAAGGCGTTTCGTCAAGAAATGATGATTTTGACATCAATAATGCTATACTCGCTAATGTAGGTGGGATAAAAAATCTAGACCTAATCCCTTCGCATCTTGAACTAACATTTTTGGATTTAGATTTAGGCTCTGCACCAGCGCGCGAATATATATTGCAAAGTCAACTTAAAAATGCAAAAAAGCAATATGATTTTATACTTATTGATTGCCCACCAAATTTGACCCTAGCGCCACAAAATGCATTAATCGTAAGTGATTATATAATGGTGCCGGTAGTGCCGGAAGTATTCGCTGCTATTGGTCTACCATTACTTATTAATCGTGTTAATTCCTTAAAAAAGAGACTACCTAATTGTGATGTTGAATTTCTAGGCGTCTTTTTTACAAAAGTAAAACGAGGAACTAACCTACACACCCAGCAAATGGATGCTGTCAGAAAATTAAACACCAAGGAAAAACTTCATACATTTAACACCGTGATTCCTGAAACGGTTAGAATAAGCGAAGCTGTTGCTAGGAACACACCAGCGGTTATTTTGAACAAACATCATGCTGGTCCTGAAGCGTATAGGAATTTAGTTAAAGAAATTTTAAGCAGAGTTTAACATGTCAGAAAATATCATTACTAAACTGGAAGATATTTTAAGGGAAATCTCTTTTTATGAAAAAAAGGGATTTGACGCATCGTCTCTCAAAATATTTGTAAAAAACTTTAAGGAGTATTTAAAAGTAACCGGGCAAACAAATTTGATTGGTAACCCTGTTAAAAACACAACAGATAAAAAAATATCGAAGAAAAAATCTTTATCTAGAAATATACCATTAGATGATGAGATGACTTTCGATAACAAATTAAAAATCATTCAGACTTTTCTCGAAGACACGAAGGCATTTCCCACTATTAAAGAGGTAATTGATTTTGCTAACGTTAAATTAAGTCTTGAATTTAAAGATCAAAAGGAGTCAAGGGAAGTAACAATATCGCGCATAATAACACGAATTAGAACCAAGCCAGAACTAAAAGAAACATTAAAAATAGCGGTACTTTCCATAAGGAACGAAAAGATCCACAACGTTAGACCGCGTACAAAAAAGGATTTAATAAGTGCAGAAACTTTTAGTAAATGGGCAGAGATTATTAAAAATATTTAAAGGTGGACATACGAATATTGACAGAAGCAAAAAAAGACATTCCCTTGTACTTTGAAGATTTTAAAAAGTTTTGGGACTTAACAACGGTTGAATTTAACGATAAAGATTTGACAGATTGCTATGCATCTACATTACTGTTTAAAAATTGGCTTATCTCTTTCAACCATATCGGTATAAAAAACCTAGACGATATTTTAAAAGAGCTCCACGAGGATATAAATGCATCCTTTTTCAGGGCATATTTTGGAAATTACCGGTCAGCACATATGCATTTAAGAAGTGTTATTGAACTCAGTTTACAACTAATCTATTTTCACCAGCATGAAGTAGAATATCACCAATGGCGGGAAGCTGAATTTCGGATAAAACATGAAGAACTTACAAACTATTTAAAAAAACACCCAAGTTTGAAATTTCCTGAAAGCATTAATCTCGTTGATGAAATAACAAAAAATTGGAAGATTTTTTCAAAGCATATACATGCAGAAGCCCCCAAATATTTTCAAACTACTTTAAAATCATCTTTAACAAAAAAAATATCTAAAGCTGACTTTGGTGTTTGGAAAAGCAATTTTCTAAAAACTTCTTATCAGGTTAATAAACTATTACTATTCTTCTTTAAAAATAGACTTAACTACTTTCCGTCGGCGAATAGGGAAATAATTCTCCGAAACATGAAAAAAAATGATCTGAATTTATTGGGGATTAAGACCGCTTAGACTTTGGCAATTTAGTATGAAAGAACGTTTAACTATTGACAGTATTCATAATGGTTATCTTAAAGGGAAAGCAGATACAAAAGGCTGGGCTCTGTGCATCGGTGCAGGTGTATCTCAGCCAATCTTTCCAGATTGGAAATCTCTAGTCAAAAATCTTATCTTAAAAGACCCTAACTTAAAAGATATAAATTCCATAAATGAGATATTGGCCTCATTTAGCTTGGATGCGTTAATCCAAAGCTATTCACAGCTTTTTAAATTAAATGAGAATGAGGCCACAAAACAATTGTCGGAAGAGTTATACAAAAAAATTCAATTAGGAACTACTTCAGAAGAATGGGATGCAGTGTGTAATATTTTTACGAATATAAATGCGAACAGACAAAGAGATAATATTTGGATTGAATTTATAAAGGTTCGTGAACGGCTTTTTAAAAATACTAGTTCCTATGGCCTCGCTAAATCAATAGTTAAATCATTTAAAGACAAAGTGGCTCCTTCTGCAATATTATCGTTTAATGCAGAGCCCTTATTATATGCTTTAGTCAATTCCTTTCAAAGGGAAACATTTATCGGGAAAGTAAAAAAGAAGAATGATGTAACAGAATTAATGGATTTAATAACAATTAGCCTTTCATCAAAGTGCAAAGGAAGAATACCTTATTATTTTTGCCATGGTGCATTGTTGTCATACTTAACTTCAAAAAAAGATATTAGATTACAAAGTACTTCGAAGCTCGTATTTTCTGAAAGTAGCTATTTGCAAATTGCTAACACTTCATTCTCCTGGCAATCAGTGAACTTTTTGAATATCTGTTCGAGCAATGTTGTGATTTTTGCGGGAGTATCGCTAACCGATCCAAATATGAGAAAATGGTTGTCATGGATACAAAGTGAAAGATCAAGTCTTTTACCAAAGGATGAGGACAGTACACAACACTTTTGGATTAATAAAAAACCCGAATTTGAAGATACTATGCATTGGACCGAAGCCGCCGTTTCTCATTTAGGTGTAAGAGTAATATGGATTAATGAATGGAACGAGTTAGAAATAGTATTAAATAAGCTATTAGGTCTATAATAATTTTATTTATAAACTGCCCCACCATCTGGCGCGAGTATGCAGCCCTGGCCTAAAAGGTGGAGTACTCGTGACCTTTTTTTATATAATACAAATTTTTTTGGATAAATGACGGGACTCGAACCCTACCCCCCCCTAATTGGCGCGAGTATGCCGGACCATGCTTTACGATGGGGTGCCTCGTGACTTGCGGAGCCTGTTTAATTAACATCTTACAGGCTGCGCTGATGCTTCAACAGGCAAGCGTTTGGTCACGAGTACGCCACCTTTTAGGCCAGGGCTGCATACTCGCGCCAATTGAAGGCTTCCGGAAACGAGAGATGTTTGCGGATGCTCGCCCAGATCAAGAGTTAATTAATTGACAGCGTTGTCATAAATGTATTTTTGCATATTATAATCATCAGGATATTCCTTACGCGCTTTTTGTTTAGCAGAAACATTTGTGGCACGTTGCATATAATCTTTAGCAATAGATTGCTGGTCATACACATATTTTTGCATCGAATAATCGTCGGAATATTGTTTGATTGCAAAACGTTTTAACTCCATATCAACCACAATTTTCATATAGGCTTTATCTATTTTTTGCTTATCATACACATAATTCTGCATACTGTAATCATCAGGATATTGATTTTCGGCAAAAAGTTTAAGCTCTGCATCAGTTACGCGGGCCATGTAATTATACCCTTTTTTCTGCTGGTCATATACATACTGCTGCATGCTGGCATCGTTAGGGTATTGACTTTTTGCAATTGACCAAAGTTTTTCGTCTATGTTTTGAGCAAAAGCAGACGAACAAAATAAAATAGCGATTATAAACGCAAGGATAGGTTTCATTGTAATTAATTATAATTTTGAACTGATAAAAATAGGAATAAAAACAATTATTGCAATAGGGTGAATGTAGGTGCTTGCCTGTGCTGTCTTTGCCGACAGAAGTTTATCACCCAAACTGGCGCGAGGATGCAGCCCTGGCCTGGCGCGAGGATGAAGACTTAGGCAAAACAAAAAGGCTTTTAGCGCCGCCAGAAATCACAGCTATTGAGATAGTTAACGTTTTATTCTATCTTTAATTCGATGAAAGAACGTATACAGTCGATAGATATGGTTCGCGGACTGATCATGATCATCATGACACTGGACCACACCCGCGATTTTTTGCACCTGGCAGGGCCGCCGCCGCTTGATGTGCAGCGCACCACGGTGATCCTGTTTTTTACGCGCTGGATAACGCATTTTTGCGCACCAACCTTTGTTTTTTTGAGCGGCGTATCGGCATGCCTGGCCGAGCAGCGCAGAACAACCGGCGAGATGACCTCCTTCTTACTAAAAAGGGGCGCCTGGCTCATATTTTCCGATCTGGCAATTATTAGCCTCATCTTCAGCTTTGATGTGCAGTACCATTTCCCCGTGCTGGAGGTTTTATGGGCCACCGGCTTTGGTATGATTATTTTAGCCTTATTGATCCGCGCACCTAAACAGCTTATAATGGCGGTTGCTATCCTGATCATTGCCGGCCATAATTTATTGGATAACGTTGATCTGCCTAAAAACGGCACCACGGGCAATCTAATCACCGTATTATTGAACGGCGTAGGGGCGTTGATCCCTATCGGCGCTAACCGGTTTATCTTTGCTATTTATGCTGCCATTCCGTGGACAGGGGCCTTATTGCTGGGCTATGTTTTCGGCCAGCTTTACAAAAAGGGGTATGACGCTGCAAAGCGGCGAAAAATATTAATGCTATCAGGCTGCTCGTTAATAGTCTTGTTTATTACCCTGCGGCTCATCAATAATTACGGCGACCCTATACCATGGGCCGTTCAGCGGAATGCGGCGCATTCCCTACTATCCTTCCTAAACGCGCGTAAGCAAACGCCCTCTCTCTTGTTTATGTCGATGACGCTTGGGCCTATATTATTGTTGCTGTCGTTTATCGAGGGTATCAGCAATCGCATCACCAGGTTTTGCATCGTATACGGCAATGTGCCCTACATTTATTTCATCACCCATTTGGCGCTGCTGCGCGTCATCAATGTAGCAGGGGTTGTATTGGCGGGTATTCCCCTGGATTTTCAGAAACCTTCTCCTGTATGGGCCGCGCCGGGTTTCGGTATTCCGCTATGGGCGGTGTACCTGTGCTGGATAGCCGTTATTGCGCTGATGTATTACCCCTGCCGCTGGTATGGACGGTATAAGCAAACACACAATTGGTGGTGGTTATCGTATATATAGGCGCTTAGGGGATTCCCAATGCAGCGGGTGTTTATTCGCTAAATTTTTTTGTTAAAATAGTAACGTTGCCCCTTTGGCGCGAGAATGACGACTTGGGCAAAAGCGTAAAGGCTTCTCGTGACATTACCTTTTATTCCCACCTGCCAGATCTGCGACTGGACGTCGCGTTTTTAAACCATTCCCTCTCAAGAACCACTACTCCTCAGTGCTAACAATAAATTGAGTATTTGAATTACAAATTTTACTAATGGAAAGGCTGCCATCATTTTTAGCTTCCACGCGTTGATTGGAATTGTTTATCCTTACATTGTAGCCCTGTCTGGGTATAAGTCCCGTAACCGTAAATATATATTTGCCTTTTGATGTCACGGTCCAGGCGATTTTCTTTGTTTCCCAGAAATTAATTTCCATATCAATACGACCTGATCTGCCCGTTACCTGCAGCAGCGAGCTGTCGCGGTTGTGATGAAAATACGTTAGTTTGCCTCCAGTCATCGATGCGCCAAAGCTTTCATTGCTGCGAACTGAAAATGCTTTGCCGCTCATTTCATAGTTATTAACGCTGAGTTTAATTTGATACGCAGTATCGCGGACAGTATAAGAAAACTGTGTTCCATCCAGCATTTTAATCATATGGGGCTCCAGGCCCATCCTGTTCCACATGGGCCTTATGCCGTAAATATCCCGGTACAGTGCCGTGATAGAGGTGCAAATGCCTGCTAAAATATCATCTCCCTGGCCCAACTGGGTTACCCTGCTATATCGCTGAGACGAAAGACCGTCCTTTTTGTACTGTTCCAGAATGTTGGTGATATATTTAAGAGCGATGGTTTTGTTGTATTTGGCATAGGCCCTGATGCCGAGATAACCCCAGGAAGGGAATATATCCCCGTTTTCGTATTTAGGGAACGGCCAGTTTCCCTGCTGTACTTCAGCCCTTTTAAATGAATCGAAACACAATGGCCAGTGAAACAAATTTTCGGCCACGGTCCGTTGCTCTATTTGATTGAGGATAAGAGATATCCGCTCCGGATCGTCGCATAAACCAAACGCGATTGCAGCGAAATTTACCGGGGTAACCAGGTTATCGCCGTGTACAGAACCATCTTTATCCCGCCAGTACACATATTGCTTTTTGGCAGGCAACCAAAAGCCTCCTTCTTCAACCGGCTTATTAAAGGCCGCTTTGAGGCGCTGTGCTATAGCCGAGTAGTAACCGGATTTTTGTAGGTTACCCATTATTTTTTCGCAATTGGCCCATAAATTCAATGCCTCATACAGCTGTGCATTTACAAAGGCATTTTCATAACCAGCATAAACAATATCCAGCCAGTCGCTGGCCTTTTGTTCGGCTATGTTATTATTTACCATTTCAAAGATGCCGTTGTTATCCGAGTCGCGTTTAATCAGCCAATCCAGCGCTTTTTCACAACTTGCCTGGTGGGTTTTGAGCCAGGTTACGTTGCCATTAATATCAAACTGTTCACTTGTATTAATCACATAACCAGTTTGTGAGTCAACCGTATAACCCCACATCGCTTCATAATAGCCCGTTTGTGCATTGTATGTGCCGGGTATTTCATCGCCAGGCTCATTGTGCCAGCGGGATAATACCCTGCCATCGGCAAGTATCGCCCGGTCACGTTCCTGATCAAGCGTTTCAGAAATATTGGCGGTGTAATTTTTGTCGTCAACCGCCATGCCTATCTGCGCAAAAAAAGGCTCATGTAAACATTTCCAGTTAGTGAGCCACCCGTTTCCACCCACAATACTGTTATCCACAACACCATACCGCGCGGTGGTGTTCAGCAGCTCACGCACCGCTACAGCATCAACACCTGGAAGCTTGCCCCGGGAGTATTTTTTAAAATAGTCAACATATTGCAGTTCATAATGTACGGCTACTTTTCCTTTTTCTATTTTAAAAGGAGCAAATACATTGTACCGCTGCGCCACAAACCTGCTTAAGTTGTATCGCTGTTGTAAGGGTTCACCCGTTACTAATTGCGTAAGAGAAAATTCATCTTTCGCCCCGTGCGAGTACTTGGAAGCGATTACTTTTCCTTTACCGGGCATGGCGTTTATACACAATGCATCCCCCGATTTCGCATTCCAGAAAGTTACCCCGCCTGTATGAACGCCGTAAGTATCATCTTTTTTGCGAAGGTATTTACACCAAATCATCCCCCCGTTATCTATGATACCTCCCTTCCAAACCGAAAGATTGGCAAAGTTCCATTTCGGGAAAGCCATATCTTCCAAACCGGCGGCCTTATCGTACTCCCGGGTAATGTCCCACCGTATTTTATCACCGTGTAATTCAAAATCCCACTCTTCTTTTACAGCAATATTGTCATCGCCATAGCTTATCCCCGTTAAACTAATTTTATTCCCCGTTTCCGTTACTTTTACATCGCTCAGGTGATTATCAGAAGAAAAAGAGTTGTTTTTGGTTTCGATGCCGGTATATATCCCCAGGGGAGATAATGTGTTAATGCCTTTTATATTTAATTGTTTAATTACACAGCCCGATGAGTAATCAATCAGGATAGACAGATTTTTATCCGGAACGGCGATCGTAATCGTTTTAGCCTTAAAATCATGCTTTATGGCATCGTATCTTTTGGGATAAGAAAAGCCTGCCCCCTGAAAAAGTTGCAGAAGACCAAAAAAGGATATTAAAACTCGCCGGATCATGAAATTGCGCTTTTTATAAAAGATGTAATCAGAAAACAAAACTGAAATTTTGTTAAGTATTTGCCGCAAGATAAAGCAGAACAGGCTGATTTGTGCAATTCCATTCCAGAGAAATGCAATAAATAATAAACTTGTTCAGTAACCCGGTTATTAAATTTCTGAAAATAAAAAAGCCCCTTATACCTTGGATGGTATAAGGAGCTTTTGAATAAATATATCCTACCGTTTATTTTACTGTACCGGCTTTAGTGGCTGCTTCAATGATAACTTTAGCAACAGCATCTGGTTGCGAAATAAATACCACGTGACTGCCTTTTATTTCTGTTACTTTGGCGCCGGCACGTTTGTACATTTTGCGTTCAGTATCCGGGTTGATGGCTTTATCTTCAGTAGCAACTACGGCAAAGCTCGGTTTTGTTTTCCAGGCTGCTTCAGCAACCGGCGCTACAAAAGCCTGTACAAAGATAGGGCCTTGTGAAGCATACATAAAGTCGGCTTCCTCCTTGCTTAAATCGGCAGCAAAACCAGCGTGAAATTGATCTTTTGCAAAGTAAATTACGCCTTTATCATCGGGGGGCAATATGCCGTTTACAGATGTTGGCAATAACTGAGCCCATTGCAAGGTTGTTTCACCTTTATCAGGCGCAAAGGCAGCTATATAAACCAGGCCCACTACTTTGGGGTTTACGCCGGCCTCTGTAATTACAGTGCCTCCCCAGGAGTGACCTACCAATATTACCGGTCCGTCTTGTTTGTCAATTGCCCGGTTGGTGGCGTCAACATCATCTTTAAGCGATGTTAAAGGGTTTTGAACAACGGTAACATTGTACCCTTTTTTTGTAAGTATATTATATAATCCTTTAAAGCCAGAGCCATCGGCAAAGGCGCCATGTACCAGCACAACGTTTTTTACGGTTTGTGCTGCTGCTGTTGTAGCTGAGCCAATAATGGTTGATAAAATAATAGCTGAGGCAAATAGTCCGCTTTTTAGTTTGTTTTTCAGTGATTGAGTTTTCATGTTTTTGTATGTTGATTTTTAATGTTCGAATCAACGATACAAAGGTGCGCTAACTCCTGCAGCGGCGGAATGGGCATACTTCCCGATGACTTGTAATTATTTCCCTATGGATGCCATTTTTTTACTGCTCCTGAACTCCGACGGCGAAAAAGAAGTATGTTTTTTAAAATAGTTGCTAAAATAGGCAGCGTCGTCAAACCCCAGTTCATACGTAATTTGCTTGGCCGATTTATCGGTATAAAACAGCAATCGTTTAGCTTCTATCAGGATTCTCTCCTGGATTATCCGGATGGGGGTTTTGTGATTATATAGTGCAAAAAGGTTTGATAAGGTTTTTGGCGATCTGTTTAACTGTTCGGCATAATAGCTTACACTATGTTGTGTGCGAAAGTTCATTTCAACCAGCAAGTTAAATTTCCGCAAAATATGGAAGCGGTCATCATTCAGTTTTACATCCGGGAAACTGCCTGCCCTGGCAAGCCTGGTGACCATGATGATGAGTCGTTTTAACAGCATCAGCAACATATCGTTTTGAATACCATCATTCGTATTCAACTCTTCAACAAAAACATCCAGCAATAACTGCAGTTTCCGTTGGGTATCTTCATCCAAATCAATGAACACATTATCATTCATGCCAAATAAAAAGCCTACGCAGCTCACCTCCGAGTCATGATCAACAATACAATAAAATTCGCGATTAAACTGCCAGGCCACAATATCGGCAGGGCGTTCAAAATAAAATGACTGATTGAACATCAGCGGCAATATAGTTTGCGGCTTAAAATCATACGCCGAGCCATCAATGCTTACGGTTTGCTTTTCGCCGCGGTTCCAGGCTATAGTGAAATATTTATTGTCTTGATCGCGTGTGTAAAACAGGCGGTCAAAATCTATTTCGTTATTGAGCAGCAACAGATCGCCGCCCGTGCTCTGGTTAGATACTGATAATTTCATTTGGGGAATAAAGATATTATAAAATCACAGCTTCTGTAAGTACCGCCCAAAGCATGAATAATCGTGCAGAAAATTCCCCCGACAACAGCGCATTTTCGCGCCTTATAAATTTAGTGTAAAGCAGCATTTGAGTATACTGCTTTACACTAAAATGGTGATTATCCATTTTTACGGATACCCATGCTTATTTCTACTATTTCCTGAATCAGGCTATTTACTTTTTCAAAGTTTGCGGTTTGCGGGCCGCCGCCAACAACGGTAAACAATGGCCTTTGTCCCTGGGGCAATTCAACTAATGCCAACATAGCATCGGCCACTTCCTGTGGGTCACGGCTTTCCGGTGTTGGATCAAAGTATTGAATTACCCCCTTTTTATAATTGAGGATATCTTCTCCATATGATGCCTCAACAGCAATATTATTAGGCTGTAATGATTTGGTTGTAATGTCAGTTGTTTGATAAGCTCCCGGCTGAATAGTAGCCACATCAATACCTGAAGATTTCAGTTCATAATGGTAACCTACAGAAAGTGCATCCAAAGCCGCCTTAGTGCCGTTATAAGTAGTTAAAATAGGAATATAATGCCTTGACTGAACGCTGGTGATGTTGATTATTAAACCATCCTTCTGTTTGTGCATAAACGGCAATACCGCTTTCATCATCCGTTCGGGACCAATGGTGTTAACCTGGAACAACTGTTCGGTTTGTTCAATTGAAAGTGCTTCCCCAAGTCCTAAGTAGGAAAGGCCCGCGTTATTGATTAATACGTCAATAACTCCACCCGATTTTTCACTGATCTCGGCAATGGCTCTCTTAACTGAGTCATTATTGGTTACATCAAGCTCAATAACCTCAACTGTCGCACCATTTTCTTTAGCCCACTGTTTTAATTCGCCGGCTGGCACCGAGTTTGAACCCGCTATATTACGCATGGTAGCATATACTGTGTGCCCTTTGGCGGCCAGTGTTTTTACTGCCTGAAGTCCGAAACCGCTACTGCTTCCTGTTAGGATGATCTTTTTCATATTGTTGTTTTTTATGTTTAGTGATTGATATTATTACTTACTTACATATAAGCAAGTGTTACAATTAAATTTTTTTTATTTCGTTTTTAACGACTTTCGCAGGCTATCCATCACCTGGTAAAAGTATTCTTCGCCCTGTACACGCCCTATCTGTAATGATCCCGGCAGTATTGCAGCCCAATTGTTGGCCATTTCCCGGGCTGTAATCTCAAAATTAAACCTCCCGGAATCTAACCCGGCCTGCATTACTTCTGTAAGCCAGGTGTATATAACGTTTAGATACTGGGCCGAGGCAATTTGCAATTTTTCAGACACATCATGATAGGCTGAGCAAAAAGTACCTACCAGGCATAGTTTATGCCCATCTTTAAAATACCTGTCATAACAATCAAGCAAGGCCTCAAGCCCCAGCAATGGATCGCCGTTGGCTGTAAGCCTTATCATATTTACAAACTCCTGCCTGTCCTTTTCAATAACAGCCAAACCCAAATCTTCTTTTAAAGGATAATAATGATGAATTGCTGCATTTTTAATATTTAACGCTGTAGCTATCTGCTTGTAATTAAATGCATGATAGCCTATCGTCAAAATATAATTCCTTCCTAATTCAACAATCTTATCGCGGGTATGTAATGCGGAGTCCATTTACTATTATATATTTTTTTAACGACGCAATGTTACTTACTTCTATGTAAGTAAGCAAATTAATTTTCAATGCTTACAAATGGATTACAAATGCACGTCTCTTGCCAAGAGATATCATTAAATGAGTTATTTAGGTTGTATGGTGGACTTTACCTCAATAGCCCGCATTACAGCAACAATAAATGGGATTAAATCCCATCGGTCAGATCCACTTAAATGCCCTACAATTTCACTTCTTCAAATCACTGCCTGCCTTTGTATCAACAGGCTTGTTTTCGGCCGCTGATGGTTTATGGGGCACTTCTGCATGAACCAATTTTTTGCGCATCCAACCTCCAAGCCTATGGTGTAGCGGTGCAAGGATAGAAGCGAGGATAACCAGGATAAACAACTCCAATATGGGCAAATGGTTACTGATACGCTGTACAAACGGATGAATAAAAAGCGTAATAAATTCAAAAACAAGTAACAACGAAAGAATCCCCATATACTCGATTACCTTGCGGTGAGTTCGACCTTTACTAAGTACCAGCAATATCAAAAAGAAAAAGGGAATAAATATAGCAATACCTATAAGCTGCAAATCCACCAATCTTTCGTCTGCCTCCCGTTTCTTTTCTTCTGCTATTTCCTGTTGCCGGGCTGCCTCATTAAAACTAAGGGTTTGTATTTGCTTAACTTTCTCCACATTAAACATACTATCCTTTGCCGCCATTGCCGTTTTTAGATATAACAGCTCCAGATGCTCATTGGATTGCTGATATATTTGAGTAAGCAAATTACTTGCGCTATAAATAGCTATTGGATACTTGGCTTTCTTTGCTGCCTCCAATGCATTTTTAGCGTAAAACACGCTGGAGTCTATTTTATTAATGTTTTTATAGAGCAAAGCAATACTGTTATAGGTATCAGCAAGACTGCCCTGGTCGTTATTCTTATTAGCATAAACAATGCTTAATCTATAGTAATCAAGCGCGAGTGCCTGATGTTTCATTTTATAATTAATATCGCCTAAAATGGATAGGGTATTGGGCAGCATTTCGGGGGCACCTATGCTTTGCTGTAACTCATAGGCGCGCATTTCATAACCCAGGGCTAAATTTACTTTATTGAGTTTAATGTAACAGTTACCTATATTGGATAGTACAATGCTCAGGAATTTTTTATTGTGAAGTGATTCTGCAATGGCCTTCGCCTTAAAGTGGTAATATAACGCCTTGGTATTATCGTTTTGATCTGAATAAATAATACCGATATTATTGAGGCAGGCTAACTCACCGGGGCGGTCGTTACTTTCTTCTCTTATCTTTAAAGCACTAAGTAAAAATTTTAGGGCACGATCATATTTGCCATTTTTCCACAACACAACACCCAGCCGGTTTAAGCTGTTGGCCTCGCCGGCCTTATGTTTTGTATTACGGGCAATGGTAAGGGCTTGCTCTGCATAAATTAAGGCGCTATCTGGGTTAAAGGACTGCACTTCCATGCTTTTTTTAACAAGTACAGCAATTTGCGCGGTATCATCGCCCGGATTTTCAACCAGTGATTTTAATAATGCCTTTCCTTTATCTTGCGCATAAGCAATGATTGCACTACTTAGCAGTAGGCAAATAAAAGCGGTTTTTCTATAGGATTGCATTTGCATAAAGCACAGTTAACAAGATAAAAACAGGTCAAAAATGCCTTCTCCCATCTCTTATCAGAACCAGAATTCCCTGTTCTGTAAGATATAAGTTAGCGGATACCCATATTCCAATTCAATTTCGGGTTCCGGATAAGCCTGTAAAATTATGCAACCAATAGGATCAACTTCGGCCAATAGGGGTGTTTTTATCCCTCAAGCTACTTGCCATGGCCAGGCTTGGCGCAATTTCGTTTACATCCTGCTCTTCTGAAATACCAATTGGTGTTCCTGTATCAAGAGCATCATTAGTTACATTCTCGTCTGGAGAATTATCTCCAGTGTCTCCACCGCCGATGAATTCATCCGGTGTGTTTTCTTCGATTATATCCATGATTAGTTGTTTAATTAATTACCTTATTTTAAAGCACTTAGTTACACCACTACACCTTTTTCATTTAAAATTAGCACTATGAAAACTGATAACCAAATTTTTATATTTTTATATTCCTTGCAGTAATCAATAGTTATAAACACAGCCATTTTTAACTATAAGGAAATAAATTATAACGAATTAATGGTTAATTCATAGCGCAGCACCTCACAAACCGCCCAGAAAAACCTAAAAGCGATGACGCACTATGCAAAAACTCACAAACACTACCTATATTCTATTACAGGAAACCATTTATTAACCTCCAGTTTATTTAGGAGTGCGTTATTTGCAACACACACAAATTTTATATGAACAAACTTTTTTTTATAGTGCTGACGTGCCTTTCAGGGTTCAGTAGTTATGCACAGGTAGCTGGCGCAAACAAAAATTTAAGTACTCCCACAGATTACATAAAAACTAAGAATTATTACCTGCTTACTTTATTTGAGGAAGACAAAGAGGTAAGCGCCCTGCTTAAAAATGATGCAGAACTCACAAAAATCACCCAAAACAAACTCAAGACCCTAAATACTTCACTTACCGATTGCAAGGATGCGGCATGCCTTATAGCCCAGGTAAAACTATCTGCCGAAGATATAGCAGCAGTTGGCAGTCAGCTTACTTTACTCTATAAGCCCGGTAACGCTTTGGATAGGTTGGTTAAAACCCGGCTAATACCATCTGGTGCTTACAGCCTTTATAAAAACCTGACACCAGCGCAACTATTGGTTAAAGCCTGGGAGCAGGATGCGACAGCTATAAATTATACCATAGGCGTTTATGCCGAAGGTGATAAACCCAATTACCCTGCAATAGATTCCATAAGCTACAATGTACATGCAAAACAATACTATATTTTAATGTATGATTTTAATGCCGCTTTAATAGGCGATGTTAAAAACACTAAATTGTTTTTTGAACCATCGCTACAGGCGGCATTGCTTTATCTGCAAATTAATGAACGGCAGGACCCCGCTCATTACGAGCCAATGGAATTAACCGTTAACAAAGCAGCGGTTGATAAAATAAAGACCATTAAATGGGCCAGTTTCCCGTACTCAAACATACTTGTGCCAGGAGCAGGCCCGGATAACCTAACATCTCCATTAAGCGCAGAGGGAATGCTGCGCTGCAGGCTTGCCGAGCAGGAGTACAGGTTGGGCAAAGCGCCATTGATCATTGTTTCGGGAGGTAATGTGCATCCATATAAAACAAAATTCAACGAGGCGGCCGAAATGAAAGTATACCTCATGAAAGTATTGCATGTGCCCGAAAGCGCCATTATTATTGAACCACACGCAAGGCACACCACCACCAATATGCGCAACAGTGCAAGGCTGATATACAAATATGGTATCCCGGCCAATAAACCCGGTATTGTTGTTACCGATAAATCACAAACTGATTTTATAATGCACATGGCCGAGAGATGCGAGAAAGAGCTAAAATACGTGCCTTATAAATTAGATAAACGCAACTCAGAAACCGAAGTAGAGTATTATCCGGTGGAAGAAGCGAAACAAATAGATGCCGACGAACCGCTTGATCCCCGTTAAAATTCATAAACATGCAAAAATTAACACTAACCATATTAGCCGCAGCCTTAGGTATTGGCTCTTTAGTAACCTCCACTGTTGATCAGCAGCTTAGCCGTACAATCACTGTTGATTCTTTAGGGGCCTGCCAGGGCATATCATATCAAAAAGGGCGTATTTTTTTATATGGCGATCGCGAAGTTGGTATGATCCGCGAATTTAAAATGGAAAACGATAGCCTGGTATATCAGCACAAAGAAATTAAGCTGACCATGAACGGTAACGATGTAATTAATCACCCCACAGGAATTGCTTATAACGGAACCGGGCCAACCTTTATTGGTAACTCCATCCGCCTTAATGCCGAGGGTACAAAATGGAAGGCCGTAATATATTGTGTAGATTGGAAAGGGCTGTTAAAAACGGGCACGCTTGATGGCAACTTATTAAATACTATTGATGATGATGCCTGTATACAAGGCACCCGCCCCGAATATGTTAAGTATAATAATAAATGGTATATAGCTACCGCTGATTATGGCGACCACGGTAATGAGGTAAGATTATATGACCCCGAAAAACTAGCCAAAACTTCAAATTCAAAAGCTGAAGGTGTACTTTACAAAAAGTTTACATGCACCCCATGGGTGCAAAACCTGCATTGGATAGCCAAAAATGGCATGCTGGTACTTATCCAAAATAAAATTGAAGGGCGGCAATGGCGCTTTACTTATATCGATCTTAAAAAATCTGTTGAAACCGGTAAACAAGTAGTGGTCAACCAAATTGACCATATTGACAGGGGCGATGAGCTGGAAGGCTTCTCTTTTATTGGCGATAACGAAAACGGCATCGCGGTAACATCATCGCGCAAAAACAACGTAAACTTTACCAAAACTACCTGGTAACAGCTGCCCAAAACGCTTAAAAAATTGAAATGCCGGACGTAACACCCGGCATTTTTTGTTAACGTAAACTTAACTTTTAAGTATCTCCGGCTTAAGATAGTTGGCTTAATTTTGTTGCCAACATCACAATATTAATAACATCTAATTAATATTATTTTATCATAAAGCAATAACGATTATGATAATATTAAAACTGCAGCATATTTAATTTAAACGCCTATGTAACATTAATTTAAACTTAACATCGAACCGGCGATAAATTTAAGAACCGCTGAATGCGCTAACATTCAAACGGTCCCGGAAATAATTGTCAAATAACTAAAAAGCGGTCGAAAGCTTTATTATCGTTTTCTAACAATCAATTTTTAAAAATATGAATAAAAAGATTACCCGTGATCTTTTTGGAAGGTTTTTGCTAAAACCTTTTATCTGCCTCATGATCATGGCACCTGCGTTTAACTCAAACGCTGCAACCCCCATTAAAATTGCGATTAACCAGGCAATTCAAATATCTGGTACCGTAACCGACGAAACCAACCAGCCTTTACCGGGCGTATCTGTAAGGATAAAAAACAGCGATAAAGGCACAGCAACCGATGCCAAAGGTAAATACAGCATAGCTGCAAATGAAGGTACAGTGCTGGTATTTAACTTTATTGGCTATACGCAGCAGGAAGTTACTGTTGGTAGCTCAGAAACCATTAACGTTAAGTTGATGCCTAAAGCAAACATGCTTAACGAAGTTGTTGCCATTGGATACCAAACCATTCGCAAAAGTGATGTTACCGGTTCCATATCCAGCGTTAAATCAAGCGATCTTAACTTATCTGCTCCATCACTTGGGCAGGCATTAGTAGGTAAGGTTTCTGGTGTGCAGGTATCGCAAACAAGTGGCGCACCATACACAAGCCCCAAAATAAGGGTTAGGGGAGTTGGTTCATTCAGTGCCAGTTCCGATCCTTTATATGTTATAGATGGTTACCCTGCAGGTAATGACATTTTCATCAATCCGGATGATGTTGAAAGTATTGACATTTTGAAAGATGCTGCTTCGGCTGCTATTTATGGTTCACGCGCATCTGGCGGTGTTGTTTTAATAACTACCAAACATGGCAAAGAAGGTAAAGGTAAGTTTGAATACAGCGTGCAAACAGGTATGGACCAGCTGGCAAAAAAGGTAAAACTTTTAAACTCAGACCAGGCTGCCCAGTTGGTAATTGATGGCCGCAATAACACTTATCATGATCTGTGGGTTAATACAGGCCACATTTGGAATGATGCCATGTATTCTGACAACAATGCTACCCGTATTGCCAATGTAAGCAATGCCGGCAGTGTAAGTATTCCCGACGGGTTATATAATTTTGCCGACCAATCATTAATTCACCAAACCGTGAATACCGATTGGCAGGATGAATTGTACCACAACGCTTTTTTTCAAAAACATAACCTGGCATTTTCTGGCGCTTCAAACGGCTTCAATTACTATGTGAGCGGAGCATATCAAAACCAGGATGGTATTATACATACCACAGGGCAGCAGCGCGTTAACTTTCGCACCAATATTGAAGGTGACATAAGTAAAAAATTACACGTTGGAGCCAATGTTGCCTACACTCAAAACACCAATAAAGAAGTTCAGGAAGGTCGTTTTGACCATGGACCGGTTCTTGGCGCACTTATATATATGCCATACTTACCGGCCTATAATCCTGACGGCTCATTGGCTACCAATGCAGAAGCTTCACAGGCGGCAGCATACGGCTACCAATCTATCGAAAATCCGGTTGCCCTGGCCGAGCGTACAAAAATTACCCGCAAAGGTTATCGCAGTACTTATAATGCAAACGTAGTTTACAACATATTGCCCGGCTTTAATGCTAAAGCCAATTTAGGTACGCAAACCTACAATGAAAAATATGATTACTACCTGCCAACCAACCTAAGCAGCGGCGCTTTCCCTCCCGGATCAACACAATCAATAGCTGCTGCAACGGCAACAGCCCAAACTATTACACAGCTAGATCGCCTGGCCGAGTTTACCTTAAATTACAACAAGCAGTTTGGTAAACATCACATTGACGCCTTGGCTGGTTATACAGCGCAAAAAACCACCAGCGATTTGATCAGTGTTTCTGCAAAAGGGTTCCAGAATGATAATATTCAGGAAATTACATCAAAAGGTGCCGATGCCAGTCTGTTTACATTAAACTCAAATACCGGTAAATCTGTTAATACCTTGCTATCATACCTTGGCCGTGTTAACTACAATTACGCCGGTAAATACTTTTTAACAGGCTCTTTCCGTGCCGATGGTTCATCACGTTTTGGCCCGTTAAACAAATATGGCTATTTCCCATCGGTTGCTGCCGGATGGAACGTATCTGAAGAGCCGTTTTATCACAACTTCCTTGGCGATCAGTCAACGGTTAAAATCCGCGCAAGCTGGGGCTTAAGCGGTAATTATAACATTCCAAACTATGGTTATCAACAAACACTTGCCAGCCCTACAGGTGTGGTCTTCGGCAACAACACCGTTAATACGGCTACTTACGCAGGCCCTATAGGCGATCAGAAATTAAGCTGGGAGTCAACTTCACAATATAACTTTGGTACCGATATCGGCTTGTTTAATGGCCGTCTGTCTATCATCGCCAACTATTATTTAAGCTACTCTTATAACCTGTTGTATAATCAGCCAATCTCGGCTATTTCAGGTAACACCACCATCCTTACCAATCTGCACGATTCAAAGATCCGCAATACAGGATTTGATCTTCAGCTTGATGGCAGAATAGTGAAGTCAAAGGATTTCACCTTTAATGTAAGCGGTAACATTTCGCTTAACCGTAATAAAGTAGTGAAACTACCGGGTAACAATACCATTATCATTAACGGTGCAGAACGCTCCTACTTAACCAACATCACCACACAGGGCCAGCCAGTGGGTATGTTTTATGGCTTTAAAGTGGGCGGTATAGTAACTCCTGAAAATATCAGTAAAGTTGCCCCATCCGCTTCATCAACCAATCCGGTTAAACCAGGCGACCTGTATTTTGTTGATACCAATGGCGATGGCAAAATAACTGATGCTGATAAAACAGTTATCGGTTCTCCTTATGCCAATTTCACTTATGGTTTTGCCTTAAACAGTACCTACAAAAAGTTTGACATCAGTGCATCCTTTAACGGCTCCCAAGGCAATAAAATACTGGATGGCCAGGATTATTACCTGTACAACATGGAAGGCTCCGGTAACCAATATGCCGATGTAGCCGATCGTTACAGAAATGCCGAAAACCCTGGCGCCGGAAAAGTTTACCGTGCATCACGTGGTGGTACGCAAAGTAACAGCACCCGTTTATCTACATTTTATCTGCAAAGTGGTTCATTCCTGCGTTGTACCAATTTAACCGTTGGCTACTCACTTCCAGGTTTTTTACAAAATACCCTGGGTATTAGCAAAGCACGTTTATTTGCCAGTGTAGTAAATGCCTTTACTATTACCAAATACAAAGGTTATAACCCAGAGGTTGATTACAACTACTCTGGCGCGGCATCAAATAATACACAACCAGCCAACCTTGCACCTGGAATTGATTATGGTACTTATCCATTGGTTAGGTCATATAATTTAGGTGTAAATGTTACTTTCTAATGGTTTTTTTAACAAGAATATAGAGATGAAGAAAAAATTAATAGCCATCATTTGCCTTGCAGCATTTGTAGCCATAAGCCCGGCATGTAAAAAAGATTTTTTGGATCAAAACAATCCAAATGCCGTTACCGTCGATGACAACTTTAAATCGCCCAATGATATATTATTAGCAGTAAATGGTATTTACCAATCATTGCGTAGTGGTAATAATATTGGCGAAAGCAGTGACCTGTGGACAGATCAGCGCTCTGACGATACTGGAACAAACGATAACCAGTCAAACGCCGGCGAGCCGTTCCAGTTCAATAATTTCTCGCTGATTGCAAGTAACACTTATTTAAAAAGCCACTGGGTATCTTTATATGCAACTGTTACCCGTGCCAACGTGGTATTATCGCATATTGATGCCGTATCTTTTACAGATCCTAATTTGAAATTACAGTATACCGCCGAAGCGAAATTTTTACGCGCGATGATGTATTTTCACCTGGTTCGCCTTTGGGGCGATGTGCCATTGGTGACCAAACAATTGGCATCTACAGAAGTTGCAGCAGCAACTTTCCGCGAAAAACAGGCTACCGTATATGCACAGATTGTAAAAGATTTAACCGATGTAATAAACAACAGCCCGCTGCCTAACCTGCAAAGTGGTGCCAATATTGGTAGGGTATCAAAAGCAGCCGCCAATGTATTGCTGGGCCAGGTGTACTTAACAATGGCTACTACATTAGATCAGGCTAACCGCCAAACTAACCTTACCAATGCCAAAACATACCTGATGAACGCCTACAACATGCGCACATTTGGCGAACTAAAGAGCATTCCTTATACCGATGTTTTTGATGTAACTAAAAAATCAACCTGCCCGGAGCTAATCTTCCAGATTGTAAACAAACAGGGCGATATCAGCTATAGTTCATCAATAGCGGCTAACAACCAGGCCAAAGGCGAAACTATCAATTCGCAAAAAGCCTCATCGGGAGCAGGCTATAATGTTACACATGACCTGATCAATGAGTACGAAACCGGCGATCCGCGGAAAGACTTTTCGGTTAAATTTGCAAATGATCCAATTGTTAAGGACTGGTTTGTAACTAAATTCAGAGATGTAAGTGATGCAGCAGGCAAATTAGGTTACGGCGGTAACGATTGGGTATTGATGAGGTATGCTGATGTTATACTGATGCTGGCCGAAGTTAATAATGACCTTGGCGACAATGCAACAGCTATCCAGTTTTTAGATATGGTACGTGCAAGGGCAGGAGTACCTGCTTATGCTGTAGCCATGACTAATAGCGCCTACAGCACCAGCTTCCCAACACTTAAACTGGCTATTTTACATGAGCGCCGTGTTGAGCTGGCGTTTGAGCACCACCGCTGGTTTGATTTGCTGAGAGCTTTTACCACCGATGAGCTGGTAACCTATTTCAAAAGCAAAGCCCAGGCTAACTTTGGTTCGGCTTTATTATCAAACTTTAGTACCAAGGATCGCTACTATCCTATACCGTTTGATGAAGTTAAGCTTGACCCATTAAAGATGTATCAAAATCCGGGTTATTAACCATTTGCTACAAAATACCCCTATTAATTGAAAGGAGCAGGTTGCTAAAATACCGGCCTCACCTCCAAATACCAAAAGCCTCTTAGATAATTTTCTAAGGGGCTTTTTAGTTTTAACACCCTAAACATTAAAGGCCATGCAAACAAATGCATGGCCTTTATATTATTAAACTGATTGTTTTTAATAACAAATTTATATCTCCACCACCCCATCAAACACCTGCACCGCGGGCCCTTCTAAAAATATATCGGTAAATACTTTGCCATCGTAATTAAAACGGATATTGAGGTTGCCGCCTAATACTTTTATCGGCGTATCAATATGACCGATGAGCTGGTTATGGCTGGCCATGGCCAAAGCCACCGCAGTTACCCCGGTGCCGCAAGCAAAGGTTTCGTCTTCTACACCGCGTTCAAAAGTGCGCACAAAGTATCCGTCGTCAATCGGTTCAACAAAGTTTACGTTGATTCCTTTTTTGCGGTAGGTAGCATTATTACGGATAGCCTTGCCTTCGTGAAAAACATCCCGGTGCTCCAGGTCTTCAACCAGTTTTACATAGTGGGGAGATCCGGTATCAAGTACATAGGCATCCAAATCAGTCTTTAGCTCCTTTACATCAATCATTTGTAGGCTCACCCAGTCGCCCTCGTCTGTAATTTTGGCATTATGCGGACCATCTACCGCCAAAAATTCCGTTTCGTTTTTAATGATGCCTAAAAATTTGGCAAAGGCTACAATGCACCTTCCGCCGTTGCCGCACATACTGCTGGGCTGGCCATCGGCATTGTAATACACCATTTCAAAATCAAAACCCTCTTTATTTTGAAGGAACATCATGCCATCTCCGCCAACGCCAAAACGCCTGTCGCAAAGGCGCGCAATCAACCTTGGATTGCTGTGGTCAACCGCATTTTCGCGGTTATCTACCAATATAAAATCATTACCTGCGCCCTGGTATTTAAAAAATCGTATCTTCACAATAACATCATTTAATATCAGCTACTTAGCTTAATCCTAACCTTTGTGACAAGCAATACCGCTAAGTAAAAACAATTTAACAAATTTTAACAAAAAACCTGATAACTAATCATTGATTATGTAGTCTATATGGTATTAATTTTGATCTGTTAAATTTAATTCACATAAACAAAGAAAGGCAAATATAAAGATGAAAAAGATTGGTTTAACATTATTAACCGCTTTTGTAGGAGGAGCCCTGGCTTTAGGTGCATACAAAGTTATCGAAAGTAAATATGCGGATAACCTAAGCTTTGAGGACAAACAAAAAGTTTACTTTACCAGTAATCCATCGGCCCCGGTAGTATCATCAACCGGTTCGCTTGATTTTACGGAAGCAGCCGCGGCGGTAACCCCGGCGGTGGTTTACATCCGTACAACATACAGCAGCCAGGCAGAAGGTGACAGCAAGAAGGACCAGCTGGAGCAGATGTTTGGTGATATGTTTGGTCAGCGTATGCGTCCGCAAGGGCCGCAAATGGCCTCGGGTTCCGGTGTTATCATCTCAACAGATGGCTACATTGTAACCAACAATCACGTTGTTGATAAAGCAGATAAAATTACGGTAGCAACAAATGATCACCGCACCTTCCAGGCTAAAGTGATAGGTACCGATCCGAGTACCGACCTGGCCCTGATCAAAATCAGCGCTACAAATTTGCCTATTGTTAAATTAGGCAACTCCGACGATTCCCGCGTAGGGGAGTGGGTTTTGGCAGTTGGTAACCCTTTTAACCTTACATCAACCGTTACCGCGGGCATTATAAGCGCCAAGGGCCGCAATATTGGTATCATCGGCAGCGAGGACAACCAGGACGAAAGCGGCCCGTTTGGCCGTAACCGCAATCAGTCAGCCGCACCAAAGCTTAACAAGGCTATTGAATCATTCATCCAAACTGATGCCGCTATTAACCCCGGCAACAGCGGTGGTGCCCTTGTAAATACCAAAGGCGAGCTGATAGGCATCAATGCCGCGATAGCTTCGCACACCGGCTCATATGAAGGCTATGGCTTTGCTATCCCGGTTAACCTTGCCAAAAAAGTATTGAACGATATTAAAAAGTTTGGTTCGGTAAAACGTGGATTTGTTGGCGTAAGCTTTACCGAGCTTAATGCGGATGTAGCGCAAAAACTAAACATCAACAACACAACCGGCTTATATGTTAATGAACTGGTTGATGGCGGCGGCGCGCAGCAAGCTGGCATTCAAAAAGGTGACATCATTGAAAAAGTAGAAGGTACACCTGTTTATGAATCATCAGACCTACAGGAACATGTTGGCCGCATGCAACCCGGAGATAAAATAAACCTTACTGTGCTTCGCGATGGAAAAGAAAAGAACTTCGCGGTAACGCTTAAGGCAGATGCAAGTCCAACTATTCGTACGGCGGCTGTTTCCAAGTCGGCAGAGGAATTATTTAACAAACTGGGCGCAAGTTTCCAACCCTTAACCCCGGCTCAAAAGGCCAAATTCCATGTAAACTCCGGAGTTCAGGTAACCCAGGTTCGCGAAGGAAGAGTATTTGATAGCTTTGAAATTCCTGTTGGTTCCATTATTACCAGCATCAATAAATCGCCTATCAACAGTGTGGCCGATATTGATAAAGTAATCACCAACCTGCGTAATGGTAACCTGGTTATATCTGGCTACTATCCTGATGGTACAAACTTTAACAATATGTTCCAGGTACAGTAAGCTGCCACACGTACAGATTTTAGATAAATACAAAAAAACCCGGCGATTGGCCGGGTTTTTTTGTTTAAGAATAACAGGTTATTTCAACAACGATTACATATAAACTAAATCAATAATAAATAATGCTTTTTAAGCAACCAAAATTAAATCCATCCGTAATAAGATTTCCTAAAAGATTACAACTAACGATTAAGCTATGAATTATAGAAGAAATTTATTTAGCCAGTAAATTTGCGGTGAACGGAATATTTTCAGTTCATGCCCTCCCCCAAATCTCTCTTCTCAAAACAAGAAATATAAAAAAATAAAACTAATATGAATTTCGTCGTCATTTTAATTGCCTCGTCGATCCTATCATTTTTTTTAATCGGAAAAAGAAAGAAAAACTACCCAATCAAAGCAGAGTCAACAGAGCTTGATTATTTATATTCATACAGACATGCTTTATTGAAAATACGGCAAATAGAATCTGAACTTGAAGACATTTTTGTTTCTATGGATTATTATAATACAAATACAGGTCGTCTATTTAGTCCGATAGAAATAGTATCTATAAAACATGAAATAGAGCAAAACCTAAAACAATTTATAGCAGACTATGAACAGGGGGAGGTGCCCTTATTTGACTTTCATGTACAATTAGATAGCCTTCTTAAACAATTAGATGTTTTAGCTTTCAAGCTATCGGTAAAAAAAGAGCTAACCTCGATGATATAACGAGACCTTCTTCATTCGCGATCTGTGTGSACACAGATCGCGAATGAAGAAGGAAAGAGCAATTATCGCCGCAGCCTGTGTCCCCACAGGCTGCAACTTTACCGAAACACCATATAACCAAAGAAGCCGCTTTAAGCGGCTTCTTTGGTTATTATATAGTTTTTTTACTCTTCAACCATTTCACTATTCGGGCTGCTTACTTCCGGCACTTCGTGTTTAAAGTAACGTTTCTGATATAGCAATATCATGATTACTCCCACACAAATAGCCGAATCGGCAAGGTTAAATACCGGCCTGAAAAACTCAAAGGGCTCATTTGCCCATAACGGGAACCAGGATGGATAAGTGCCTTTTAACAATGGAAAGTAAAACATATCAACCACGCGCCCGTGAAATAAGGGAGCGTACTTGTACATAATACCGTAAAACGTTGAATCGATAATATTGCCTACCGCTCCGGCTAAAATGAGCGATACGTTCATGATAAGCCCACGGTGGTATTTATGTTTTATAAGATATACAAGACTGTAAACAATACCGCAAACTGCAAAAATACGAAACAACGTTAAAGCCAGCTTACCTGCATCGCCACCCCATTCCATTCCGAAGGCCATGCCATTATTTTCGGTATAGTGCAACATGCCGCGGTTACCCAAAAAGCGAATCTCTTCGCCCATGTACATGTGCCCTCTTACCCAGGTCTTAATGATCTGGTCGGCAAGAATAATAAATGCAGCAGTTAAAAAAGGTTTAGTGTAAGCTGCCTTCATTTATTGCTTCAATTTTGCTTCCATAGTCATGGTGGTATGCGGAACGGCACGTAAACGTTCTTTCGGGATCAGCTTGCCGGTTTCGCGGCAAATACCGTAAGTTTTGTTTTCAATACGCACCAAAGCAGCTTCCAGCTGATCAATGAATTTTTTCTGGCGGGCGGCTAACTGGTTAATTTGTTCTTTTTCCAGTGTGGCCGAGCCATCTTCCAGTGTTTTGTAAGTTCCTGCTGTGTCATCAGTTCCGTTCGCGTTAGGCGAGCTTAATGAAGTTGCAAGAGAGTTCAATTCTTCTTTAGCAATACGCAGTTTATCCAGGATCAGTGCTTTAAATTCCTGCAGGTCTGACTCAGAATATCTGGTTTTTTCGTTTTCTACTTTCATTTATATTTTACTAATAACAATCAAAATTTCATTTCCATCAATGGTGACTAAATCACCTTCATTTAACTCACTATCAAGCACTATACCCGCCGCCAAAACTTCGGCGCAAATATAGGATAAATTGTTTTTCACCGCTTCGCCAATATAAGGGTGATCGCTAATGCTTACATTTATCTTATCGGTTACTTCTAATCCTTTTTCTTTACGTAAGTTTTGAATCCGGTTAATTAACTCTCGTGCTATACCCTCCTGTTTTAATTCGTTGGTTATGGTAACATCTAAAGCCACGGTTAGTTTGCCCATATTTGCAACTTGCCATCCTGGTACATCCTCCGCAATGATATCTACATCAGTATCAACAATTAAATATTTATTATCAAGTACACCAATGCTTCCATTTGCATCTAATTCAGCGATATCCTCCTGCGTAAAGTTGCTGATGGCTTCCGCTACGGCTTTCATGTCCTTACCTACCTTTTGTCCCAGGGCCTTAAAATTAGGTTTTATCTTCTTTTTAATGAAGCCTGCCGTGTCGGTAATGTACTCAATATCTTTGATGTTTGTTTCAGATAATATCAGTTCTTTTACCTGCTCTACATGCACCTTAAAATCTTTATCCAATATAGGTAAAAGTATTTTACTTAATGGCTGGCGTACATTGATACCTATTTTTTTACGTAATGATAACACCAGTGATGATACATCCTGGGCCAGTTTCATACGTTCTTCCAGGTCGGTATCAACAAGCTCCTTATGGTAGGTTGGGAAATAAGCCAGGTGAACTGATTCAAATTCTTCTTTACCGGTAACGCCGTTAAGGTCATTATATAATCGATCGGCAAAGAAGGGCGCTATAGGCGACATTAATTTGCTAATGGTAATTAAACATGTATATAACGTTTGATAAGCCGATAACTTATCATCCGAGTTATCAGACCTCCAGAAACGGCGGCGACTTAAACGGATAAACCAATTGCTGAAATGCGCATCCACAAATTCCTGTATGGCACGGGCAGCTTTGGTTGGTTCAAAATCGGCATAAAAACCATCAACCTCCAGGGTAAGGGTGTTTAGTAACGATATTATCCAGCGGTCAATCTCCGGGCGTTTGCTTATCTCAATTTCGGTTTCACTGTAGCTAAATTTATCAATATTGGCGTAAAGCACAAAAAACGAATAGGTATTGTAAAGCGTGCCAAAAAACTTACGCCTCACTTCATCTATCCCTTCGGTATTAAACTTCAGGTTATCCCATGGCGATGCATTGCTGATCATGTACCAGCGCGGGGCATCGGCACCAAATTGCTCAATAGTTTCAAACGGATCAACGCCATTGCCCAGGCGTTTAGACATTTTATTGCCGTTTTTATCCAGCACCAAACCGTTCGAGATTACGTTTTTAAAGGCGACGCCGCCATTACCAACTTCTTCGTTCACAGCTTTTACTTCATCGCTGCACTCGCTTAGCATTACGGCTATAGCATGCAGGGTGAAGAACCAGCCACGGGTTTGGTCAACACCTTCGGCAATAAAATCTGCCGGGTAAGCATTTTTAAATTCCTCTTTATTTTCAAACGGGAAATGCCATTGGGCGTACGGCATTGCACCGCTGTCAAACCAAACGTCAATCAGATCCGGCTCGCGGAACATTTTATTACCTGTTGATGAAGTTAATATCACATCATCAACATAAGGGCGGTGCATATCTTCCAGCTTAAAGCCTTCGGGCATAAAGCCGGCAGCTATCGCCTTGTCAATTTCGGCGTTTAACTCTGCTATGGAGCCAATACATTTTTCTTCGCCACCATTTTCTTCGCGCCAGATAGGCAGCGGAGTACCCCAGTAGCGTGAGCGCGACAGGTTCCAGTCAACCAAATTTTCCAGCCAGTTACCAAAGCGGCCGGTTCCGGTCGATTCTGGTTTCCAGTTGATGGTTTTGTTGAGTGCCACCATTTTGTCTTTAACCGCAGTAGTACGGATAAACCAGCTATCTAAGGGATAGTACAAAATAGGCTCATCTGACCGCCAGGAGTGAGGGTAGCTGTGTTCGTATTTTTTAACGTCGAATGCTTTGTTCTCTGTTTTTAGCTTGATAGAGATCAGTACGTCGGTAGGTTTAAAATCCTTCTCCGCGCGTTCAGCATCAGAATAATATTCTTCTTTAACATAGTATCCTGCAAAGTCGGTAACCTCGTCAACAAAACGGCCTTGCTTGTTCACTAATGGAACTTCCTTGCCGTTTTCATCTTTCACCATTACCGATGGCACGTTGTTCTCTTTACAGGCTCTAAAGTCATCCGCACCAAAAACAGATGCGGTGTGCACTATCCCTGTACCATCTTCTGTAGTAACAAAATCAGCAGGAATTACACGAAAGGCGTCTTTTTCAAGATCAGCATTGGTTACGTAAGGCATTAACTGCTCATAGTGAATCCCCAACAACTGGCTGCCTTTAAACTCTGCCAGTAATGTCCACGGAATAACTTTATCGCCGCCTTTGTAATCTTCAAAAGATGCGTTCTCGCCTTCGGCCTTAAAGTACTTTTTAACCAGGTCCTTTGCTAAAACAACGCAGATTGACTCAAAAGTATAAGGGTTAAAAGTGTTTATTTTAACGTAGGTAATATTCTCTCCAACGGCTAAAGCACAGTTTGAGGGTAAAGTCCATGGGGTGGTTGTCCAGGCCAGTATGAATAAATCGGCAGTTACACCTTCAAATAAAAAGGCAGAATCCTGATCGCGTTTTACCTTGAACTGGGCCACAATGGTGGTATCCTTCACCATTTTATAAGTGCCCGGCTGGTTTAACTCATGCGAGCTTAAGCCGGTACCCGATTTTGGAGAATATGGTTGTACAGTATACCCCTTGTACAAAAGGTCTTTATCATAAAGCTGTTTCAGTATCCACCAAAGGCTTTCAATGTATTCGTTTTTGTAGGTGATGTATGGATCATTCAAATCAACCCAGTAACCCATTTTTTCGGTCAGGTCGTTCCATACATCGGTATAGCGCATTACCTCCTTGCGGCAGGCATCGTTGTATTCTTTAACAGTTATCTTTTTACCAATATCATCTTTGGTTATGCCTAAAGCTTTTTCAACAGCCAGCTCAATAGGCAGACCATGCGTATCCCAGCCGCCTTTGCGTTTAACCTGGTAACCTTTAAGTGTTTTATAACGGCAAAAAATATCCTTGATGGAGCGCGCCATTACGTGGTGAATACCGGGCATACCATTTGCGCTCGGCGGCCCTTCGTAAAAAGTGTAAGGGTTATTTGCCGGGCGACTGCTGATACTTTTCTCAAAGATGTTGTTCTGTTTCCAAAACTCAAGTATCTCTTTGCCTGTCTGCGATAAGTTTAACTGCTTATATTCTTTGTACATGTATATATTCTACCGTTTATCACCTCTTTTTTAAGAGGTTGCAAAAATACAGAATTTATAAATGATTTTTTTAATTTAGAGGGGTGAAAAATAATAAAGTAAAGCGTACCATATTAATGTTACTGGTAGCTGTGATCCTGTTTTCGGCATCAATGGCTATCCCCGTGTTGCAGGGTTCAAAGTGGAAAGTGTTTATGCAGGGTGGCGCTACCGGCTTAACAATGGCAGGCATAGTGAGTATTATTACCCTGTTGATAGATTATATGAAAGAAAGTAAAGAGTAGGTGTTTTTTTGTCTGAACCGGGATTTATCAGATTAAGGGAACGCCACGATTTTTTTAATAAACTTACTTCAAGGACGAGGCATGATAAACACGCAAATCAAATCCCAAAAATCGAATAAATCTGCTTAATCCCGGTTCAGAAATTAAATGATAAACAGGCAAATCAAATTCAAAAAATCGAATAAATCTGCTTAATCCCGGTTCAGAAATTAAAAAATGCTCCTGTTAGCCCCGCCATCTACCTGGATAGTAGTTCCGCTGATATAGGCCGCCTGCTCTGATGCCAGGAAAGCAACCAATGCTGCCAGCTCTTCGGGTTTACCTATCCTGCCAAGAGGAATGCTTTTAGCTTTGTCTTTTATGGCCTGTTCAGGGTCCACATCTTTGGGCATTGTATGTTTGATCCGGTCTGTAAGGATTAATCCCGGCGCCACGTTGTTTACAGTGATGTTGTAAGGACCAAACTCATCGGCCATTAATTTAGCCATCCCAACAACGCCCATCCGCATGCTGGTTGATAGCACCGAGCTACCCAATACCGCTTTAACCGAACCACTGATGATATTGATAATGCGTCCGCTGCCGGTTTTCTGCAGGTGAGGCAGCACCAGTTTGCTTAAACGCGCAAAACTGAGCAGGTTAAGCTCAAAAGCTTTTTGCCACTTCTCGTCATCAAAGTTCTCAAATTTATCAAACGGGGGACCGCCGGCATTATTAAGCAAAATGTCTATCTGCCCAAATGTTGCAGCAGCTTTGGTGATGAATGCATCAATCTCATCAGCTTTGGAAACATCAACAGGTATGGCAACCACATCGTTACCGGTAAGCTGTTTTATCTCATTTGCAGTTTTGGTTAGCTCTGCCTCATCGCGCGAGCCAATGATCACTTTTGCACCTTCCGCAGATAGCGTGGTGGCAATTGCCTTGCCCAGTCCCTTACTTGCTGCAAGCACAACGGCTACTTTGTTGTTGAGTTTAAAATCCATAAAGAGCGCCTCCCTTAAATCCTCTCCGGGGGGGAGAGGGGTTGATGAACAAATTTGTTGCTTTATTTTTTATACTTCAATACCTTTTACTAACTCCCGATATTTAGGAGAGGGCCGGGGTGAAGCTATTCCTCTATATCCGGTCCCTTTAATTTATTGCGATTTGTACCTTTTTCAAGGCTTAACAAAAATGCCGGCAATAAGGTAAGGTTACTAATCATCGCTACCAATAGCGTGATTGATAACAGGATGCCCAAAGCCTGCGTACCACCAAATTTAGATACCACAAAAACACCAAAACCAAAAAATAGTACCGTTGCTATAAATATCATACTTATCCCAGTTTCGCGGATAGTATCAGATACAATTTCTGAAATACTTTTGTTGCTGTTGCGCAACTCGTGGCGGTAGCGGGTGATAAAGTATATCGTTTGATCGCTGGAGATGCCCATTGCTATGCTGAATATCAGGATGGTTGATGGCTTAAGCGGAATGCCAAAAAAGCCCATGATGCCTGCTGTAATTATTAATGGCACCAAGTTTGGCAATAAGGATATAGCTATCATTTTTATCCCACGGAACAAAATCCACATCACCACGGCAATTAACAAAATTGCCCAGGCAAGGCTCTCGTACAGGTTGGTGAGCAGGTAGTTTGTGCCTTTTATAAATATGATACTGCTGCCGGTAAGCTCCACATGAAATTTCTTCGGGTTAAATATAGAATCGATCCGTGGCTGCAGTTTAGCGAGCACTACATTCATTTTTTTTGATCCGGCATCAACCATTTCAAACGTTACCCGGGTTACCTGCCGGGTGCTATCCAAATAGGTGCTGAGCGCATTGGAGCTCTTGCCCGAGTTGCCTGCATAGTTGAGGATAAAGTTTTGCTCCAGCCCATCGGGCAGGCGGTAATATTCGGGGTTGCCTCCATAAAAAGCCTGGGTGCTAAACTTTAAAACCTGTATAAGGGATATAGAGCGACTAAACTCCGGGTATGATGATATCAATTTTTCCAGCTTTTCAACCTTCCGAATAACAACCTGGTTCATTACGCCATTTTTACGTTTGGTATCAATACTTACTTCCAAAGGCAGCACACCGTTAAAATTCGATTCAAAAAACCGCAAATCTTCCAGTGTATTATTGTGCCTCGGCAAATCATCAACCACATAGCCGTTAATGTTTATTTTGAAGATGCCGATGGCCGATATTACAATAAGCACCAGGGTGGTTATGTAAACCGTTCGCCTTTTGTTGTGTACCAGGTGATCTAAACCAATAAGCAGCTTATTCATTGCTTTACTATCCTTAATACCCGCTGTTTCCGATTTTGGCGATGGCAAATAGCTAAAAATAATGGGCACCAGGATAAGGCTCAATGCAAAGGTTGCCATAATACTTATGGATGCCACCAAACCAAACTGGGTTAGCAGTTCGCTGTTGGTAAAACACAATACACCAAAGCCAATTGCGGTGGTTACATTGGCTATAAAGGTAGTTATACCCGCTTTTTCGATAGCTACATTCAGCGCGCGCATCTTATTACCGCACAACGCAAATTCATGATAATATTTATTAAGGATAAAAATAGTATTGGGAATGCCGATAACTACCACAAGGGGAGGGATGATGCCGGTAAGTATGGTCATTTCATAGTGCATAAGCACCAATGTACCCAGGCTCCATACTACCCCCAACACAACAATGATCACCGGGAAAATAACCGGGAAGAAGGAGCGGAAAAAGAGCAATAATATCAAGGCTGTGATTAATATCGACAGGCTAAGGAACATGGTAAATTCATGCGCTACCAAATCGCCAACCACGGTGCGAATAAGTGGTAAACCCGAGTAATGTACTACTATGCCATGCTTCTGCTCAAAAGCCGCGCCCAGTTTTTTTATTTTATTGATGATAGGCACCCGGAATGCCGTATTGATGATTTTATCATCAAACGTAATGGCCATTAAGGTTGATTTGCCATCGTTACTTAAAACCAGGCCCTTGTAAAACGGAAGATTTGCTATTTGTTGCTTTACGCTATCAACCGCCTGTGTTGTTGCCAATGGCGCTATAACCAGGGGCTTTATAACAAAACGATGTTGAGCAGTATCTTTTTGGAGTTTATAAACATTGGCAACGGATATTACTGCTTTAACTCCCTTTACATGCTTAAGACTGTCGCCTATCTGGTACCAGTCATTAAACACATCCTTATCAAATATCTTGTCAGATTTTATGCCAATAACCATAGACGAAGCATCCTGGCCAAACATCTTTTTAAATTGGTTATAACGGATATAGGCCGAATCGGTAATGGGTAGTACTTTGCCACCATTAAAGGTTATTTTTACTTTGGATGCCTGATATCCCATAAAAATACTCAGCGCCACAACGCCTATTAATACAAAGAGCCTATTTTTAAGAATGAATGAAGCCGTATTTTTCCAGAACATTATTGTAGTAGTTAAGAGCGCCGCAAAACTACGAAAATTGATCTATCTGCCGATTGAACTTATTGACTTTGTGATAATAAGCAATTTCACGGCCTTAACCCGGTAAATAAGCATAAAATAAATAAGCCAATTACACGTATTTTTGATGCATGAAAAGACTGTTACGCAGTTTTGGCTTTGCGTTTAAAGGCCTAAGATATGCTACGTTAACCCAACCCAATTTCAGAATTCACCTGACATTGGCATTTATTGCCGTTGTTTTGGGGGCCTTGCTACAGATTTCCCTTGGCGAGTGGCAATGGATTATGCTGAGTATAACCATTGTGCTGGTAACCGAACTTATAAACACCGGCATAGAAACCCTTACCGATCTTGTATCACCGGGATACCATGAAAAGGCTGGTCACGTGAAAGATGTGTGCGCCGCAGCGGTGGTGATAGCCGCGTCATTTGCGCTCATCACCGGCATAGTTATTTTTTTACCAAAACTAATTTTATTGATTACGCATGCTGCATAAAACCAGGGGTATTGTATTTAAAGCAACAGACTACGGTGAAAGCAGTGTGATTGTACAAATCTTTACCGAAAAATTTGGTCTGCAGTCATACATTATCAACGGCGCCAAAAAGCCACGGGCCAAAATAGGCCGCAACATGCTGCAGCCCCTGCACCTGCTTGATCTGGTGGTTTACCATAAAAATACCGGCAGTGTACAGCGCATTACCGAACTTAAAAACGCGCCCGTACTGCAAACTATCCCTTACGATGTAATAAAAAGTTGCATCGCCATGTTTTTGAACGAAGTGCTGTATAAAGCGATAAAGCAGCAATCGGCAGAAGAAGACATTTTTGATTTTGTGTTTAACGCTATTGAATGGCTCGATCACCAAACCGGAAACGTATCCAACTTTCACCTGTTGTTTTTAACCCAGCTTACCCGTTACCTGGGTTTTTATCCGGATAGATCTTTAATTGGCCATGCCGATTACTTCGATCTGAAAAATGGAACATTCAGTAAGTATAAGCCCGATAGTCTACAGTACCTATCGCCCCCGCATACCCAAAACTTTAGCCAGGTGCTGCAATGCAGCTTTGAGAATATGGACCAATTAAAATTGAGTAATGATGAAAGGCGATACCTGATCCATAAATTGATGGAGTATTATGCCATGCATATTGAAGGCTTTGGTAATATCCGTTCGGGAGATGTGCTGGAGGAGGTGTTATCTTAGGAGTTCCCGGCGTGATCGCTGATGTGTTTTATCCAAAAAAAATAATGCCATTAAAAGAAAAAAGAGAAAGCCAATGGCTGCCTCTTTTTTTTAGTTGACTGACCTCATTATTTACCATAAAGAACTAATTGGTTAGATCGATAATAACAATTAATACAAATATATGCACTATAGAATTGGTAGACTAATTTTTTGATAAAAAAAAGCACTTTTTTATCAAAAAAGTGTGCTTTTTCATGAAAACCGTGTTGTTTTTAAAAAAAAGTCCTCAATTTTACTATTTACGCTACCAAAAATGCCCAAAACACAGGCTTTTTCAATCTGTACACATTGCTGTTTTTCGTTCGGGTTAAGCTTGTTCATAATAAGCAAGAAATATAAATCAACATCTTTCAGGCCTGAAAATAGTTAAATGTCCATACAAATAAGTTTATTGTATATACATTAATTGGAATTGTAGTTTTCGCTAATTATCTTGCGCAATATTTTACATTACAGGCATATGTTATAGTACGTTATAACATGTGGCTAATAGAAGCATGATCATGAAAAAAGTAATACTAAGTATTCTCTTGTGCGCAAAACTAATCCCTTTATCGGCCCAGCAAAAAACCATATGGGAAATAGGGAAAGCTGATGGTAACAGCCAGGGTATGGCACTGGCCCCGGCTAAATACGCTAATTTTTTGAATGACGATTTTGGCTGGGAAGACCAATACTTTTTGGTAGGCTTTTCTAAACCCGAAAAAGACTGGCCATATACTTTGCCTGGCCCCAAAGATGGCTGGGGTGGTACGGGGTCAACATCGGGCACACGTACAAATGTTCTCAATATTCTTTTTGGCATTGCCAGCTTACCTAAAAACGCCGACTGCCAACTGGTGATTAATATTGCCGGCTATCAAAACCAATTACCACCATTGTTTAAGGTGCTTATTAATGGCAAACCTTTCAAATATCAGCTGCCCGCATCTTCAAATACCGACAATACCATTATGGGAGATTTTACTAAAGCCAATCCCTATAAAATAAATATTGCCGTAAAGCCAGGCTTGTTACATGAAGGCGGCAACGAGGTACAATTAACCACGCTTGATGGCTCATGGCTGGTTTTTGACCAGGTAAGGTTAGATGGCCCGCAAACATTAAAGCTCATTAACCCTACAGATGTTTTTCTACGCGAAGTAAAAGCAGCCTCTTATGAGTTGAAAACCGATGGCAAACGCTATCAGCCATTGCTGGTTGATGTTCAGCACCTGAAAGGCAACCCCACAATAACGGTTAAGCTTGATGGAGAGCCGGTGTTTACACAAAAGCTTGATTCGGCACGTTACCAGTTAGAGGTGCCCATGCCTGCTGTTGCTGTATCAACAAAAAGCCGCTACCAAATTTACAGCGATGGTGAAGCTATTGCAACCGGCACTGTTCAACGCATGCCACGGGCTGTTATTACCCCGGCTGACTATGGCGATACCCGGATTGGTACCGCGCATTCCCGCTGGATGATAGCGCCCGGACCATGGATGCCATTTAGTATGGTAAAGTTAAGTCCCGATAATCAAAACGGGGGATGGTCTGCCGGTTATGATCCTATCTACGAAAGCATTGGCACATTTAGCCATATTCACGAGTGGACAATGGCTGGCCTGGGCATGTTTCCAACAAGCGGGCCGTTAAAAACCAGTGTTGGCGATGAATCCAAACCCGGCGATGGGTATAGATCAAAAATAGATAAAGCCAGTGAAGAAGCCCCGATAGGCTACTACAAAGTGCAGCTTACCGATTATAACATAAAGGCTGAGCTTACTGCAACTACGCGCTGTAGCTTTATGCGCTATACTTACCCTAAGGCTACCAATGCCCGGGTGATGATAGACCTGAAAATACCCGCCGAGTACGGTTATAATTTGAAGGATGTAACATTAAAAAAGATAAGCGATACCAGAATAGAAGGTTCAAGCAAGCAATTCAGCAAAAATGTATGGTCTGGCGGTGTAAACCAGGATTATACCATCCATTTTGTAATCGAGTTTGATCGTCCGTTCAAAAAGTTTGGCACCTGGGTAAATAATACCGTAGCCGATAAAGATATTTTAAGCAGTATTGACCCTGGCAAAGCGGGTGCTTTTGTTGAGTTTGATACCAACAGCAACCAGGTGATACAAGTCCGTACCGGTATATCACTGGTAAGTGATGAAAATGCCGCGCAAAACCTGTCCACAGAAATTAGCGCCCCTTTTGGCTGGAGCTTTAGTAAAGTACGCAACGCGCAACGGGATACCTGGAACAAGCTGTTTAACCGCCTGGAGATAGGCAGCAATGATTCCCGCGAAAAAATGCGCTTTTATACCAATATGTACCGCGCGCTGGCCAGCCGTAACACCTGGAGCGATGTAAATGGCGAGTGGATAGATGCAAGCAAACGCAAACAGCAATTTAAAGATCCAAATTCGTTAGCTATGGGCTGCGATGCCTTTTGGAACACCTTTTGGAACCTTAACCAGTTTTGGAATTTGGTTACACCAGAGTGGTCGTCAAAATGGGTGCATTCGCAGCTGGCCATGTATGATGCCAATGGCTGGCTGGCTAAGGGCCCTGCCGGTATGAACTACGTGCCCGTAATGGTTGCCGAGCATGAAATACCACTCATAGTTGGCGCATACCAAATGGGCATCCGCGATTTTGATGCGCAAAAAGCTTTTGAAGCCGTTTATAAAATGCAAACCACACCGGCACAAAAAGTAGGCGCAGCAGGCTTTGCTGGCAACGAGGATCTGAAGGCCTACCTTAAATATAAATATGTGCCTTATGACATCGGCCGCTTCTCCAACACACTTGAATATGCTTATGACGATTATACGGTATCGCAATTTGCTAAATCACTGGGGAAACAAAAGGAGTATGATGAGTTTAAAGACCGGTCTGGCTATTGGAAAAACATTATAGATAAGGAAACCGGCTATGCAAGGCTAAAAAAATCAGATGGGGCGTGGTTTCCAAATTTTGATCCCTTTAAATCCGGGGCTAATGAACATTATGTAGAAGGTAATTCATGGCAGCTTACCTATTTTGTACCTCAGGATGTACCGGGACTGGCCAGCGCTATAGGCACCGATAAATTTATTGACCGTTTATCATGGGGTTTTGCAGAAAGCTACAAACTTCGCTTTAACGCCCCCGGCGATCAATATTGGGATTACCCGGTGATACAAGGAAACCAGCAAAGCATGCATTTTGCCTTCCTGTTCAACTGGGTTAAAAGACCCTGGTTAACCCAGCGCTGGAGTCGCTCCATCGTTGATCGTTTTTACGGTTTTGGGGTATCAAACGCCTACTTAGGTGATGAAGACCAGGGGCAAATGAGCTCATGGTTTATCATGAACGCCCTGGGCTTGTTCCAGATAGATGGCGGTACAGGTTCTCACCCTATATATGAAATAGGTAGCCCTATATTCCCTAAAGTGACCATCCATCTGGACGGGCAGTACGCTCGTGGCCAAAGCTTTATCATTGAAGCTGTAAATTCATCCCGCAACAATAAATACGTTCAACGGGCTACATTAAACGGCAGGGAGTTACATTCCTTCTGGTTCCCGGCTTCCGAGCTATTAAAGGGCGGTAAGCTTGTTTTAGAGATGGGTCCAAAGGCCAATACCAGCTGGGGCTCGGCAGATATGCCGCCGGCGCAATAACCGAAACCTAAACTTTATCACAATATTTCACAACAAAAAAGCCCTTCGTTATTACAACGGAGGGCTTTTCTGTTTCTTGAGAGTCTTAAACCATTAAATGGTTTTCATTTATTCCCCTTCCAGGTTCGCGGCGGCGGGTTCATCTAAAAACCACTCCGTTTCGCCAACGATAGAGTCTATCAGCTGGGCAGGATATTCTTCAATGTTTTCTTCATCTTCCAGCACATGGTGTACGGCAATAGCTTTTCCTTCGCCATAAACCAGGAACGCTATGTAGCGGGCATCATTGATTAGTGGCGCGTTAAGCGTAATCCGCCATACCTGCTGATCTTCCAACCATACTTCCTTTACACCTGGTGTTGTATCATGTAAAACCGGCGTATGCGGAAACAACGATGCAGTGTGTGAGTTATCACCTAAGCCTAACAATACAAGATCAAAACTCAGCTCATCCTCATCAAAAAAGGTGGAGATCATTTCCCAGTATCTTGCGGCAGCCTCTGCAGGCTCAAATGTAGTATCAACAGCGAATACATTGGCCGGGCTTATCATCAAAGGATCAAACATGGCCGTTTTTGCCATCAGGTAATTACTATCCTTATGATTCTGCGGTACATTGCGCTCATCTCCAAAAAAGAAATAAACCTTTTCCCAATCAACCTGGTCGGCATAGCTTGTGGAGGCCAGCAGTTCATACAGCTTTTTAGGAGAACTTCCTCCTGATAATGCTACCGTAAACTTGCCTCTGGCTGCAATTGACGCATCGGCTATTTTAACAAAATAATCTGCCAATGCTGTAAGCACCTCATCGGCAGTGTTAAAGATATTTAAATTCATAATTTATTGCTTTTTACCGGCTACGGGTAACGTAAACCAATTAAAGCCGTCGCGTGCAATCAATGCTTCAGCGGCTTCAGGGCCCCATGAATCGGCAGAATAGTTAGGAAAATTCAGACTCTTTTTATTTTGCCAGGTACTTAAAATAGGCATAACCAGTTCCCAGGCTACTTCTACCTGGTCGCCACGCATAAACAGCGTTTGATCGCCCATCATGGTATCCAATATCAGGGTTTCATAAGCTTCGGGTGCCTGGTTGGTATAGGTGCCTTTATAATCAAATACCATGTCAACAGCATTTAATACCATATCAATTCCGGGGCGTTTGGCCTGTACCTGCAAACGGATACTCATTTCTGGCTGAATGCTGATAATGAGTCTGTTTTGCTGCCAGCTTTCGGCGGCCTCTGTAGGGAATATTAAATGCGGAACATCTTTAAACTGAATGGTAATAACTGATGAAGACTGGTGCATTCTTTTACCTGTACGTAAATAGAAAGGAACACCCTGCCAGCGCCAGTTATCAATAAAGAATTTTATAGCGGCAAAAGTTTCGGTGTTTGATTCAGGATTAACTTTTGGCTCCTCACGGTAACCGGAAACTTCTTTACCCCTCATCCATCCGCTGCCGTACTGACCCCTAACGGCCGAATTACGTACATCTTCTGGTGTAAATTTACGCATGGCTTTTAATACATCAACCTTGCGGTCGCGTACTTCATCGGCGCTAAAGCTAACCGGTGGTTCCATAGCTATGTGGCAAAGCAATTGCAACAGGTGGTTCTGAATCATATCCCTCATCGCGCCCGATCCATCGTAATAATCACCGCGTTCTTCAACACCCAATTGCTCGGTAACCGAGATTTGTACGTGTTCAATGTAATTACGGTTCCACAGCGGCTCCATAATGGAGTTGGCAAAGCGGAATGCCATTATATTTTGAACGGTTTCTTTACCCAGGTAATGGTCGATACGGTAGATCTGGCACTCGTCAAAAATACTCTTCAATAACTGATTAAGTTCTTTTGCAGTTTCCAGGTCATGACCAAATGGTTTTTCGATGATGATCCTTACGCGTTTTTTATCTTCGGCCAGTTTAGCTTTTGATATGTTAGATGCGATGATAGGGAAAAAGTTTGGTGCTACCGCCAGGTAAAACAATACGTTGGCTTTAGTTTTCCACTCGGCATTGTGTTTTTCAATACGTTTGCCAAATTCCTTATAGGTTTCAAAGTCGTTAGCATCTGATACCTGGTAATAGATATTATTTACAAACTCGGCCCACTTTTTATCATCGGCTTTACCGGTGCGCGAAAACTGGTTGATATCGTTATGCAGGTTTTCCCTGAACTGCTCGTCGGTTAATTTTGTACGACCGGTACCAATTATAGAAAATTGCTTAGGCATCCATCCATCTAAAAAAAGATTATAGAGTGCAGGGGCAATTTTACGGGAGTTTAAATCTCCGGTGCCGCCAAAAATAATGAATATAGTAGGGTCTGATTTTGTGCTTGAGCTCATTGTGATCAGCTTTAATAGTTTATAGTTAGTCTTCGGCTTTGGTCCACTGTGTATGGAATGTCCCTTCTTTGCCTATCAACTCGTAAGTATGTGCGCCAAAATAATCGCGCTGGGCCTGTGTAAGGTTCGATGGCATTTTTTCGCTGCGGAAGGCATCAAAGTAGCTTAAAGCAGATGCGTATCCCGGAGCTGCAACACCCGCGGCAATAGTACCCGATAGTATTTTCCTGATACCCGGCAATGTTTCACTTACCAGTTTCTGCACATCGCTATCCAGTAATAAATGCGGTAATTGAGCATCCTTATTGTATGCGTTATAAATATCATTCAAAAACTCCGACCTGATGATACAGCCACCTCTCCATATCTTGGCAATTTCACCCAAATGCAGATCGTATTTGTATTCTTCAGATGCTTTTGACAGCAGGTGCATGCCCTGCGCATAAGTAATGATAGAAGTAAAGTAGAATGCCTGTTCAAGAGCAACCAACAATTCTTCTTTATCACCGGCTAATTCAATATCGCCTCCGTATAAAGCGGAAGCTTTTTCGCGTAGTTGTTTGTATTTTGACAGATCGCGCATGGATACCGAAGTATCGATGGTTGGAATAGGGGTAACCAGGTCCATAGCCACTTGTGATGTCCATTTACCGGTACCTTTGGCTTTTGCCTCATCCTTAATATCATCCAGCAACAGGTGATCTGTTCCAGGTGCTTTATAGGCAAAAATATCTTTAGTAATATCCAACAAGAATGACTGTAAACGACCAGCGTTCCACTGCGCAAATATTTTTTGGATGGCGTCGTTATCCAGCTTTAAGCCTTTTCTAAGTATCTCATACGTTTCTGCAATTACCTGCATAATACCGTACTCAATACCGTTGTGAACCATTTTAACAAAGTGACCAGATGCACCAGGGCCAATGTAAGTTACGCATGGCGCTCCATCAACCTTAGCAGCAATGGCCTCAAATATTGGCTTCATTACGTTGTAGGCTTGTTTATCGCCACCCGGCATCATGCTTGGACCACGACGAGCGCCTTCCTCACCACCAGAAACACCCATACCGAAGAAATGCAGGCCAATAGCTTCCAGCTCTTCAACACGGCGATTGGTATCAGTAAAGTGAGAGTTACCGCCATCAATTAAAATATCGCCTTTCTCCAATAAAGGAGTAAGCTCCTCAATTACAGCATCCACAATTTTACCGGCAGGTACCAGCATCATGATGGCGCGTGGCGTGGTTAAGCTTTGAATAAATTCCTTTACATCGCCAAAGCCTTTAGCGGCTCTATCGCCGGCCTCATCATTTAATGATGATACCTTAGCGGCATCTTTATCATGCCCGGCTACGGCAAAACCGTGATCGGCCATATTGAGTAGTAAGCTACGGCCCATAACGCCTAAGCCTATCATGCCAAAAGCATATTTATCTGTTGTTGCGCTCATGTTGTTTTGAGGTTTTCTTTTTTTAGACCTTCTAATATTTTTTTGGTATTTTCAAAGCTGGTATGCTGAAATGAGCGGATACCCAGTTTTTGCGCTGTGGTAACAAACATCATTCTATCATCAAAATACACGCATTGCTGCGCCGATACCTGGGCAATACCCATAGCCAGCTGCCAGATGCCCGGATCAGGCTTGCGCATTTTTACTTCGCATGATGATACAAAGGCATCAAAACACTCATGCAGTTTAAATTTGCGCACCCGGTAATCGTTAAGCTCCTTACCTTCGTTATTTACAGAAATAATACGGAAGCCACAGTCCTTTTTCCACTCCTTTAGCCATTGCAGCATATTGGGCAACTCAACCGAGGTAGAGTAAATAAAATCCTTAAAATCCTCACGAACAAAATCCCTCGGGTGATTAAACACCACCGTATCCAGGTATTCATCAAGCGAGATGCTGCCAATTTCATATACGTTAAATATAAAATTGTGCAGGGAGTTTACTTCATCACAATCAAGGTTAAACCTTTTGGCCGCTTCTTCGCGGGCTTCATGCCCCCAACCGTTCGATAGCAAAATGCCACCTATATCGAAAAAGAGTATCTTTAGATCTGCAACTTCCATAGGTTAAGTTTTATTTGTTTTTCTGATCTTCAATAGCGTTCAAAAGCTTCTCGAATGGCTTGTTGAACTTTTCGATGCCTTCATCTTCCAGTTGTTGGGTAATAGCATCTAAATCAATACCTAAATCTTTCAGTTTTGCTAAAGTAGCGGTTGCTTCTTCTAAACCACCCTCTAAAGTGTTTGCAGCAATACCATGATCGCGGAAAGCGTCAACAGTTTCTAAAGGAACGGTATCAACAGTATCCGGACCAATCAGGGCCTCAACATATTTGGTATCCTTAAATGCAGGGTTCTTGCTGCCTGTGCTTGCCCATAGCAAACGCTGTGGTTTTGCGCCTTGTGCGGCCAGTTTTTGCCACCTTTCGGTGCTGAAAACTCTTTTATAAATTTCGTAAGCTTTTTTAGCAGATGCAATAGCAACCTCGCCAACTAAAGCGGTTTCGCCTTTTGCTTCCAATAGCGGATCAACAATAACATCAATACGGCTTAAAAAGAAGCTTGCTACTGATGCTATATGGCCAACTTTATGGCCGGCAGCTAAATGCTCCTCTAAACCAGAAATATAAGCTTCGGTTACTTCTTCGTAGCGATCCAGGCCAAAAAGCAAGGTTACATTGATATTGATACCTTTTGCAATTGATTGCTGAATAGCCGCCAAACCCGGTTTTGTACCAGGGATTTTAATCATCACGTTTTCGCGGTCAACTTTTTTCCAAAGCTCTTCTGCTTGTTTGGCAGTACCTTCTGTATCTAATGCTAAAAATGGAGATACCTCAAGGCTAACATAACCATCTTCGGCGTTAGACTCATCGTAAACACCTTTAAACAGGGCAGTTGCCTGTTGAATATCGCTTATAGCTAAACCAAAGAATAACTCTTCGTTGTTTGCTGCTGTTTTTGCAAGTTCCTTAATGTCTTTATCGTAATCAGCGCTGCTGGTTATGGCTTTCTCAAAAATTGCAGGGTTTGAGGTTACTCCTCTAACACCATCTTCTTCTATTAATTTTTTCAGCTTTCCGGATGCGATAATTTCGCGGTCGATAAAATCAAGCCAGATACTCTGTCCGAAATCATGTATCTGTTTTACATTATTAGTTGCCATATTGGTCGTTTTAAAATTTCAATTTTTAATATTTGTTCAGTAGTTAAACTTAGCAGCCTACAAAGTCCGTATGCTAAGTGGAATAATTTGTGTAAAGGTATTCGTTTGAATGACTATGTAAAGTTCTTAATTAATATTCTATGTTTTGTAAGTATAATATCATCGTTCTGCTCTGGCGGCATAAAACAATTTAGCTGTTTGATGCTACCAGTATTTTCAAATCGTACCCTATAAAAAGTCCGCTTTCTATTACTCCAGTAATAGCTTTAATGTCCCTTTCCAGGCTGTTAGGCACTTCATCAAAATGACAATCCAAAACCAGGTTGTTGTTCTCCGAAATAATGGGCCCATCCTTACCCTTGGCTGGCCGTATCACTATACTATTGGCTCCCAGCTTTTTTAACTCTGCCTCTACATGCAATAAAGCCTGCGGAAACACTTCAATAGGGATAGGAAAATTAGTACCTATTTTATCCACTATTTTTGAGTCATCTACAATAATGTAATTAACGGGGCTGGAGCTGATCAATAGCTTTTCTTTAAACATGGCGCCGCCGCGGCCTTTAATCAGGCTGTCGTTAGGGTCAACCTCATCCGCGCCATCAAACAGCCAGTCGGGTTTGTTTTCAAATAAACTGGTGAGCGGGATGCCCAGCTTGCTGCAAAACATAGAGATCTCCAGCGAAGTTGGAATTGCCAGCACATTCAGCTTTTCTGTCCTGATCCTTTCGGCAATGGCCAGTAAAGCCATATAAACCGTTGAGCCGGAACCCACGCCAAGTACATCGCCATCTTTTACCATACCGGCAATTTGCTGCGCTACCTTTTGCTTGCCACTGGCATTAATGATCTCTGATGACCAACTAAGGTTTTTTATTAAACTACTTTCCCAAATCATTTTTTCAGTATCAAGTAGTTAGTATCAAGTATCAAGATTTGATACGCTTAGATAAGTGCGAGTATCAAATATGCAAATGATGTCTTGCTACCTGATACTCGCTACTTGATACTAACCTATAATAGCGCTTTTGCTTTGTTAACTACATTCTCCACTGTAAAGCCGAAAAACTTATACAGGTCTTCTGCCGGGGCAGATTCACCAAAGGTGGTCATGCCTAACATATCACCTTCGTCTGTAGTGTATTTATGCCAGCCCATTGGGGATGCCATTTCAACAGCCAAACGTTTTCTGTTTGCTTTAGGGAATACTTTTTCTTTGTAAGCGGCATCCTGTTTTTCAAACAACTCCCATGATGGCATACTTACCACGCGGGTTGAAATTCCATCAGCCTCTAATTTAGCCTGGGCATCCATGATCAATGCAACTTCAGATCCTGTTGCCATTAATATCAAATCAGGGTTCTTGCTTGCTTCTGATAGTATGTAAGCGCCTTTTTCCAAATCAGATGCTTTACCGTATTTATCCTGATCAAGGATAGGTAAGCCCTGGCGGGTAAACACCAATACAACCGGGCCACCTTTGTGCTCAAGTGCAACGCGCCATGCATGCGCGGTTTCGTTGGCATCAGCCGGGCGGATAACCGTAATATTAGGGATTGATCGTAATGACGCCAATTGTTCAATAGGCTGGTGGGTTGTACCATCCTCGCCTAAACCAATACTATCATGAGTGTAAACAAATATCGGGCTTATCTTCATGATGGCCGCCAAACGGATAGGAGGGCGCATGTATTCAGAGAACATTAAAAAGGTAGCACCAAAAGGAATAACACCCTTTGTTAACGCCATACCATTCATTGCCGAACCCATGGCATGCTCACGGATACCGAAGTGGAAGTTACGGCCGGCCCTGTTCTCGGAGGTGAAAGAATCAAATTCCTTCAAATTAGTTTCTGTTGATGGCGAAAGATCTGCCGCGCCGCCTATCAGGTTTGGCAGGCTTGCCGCAACGGCGTTTAACACTTTACCAGATGCCTGGCGGGTAGCCATTTTAGGATCAGAGCCTTTAAATACAGGCAATTTATCTTTCCAACCTGCTGGCAATTCGCCACTGCTGGCTAATTCGTATTCTGCAGCTAATTCAGGGAATTTAACTTTATAATCGGCAAATAGTTTATTCCATTTTTCTTCGCTGCCAGCACCTTTCGCGCCTTTTGCATGATAGTATTCCAATACCTCATCTGGTACGTTGAATGATTTATCAGGATCAAAGCCGAAGAATTTTTTAACCAGCTTAATTTCATCCGGACCAAGCGGCGAACCGTGAGATCCTGCTGTACCTGATTTATTTGGACTGCCATAAGCGATCAACGACCGTACGCGGATTAATGATGGTTTTTGTGTTTCGGCCCTGGCGTTAATTAAAGCAAGCTCCAAAGCGTGAGTATCGTTCACATCAGCTACTTCCTGTACCTGCCAGCCGTATGAGCGGAAACGGGCACTTACATCTTCGTTAAAAGCAATATCTGTACTGCCTTCAATTGAGATATGGTTATCATCATACAGGTAAATTAAGTTACCCAATTGTAAATGACCAGCTAATGAAGCCGCTTCAGACGTAACGCCTTCCATCATATCACCATCGCTGGTAATTGCGTAAATATTATAATTGAAAAGCTCGAAGCCAGGCTTGTTATAACGTGCTGCCAAATGTTTCTGTGCAATGGCAAAACCAACACCATTTGCAAAACCCTGACCCAAAGGACCTGTAGTAACATCAATACCAGGAGCCAAACCGTACTCCGGGTGACCGGCGGTTTTGCTGTGCAACTGGCGGAATTGCTTCATATCATCTAAACTCAAATCATAGCCTGTTAAATACAAAAAGCTGTATTGCAGGATACAAGCGTGCCCGGCCGAAAGGATGAACCTGTCGCGGTTTGCCCAATCAGGGTTTTTAGGATTGTAATTTAAAAACTTCGACCATAAAACGTGGCCCATAGGAGCAAGCGCCATCGCTGTACCAGGGTGACCCGAGTTTGCCTTTTGAACTGCATCTGCCGATAAGATCCTTACGGTATCTATTGCTAATTTTTCTATGTCCTGTGTGTTTTCCATTGTATTGTGGGTATTGTATATTACTCTGTTGGTGTTGATATTTCGCGTTTGGTTTTGCTTTCTACATCGTCGATCCATAACCTTGCACCGCCCTTGATGCCATCGGCGTTGGTTACTATCTTCATGTTTTTATCAAGCTTAAAAGTAAGCAGATCAGAGTTGCCGCCTCCAATGTATAAAGTATCGTAATTAAATACTGTTTTTAATATTTCAAAAACTTTCTGCATCCGCTTGTTCCATCTTTCTTTGCCATATTTTTCCAATGCCTTTTCACCTATATATTGATCATAGGTTTTATCGGTTTTAACGGGCAGGTGGGCCAGCTCAAAGTGAGGTAACAAGTGACCATTCATTAATAAGGCGGTACCGAAACCAGTGCCCAGTGTAACTACCATCTCCAGGCCCTTGCCATTTACTACGCCCAGGCCCTGCATATCTGCATCATTTACTACCTGCGTTGGCTTACCTAATGCATCACTTATTTTTTTGGTAAGGTCAACATCGGCCCATAGTTTGGTATTGAGATTTGGGGCTGTTTTTATAACCCCATTTTTTACATAGCCGGGGAAACCAACCGAAATTTTATCGTAGGCCGGGAAGTTCTTCACCAATGTTTTTATGGCCTTGATCAAATTATCAGGACTTGCCGGGGCCGGGGTCGGGACCTTATCATAATCCATTTTCAGCTCACCCTTTTTATTTAAGATAGTGGCTTTAATGTGTGAGCCACCGATATCGATTGAAAGAATTTTTACCTGTGATGTAGTTTTTTTCATAAATATTGATTTTAGCGAGCTGGCAAACCTGCGGCTGAGCAGGGTGGTTTAATAATTGTAGCGCGTAAATATCACATTTTTAATAATATCAGATTGTTAAATATTCAATTAGCGCAAGTGTAACTAATACAATAAGCAATCAACATTACAGGGGTAAAGTTAGTGTTGCTTTTTACTTTTCAAACAGAAAACCAAAGTTTTTTTACTCAAAAATGGCAAAAATGATACAAAATGTGCTTTTTGTTAGGATTTTGCCGATAAAATGTGATTTACACCATGTTTTTTAAGTGGTTTTTATACAATTACCTTGTTTTTACCTGAATTAATCGTATAATTTTGACCTTTCCATATAAAAACTCCAGATGTGCCTTGGGGCAGGGTAATCTCTATATTCCAATTACCCTTTTCAAGCTTATATTTTACCGTTACTTTTCCATTTGGATGCGGTATTTCTCCACTGATATTTTTAAGCTCGCCTAAATGTGGCTCTATTTTTATTTTGCTAAAACCGGGCGCGTAGCTGTCTATCCCTAAAATGGTACGGTAAAATTCAATGTTGGGGCTGGCTCCCCAGGCATGACAGTCTGATCGGTTATGCTTCAGGTCAGAGATCTCGGCCCAGGTAGTGAGCCCCATCTTGATGTTCTTGCGCCATATATCCAGCCATTTTAAATAATCATTACCAAAGCCACCCTTTATTAAAGCCTGGTGCAGGTAGTATTTAAAGTAGATGGTACACTGCGTAAGCGAACTATCGACCATTAGTTTTTTACTCAACGCTATCTCATCATCACCGGATACCATTCCCGTTAACACGGCCAGCGAATTGGTGTGCTGTGAAAACAGCTGCTGATCCTCAGTATCTGAATATAGCTGCTTATCGGCTATCCAATACTTTTTTTGGATGGTCGCTTTTAGCTGGGCCGCTTTACTGGCATACATATCAGCAAAAAAAGGCACACCCATTTTAGCTTCCATTGCTGCAGCCTGCTGGTATGCCCACATCAACTGCAGATCTAACAGGGCCGAGCTGCCGTTGGCGCTTTTGGGGGCCACGCCAAAATCCCATCCTTTACTGTTCACCCAATCGGCAAATGTCCAATAGGGGGTGTCCTTTAGTGAGCCATCGGCCTGTTGGTATTTGCCAAAAAATGCCAGCACATCCTGCACTCCCTGTAATTTATCTTTAACAAAAGCGCTATCGGGCCGGTACATCCAGTAATCATGCAGCATACCTATATACCATAAAGAAAATGTTGAAATAATTTGAGGCGAGAACGACGGATGCCGGCTCAGGGTTATACCCTCGGCCACACGCGAGTGATCCATCTGGTTAATGGCATTGCGTACCAGGCGGTCATCGCCACTGTTGTAAAACGATACAAGGGCTTGTATCCTGCTATCGCCCACATATTGCAATTGTTCATAATAGGGGCAATCTGTATATGTTTCACCGGCGCAAAGGCGGGCCGTTCGCCAGCCAATTTCCAGCATCTTTTGCATTTCGGGCGTGGCCTGTAGTTTGGCATTTAACTCAAAGGGGTAGCCGGTGAATGTGCCATAAATATCGTCAATAACCAAAGGCTCATCCCCGGTTTTAATTTTCAACTGTATGTAGCGGTAGGTACGCCAGGTTAGGCTATTGAATGATTGATTGGCTGAACCGTTTGAAACAATGCTATCCCTGCGGCCCGAGAATATTTTCCCCTCCACATCATCCCGGTTACTTTTTACAAGCCCCTGTGGCCCCTTCAAATTGGTGAACAGCGCTTCGGCATAACTTAAACCGATACCCGCGTTTTTACCTTTACTAAAGTTAAGTGATATAAAAGCATTGGTTAAAAAGGTTTGGTCAAGCAATAGGGTAGCGGTTGTATTTGCCGGTATGGTTAGCGCCATTTTTAGTGCCGGGAATGTTTGCGGAACATTTATACCCTCAGCCTTACGCAGTACCGCAATGCGCTGGGTTTTCAATTCCATCGGCGGTATAGAAGATGGCACCAGCATCCAGCCGAAAGCATTTACCGTTCCCTTGGGGTTGCCATTATCAATCTTAACGGCATTTTTCCAGCCGCTATCGTCAAAATTAACCGCGTTCCAATTATCGATGCTCAAATTCATATCTACCCGCTCGCCCGGTCCGGCTACATAGTAGGTTCCATACCCCACACCCACAATAGGCTTGTAGGCTGTGTTGCGGATACACCTCCAGCTTTTATCCGTATTGATCAAAGCTTCGGCCTCCGTATCTCCCTGCATAATAAAGCCCGTTTGGATAGAGATCTGGGCTTCGGGGCGGTAATCGCCATCGTTCCAAACCACAGCGGATATGTTGTTATTGCCTGCTTTAAGATAGGGGGCAAGGTCAACGGTTTCATAATTCCAGTAATAGGTATCGCCGCGGGCGGGCCCTAATGATACCAGCGTTTGGTTAACATATAGTTTATACCGGTTATCGGCAGATACGTGAATGATAAACGAATTGGGCTTGTCTTTTAAATCGATATTCTTCCTGAAATAATAAACACCATAATCTTTTGTCGACTCTGTGGGTACTGTAACCCAAAACGCTTTCCATGGCCCCTTTAAAAGTTTTGGATTGGGAGACTGGCCATAGCTAATAAATGCCGCTGATATAAATACGATCAACAGCATGAGCTTTAAAATTGCTTTCATTAAAAAGATGGGTTTATTATTGGTTAAAACGGCTTATCTGCTAAATTACAATTAAAGTTAAAATGATGTGGCTTGCCCCCATAATTATTAATAAATGCTTATTATTTCATAAATCCGCTATCTTTAGTTTTTGCTAAACCTAATGTTATGGATGTTTTTACCGTATTTCTGTGTTTGCTGATTGTTGTATTAGTAATAAACAACAAAGGCAGCGTTAACCGTCATATTGAAGCACTGGAACTCCAGATACTGGAGTTAAAGCGCATGATAGAACATTTAAGGGTATCGCGACCTGCGGATGAAGAACCCAAACGCGAGGAGGCACCCAAGCCCGTTATAAAAGAAATTCCGCAGGTAAAACCGCCGGCAGAGCCCGTTGCCCCGCCGCGGCCACCAGCCCCGTTAGAAATAAAACCACAACCGGAAACCGTTAAACCCATCGAAGTTGAAAAACAGCCCGAAGTTATTGGCGATAGTTTATCAACCATTCGCCGCCCGGTTAAAACCACAGATCTTTATCCGCCAAAAGCCAAAGAGCCGTCGCCGTCGTTTTTTGAAAGCCACCCCGATCTGGAAAAATTCATTGGCGAAAACCTCATCAATAAAATCGGGATCGCTATACTGGTGCTTGCCATAGGCTATTTTGTAAAATTCGCTATTGATAGCGGCTGGGTTGGCCCTGCCGGTCGTGTTGGCATTGGCATTGCCTGCGGTGCTATATTAATAGGTATTGCCCACTGGCTGCGCAACAGCTATAAAGCTTTCAGCTCGGTATTAGCGGGTGGTGGCTTAGCGGTGTTTTATTTTACCATAACGCTGGCCTTTCACCAGTTTAACCTGTTTAGCCAAACCACTTCGTTCATTATCCTAATCGTAATTACCATTTTCGCGGTGCTGCTTTCCCTGTTGTATGACAGGCAGGAGCTTGCGGTTATTGCTTTGGTGGGCGGTTTTGCAAGTCCGTTTATGGTGAGTACAGGCAAGGCCAATTACGACGCGTTATTTATTTACCTGCTGATACTAAACACCGGCCTTTTAATAATTGCCTATTACAAAGCGTGGCGCATACTTAATATTGTATCCTTCGGGTTTACCGTAATTGTATTTGCAGGGGTACTGTATACCCTTACAGCGCCAACCTATCATTATGGCTTTATTTACGCCAGCATATTTTATGTGCTTTACTTTGCCATTAATGTGGCCAATAATGTAAAAGAGAACAAAAAGTTTATCAGCTCCGATTTCAGCATATTGCTTATTAACACCTCCCTGTATTTTGCCGCGGGTTTATACCTGCTTACCATGATGCATGCCGAAGCGTTCCGCGGTTTATTTTGTGTGAGTCTGGCGGTGGTGAACCTCGTATTATCGTACATCCTGTTCCGCAACCGCAAGGTGGATACCAATATTTTGTACCTGCTTATAGGTATTACCCTAACTTTTATTTCGTTGGCCGCACCTATCCAGCTGCACGGAAATAGCATTACGCTTTTCTGGGCTACTGAAACCGTGTTGCTCTACTGGCTGTACCTGCGTTCGTCCATTAAGCTCATGAAACTTACCTCGCTTATATTGTGGGCGGCCATGCTGCTGAGTTTGTTTATGGATTGGTACCAGTTGTATACCAATCATACTATTACTTTAACCATTATTGCCAACAAGGGCTTTATTACCACCTTTGTTGCGGCTATAAGCTCATCCCTGCTTTCGGTATTGGTAGGGCGGGATGAATCAAAAGAAGTTTATGGCCTGGGTACCAATAAGCAGCTGTTTAGTATAGCCGGCCTGGCGCTGTTATTTTTGAGCGGATTGTTTGAGATCAATCACCAGTTTTTAAACCGCTATCCGGATACTACTTTAAATATTTTATACATGATGCTGTATACCCCGGCATTTGTGTATGGTTATTACCTGGTATCAATAAAAGCACCGGCCCTAAAGTTCAATCACTACATCCGCATGGGTATACTACTCATCTGTATCACGGTTTACCTTACCTTCATGCCCGATTTTTTTGAACTGCTAACGGGTATGCTCAGCACCAACAAGCCGCCATCCAATCATTTTGCAGCCCATTGGCTAAGCGCCGCCTTCATTGCATTGTTGTTTTATCGCACCATCCGGCTATGTCAAACCTCGCTTGATGATGGCATGAAAGCCCTGTTCACCTGGATATTGAGCGCGGGCATTGTCACCTTTTTAAGTTTAGAGGTATGCCTGCTTAGCAACATTTTGTTTTACGGCAAACTACATTCTATTGAGCGGATAGAAACCGTTTACATCAAAACCGGCTTGCCTATTTTGTGGGGATTGCTATCCTTCGCGCTGATGTGGCTGGGGATGCACTATAAAATGCGCACCATGCGTATTGTATCATTAAGCCTGTTCTCGCTTACCTTATTAAAATTATTTTTGTTTGATATTGTTGATATCCCGCAGGCGGGTAAAATAGCGGCTTTCTTTTGCCTGGGTGTTTTGCTGCTTATTATATCGTTCATGTACCAAAAGGTTAAAAAAATTATTGTTGATGATGAAGCTAAGAACAAGGAAGCGTAACGTAGCATTAACCGCTCTTTTTTGCGGGTTGATGCTATCGGCATCGGCACAAAAGAATTTTAAATATAGAGCAGGCTTGCAAAAGATGGATACTACCGGCTTTTACCGCATTAGCCTGCAACCCGCTTTTGTGGCGAAAGCCATGGCGGATAAGGCCGATATCAGGATTGCCGATGCCAAAGGCAATTTTATCCCTTATATAGAAGCCGGTAGCTTGCCGCAAAAAGATCAGAAAAGCTTTGTTGTTTTTAGTACGATAGATGCCCGCCTCCCAACAGATACCGGGACCACATATACCGTTGAAAACAAAACCGGCCTGCCGCTCGACCGCCTTTGGATAAGGCTGCAGAATACAGCTGTACAGCGCAAAGTAAACCTCATGGGCAGCGATGACCTTAAACAGTGGTTTGCCATACAGGAGGAGATCCCCCTGCAGGAAGCGGTGCAGAACAGCGAGGGTACTTATATGCAATCGCTATCGTTCCCGGCCAGCAGCTACCGTTATTTGAAAATTTTGGTTGATGATAAAAGGAAAGCACCTATTAAGTTCCTGCAGGCAGGCATCTATACAGAATATGCCAAAACACTTGCCTACTCTCCAATACCTGGTCTTCGATTTACCCGTGTCGATAGCAACAAAACTACTTTTATCACCATAAAATTAAATGATAATTACCAGGTAAATAAGCTGCATTTAAACATCACATCGCCAAAATACTTTAAACGCAATATTACCATTTACCAGGTAACGGACAATTATAAAGAAGCGATAATTGAGGCTGAACTAAACTCCGCTAAAAACAACGACCTGCTATTTTCTGCAAAGGCTAAAGAATTATTATTGCAGATTGGCAACGCTGATAGTCAGCCTTTAACCATCAGCGGCATCAACGCCTACCAGGCTGATGAGTACATTATCGGCTACCTGGATAATAAGCAGAATTACCACCTGCTCGCCGGCGATTCAACCGCCCAGGCCCCGGAGTACGATCTGAAATTTTTTGCTGATAGTATTAAGGATAATATCCCAACCATAGCCCATAAGGCGGTTATTAAAAACAATTTGCTCCCGGCCCAAAAAGCCAAAGCAGGCAAGGATTATACAGTTTTTATATGGATAGCCATTGTAGTATCGCTGGGCTTGTTGCTGTTCCTCACTTTAAAAATGACGAAAGAAGTGGGTAAGAAAACGGAGGTAGATAAATGAATGGATTAAAAGATTTTTAAAGGTTTGTCATCCTGAGGTACGAAGGATCTATTCGCAGACTGTACAGGGCGAAAAAGCATGGCGAATAACAGATCCTTCACTATCGTTCAGGATGACAAAAGTTTTTTTAACCAGTACGTGAACATATCCTTCGCTATTACTCAGGATGACAACAAAAAAGCCTTTCACCCCTTTATACTCAAAATATCATGTATCGCGTACTCCGCCTTTGGGTACTCAAATTCAAAACCGGCATCCAGTAAGCGTTGCGGTTTTACCCAGCGGCTTTTCAATATCAGCTCCGGCTCGGTGCCAATAACCAGGGCGCCAATTTCCAGCAGCCATTGTGGTGCAGGCAAACCAAAGGGCATGCCGTAAGCTTTGCGGATGATGCGCATAAAATCTGCATTCTTTTCTCCCTCCGGAGCGGTACAATTATAGATGCCCTCCATATCGGGATGATCTAACAAGTATTGGGTACTGTGGGCTACGTCATGCTCATGTATCCAGGCCAGGTATTGCTGGCCATCCCCCTGTTTGCCGCCCATGCCTATTTTTACCAGGTTAAGCAGGCGCGGGAAAACGCTATCGCTGCGACCGAGCACGATGCCCATGCGCAGGGCAATTTTGCGGGTGTGCGGGGTTTCGCTTTTATAAAAGGCGTTTTCCCATTGGTTACAAACATCAATACTGAAACCATAGCCTATTTCGCCGGTTGCCTCATCCTGCGGATGGTCTTCGGCATGGCGGTATATGGTGGCAGATGTAACGTTGATCCAAAGCTTTGGCGGGTCGGTCATTTTATGGATCACATCGCCCAATAACTTGGTAGGCACCACCCGTGATGCAATGATAGCGGCTTTGTTCTTTTTAGTATAGCGGCAGTTTACGTTTTTGCCGCATAAGTTAATGAGCATATCGGCATGGGTGAGCTGTACTGTCCATCCGTTTGCGGTTTTGCCATCCCAAACCACTGTGCGGATGTTATCAATAGCGGGGACTTGTTTGCGGGCAAGAATAATCACCTCATCGGCGAGGTCTTTATAGTACTTCGCCAGCACGGTACCCAGGTAACCGTTCCCCCCGGCGAGTACAATTTTTTTATATGGTTTCATGATTTCAGTTTAAGATCAACACTAATAAAACAATGCGGTAGCTTACCCAGGTAATGGTCATTGCCCAACCCAGCCCAAGCAGTTTTGTTCTGCGGATGTGCTCCAGGAACATCAAACCAGCAACACCCATAAAGCACAAGGTATAAACAAACGGGACTAATGTAAACCAATGGCTTATGGCCAAGGGAATGAGCAGCAATAAACTACCTGCAAAAGAGATGGTCATCATATTACCAAGATAGGTCCAGATTTTTTCCCTTGCGTAGGTGCTAATCACCAAAGCCTGAAAAATTATTTGCCCGCCGCAGATGATGTATTCCCGGTAGGCATTACCCAAAGGAACCATTCCTACTAATAATTGGGCATACCTGGTTAATATAAACCCGGTGCAAAACCAGGTAAACAATAGGAATGCTATGCGATAGTGCACCTTAAAAGTGGGCTGATAAGCAAAAGCGGCATCTTCCTTTGTTGGCGGAATGATCACCCGCCTGTTGTAAGAGATGAAAGCGTAAACCTTGCTCATGAACCAAACAAAAGGTTTGAAAGCGAATAGGGGAGTAAACAGCGGCCAGGCATTACCCAGGATTTTAAAAAGGCTTTTGATGCCGTAGGTAACTTCACCGCTTTTCATATCCAGCAACGCTATTTCATTAACAGCGCGCTGGCGATCATAAACAGGGCAGATATTTTGGGGTATGGTTTGGTAAGCTTCGCGACCGTTATTATCCAGCATGCCAGTTTTAACAAAGGCATTGGTATACATACTGCACATGGGGCATTCCGCATCGAAAAGTACCACATGGTTTTTAAGGGTTTTCATTGTATATGAGTTTGTTGTTGTTGTTGTGTTACGACAAGACAAATATACATTTTATTTTAAACTTTCAATAAATACTGAAAATATAATTAATGCCTGTTGTGATAAAAAACTTTCCCCGCCATTTTGCTATTATAAAATATATACATAGCTTTGAAAAACAAAGTGCTTTTAATGAAAGATCAAGACATTCATGCCGAATTAAGTTCCATCCGCAACCTGATGGAACGCTCAGCCAAATTTATTTCACTTAGTGGCCTTTCGGGAGTAATGGCAGGCATTTACGCCATTATAGGGGCAGGCATCGGCTATGAAATACTTACCAATGAAAGCAATGGCATTCTACTTAAAGATGTCGATGTAGTCTCACAATTAGTTATTGTAGCCTTTGCTGTATTAGTACTGTCCATAGGTACCTGCATCTGGTTATCTGCCAGGAACGCCAAAAAGAACGGGCAGCCATTTTGGAACACCGGCAGCAAGCGCTTACTCATCAATATGGCTATCCCGCTCATCGGCGGTGGCCTGTTCACTTTTATATTGATCTACCGCGGGTATTATGGCATCGTTGCCCCGGCCACTCTTATTTTTTATGGACTGGCACTGGTTGCAGGCAGCCATTACACTTATTCGGGGGTAAAAGGATTGGGGATACTGGAGATTTTATTAGGTTTGCTGTGTGCATTAATGCCGGGCTATGGTTTAATATTCTGGACTGTCGGTTTTGGTTTGCTCCACATTATATATGGTACCATAATGCATTTTAAATTTAATAAGTGAAGATCTCGTTAGAACAATTTGATAAAGCCTTTGAAAACCGCATTCGCCTGCAAATCATGAGCGTATTGGTTGCCAATGAAAGCTATGATTTTAATTCGCTTAAAGATCTGCTTGATGTAACAGATGGCAACCTGGCATCTCATTTAAAAGCATTGGAAAAGGAAGAATATATCCAGGTGCAAAAAAGCTTTATAGGCCGCAAACCAAATACCAAATACCTTGCTTCTGAGCAAGGCCGCGCCGCTTTCAGGCTCCATTTAAAGGCCCTTGAAAACTTAATAAAACAGCAGAGATAGCTGGTTTCTAAATCAAATCTTGTTTCTTTTAAAAAATTTCCCATCTTTGTACCAGTTCCATAATTGTTAACCCTTTAATTATTAGGAATCATGACACAGAGTATCTCCAACACATCCCTTTAGTTCAACTGCCTTTTTAAGGCGGACAAGCTTTCTATTGTTTTTTTGAAACTGTTTGAATCGATCGTTTGATCGGATCACAACCTTGTTCGTTCCTGAGTTTTTCCTGGCCTGCTTTGAACTATCCCACAAAGGGTATACCCGCAGCGCGGATGAATTGAAAACCACAACAGATCAAAGAAAATATTAAAGCGTAAAGTCCGATAGGCACCCAAATGGGCAATTTAACAACAAAAGAATTAGATAAAATAGGCTACACCGATGACAGGCTGAAAAGCATAACCATCAACACCATAGCCAAATACTATAAGCATCACGATAAAGCAGATGTCATCGCATTATTAACAGATGTACGGAATAGCCCTGCAACATATATAAGCCACACTAACCTTCAAAAAATAGCCGGGGCATTTACAAAAGCCGCTCCCTCGCTGGATGCAAATACATTTAAGCTAATGGGAGAACCCGCACCACTAAAAATTTATGGCGTGGATGAAATTGAGGCAGCAGCCAAAAAACAAATACAACTTGCCTTATCATTACCCATAAGCATCCAGGGTGCTTTAATGCCCGATGCACATAGCGGCTATGGTCTGCCTATTGGTGGTGTACTGGCTACCCGAAATGCGGTAATACCTTACGGTGTAGGAATGGATATTGGTTGCAGCATGGCTTTAACCATTATTGATGCAGATGAAAAATTCATCAAACGATATGAACATCAAATAAAACAGTCATTGGGGAATTGGACTCATTTTGGCATGGAAGGGGAACTAACTGTGCCTCAAGATCATGAGGTATTGGAAAGTCCCTTGTTTGCCGAAACCCACCTGCTTAAGAAACTGCACGGAAAAGCGGTGCAGCAATTAGGCACATCGGGAGGGGGCAACCATTTTGTGGAATTTGGAACGATAGAACTACCTGAACATAACGCAACGGGCTTGCCTGCTAAAACTTACCTGGCTTTATTGTCGCACTCGGGCAGTCGTGGCCTGGGCGCTAATATCGCACGCTATTATACCCAGGTAGCGATGAATACCTGTAAGCTCCCCCGCGAAGCACAGCCTTTGGCCTGGCTCGATCTGGATACCGAAGCAGGGCAGGAGTACTGGCTTAGCATGACCCTCGCCGGTGATTATGCCAAAGCCTGTCATGATCGCATCCATATCAACCTGTTGAAAGCATTGGGATTAAAAGCATTGGTTAAGATAGCGAACCATCACAATTTTGCATGGAAAGACAAACTTGCAGATGGTACCGAAGCCATCATCCACCGCAAAGGAGCCACACCCGCGCATGTTGGCGAATTGGGTATTATTCCGGGAAGTATGGCAACACCCGCTTATTTGGTAATGGGCAAAGGCAGTACAGATGCATTAAACTCCGCGTCGCATGGGGCAGGGCGGGCTATGAGCAGGCAGGACGCAAAGGCAAGCAGCACCAAATCAGCCATGAAAAAAATGCTGGCTGATGCCGGCGTAACCCTTTTAGATGGCAGCATTGAGGAGAATCCTTTTGCCTATAAGGATATTGAAACGGTAATGAAAGCCCAGGCAGAACTGGTTGAAATACAAGGCAAATTTATGCCACGTATTGTACGCATGAATAAAGAATAAAAGAAAAATGAAAAAACTAATTATACAAATAACAGCAGGCAAAGGCCCGTTGGAATGTTGCCGGGTAGTTGCCAAAGTACAGGAATTGATGCTGAAACAGACATTCCCTCCAGGTATCACCCTAAACCTTATCGATAATAAAAAAGCCGAACTGGATGGCACCCTGCTATCATCAACCTTGTTATTGCAGGGCGATGATCTGGATGCTTTTATCAAGGAATGGAACGGCACCATACAATGGATAGCGCAAAGCCCTTACCGTAAATTTCATAAGCGAAAAAACTGGTTTGTTGGCGTTGGAGTATTTACTGTTGCCGAAAAGGTTGCCTTTAATCCCAATGATGTAAGATTTGAAACCATGCGCGCATCTGGCCCGGGAGGGCAAAATGTAAATAAGGTAGAAACCGCGGTGCGAGGCACACATATCCCAACCGGCATCCAGGTACAGGCAATGGATAGCCGGTCGCAGTTGCAAAACAAAAAACTCTGTATGGAAAGGATGGAAGCAAAGTTGATGGCAATGCAAGCAGAAAAACAAATTGCACAACTTGAAAGCCAATGGATAGCACACCATTTGTTGGCGCGCGGCAATGCGATAAAAACAATCAGGCAAAAACTATAAATAACTATTATTAAATATTTTATAAAAAAAATCAACAATAACGTATTTTCACTGGCATAGTAAAACAACTTATCCCTTATTAAATGAAATATTTTTACCTTTTCTTATCCTTCCTCTTTTTTTATACCGCCGCCATTGCGCAAACAAATTACAAGGCTGGCTTTATAATTACTGCCAAAGGCGAGACCATCAATGGATATATTAACTATAAAGACTGGATCTATAATCCGTCGAGCGTGGGTTTTAAACCCACACTTAATGACAAGGTTCAGAATTTTAAGCCCACGGACCTGCGTTTTTTTGAGGTTTCTGGATTTGAAGCATACCAGTCGGCCCATGTATCTGTAAGCATGGGGAGAACAGAACTGCAAACCATGAAGAGCGAAATTGACAGTACTACCGTAATTGAGGATGTTTTTTTAAAGCAACTGCGCAAGGGCGATAACGTATCCCTGTTCTCGCTGGCCGATGAAGTAAAAACACGTTACTATATCATCGATAATAAAAGCACGGAACCTGCCCGGGAACTCTCGTACCAGCCCTACTACGATTCTAAAACGGCGACAATGAAATCAAAAAACGGCTATAGCATGCAGCTTATTGAACTGGCAAAAAAATACAGGCCCGAAAACTTTGATGTAACCGACAATATTGTTCATGCAAAATATACCCAGAAGGCGCTTGATAAAATTATTGCCGAACTAAATAACCAGGATCCAGCTAAGAGCACTGCCGCATTAAGCACTCAGCCAGCTGTTCGTCTTTTTGCCGGCGTTGGCATCAACATAAGCAACTTCAATTATGTTACGACGCCGGGCATCGGAACTACCCGAAGCACTAAAACATCTTATTTACCTAAAATAAGCATTGGTATTGATGCGCCATTTAACCCAAATGTTGGCCGCCTGCTTTTCAGAACAGAGCTTAGTTTTACCGCGGCAAAAGGCGAGATCACCGTTATTGACCCATCCCCAACAACTGTTAGTACCAAAATTTTAAAGCTTGATCAACAAACTGTTTCTTTAAGGCCACAACTCATTTACAATTTTTATAATGCCGATAACTTTAAGTTTTACCTGGGCGCGGGTATAAATATCAATTATTCGCATTACCCGGCAAGCAGTAATAAAACTACAGTGAAAAATGATGTACCTACATTAAGCTATACCGCCGAAGATAAGTATCAATCTGCCACCAACTTATGGTTCCAGTTTGCACCAAAAGCAGGCATCAATATTGGGCGTAAATGGGATATTAATATTAACTACTTTTTACCAGCAAACCAGCCAGATATCAGCCAGGTTCCCGAGATCAGGATAAAAGGCTTTGATTTTGGCCTCAATTACTATTGGGGTAAATAATTATTTGCCGCTCATTTGATTAACCATAAAATCCAAAGCTGCTTTATCGGGCAATGATTGAGCCGCCGGCTTTTCGCCCAATATCATCACCTGGTTATCGCTTGTATTATAAGCAGGCCAAACAGGCAATCCCTTTCCATTGGGATTGCCTGTTTTTGCAAAGTTTGCCCAGTAAGTTGATATCGCAGTTGCCAGCTCCTGGTCGACCGGTTCCCAGGGGCGATTCAGAAATTTAAGGTTATCGTACGCATAAGCAACCTCGCCGGTATGGAACGCGCCGTATTTTACAAAATCGGCCGTAGCGGGCAGGCGACGGGTAAAACGGTAAAGATAAACTTTCGCTTTGCCCTTGGTACTTTGCACGTTGGCCCAGGTATAATTCTGTATGCCAAAAATCTGATCGCGGTTAATATTTATCTGTGATCTTTCTGCTTCCGCATCTGTACCGGCGGGAAAGTGCTTCAAAAATACAGGCGCTTTATCACCATATTGACCGGCTACCTCTTTTTTATAATCTTCGGCGTTTTTAAGTTTACCAACAAAGGCGTCGTCCTCGTTCCACCCTGTTAACAGGGGAACATGGTTTTCTTTGTTATCTGCAAAAATCTGAGCTATTGCAGCCGGCAAAACATAGCCATCAATAATTGGTCTGCTTTGCGATTTATTAACCAGCTCTGCCGCTGATTTGCTTCGCATTTCGGCAATGGAATTAGCCCCTAATGATTTGGCAACCTTAACACCATCCCCTTCTGCTTTTTGCAATGTTGTGCCGCCAAACGGTCCTGCTATAAAACTCGCTCCACTTTCGGCAATAGCCTTTTGGAACAAGCCTTTACCCAAAGGCGACGCCACCAAACAGTTCACACTCATTGATCCTGCGGATTGCCCCGCTATAGTAACATTATCAGGGTCTCCGCCAAAGCTTTTTATATTTTGCTTTACCCATTTCAGGGCTGCCAGCTGATCCATCAAGCCATAATTACCTGACGCGTTATGGCCCGATTCTTTCGTCAATTCCGGATGCGAGTAGAAACCAAAGATGCCAACCCGGTAGTTGATCACTACAAAAACAACCCCTTTTTTGGCTGTTGCCTCTCCATCATAAATGGGTACTGCCGCCCCACCTGATCCAAAACCTCCACCATATATATAAACCAAAACTGCTTTTTTCTCTGCAGATGATGTGGCGTTAGTCCAAACATTCAGGTACAGGCAATCTTCGCTAATGGGCTCGTAAGGAATCAAAAACTCACGGGTGTAAACACCAAACTCATCGGGTTTACCCTGCATCGGGCTGGCCGAAAATGCATTACATTTTTTTATTCCTTCCCAGGGCTTCACCGGCTGTGGCTCTTTCCATCGTAAATCACCAACAGGCGGCGCGGCAAAAGGGATTCCTTTAAATATATGAACGTTGCCATCGGCATTTACACTGCCCGATATTAGCCCGGCATTGGTTTTTACCACATCCAGGCTATTACCTTGCGCATGCAATGATGAACAAGAAATAAATATCGATAAAATCAATAGATAGTAATTTTTCATATAGATAATATTTATACAGTGCTATAACATTTTAAAATTACGGCTTTATATTTGTTTTATACTTAACAGTGCGGGCATCATTTATGATACCTTTCCAGTTTAATCCATAACCAAAATCATAAATATGACCCTGGTCATCACTATAACATTTCATATCATGTGGCACATCTTCAAATTGTTGCTCTACTGTTCTCATATCGGCAGGCATTTGCATTGGCAATAATGCCGATGGCTCATTTTTACCGGTAAGGATATCTAAAGTTGCCTGCCCCTGTACACCAAAATCAACTACAATAGCATTCGCGTTTTTCTCAAATTCCGAAAACACCATCGGGTTGGCCATGTTTACCGAAACAATAACCGGCTTGCCTTTCATTTTTGAATAGGTGTCATTAACCATTCCAAGATCGGTAATATTTATAGCTGTAGATGATTTGCCTTTATAAGTACGGTTGGTAAATTTCTCCAACGGATCGCCCCCGGCAATGCTTGTGGCACGCGCGTCATTAGCAGTATACTCGCCATATTGCAAACTGATAGGCACATAACCCGTTCCGCCGTTTTTGGCATCCTGGCTATTGTAGCCGCCGCCGCTGTTAGGGCTGTTGATGAATACTAACGCATAGTCGGCCTCATCCGGGTTTTCGGTAACGTTAAAGTATTTTTTTACGGTTTCCATGTTCACGGGGTATTCCAGCTTTTCGGGTGTTTCCATTCCTAAAAAATTACGTCCGGCTGGTGTGAATTTTTTAGGTACATAAACCGTTTTTCCCTTTTGTAAGGGCAATATATTGCCCTTGTTCTTCAGCATCACTATTGATTTAAGCTGAGCCTCGTATCCCGCATTCATAAATTCCGGGTTACCTACAACGTTTTTAGAAGCTTCGGTATCCAGGTAGGGATTTTCAAATAACCCGGTCCTCAATATATTACGCAGCAAACGCACGGCCGATAGCTCAAACCTGGCGCGCATAAAAGCCTCACCATGTTCTTTTACGCCCATCTGGTAAGCCGCTATAACCGGCGCTACCACGTTATTTCCACCGAACTGATCAACACCTGCCATCAAAATTTTATAGTGCCGTTGCGCCACAGAAAGCCCCTCAACACCCCATGACTTTCCGGATAGGAAAACATCAACAGCGGTTTCATCGCCGGTAACCAGCCAGTCGGTACAAACTACGCCATCAAACTTGTATTTTTTGCGCAGCAGATCATTGATGATATAGGAGTTGTAGTTGTTGGCAACATTCTCTTTGTTTTTGGTATCCTGGTTAAATGATATGGTATAATAAGGCATAACCGATGCAGCCATTCCCGTTTTTCCATTCAACTTAAAAGCACCTTCGGTAAAAGGGATTAAATGTTGCTTAAAGTTATTACCCGGATATACTGCGTACTTGCCGTAACCATAATGGGCATCCCTGCCGCCCTCGCCTGCGCCACCGCCAGGCCAGTGTTTTACCATGGCATTTACACTGCCGTAACCCCAGCCGCCATTAATTTCTTTGTCGCCCGTGGAGGTCTGGAAACCATCAATATACCCGCGCGCCATATCAGCAGACAATTGCGGGTCTTCGCCAAAAGTGCCGCTTACCCGCGCCCAGCGGGGCTCGGTAGCGATATCAACCTGCGGCGATAAGGCCGTAGCAATACCCAGGGCCCGATATTCCAACGCGGCTACATGGCCAAAGTTCTCTACAATTTTGGGGTCAAATGTTGCCGCGAAACCTAATGAACCAGGCCACATGGAAATGGCGCCACCAGCGCCTGCATTATACTCCGCAGTGGCAACCGTGCCATGGCGAGGGTCGGAGCTGTTATTGTTTGGGATACCCAAACCCAGACCTTCTACAAAAGCCTGCGCTTTATTATTCCATTGTGCGGCAATCTCCGGGCTTTGTACCGACGTGATTAAAACATGCCTTACATTATCCTTTGCCAAAAACTCTTTCTGCTGATCGGAAAGGTCATAGGGATTGGCGCCACTTTCGGTAAATTTCTTTCCACCATAGGTCCCTGCAAACGGCCCAGCCGGAGCGGCCGGAATAGGCTGATGCTTGCTATACAGCATTAAACCCGCTATTTGATCAACACTCATTTTTGATGCCAGGTCTTTTGCCCTTACATCAACCGGTAAACGCCAGTCTTCATATTTATCCAGCTTACCATTCTTGTTCAGATCCTTAAAAGCCAAGCCATCAACAGTTAATATTTTAACACCAGATGTAGTTGCATAACCCAATTGCTGCCCCCCGGCATTGGTCACAAAAACAACATCTCCCGATTTTTTTTCGGTCCATTTGGTTTGAGCCATAGCAGCGGTTGCGGGCAGCAGCGATAGCAGCGCAATAAATTTTATTTGATTAGCCATGAAAATTATATTAGTTGGTTAGTGTTTATAATTGCCTTGTACCTATAAAAGCCATTGCAACACTTGGTTGCAATGGCATAGTTTAGATAGTTATTATGTGTTAAAAATATTGTGTTTGCGAGGCGGGAAGCAATCTTAATATTCAAAAATTTCTTTTTGTCATCCTGAACGCAGTGAAGGATCTATTATTCGCTATGCTTCTTCGCCCTGTAAAGCCTGCAAATAGATCCTTCACTGCGTTCAGGATGACAAATTTTTCAAAACCTCATTTGCAGAATCCCAGACTTACGAAGTTTATCATTTTGCAATAACACCGTGTTACTTCATCTTCAATTCTTTAATAGCAACCTGCGGCGTCAACGCCTTGTTAACCTTTTCAACGGTGATATCCTTAGCCAGTTTAAAAGATGCTTTTTCTTCAATCTCTCTTGATGATGAACCAAGTTTTACCTCATATTTACCCTTGTCTGCAATCCAGGCCTCCCTGTCAGTATAAAAAGAGGCAAGGTCAGCAGCCTTGATAATAAAGGTCATGGTTTGCGATTCGCCGGCAGCCAGTAAACGGGTTTTGACAAATGCCTTTAACTCCTGCTCTGGTTTATCCAGATCCTTTTTAGGTGCGCCGATGTAAAGCTGTACCACTTCTTTACCTGCAATATCGCCTGTGTTTTTAACGGTGATGGTCGCGGTAATGCTCGTCACAAAATCGGTTGAACTTAATTTCAGGTCGCTGAATTTAAATTTAGTGTATGATAAACCATATCCAAATTCATAAGCCGGTTTAATTTTAGCAGCATCATAATAACGATAACCTACATAAATTCCTTCCTCATAAGTAACAGACTCTGGCTTAGGCATCGGGGTACCAGGGAAATTATTGGCCGATGGAACATCCTTATACTCCATTGGGAAAGTTGTAGCCAATTTACCAGATGGATTAACCGTACCACTCAAAACATCAGCGATAGCATTACCAGCTTCAAGGCCGGGTTGCCATGCCAGCAATATGCCATCTACCTCATCGCGCCAGCTGGCAACTTCAATAACACCACCAATATTTAATACTACAACTACTTTTTTACCCTTTGCATGAAATGCTGCTGCAACTTCTTTAATTAATCCCTTCTCAGCATCATTTAAATAGTAATCGCCTTCCAGTTTTCTGTCGGCACCTTCACCGGCATTCCGGCCAAGGGTTATCAAAGCTATATCAGCACCGTTTGCTTCATCTCCTACAATGCCTTTCACATCCATTTCGGGGATAGGAGCGGGGTGATCAAAGAAGTTTTTAGGCTTAGGCTGTTTTAATTTCATATCAGCCAGGTAAGTGCCGTAGTTTTTTGACAAGGTTTCCTGTAATTTGAAACCGGCATTACTTAAACCCTGCATTAAAGAAATAGTATAGGCCTTGTTTACATCGCCGCTACCGGTACCGCCGGCGATAATATCATAGGAGGTATTGCCAAACACAGCCACCCTTTTTGCGGAAAGTATAGGTAAAGCATGATCGTCATTTTTCAGCAACACCATACCCTGGGCAGCAGCCTCGCGGGCTACCTTGGCATGTCCGGCCAAATCCGGCGCGTCAGAGTATTTATATTTTGTAAACGACGGCGATTTAACAATCACATTCAGCATCCGCTCCACGTTGGCATTCAGTTGCGCGATATTTAAAGTACCTTTCTTAACCGCGGCCACAATGTCGTCAGATTGGCTGGGACTTCCCGGCATAATCAGGTCATTTCCCGCCTTCATTTGCGCTACGGCATCAGCGCCACCAAACCAATCGGTCATTACAAAACCTTTAAAGCCCCATTCCTTTTTTAACACGGTTGTAAGCAGGTCATGCCTTTGTGAAGTAAAGGTGCCGTTAAGTTTATTGTATGATGACATCACCGTCCACGGTTGTGATTTTTTTACAGCGATCTCGAAGCCTTTCAAATACAACTCGCGCATGGCTCTTTCACTTACAATAGTGTTGATGGAGTTGCGATTAGTTTCCTGGTTATTGGCAGCATAGTGTTTTATAGATGTACCTACGCCGTTTGATTGTATTCCGCGCACAATGGCCGCGGTCATGTTACCGGCAACCAGTGGATCTTCTGAATAATATTCAAAGTTACGGCCACCCAATGGGTTACGGTGAATGTTTAAGCCCGGAGCCAATAAAATATCCACTCCGTATTCGCGCACCTCATTACCGAAAGCTACGCCCACTTTGTTTACCAGCTCGGTGTCCCAGCTGCTGGCAAGCAGAGTTGCAACAGGGAAGGCGGTTGCATAGTATGTTTTTGATTTGTCGCCATCGCGGATAGGCTCTATACGTAAGCCTGCAGGGCCATCAGATACCGTCATTGATGGGATGCCCAAACGAGGGATGGCATGGGTACGACCGGCAGCACCCGGAACTTTTTCAGGAATATTATAGGCATCAGGATCAGATGGAGGCAATTTAAAGCCACCAATATCTATGGCTTCCGGCTTTTTCCCTTTAACAGGCGGCGGCATACCCGGCATTTTAAAGCCCATGCCTACTACAAGTTTTGATTTTTCTTCTAATGTCATCGCAGCCACTATCTGCTTAACATTATTTGCGCGCAATTGCAGCGGCTGTTTTTCACTTTGAGCCTGCACCGTGGAGATTAAACTTCCGGTAGCCCACATAATTACAATAGCAACATTAAATCTGTAGCTTATCTTCATGATTAAAGGTTAAAAAATTGGTGTGTAATAATTGGCTATAACTTGTTTATTAACAGCAAATAACAACATTGTGTCAATATAACACAATAGTATATATTATCTTTTGTAATTGCAAGTGTTTGGAAGATTTTTGGATGGAGGATATTTGGAGCAAGGAACAAGGATTTTTGGACGTTCAGACAAAGGACTATCGGACTTTGGGATGAAGGAACAAGGATTTTTGGCGCTGGATACTTTTGGGGGGCAGAGGCATTAAAAATAAAAAAGGCACCTCAGTTGGGTGCCTTTTCATTTAAATCGTTTGTCCGAACATCCTGTCGTTCAAAAACCCCTCATTCAAAAATCCTTATTCCTTGCTCCAAAAATCCTTGCTCCTAAAAAAGAAGCTTATTCTTTAACGGAGTATCAAACAGAAGCTTTTCGGTGTATGAGCAGCGCAGGGCATCTTTTAATGCGGAAGCGTGTTTTTCATGGTGCATATCACTTGATATGAAATCGATCATATTATTATCGATAAGCATTTCGGCCAGTTTTTTTACTTCTTTTCCATAATAGCCTGTTAATGATATGGTATTCAATTGCATGCTGCATCCCCAGCCCTGTATGTTTTTGTATTGCTCAAGATCCATATATGGATACCTTTCCGGATGGGCTAAGATGGGTTTATAACCCATATCATTCATTTTTTGTAGAACAGGTATAACATTAGGTGGCTGGTTGATAAAAGAAAACTCAAACAGCACATAATTATCGCCCATGGTCATTAATTTACCATCAGCTACACGCTGTTCAAATGTTTCATCAAAATAATGCTCTGCAGCCGTTTCAATAGGTATATCTATGTTTTCCTTTTTCAACTCCGCTTTCAAGCTTTCCAATGAACTTGCAATTGTTTCCGGCGTGTTCCTGTAAAAATCGATCATCACGTGGGGGGTGGCAATAATCTTTTTTATACCCAGATCCATCATCTTACGGATAAGTATAACGGAATCCTGTGGTGTTTTTGCGCCATCGTCTATTCCGGGCAAAACATGTGAATGCATATCAACCATGATAGAATCATAATTGAAATTCACTTCTTTTCTCTCTTTTTTCTTTTTAAATAACCCAAACATAGTTACCGGTTAGTATACTGCCCTTTATAATATTGCTGGTAGTTACCTGATGTAACATTTTGCAGCCACTCCTCATTGGCGAGGTACCAATCTACGGTTTTTTCCAATCCCTCTTCAAAAGTTATTGTTGGAACCCAGCCCAGGTCATTCTTCAATTTTGATGAATCAATGGCATAACGCATATCATGTCCGGCCCTGTCTGTTACATAAGTAATTAGTTTTGCAGAATCACCCGCTTCCCTGCCCAGTTTATTATCCAGGATAGTACACAGTAAGTTGATCAGGTCGATATTTTTCCACTCATTGTGGCCGCCTATGTTATATGTTTCTCCGGCTTTTGCCTTATGAAAAATTACATCTATCGCCCTTGCATGATCCTCTACCCAAAGCCAATCGCGAATGTTCTCGCCCTTTCCATAAACAGGAACGGGCTTGCTTTGTTTGATATTGTTAATGGCCAGGGGAATCAGCTTCTCCGGAAAATGAAAAGACCCGTAGTTATTTGAGCAATTTGATATCACCGTATTGAGCCCATAAGTATCCTGGTAAGCTCTTACAAAATGATCAGAACTGGCCTTTGATGCTGAGTATGGCGAATGCGGATCATAAGCTGTTTCCTCCGTAAACATCCCATCTTCGCCCAAAGTGCCATAAACCTCATCTGTTGATACATGGTAAAAACGGGTTTGATCGTAGCGTCCTTTCCAGCTTTCGCGGGCAACATTCAGCAGGTTAACGGTTCCTACCACATTGGTCATCACAAACTCCAGCGGATTGGTAATTGATCTATCCACATGCGATTCTGCCGCAAGGTGGATCACTGCATCTGGTTTTTCTGTTTCGAAAAGATTATTTATAAATTCAAGATCTACAATATCGCCTTTTACAAACCTGTAATTGGGCTCATTCTCAATATCTCTTAAATTTTCGAGGTTGCCCGCGTATGTTAATTTATCTAAATTAATAATGGTATAGTTTGGATAGGTTTTAACAAACCGGCGCACCACATGCGAGCCTATAAAACCAGCGCCACCCGTAATAATGATCTTTTGCATTAGCTGAATTTTAATTTATAACGGATTTTGAGATATGTATTTTTCCCATTCCCAGGCAGATGACATCATGGTTTCAATCCCCAACTCTGTCTTCCAGCCTAATTTATTGGCAGATTTGGTTACATCACCCCAAACCTTCTCCACATCGCCGGGCCGGCGGGGGCCAACTTCGTAATTTACTTTTACACCAGTAGCGCGTTCAAAAGCCTTTATAACACCCAACACGGTATTGCCCTGGCCTGTACCTATATTAAATACATCGTAGCTTTGATCTTCTTTTTTCTCCAACAACCTTAGCGCAGCCACGTGAGCTTTAGCCAAGTCAACCACGTGGATATAGTCGCGAACACAGCTTCCATCCGGGGTATCGTAGTCATTACCAAAAACAGTGAGTTTTTGGCGTTTGCCAATGGCCGTTTGCGTGATAAATGGTACCAGGTTTTGAGGCACACCAATTGGCAACTCGCCTATAAGTGCTGTTTCATGGGCACCAACCGGGTTAAAATATCTTAATGATACAACTTTATAGCTACTTGTACCAGACGCAATCATGTCTTTCAGTATTTCCTCGGCAATTTGTTTAGTATTGCCATAAGGCGATTGAGCAGGTTGCACAGGGGCTTCTTCATTTACCGGCAAATGCTCTGGCTGCCCGTAAACGGTACAGCTTGATGAAAACACAAAATTTAATGGCTTGCCATAATATGCATCCAATAAATTAATAAGCGAATAAAAATTATTACGATAGTATTTGAGCGGTTTTTGCACCGATTCGCCTACCGCTTTAAAAGCAGCGAAATGAATGATACCTGCAACATCTGGCTCGGCAATAGTCAAAGCCTTTACACTGGCCTCATCACAAAGATCGAGTTTGTGAAAAACCGGTTTGTAGCCAATGATTTTGGCCAGCTGATCTAAAATCTTAGGGTCAGAGTTGGAAAGATCGTCAACAATAACAGGTTCATAACCTGCATTTACTAATTCAACAACGGTGTGGGAGCCTATAAAACCCAGGCCGCCTGTTACTAATATCTTCATTTATGGTGCATGTATTAAAGCTATTCCTTTAACAGGAATAAGGTTGCTATTTATTATAGTACGTAAAATCCTTGTGGTTTATTTCTGTTGCAGGTAATGATTTAAAGTAATCCAATGTGATCTTTAAGCCCTCGCTCCTGGAAACCTTTGGTTCCCAGCCCAATATAGCCTTTGCCTTGGTAATATCCGGACGGCGCTGTTTTGGATCATCTGTTGGTAATGGCAGGCTAATAAGTTTTTGATCGGTGCCTGTTAGCTTGATGATTTCCTCACCAAACTGCCTGATGGTTATTTCATCAGGATTACCGATGTTCATCGGCTGGGCATAATCACTATGTAAAAGCCTGTAAATACCTTCTACAAGGTCATCAACATAACAAAATGAACGGGTTTGTGAGCCATCGCCAAACATGGTTAATGATTCGCCCCTTAAAGCCTGGCCAATAAAGGCTGGCAATACGCGGCCGTCATTCAATCGCATACGCGGCCCGTAGGTGTTAAATATCCGTATGATACGTGTCTCTAAACCGTGGAAAGTATGATAAGCCATAGTTATTGCTTCCTGGAAACGCTTGGCTTCGTCATATACCCCGCGTGGGCCAACCGGATTTACATTGCCCCAGTATTCCTCTGGTTGTGGGTTAACGTTTGGATCTCCGTATACTTCTGATGTGGAAGCGATAAGCATCCTTGCTCCTTTTGAGCGGGCCAAACCTAGCAAATTATGCGTACCTAATGAGCCTACTTTTAGGGTTTGGATAGGAATCTTTAAATAATCAATCGGGCTTGCCGGCGATGCAAAGTGAAGTATGTAGTGAAGTTCGCCGGGAACAAATACAAAGGTGGAAACATCATGGTTATAAAACTCAAAATTCTCCAGCTTAAAAAGGTGTTGAATGTTGCGCAAATCACCTGTTATCAGGTTATCCATTCCAATTACATGGTAACCTTCTTTAATAAACCTGTCGCAAAGGTGCGAGCCTAAAAATCCGGCGGCTCCGGTAATTAATATTCTTTTACGGTTTGTCATTAACTTATTACTTTACGTCCGATACTATTATAATAAAACCCATGGTCTTTCATCCTGTCAAGATCGTAAAGATTACGACCATCAAATATAACAGGAGCATTTAACTTTTCTTTCATGAAATCAAAATCAGGGGTGCGGAAAACCGGCCACTCTGTTACGATCAACAAGGCGTCTGCGCCGTCAAGCGCGCTGTACCTGTCTGCAGCATATTCAATTTTATCGCCAAGTAATTTCTTAACGTTTGGCATTCCTTCCGGGTCATAAGCAATTACGGATGCGCCCGCAGCCAAAAGCTCATCAATGATGTATAAGGCAGGTGCCTCACGAATATCGTCGGTTTCTGGTTTAAATGCAAGGCCCCAAAGCGCAAACCTCTTGCCTTTTAAGCCGTCCTCTCCATAATAGTCCCGCAGTTTAACTACCAGGCGCTTCTTCTGCGTTTCGTTAACCTCCATCACCGAGTTCAGGATCTTAAATTCGTAGTTATTTTCTCCGGCCGATTTTGCAAGCGCCTGCACATCTTTAGGGAAACAACTCCCGCCGTAACCAACTCCCGGAAACAGGAAACGCTTGCCTATACGGGCATCGGCTCCCACGCCTTTACGCACCATATCCACATCTGCGCCAACCAGCTCGCACATATTGGCAATCTCGTTCATAAAAGTGATTTTAGTGGCAAGAAATGAATTGGCCGCATATTTTGTAAGCTCGGATGAGCGCTCATCCATATAAAGGATAGGGTTACCCTGGCGCACATAAGGTGCATAAAGATCGCCCATAATCACCCGCGCTTTTTCATCCATGGTACCAATAACAACCCTGTCTGGTTTCATAAAATCCTCAACGGCCACACCTTCCCGTAAAAATTCGGGGTTTGATACTACCGCAAAGGGAATATCGGTATTGGCTTTCATTATCGCTGTAACCTTATCCGCGGTACCAACCGGTACGGTTGATTTGGTAACGATAACCTTATACTCGGTAATTAACTTTGCTATATCTTTTGCGGCGCCAAGCACGTAACTCAGGTCGGCAGAGCCATCGGCGCCCGGAGGCGTTGGCAATGCCAAAAATATAACCTTTGCAGGACCTATCGCTTCGGCAAGGTTGGTGGTAAATGTTAACCTCTCCTGTTTTATATTGCGGTGAAATAACAGATCAAGGCCCGGTTCATAAATAGGCATTTGACCAGCACGCATCTTATTAACTTTTTCTTCAACTATATCTACGCAGGCTACCTCGTTCCCGGTTTCAGCTAAGCACGTCCCGGTTACCAAACCAACATAGCCGGTACCAATTACAGCAATTTTCATTGTTTATATTGTTTTAAGTGTTTAAGTTCTAAATCCCGCATTAATTTAAAGCAGGCTTTAAGCCCCTCGTTTTTACTACTACAGTAATTAATAATTGTTACTACTTTTAACCCCGGCTAAGATAACGAACATAATTAAAATGGTGTTATTATATAATATTGGGTTAAGGTTATATTTTGTTGCCATATATATAGTGGCGTTTTTTAATAAAAAAGCCAGCCAGTGGATAAATGGGAGAAAAGACCAAAATCTTTTACGTATAAATAGTTGTATTTGGTTTCATTTTGCATCACTCGGCGAATTTGAACAGGGGAGGCCCATTTTAGAAGCGTTGAGAGCCCTCCATCCCGATAAAAAAATCGTTGTCAGTTTTTTTTCACCGTCTGGATATGAGATAAGGAAAAATACCCCCCTTGCCGATTTTGTGTATTATCTGCCTTTAGATACGGCTGCAAATGCCGCTCAGTTTATCAATACTATACAGCCCGAATTGGCTGTTTTTACCAAATATGAATATTGGTACCACTACTTTAACGAGCTGCACAAACACCAGGTGCCGTTATTCATCATATCGGGAATTTTTAGGCCAAAGCAAATATTTTTTAAGTGGTTCGGTAGCTTTTCCCGTAAAACATTGAGCTTTGTAACTCACTTTTTTTTACAGGATGAAGCATCAAAGCTGCTGTTACAAAACATTGGCTTTACCAATGTAACCGTAAGCGGCGATACCCGTTTTGATAGGGTTTGGGCTAATGCGCAGCAGCAAAAAGAGATAGCAGGCATTGCTCAATTTGCCAATGGTAAAAAAGTTTTTGTTGCCGGCAGTACCTGGCCACAGGATGAAGAATTACTGGCTGCGCTACCTGCACTATACCCCGACTGGAAGTTCATTTTTGCACCACATGAAATTGGGGAAGAACGAATAAATAACCTTATCGGTTTATTACCCAAAGGCTCGGCAATAAAATACTCCGGGTTAATTCAAAAAGAGGAACACTCCAATCAGCACTCATACACTACACTGGTTATTGATAATATTGGTATGTTGTCTTTTTTATATGCGTACGGAGATCTTGCCTATATTGGCGGTGGTTTTGGTGCCGGCATTCATAACACATTAGAGGCGGCTGCGTTTGGCCTGCCGGTAATATTTGGGCCTAATTACCAAAAATTTAACGAGGCAAGGGAATTAATAGCTTTAAAGGCCGGGTTTAGCATCAACGATGCTGCACAGCTGAAAGGTATTGTTGATACTCTTGCTACCGATGAAGCTTTTTATAGTATAACCAGTAAAAAGGCCGCGACGTATGTAAAAGAACATACCGGGGCTACAGATAGCATCATGACTCAGATTGGTTAAATACCAGGAAGATGGCCTATTAGTACGATTTGCCCATATATGATTGCAGTAATATCACCGCCGATATGGTATCAACCAGCTCCTTATTCTGCCGGCCTTTTTTATTCATCCCGCTTTGCGCAATAACCGCCGAAGCCATTTTTGAAGTAAAACGCTCATCCAGCATTTCGACAGGAATCTCCGGAAAAGTTTTTTTTAGCAGGCCCACAAAGCCTTTAACATGAATGGCCGATTGTGACGGCGTGTTATCCATCTGTTTCGGTTCGCCTACGATGAAACGTTCAACCTGCTCAGTTTTAAAATACGTTTTCAGGTAATCTATGATATACATAGGATGTACCGTATCCAACCCGGTGGCGATGATCTGCAAAGGATCGGTAACCGCAATGCCAATACGCTTAGTGCCGTAATCAAAAGCCATTATTCTCATTTGGCAAAGATAGGAGATGTGAAAGGTGGTGAGAAAGGCCTGGGAAATTATTTCTCATATTATTAATCCTTAATACTTATTAAATCAGCATATACACTCATCTGCCTATATATCTGCTTCCTATATAAAATCTGTCCCCGTCATATCTCACATCCCAAATCTTCTTCTTATTTTGCACCAAATGCAGTTTAAGCAAATAGTAGGACAAGCGGCAACAAAACAACGGTTGCTTAACTCGGTGACAGAGAACCGGGTAAGCCATGCGCAGTTGTTTTTGGGCCCCGAGGGATCGGGAAGCCTGGCACTTGCTGTTGCCTATGCCCAATACCTATCCTGCGAAGATAAGCAACCGGATGACTCCTGCGGCGTATGTTCATCATGCCGCAAGTACAATAAATTAATGCACCCCGATCTGCATTTTTCATACCCTTTCTTCGCTAAACATAAGGATGATACCGCGCTTACTTTTATTGAGCAATGGCGCGAGGCCTTTACCGCAAACCCCTACATGAACCTGGATACCTGGCGCGGATACCTGGATGCCGAAAACAAGCAAGCCAACATCAACATTGCCGAGTGCCACCAGATTATCAAGAAACTCAGTTTCAAACCATTTGAATCTGCCTATAAAATATTGATCCTTTGGCTGCCCGAATATTTGGAAAAAGAAGGGAACGCATTACTAAAGATCATTGAGGAGCCTCAGCCAAATACCCTTTTTATATTGGTGGCCCAAAACCAGGATCAGATCCTGAACACCATCCTTTCGCGCACGCAGCTGATAAAAATACCTTGCCTGCTTTCGTCCGAAGTGAAGGAATACTTAATTGCAGAGCACAACCAAACCGAGGATGCCGCGGCCGAAATTGCTTACCTCACCAATGGCAACTTAACCGAGGCGTTAACCATGCTGCAGCAGGATACCAAGAGCTATCACACTTTATTTGTGCAATGGCTGCGCCTGTGTTTCAGCAACAAAGGGCTGGAGGTTTTAACTTTTGTTGACCAGTTTGCCAAGATGGGAAGGGAGAACCAAAAGAATTTTTTACGATACGGCATCAGTTTTATCCGCGAATGCTGCCTGCTGATTGCGGGCGCCGGCAACCTGGTACACCTGCCTGCCAAAGAGCTGGAAACAGCCCAGAAAATGACCAACGTGCTGAGTATAGAAAAAGCACAAACCATAAGCACCGAGCTTGAAAAGGCACATTACCACGTAGAGAGAAACGCAAACCCTAAAATTTTATTTTTAGATGTATCTTTACAGATTATAAAAATACTAAATTTAAAAACCATCCCTACGGGGAGTCAATATATACCAAATTAATTATGGGATGTGGAAGTTGCTCAACAGGGGGCGGATGCTCACCTGCGGGCTGTAAAAGTAATGGCTCATGCCTTACTAATGGTTGCAGCAAATTAGATGTTTACGATTGGCTATCCCATATGGATATGCCAACTAATTATAAACCGTATCCGGTTATCGAAGTAAAATTTAAAGGTTCGCGCAAGGAGTTTTTCCTGAATAACGACAATATTTACCTCGAAGCCGGCGAACTGGTAGCTGTTGAAGCAACTACAGGCGGCTATGATATTGGTCACGTTTCTATAACCGGCGAACTGGTGCGCATGCAAATGACCAAGCGCCATGTAAAAGAAGCCGACGTGGTTAAAAAGATCTACCGGAAAGCTACCGTAGCCGATGTAGAAAAGTGGAAAGCCGCCAAGGATATGGAGTGGGAAACCATGCACAAATCGCGTAAGCTGGCATTGGATCTTAACCTGAGCATGAAGCTTAGTGATGTGGATTACCAGGGCGATAAAACCAAGGCTACCTTTTATTATACAGCCGAAGGCCGTGTCGATTTCAGGGAGCTGATAAAAAAAATGGCCGAAACTTTCCGGATCCGGATAGAGATGCGCCAGATAGGGATGAGGCAGGAAGCAAGCCGGTTAGGCGGTATTGGCTCATGCGGACGCGAGCTTTGCTGCTCAACCTGGTTAACCGATTTTAAAACGGTTTCTACCTCTGCGGCCCGCTACCAAAACCTTTCTTTAAATACCTTAAAACTGGCCGGGCAATGCGGTAAATTAAAATGCTGCTTAAATTACGAGCTGGATACTTACATGGATGCCCTTAAGCATATCCCTGATAATGTGAATGTGCTTAAAACCGAAAAGGGCGACGCGCGCCTGCAAAAAACAGACATCTTTAAAAAGATCATGTGGTTTAGCTATCCCCGCGAGGAATCATGGGTGCCTATGCCAATTGCAAAGGTTAAAGAAATTCAACAACTGAATCGTGAAGGTATTATCCCTGCCGACCTGGGCGAAATGGAGGAAGACGAAACACTAACTGTTAAAGCGCTTGACTATGAAAACGTAGTTGGCCAGGATAGCCTTACCCGCCTTGATGACCGTGCGCGCAGCAAAAATCAAAAGAAAAACAACAACAATAATCGCAATAAAACTCAAAAACCGGCTACTCCCGGCAGCGATGTAAAACCGAACAACCAGCAACGCCCACAAGGAGCAGCGCCTGCAACCGAAAAAACAGCCGGCGCCCCGGACGCTAATCGCCCGCCACAAGGTAGCCGCCCGCCAAAGCAACAAGGCAACCGTCCGCCGCAAAACCAGGGTAATAAGCCACAACAACAGGGGCCTAAACCACCGCAGGCAGGCAACAAACCACCACAGGAAGGTGACAGACCGCCGCGTGAAGGAGGCAATAATAACAGGCGTAACAGGCCAAACCGCCCAAACCCCAACAGCCAAAACCGTAACAATAATAATCCACCACAGCAGGATACACCACAATAAAATGAAACGGTTTATAAAGATACTTTATCCGGCAGCATGTATGTTAATCATGCTGCTGAGTAGCTGTACCGACCCTAAAGCGGTTATTGATGCCAACTCGTCCATTACAGATCACAATTGGTCGTACGTTAACCGGGTAAAGTTTGATTGTAACATCACAGATGCAAATGCTGCCTACAACCTATACTTTAATTTAAGGGTTACCGATGCCTACAAATACTCCAATATGTTTGTACTCATTTATCAAACATCGCCCGGCAAACAGGTAAAAGTAACCCGTTACGAAGTAAAACTTGCCTCCCGCGATGGCGAATGGCTGGGTAAAGGCTCGGGTAATTTGTATAGCTACCAGCTGCCTTTTCAAACCAACATTAAATTCCCGGCAAAGGGCAAATACCATTTCGAGATAGAGCAAAACATGCGGGATAACCCTTTGCATGAGGTAAGCGATGTGGGCCTGAGGATAGCGAAGGTCCAGTAATTATTTCTTTTCCCCTGATCCCAAATACAGCCATGCCTAACTATAACCGCGCTTGATAAAGCCGGTGCCTGCGCTGATTTTAATAAAGCCGTTGCCACGGGTAATAAACTGGCTCCTAATAATATTACTAATTTTTGTAAGTAAAATATAGCTTATCTCATTTATTTCGGCACCGTATTTTTTGGTATTGCCTCTTATTTAGCAATACCATTTTTGTATATCCCCCCTTCCTTTACTAAAAATATTATCTTAAATTTGCTAATATTTTTATCAAAATGAGTGCTGATATACTAATTATCGTAGCGGTTGTTATCCTGCTGATAGCCGTTTTATTGTTCATCAAAAAGCCTAAGGCTGCTGAATTAATTTCGGCAGAGGAACTGAACAGGCTACGTGCGGAAAGTGACCAACTTAAAATTTCACTGGCAAGAGCTGAGGAAAAAGCGAGCGGCTTATTAAGCGACAAGGAAAGTATCACCCGGTTTTTAAAAGAAGACAAGGACCGTATACTGGATGAACTTTTTCAGGAACGCGCACTGCTGGCACAGGCCAATCAATCGCTGGAGAGTGCCCGGTCTTACTATAAATCGCAGCAGGAAAAAATGCAGGAGCAGAAGCTGGAGATAGAGCAGATCAGGGTACAGTTTCAGCGGGAGTTTGAGAATGTGGCCGAGAAGCTGCTGAAAGAAAAATCAAAAGAATTTATTGATGTAAACCGTACCAACCTGGATCTGATCCTTAATCCGCTTAAAGAAAACCTGAAAGCTTTTGAAGATAAGGTAGAGAAGGTTTACAACATGGAGGCCGCCGAACGTAATACGCTTAAAGGGGTAATTACCCAACTGATGGACCTTAACAAACAGATAAGCGATGAGGCGCAGAATTTAACAAAAGCTCTTAAAGGTGATAACAAAAAACAAGGCAACTGGGGCGAGGTGATCCTGGAGAGGGTATTAGAACGCTCGGGCCTGGTTAAAGACCAGGAATACCGCATCCAGGCAGCTATGCAGGCCAATGATGGCACACGTTACCAACCCGATGTAATTATCGATCTGCCGGATGATAAGCATTTAGTAATCGATTCCAAAGTATCCCTCATTGCCTACGAGCGACTGGTAAATGCCGATACCGAAGAAGACAGGAAGCTGTTTGCCAAGGCACACATAGAATCTATCCGCGGCCACATCAATGGGCTATCGGCCAAAAAATATCATGATTTGTATAAGATCAATTCGCCCGATTTTGTGTTGCTTTTTGTGCCGATAGAATCCTCTTTCAGCATTGCTGTACAGCTGGATGGCGAGTTGTTTAATTATGCCTGGGATAAAAAAGTGGTGATCGTGAGTCCGTCTACATTACTGGCAACCCTGCGTACCATTGCCAGCATGTGGAAACAGGAACGCCAAAACCGCAACGTACTGGAAATTGCCCGCCTAAGCGGCGATATGTATGATAAGTTTGTAGGCTTCCTGATCGATATGGATAGTATCGGGAAGAATATTACTTATACCCAAAATGCCTATAACAGCGCCATAAATAAACTTTCAGACGGCCGTGGTAATTTGACTACTACCGCCGAGAAGATCAAGAAGTTAGGTGCAAAGGCCGATAAGCAGATAGATCAAAAGTTTTTGGGGGAGGAGTAAGTTCTCGACAGTACCCTAATGCAGGAATAAAAAGCAATAAACGTGAGCCCATTTAGCCCCGAAGTCATGCCGAATTTATTTCGGCACCCCACAGGACAGGTAGGCAGGGGATAAGTCTACAAAATGCAAGTAGCAGACCTAACAGACGTGATTATCCTAAAGGCCTCACTTTTTAACTTTATAATACCCTCAAGCTAATGAAAAAGCATTTATAAATTAAAAAAAGCGATTTTTCCTTTTTAGAAAACATTTACACTAAGTCCTTTTTTTTAATTTTACTTACCTAAACCGATTCTCAAAATGCTCTATAAACAAGGTCATGTTTATATAATGACAAACATTTATCGCACTACTTTTTACATTGGTGTCACCAGCGATCTACGTACGAGGGTTTGGCAACATATAAATGGAGAAGGGTCTGAATTTGTTAAGAAATATAAGCTTTATGATTTGGTTTACTATGAATACTTTGAGAGAATAACGGATGCTATCGATCGTGAAAAGCAATTGAAAAGGTGGCATCAGGATTGGAAAATAAACCAGATTAAATCTGTGAATCCAGAGATGAAGGATTTAAAAGACGATTTGGAATTTTAATCATATCGATGAACTTTTATGGTGTAGACTTGTCCTGTGGGATGCCGAAATAAATTCGGCACGACTTAGGGGATTAAATCATAGATATTAGTAAAGTGATAAATGATCTTTTTTAACTTGTTTCAGTATCTCACAGGACGGTAGACCGAATGCTGTAACACAAAGGTATCGCAGACTTGTCCTGTGGGATGCCGAAATAAATTCGGCATGACTTCGGGGTTAAATTAGAAAAGCATTAAATTTGGCACTACTTCGGAGTTAGATCGCCTTTATCCTCACTCTATTAAACCACACCTTTGCTTCCCCCGAAAAAAGCAACCCCATTGCTATCAATTCAACAAACACCTCTACAACAAACAACGTAGTTAAAACCACAGGGGACTTATAAGGAACCGCAGGCTCATGGGGCTTTAATACTATTACAGGGTGTGTGATACTTGCAACCAGAGCGTAGGAGTTTATTAATATCAAAATAAGCATCACTATCCTTGCCCATTTCCGGCCCTCGCCGGTCATAAAAATGAAGTAAAAGAGAAAGCCGAACAGAAATATAAAAGCCGCCAGGTTAATGCCCTCCAGCAAATTGCTGACCATTTGCAATAGCAACGCTAAATAGAGCAGAAATGTGCCTGCAATTACTTTGTTGGGCACTATCCCCTCGGGATGTTTATTTAAATAAAACCAGCCAAAAAATTTGTTCAGCATTTACTCTGATTTTTTAAATGCATTCCATCCCTGGGCTTTCAACGGGTGCGAATTTCCGGCTTTAGTGATCAGATTACAGCCCGCTGAGGGCTCTGTGATATGGCCGATGATGGTAATATCCATTTTAAACTTGATCTTGTCGTAGTCGGCTTGTTTAACGGTAAAAAGAAGCTCATAGTCCTCTCCACCACTTAGCGCGCACACGGTTGGATCAAGATTAAATTCGCGGGCAGTTTCAAAGGTCATTGGGTCTAAAGGGATCTTTTCTTCATATATGCTGCAGCCTTTTCCGCTCTGCTTGCAGATGTGCATAATTTCTGATGCCAACCCGTCAGATACATCTATCATGGCTGTAGGTTTTACATCAATACTTTTCAATAATTCAACTATATCCCTCCGGGCCTCAGGTTTAAGCTGGCGCTCAACGATATAGTCTTTCCCTTCCAGGTCGGGCTGAATATTAGGATTTTCAAGATATATAAGCTTCTCCCTTTCAAGCAATTGCAAACCAGTATAAGCACCACCAAGATCTCCTGATACACAAATCAGATCGCCTTCCCCTGCACCGTTACGGTATACAATATCGGCTTCATCCGCATACCCTATAGAGGTCACGCTGATCACCAACCCTTGTTTTGATGATGTTGTATCGCCACCAATCAAATCCACATTATATTTTTCACAGGCAATGTAAATGCCTTCATACAATTCTTCAATAGCCTCTAACGGAAACTTACTTGATAAACCTATCGAAACCGTAACCTGCGATGCAGTTCCATTCATGGCATAAATATCACTCAGGTTTACCTGGATGGCTTTATAGCCTAAATGCTTTAGCGGGGTATATGCTAAATCAAAATGAATCCCTTCAAGCAGCATATCGGTACTTATTAACACCTTTTTGCCAGTAAAATCAAGTACTGCTGCATCATCACCAACACCCTTAACCGTGCTTGCCTGCTCCAGCTTTATATTTTTAGTTAAATGATTTATCAAACCAAATTCGCCTAAGTCTTCTAAATTCGTTCTTTCCTGATTTTCAAACATATCCTTTATGATTACACCTGTTTAGGTGATTTCATTGATTAATCTTTTTATAATTTTAACACGAGTAAATTGCTCCTGCTTTTCCTGTCTTTTCTCTAAATTTTTCGCGCCGTCGCAAAAAACCGCTTGCTGCCTACCGCCGAAGGCGGGAAATTTTTTGAGAATTTAGGGTAGTTATCAACAATTCAATTTTATTGACCCCTAAATTTTCGCGCCGCCGCAAAAACAATATATCCGCCAAAGGCGGAAAAATTTTTTAGCTTTTTAGGACCTTTTCTTACTCTTCATTGCGAGGTACGAAGCAACCTCCAAGCTGTACAGAGAAATCAGTCAAGTTTGATCTGCCTGTGTAGAGATTGCTTCGTACCTCGCAATGACATATTTTCTAAAGCCCCCTTTTTAACGTCATTTCTCCTTCAGTGTCTCCCGGATTCTCCCCCCAGCAATGACGGGACGGTTTATTTATTTAATTACTCTTACAACCCCAATCTTGCCGAAATCTCCAGCATCCTTTCGATAGGTTTCACCGCTCTTTCAATAATATCGGCTGGTACAGTAACCTCGGGCAGCTCATTTTTAAGGCACAGGTATAATTTCTCCAGTGTATTACGTTTCATGTGCGGGCAATCGTTGCAGGCACAGCTGTTATTTGGTGGCGCCGGTATAAATGTTTTATCCGGGTTTTCCTTTTGCATCTGGTGTATAATACCTGCCTCGGTAGCTACAATAAATTCCTTATCCGGGTGACTGCCTGCATATTTCAGGATCCCGGTAGTTGAACCTATATAATCGGCCATCTGCAAAATAACCTCTTCACACTCAGGGTGGGCCAGCAGCTTAGCACCCGGATGTCTTTCCTTCAGTTTGGTTATTTTTTCGCGACTAAAAATCTCGTGCACCATACAGGCTCCGTTCCATAACACCAGGTCGCGCCCGGTTTTTTTGGCCACCCAGGCACCAAGATTTTTATCCGGTCCAAAAATTATCTTCTGGTCCTTTGGCAAACTTTCAACTATTTGTACGGCATTGCTTGATGTACAAACAATATCGGTCATAGCTTTTAGTTCGGCAGTACAGTTTACATAAGTGATCACCAGGTGATCAGGATACTTTTCCTTAAACTTTTTAAATAAATGTGGCGGACAACTATCTGCCAATGAGCATCCTGCCTTTAAATCGGGCAATAAAACCTTTTTTGTGGGCGAAAGTATCTTGGCTGTTTCGGCCATGAAATGCACCCCGGCGAAAACGATAATATCAGCATCCGTTTTTGCAGCTTCCTGAGATAAGCCGAGGCTATCTCCAATATAATCTGCAATATCCTGAATATCAGGATCCTGGTAGTAATGCGCCAAAATAACGGCGTTTTTTTCCTTTTTAAGTTTTTCAATTTCAGCAAAAAGATCAAGGCTTGGGTCGATGTATTCGTCCACAAATCCCGTCACATTTATTTCTTCGAAGATATCCATTTCAACAAATCAATTAATAACAACTAATTATTTATATAAATAAAACTATTACTTGTTAAGGTGTTAGTTATGTGCAAAAGTCGGTATAGATTTTAGATTAAAAGTTATTTTTCATTTTTTATTAACAGTTATCAACACTTTGTTAGCTCGTATCACTTTGATTTTGTGAATTCTAATAGTTTCAAATTTTTCTTTTGAAAGTTATATGTTAATATTTTGTTAATGTTTAAAATGTTAGCTTTAGTGTTTAAAGTATGCAAAAGTCGCTCAAAAATTATTCATTTCATTTACAAAATCCAGGGTTATCCACACTTTGGTTATTTATTAGCTATTTCTTTACATCAAATTAACATCTTTATCCCTGTTATTAACATATCGTGTACATTTGCACAACTTATATATAAAATATGACCCGAACTGTTGATTTCCTGATCGTAGGATCAGGCATTGCCGGACTAAGTTTTGCCCTTAAGGCTGCGAAACATGGTAAGGTTCTGATAGTTACAAAATCAAATGAAGACGAATCCAACACTAAGTATGCCCAGGGCGGTGTTGCGGTAGTTGTGGATAAAAAGGAGGATTCTTTTGAAAAACACATTGAGGACACCTTAATTAGTGGTGATGGCCTTTGCGACCGTGATGTTGTGGAAGCCGTTGTTAAAGAAGGACCGGAAAGAATTAATGAAATTATTGATTACGGGACTAATTTTGATAAAACAAACGAAGGTTTTTATGACCTGGCAAAAGAGGGGGGCCACTCAGAGTTTAGAGTTTTACATTATAAGGATGTAACCGGGCTGGAGATTGAAAGGTCATTGTTAGAAGAGATCCACAAGAATCCCAATATTGAGATATTAACACATTATTTCGCGGTAGATTTAATAACCCAGCACCATTTAGGCCAGCTGGTAGGAAAATCAAGCACCGATATAACCTGTTACGGTATTTACGCCTTTAATACCGAGAGTAATGTTGTTGAAAAGATATTATCGAAGGTTACGGTGATGGCATCCGGTGGGGCCGGCCATATTTATTCAATTACCACCAATCCAACTATTGCTACCGGGGATGGGATTGCTATGGTATACAGGGCAAAAGGTAAGGTTAGGAATATGGAGTTTATCCAGTTTCATCCTACAGCTTTGTATAATCCGGGTGAGTATCCTTCGTTTTTGATATCTGAGGCCGTTCGTGGCTTTGGAGGGATATTAAAGCGTACCAATGGTGAAGAGTTTATGCAGGAGTATGATCCGCGTAAATCATTGGCGCCAAGAGATATTACGGCGAGGGCCATCGATGCCGAGATAAAAAAATCGGGCGAGGATTTTGTTTACCTGGATATCCGTCACCGCAGTAAAAAAGATATTTTAAATCATTTTCCTAATATATATGCCAAATGCCTGGAGATCGGTATTGATATGACCAAGGATATGATCCCGGTTGCACCGGCCTGTCATTATATGTGTGGCGGCGTTATGGTTGATCATGTAGGCCAGTCATCTATATTAAGGTTATATGCCTGCGGCGAATGTTCTTCAACAGGTTTGCATGGTGCTAATAGGTTGGCTTCCAATTCGTTATTAGAAGCGTTGGTTTTTGCACATCGTATTTATGAAGATGCTGTAGATAAATTTAACGATTTTGTGATACCCGCTAATATCCCTGATTGGGACGAGCATGGCGTACAATTGTCAAATGAAGATATTTTGGTTACGCACAACGTGCGCGAAATGCAGAAGCTAATGAATGACTATGTAGGCATTGTTCGGTCTGATTTTAGGCTGGAGCGGGCAATGCGTCGTTTAGGTTTATTGTATGAGGAAACAGAATCATTTTATAAAAAAACCAAACTATCCGTAAAACTTTGCGAGCTCCGTAATTTAATCCAGGTATCATTCATCGTGGTAAAATCGGCCATGTTACGTAAAGAGAGCCGGGGCTTACATTATACTACTGATTATCCTGTGCATGCTGAAGAGGTTAAGGATACGGTGTTTTAAAAGAAATTTAAAAAAATATGTCATTGCGAGGCACGAAGCAATCGCATGCTATACAGGGCGTACTTGTACAGTTCGCGATTGCTTCGTGCCTCGCAATGACTTGGTTGTTGTTTGATTCTATGTTGAAACGTCATCCTGTTGTGCCGTTTTAGCACACGGTGAGGAAAGAAAGTGAAGTTATATGAGCGGAAAACGGGATTCGAACCCGCGGCCTTCAGTTTGGGAAACTGATGCTCTACCAGCTGAGCTATTTCCGCTTATTTTGTCTTCAAACATAAAGAAAATTAATTATTGAATTATTGAATTATTGAATTATTGAATTAGCTTAGTTAGATATGAATGATGTTAGCAGAATTGAATTTGCTGAAATGTTTAAAAAACGAACAAAGAAATTTGTTGTTGATAATATTAAGCTTTTCAAGTCTTTACCTAAAACAGAAGAAGCAAAAATAATAGGGCGGCAGTTATTACGTTCGTCGTCGTCGGTCGGGGCAAATTACAGGGCCGCTTGCAGGGCACGATCTCAAGCCGAGTTTCATGCCAAACTATCTATTGTGGTAGAAGAGGCTGATGAATCGGTATTTTGGATGGAAGTATTAGTTGAAGCTGAAATAATTAAAATTTCTGATATTTCTATTTTAATGGATGAAGCAAATCAAATTCTTAAAGTAGTATCAGCGTCAAGAAAAACAGTAACTATTAATAAAAGTAACTAAATCGATAATTCAATAACTCATTAATTCAATAATTTAAAAATGCCAGTTATATTGCCAGTTAAAGGTAAAAGCCCGGTTTGGGGCGAAGATTGTTTTATAGCCGAGAATGCCACTATTGTGGGAGATGTGGTGATGGGCAGTAATTGTTCCGTTTGGTTCAATGCGGTTATCCGCGGCGATGTGCATTACATTAAAATAGGGGATAACACCAATATACAGGACGGAGCGGTGATACATGCTACCTACTTAAAAGCACCTACAAAGATAGGCAGCAATGTATCTATAGGGCATAACGCGCTTGTACACGGCTGTACCCTACATGATCATACGCTGGTAGGTATGGGCGCCATCGTGATGGATCATGCTGTGGTGAATGAGTTTGTTATCATTGCGGCCGGTACTGTAGTATTAGAAAATACCATTTGCGAAAGTGGCTTTTTATACGCCGGTGTACCTGCCAAAAAAATAAAGCCTTTAACAGATGAGCAAATGGCGATGCTTAAGCAGCTTCCAAAAAATTATGTCATGTACTCGGGTTGGTTTAAGGAGTAATGGGCTCCTTGGGCACCGTAATAGGCTCTTCTGCTTCCCAATTGGGTCTAAGCGTGATCTCTTTTTCGTTTATCCAGATGTTTTCCGGTTGCTTTTTTAAATGGACGTTTCCGCTGTCCCATTTGCCATTACGGTTCTCATCATAAATAACCCGCACCATATATTTCCCGGTTAAATAGTTTTTGTAAACTAAAGATGTGCTTTTGGTGATGGCGTTACTTTGCAGTATAGTTTTTTGATCGTTCAGCAGTTCAACTACGTAAGCTTTTGATGTATCGGGTACCGTAACCTTAACGGTAAGGGTACTGTAGTTTTCCGTTTTATCTGATTGAAATTTCTTTGCAGCATATTTATTCTTATCACCATAGATATCTGTAAAGGCGGCTTCATTAAATATCAGTTCATATTTGGCGTTTTGCCGCCACCTGTATTTTAGGGTGAGGAACTTAGTATTACCTGTATCTTTTTGTAAGGTATAGTCAGATGTTGCCAGGGTGATGGAGTCTTCTTTAAGGGAGATCTGCGCGCTGTTTATTGTTTCGATGGGCAGGTTACTGGTAATTTTTAAATCGTCGCCTGGCTTTAACTTATCGTTTGATATATTGTATTTGAAATTGAAGACCCTTAAAAATACTTCCTTTTTGCTTTTTAACAGGTAAGTGGTATCAACGGGTTTGTTATTATCATAAATGGCTACCCGTATAGAATCGAAGTTCATGTATTTTACATATACCGAGGCTGTATCTTTAGTTTTGCTAAATTCTACGTATTTCTGATTATTGATATCTGCAGGGTATATAATTTTTAATGATGGTTTTATTAAAGCTTTATTAAAAACAAACAACATCTTTCCATCAACATCAAAACGTTTTTCGGCAAACCTGAATTTCTCAGGGAATTGTTTAAACAGATTTAGCTTGACGTTCTTCGTATCGGATTTTAAATCGATCGGTTTTTTAAGGAAGCCGATCAATTCATTATCGTTATTAAATATCTTATCCGGACTGGCCTCTTTCAACGCGTAAATTCTGTACTTGTCCTCATGCAGATTATTGAGACTGAAATTTCCCGATGAATCTGTTGTTGTGAAAATGGACGGCTTCTTTTTTCCAAAAAGTAAGGAATCCTGTTTTAGCGGGAAAAGCATTACGGTGATATCTTTTTCTTTTTCCTGGGTGAGTGTATTGGTTACCGATCCCGAGATGCTCAATGAGTCGATGTGCGGACCTGTAGAAAATACGTAGGTGAAATTTTTCATCACGTTACTTTCATTTACATCCTGGATGGATTTTCCGAAGTTGATAACGTAGGTTGTATTTTTATGGAGTGTGTCTTTAAAAACTATGCGCAGCTTCTTTTTATTGGAAGTGTACTCCGGTGCTTTTTCCATTGTTGGGCTCATGGTAATTTCCTGGTACTGGTTGGTGAGTTTTATAAACTCATCAAATTCCAGGTCAATTTCTTTGGCAACAAAATTTCGGGTTTTGTTGGCCGGCAGTGCCTTCACTAAAACGGGTGGCGTTACGTCACGTGGCCCTCCCTGGGGCTGTTGTTGCGCGGCGCAGCCAGAAATCAATAAAACAACAAAAATATAGAGGAGAAAATTGTAAAAATTGGCCGGTTTTTGATTTAACATAGTTTTTAGGCGATATAAGCGATTTTTATGTTTTTATGAACTCCGCTATTAAAAATCTGAAATAATTGATTTAAAAAGACTTTTTATAATTATTTAATTATCAGTACTTTACGTATTATCTTGATACATGAACCATCAAAACGGAAACATCTGATGGCGACACGCCCGAAATTCGTGAAGCCTGGCCCAAAGTGCGTGGTTTTATGCGCATCAATTTTTCACGTGCTTCTTTTGATAGTGACACCAAAGTATGATAATCAAAATTTGGATTGATTTCCCGGTCTTCCATTTTTTTCATCCGGTCTACAATTTCCAATTCTTTTATAAAGTAACTCTCATATTTAATTTTTATTTCAGCCTGTTCAATTGTTTCTTTATCGTAGGTAGATAACATTTCTTCTAAACCACTGTCGGCTGTTTTAAGATCGTTAAATCCAATCTGTGGGCGGCTCAACAAATTGAAAAGCTTAGCGCCCTGGTTAATGGCTGAGGTACCTAATTCTGCCAGCAAGCCATTTACTGCTGATGGATCGATAGACTTACTGCGGGTGTAGGCTACAATATCATCGGAGTTTTTTACCTTCTGATTTACTTTATCTAAACGCTCATCGCTAATTAAACCCAGTTCGTGGGCCATAGGAGAGAGGCGGATATCTGCATTGTCCTGGCGTAAAAGCAGGCGGTGTTCTGCCCTTGAGGTAAACATGCGGTAGGGTTCTTCGGTACCTTTGGTTACCAGGTCATCAATCAAAACACCAATATATGATTCAGATCTTTTTAGTATCAGCTCATGTTTATCATTGATTTTTTGGTGCGCATTAATACCCGCGATGAAACCTTGTGATGCGGCTTCTTCATATCCGGTAGTTCCGTTGATTTGCCCGGCGAAGTAAAGGTTACTGATTAGCTTGGTTTCTAAAGTTAATCCCAGTTGGGTAGGTGGGAAGTAATCATACTCGATGGCATAACCCGGGCGGAACATTTTAGCATTCTCAAATCCGGGGATCTGGATTAATGCTTTGTATTGTACATCCTCTGGCAGGGAGGTAGAGAAACCATTTACGTAGATCTCTACTGTATTTAAACCTTCGGGTTCTACAAAAATCTGGTGACGGTCGCGCTCAGCAAAACGGTTGATCTTATCTTCTATAGAAGGGCAGTAACGCGGACCTAATCCTTTGATTCTGCCAGTAAACATTGGCGATTTTTCAAAACCTTCTTTTAAGGTTTCGTGTACGTTGGTATTGGTATACGTGATCCAGCAGCAACGTTGTTCTTTAATCATCTCTACATCGGTATAGGAAAATCTACCGCGGTCTTCATCGCCCCATTGCTCTTCCATCAACGAGTAATTCAGGCTACGTCCATCAATGCGGGGTGGGGTACCGGTTTTCATTCTGCCGGCCTCAAAACCTAATTGTGATAGTTGTTCGGTTAATCCTGTTGCTGATTTTTCACCAGCCCGGCCACCGCCAAATTTCTTTTCGCCTATGTGGATGATGCCATTTAAAAAGGTACCATTGGTAAGCACTACTGAGTCTGCTTCTATCTCTACACCCAGTGATGTACGCACCCCTGCAACGGTATTTCCCTTTACTAAGAGGGATGCTACAGTGTCTTGCCAGAAGTCAACATTGGGGGTTCTTTCCAATGCTAAACGCCATTCTTCAGCAAAGCGCATACGGTCGCTTTGTGCTCTTGGGCTCCACATAGCGGGACCTTTTGACTGGTTTAACATCCTGAATTGAATAGATGATTTATCCGTGATTATTCCCGAATATCCACCCATGGCATCAATCTCGCGCACTATCTGTCCCTTGGCAACACCGCCCATGGCGGGGTTACAACTCATCTGTGCAATGGTGCCCATATTCATGGTGATGAGCAAAACAGATGATCCCAGGTTGGCGGCAGCAGCAGCAGCTTCACAGCCTGCATGCCCGGCACCAACCACAATTACGTTGTATTTCCTAAACATTTTATACCTCCATGTTCCACGTGGAACAATCAAAATCTCTCTATATATAACAGCAGATATTTGCCGTTATGAGTATTTTTATTCTCCATGTTCCACGTGGAACATGGAGAATATGTTGTTATTATTTTGGCTGATTAGCCTGTGTTTTAATTAATCTCTGCCTGCGTTTATAAGGGTATATAGGCGGGGGTTTAATTGTTTTAGTTTAAAAGATTGTGTTTATTATAAACCTTCACTTTTTAGAATTTACTTACTCTTTTTTTGAAATAAATTACCTGTTTATAGTTGCTGACAGGTCTTTTTATATTCAAAATTACCTCTTTTATACTGATGTTCCACGTGGAACCTTTAATAATGACACCAGTGCTACAGTACCCCAAACACCCTCTAATGCTACAAAAGGGTAAAAACTCACCATATAAGAAGCATAGCAGCAAGTACCTGCACCTATAAAATTCATCAGCTTATAAGCTTTGCTTTCTGATGATAGCTTGTTCATTAAATTAAGTACAAAAGCTATCAATAAAATGATAACACCTACCGATGCTATGATATCTGATAGTTTCATTTTATGCTTCTTTAAGCTCAGTTAGTTCAATCCAGCGGGCGCTTTTTGCATCAAGCTTTTTGTTTAAATCAGCTATTTGCGCCATGATCTCGTTCAGTTTTACAAGTTCGATACCTACCTTGTTTAGCTGTTCTGTTTTATCCTTTATTTGGTTTTCTATTACGGTAATTTCAGCTTCGGTTGTTTCCAGTTCCTTGGCTTCTTTAAAGCTTAATTTGCTTTTTTTAGCAGCAGGTGCAGGGGTTGGCGCAACAGGGCCTTTTTTGTTTTGTTGCTTGGCTTCTTCCAGCTCTATTCTGTATGATGAATAGTTGCCATTATAGATGCGTACCTGTCCTTGGCCTTCCATAATAAATAGCTGGTCGGTTAGCTTATCTAATAGATACCTATCGTGAGATACCATCATTAATATGCCCGAATAATTGGTTAAAAATTCTTCCAAAACATTCAGCGTATCAATATCCAGGTCATTGGTTGGCTCATCCAGAATAAGGAAGTTTGGATTCTTCATCAGGATGCTCATCAGCTGCAGGCGTTTCTTTTCGCCACCGCTTAGTTTGGATATAAAGCCATACTGCTTAGCAGGTGGAAACAAGAATAAGGTAAGTAGGGCAGAGGCCGAGATCATTTTACCATCGGCCATGGTAATAAACTCGGCTACGTTTTTTACTATATCTATAACCCGTTCATCATCCTTAAAAACAATACCCGATTGGTGGAAATAGCCAATCACTGTGGTTTCGCCTTTTACTATAGTTCCTTTATCTGGCTGTAAAGCGCCGGTTATTAAATTTAAAAGGGTTGATTTACCGGTACCATTCTTTCCGGCTAAACCAATACGATCACCTTTTTTAAATATATAGCTGAAGTTATCAATATAGGTATTGCCATTAAAACCTTTATAAAGATGTTCCATCTCCATGATCTTGTTTCCCTGGCGCGCTGTTTTAACGCTTAGTTCAACTTTTTCGCGGATGCCGCCACTCTTGGTTTTGTCTTCCAAATCATAATAGGCATCAATACGGGCTTTTGATTTGGTACCCCGTGCCTGCGGTTGGCGGCGCATCCATTCCAACTCTTTACGCAGTAGGTTGCTGTTTTTTTGAAATGCTGCATCATCAGCTGCGTCGCGCTCTGCTTTCTTCTCCAGGTAGTAACCGTAGCTGCCATTATAGGGAACTATCTTACCCCGGTCAATTTCCAATATCTCGTTACAAACGTTATCCAGGAAATACCTGTCGTGCGTAACCATTAATATGGTTTTTGATCCATCGGTCAATAATTTCTCCAACCATTCAATGGTGTCAATATCCAGGTGGTTGGTAGGCTCATCTAAAATATAAATATCAGGGTCTTCAATTAATAGCTTAGCCAATGCCAAACGTTTCTTTTGTCCGCCCGATAGGGTAGTGATGGGCTGATTAAGATGGTGGATATCCAACCGGCCCAAAATGGTTTTAATTTTATATTCATATTCCCAGGCATCCACCTCGCTCATCTCTTCCATTATTTTTTCAATGGCTTTGGCATTGTCCGGGTCGTTTTCCAATAACTCTTCGTATTTACGAATCATCTGCTGCTGCACATCATCAGCATGAAAAATATAATCGCTGATGGTAACGGCATCTTTAAAGCCTGGATCCTGCTCCAGGTAACCCATGTTAAGGTCACGGGCCTGCACTACCTTGCCTTCGGTTGGTTTAATATAGCCAGCCAGTAATTTTAATAAGGTTGATTTACCGGCGCCATTAACGCCAACAAGCGCAACCCTGCGACCGCGGTTAATGCCTATGGTTATATTTTTAAATAACCAGTTGTCATGAAATTGATGGCCAAGATTCTCGGCGGATAGATAAGTACTCACGATAGTTGTTTTATTACGTTTGACGGGTACACAAATACACCCACCTCATTTTTTGTTGATTGTTTGTACATGGCCAATGCCACGGTTTCGGCAGGTATGCTCCTGTATTTTTTTAAACTGCCAATCAGTAACGGATCAATCACTTTCGCAAGTCCGCCTGCAATCTTTTCCATCAACCGCTTTTCCTGCCTGTCGCCGGTTAATAATGATGGCCTGTATATATAGGTAGAGTTTATTCCCACCTTTGTAATATCATCTTCAGTTTCTCCCTTTACCTTTGTATAAAAGTTGCCCGAAGAAGCGTTTGCACCTATGGCAGAGACTAAATGATATTGCTTAACGCCATTTTTATGCGCTAATTGTGCCAGTTGTAAAGGATAATCATGATCTATCTTGTGATAGACTTTCAAATCGGGTGTTTTAGCTTTGGTTGAACCTAAACAGCAAAACAGAGCATGCCCTGTTATAGCGGTGGCATACGTATGCAATTGGTCAAAATCCACCACCAGCTGCGTTAATTTTTTATGCTGAATATCAATTTTTTTCCTCACCAGGATTAAAACCTCATCATAAAACGTTTCGCGCAGCAAAATCTGGAGCAATTTACTGCCAATAAGTCCGGTTGAACCTGCAATAATAGCTTTATTTGCCATAGGTTATTAACTTTTTGCAAAAATACACATATTTAATTTGTGGAATGAATATTGTATGTTTAAACATATAAATGGAGATATAACAATGAAAACAATATTTTATCCTGAAAACGAACGTGGTAAAAATGATATAGGCTGGTTAAAAGCTAATTTTTCTTTCAGTTTTGGCCCGTATTACAATCCCGAACTGATGCATTTTGGGGTTTTAAGGGTTTTAAACGATGATATTATAGCCGGCGGCAAAGGATTTGGATTGCATCCGCATGATAATATGGAAATAGTGACCATCCCGCTGGAAGGTGGCCTGGAGCACCAGGACAACATGGGTAATAAAGGAGTGATTAACGCTGGTGATGTGCAGGTGATGTCGGCCGGCACAGGAGTTTATCATTCAGAATATAATGCATCTGCAACAGAGGCAGCCAAAACGCTTCAGATCTGGCTTTTCCCGAGAGAGAGAAACGTACTGCCGCGGTATGATCAAAAAAGTTTTAAAGATGTATTTAAATTAAATGAGTTAACGGTTATGGTTTCACCCGGTAAGGAAGAGGGCACCCTTTGGTTACACCAGGATGCTACTTTTAGCATGGGTACTTTTGAAGCCGGGAAAGCGCTTAATTATACTATAAAAACTCCCGGAAATGGCGCTTACGTGTTCCTGTTAGATGGGAAGGCTAAATTAAATGGTGACACTTTAAACAAAAGAGACGCGATGGGTGTTTATGATACCAGTTCATTTACAATTGAAACCGAAGAGACATCCCGTTACCTGATCATTGATGTGCCAATGTCATAAATCTGCAAGCCGACCCTAAAGGTTAATTTTTCCTGAACTGCAAAACATTTTGACGGTACATTGTTTATCTGTCGAATTTATAATGTATCATATGGCAGAACAAGCAATTACGGGTTGGCGAAAATGGATGATGGGCATTGGTGAACAATGCGTTTTCTTCGGCCGGTTTTTCAGAAACATATTTGCGGGGGGCTTTGAGTGGTCTGAATTTGTAAGGCAATGTTATGAAATAGGCTATCGCTCCATGATGTTGGTGGGTATTACCTCCTTCATCATGGGGTTTGTGCTCATTCTTCAATTGAGGCCGTCGCTTGTTGCCCTTGGGGCCGAAAGTATGCTGCCTAAAACCCTCGCGGTATCTTTTATCCGCGAAATGGGCCCTGTAATTACGGCCATTATCTGCGCCGGAAAAATAGCCTCCAGTATAGGCGCCGAGCTGGGTAGTATGAAGGTTTCCGAGCAAATAGATGCTATGGAAGTATCCGGTGCTAACCCCATTCAATACCTGGTTGTTACCCGTATTTTAGCTACCACATTGATGGTTCCCTTGCTGTCTGTAATTGGGGACGTTATAGGGCTTTTCGGGGGCTTTCTGGCGCTTAATATCACTGATGCTATCAGTTTTTCACTCTACTTTAATAAATGTATTGGCTCGCTTGATTTCTCCGACTTTTTGCCGGCGCTTGTTAAAACTATATTTTTTGGCTTCGCGATAGGCTTTGTGGGATGCTATAAGGGTTATCACTCCAATAAAGGTACCGAAAGCGTAGGTATCGCCGCAAACTCGGCCGTGGTAACGGCATCCCTCTGGATTTTTGTTATTGATGCTATAGCTGTTCAAATCACCAGTATATTATTTTATAGGTAAGATGGCGGCAGAAAAAGAAATTAACGGCATAAATAAAAAGCCGCAGAAACCTAAGGATGAGGTTGTTATTCATGCCAGTGGTTTAAAGAAAGCTTTTGGAGAAAAAGAGGTATTGAAAAATATAACCTTTGATCTGAAACGCGGCGAGAACATGGTGGTGCTCGGCAAATCGGGCGAGGGTAAATCTGTTACCATACAATGCGTGGTAGGCATGTTGAAGCCCGATGAAGGCGATTTGAAGGTTTTTGGTGAAGACGTGGCCGATATGAGCGATGAAGAACTGAAGCAGCTGCGCATTAAAATAGGTTTCCTGTTCCAGAGCGGCGCTTTATATGATAGTATGACCGTGCGCGAGAACCTCGAATTCCCGCTCACCAGGGTACTTAGGCTGAAAGACCAGGCAGAGATAGACAAAAAGGTAGAAGAGGTGCTGGACAACGTTGGATTGCTTGAGGCGATTGATAAAATGCCCTCAGATCTATCCGGAGGGATGCGTAAAAGGGTAGGGCTGGCCCGTACGTTGATTGTAAACCCGGAGATTATGCTTTACGATGAGCCAACCACAGGGCTTGATCCCATAACCTCGCGCGAGATCAGCGAACTCATACTCCATATGCAAAAAAAATATAAAACATCATCTATCATCATTACTCACGACCTGGAATGTGCCCGCATAACGGCTGACCGCATTGTGATCATGAACGACGGAGAATATATAGCCGAAGGTACCTGGAAAGAACTCCAAAAATCGGATAACGAACTTGTAAGATCATTTTTTAACGAAACAACATGAGAACCACATCATCGCAAAAAATAAAAATTGGACTATTTACCTTCGCCGGATTGGTGGTATTGGTTTTGGCTGTATTTTTCATTGGTAACCAGAAAGGGATGTTCAACTCCACCTTTACAGTTTACGGCACATTCAAAAATGTAAGCGGCCTGCAAGTGGGCAATAACGTACGTTTTGCCGGTATAAACGTTGGTGTGGTGCAGGCTATCAATATTGTAACAGATAGTTCGGTAAGGGTTGACCTTACGCTGAACAACAACGTGAAAAAGTTTGTAAAAGCCGATTCTAAGCTGAGTATAGGCAGTGATGGTTTAATGGGCGATAAACTGGTTGTTTTGGCGCCCGGGGGCGTAACCAGCACCCAGGAAGTACAGGATGGGGGCAGGTTGGCATCATTAAACCCGGTGGATGTGGACAAGATAATAGTCAAACTTACAAAGGTGGCTGATAATGCAGAATCGATGACTGCAAGCCTGGCAGAAATAGTAGGCAAGATCAATAGCGGCAAGGGTAGTATTGGTCGCCTTTTAAATAATGAAAGCCTGTCCAGAAGCCTTGAAAGTACGGTAAAACAGGCACAAACAACCATGAAAAACGTACATGCCACTACGGGTACTTTAAATGAAGACCTGAAGGCCGCACAATCAAATTTCCTGTTAAAGGGCTTCTTTAATAAAAAGAAAAAAGCGGCAAAAGCAAAACAGGATTCCATCAAAAAAGTACAGGAAAACCTGCAGAAAGAAAAGGAAAAGGCAGCTAAGGATAAGGCGGATAATTAAAATCCAAACCGATAACGTTAAAAAAGCAAAGGCCACGATTTTCGTGGCCTTTGCTTTTTTATAAATCTGTCATTCAGATAGGGAAGAAATAATTTCTGAACGATCTAAATATTATCGGTTTTACTCCGTTTTTCCATCAGGTTTAGCCGCGGGTTTCTTTTTAGGAGCAGCCTTTTTAACCGCAGGTTTTGGCTTTTCAACCTCCGGATGATCAATAACCAGTGGCAACTCCTGTTGGTGGGCCTCATTTATGATTATAGTGGGTTCGGCATCATTAACAGGCATTATTTTAGCAGCAGGTTTTGCCGTTACCTCAGTTATTGCGCTTGGCAATTCGGCCAGGATAGTTCTGCCACCTTTCACAACATCGCCAATGTTTACTAATACTTTGGTGCCTAATGGCAAAAACACATCAACCCTTGATCCAAATTTAATAAAGCCAAATTGTTGACCTTGTTCAACAATATCGCCTTCTTTTACATACCATACAATGCGGCGGGCCAATGCGCCGGCAATTTGCCTGAACAATACCGATACTCCTTCGCTATTTTGAACACAAACTGTGGTCCGCTCGTTCTCGGTTGATGATTTTGGGTGCCAGGCTACCAGGTATTTACCTTTATGATATTTAAAATAGCTCACCACGCCCGATATGGGGTTACGGTTTACGTGTACATTCACCGGCGACATAAATACCGATAGCTGGATACGTCTGTCTTTTAAAAACTCTGTTTCATCAGTTTCCTCTATCACCACTACTTTTCCATCGGCAGGGCAAAGCACGGTAGTTTCATCGATACTGATATCAAAGAATGGGCTGCGGAAAAACTGCACTATGATCAAAAAGAAAATGCCCGATAAAATGTAGATGATCCATTTTAACGTATGCGCTTCAGGAAAATAGAACTGTATCAGTGCATTGAGCACAAAAATAAACAGTACGGTGATGGCCAGTGAGGTGTATCCTTCTTTATGAAAAGTCATATTATAGGTGATTTATTACAAAATTACTAATTTGAAATGAAGTACAGGTATACATAAACAATTGGTGCAGCCATTAATAAGCCATCAAACCTATCCAGGAGGCCGCCATGACCCGGTAATATGCCTCCGCTATCCTTTACATTAATGCTGCGTTTAAACATGGATTCAACCAAATCGCCCATGGTACCAAAGCATGAAATTAGGATTGATATAGTAACCCATTGTTTCCAGGTAAGCTCTGTATAAAAATGACCCAATATAAGCGCTGCTATTGCGCTGATGATTATACCGCCAATTAAACCTTCATAAGTTTTTTTGGGTGAATGCCTTTCAAATAATTTTGTTTTACCCATTTTACTGCCTACAAGGTAAGCGCCGGTATCGTTACTCCATAAAATAATCAAAAATGCCAGCGGAATATGGAAGTTAAAATTGCTACCGATAAAGGCCATTGCATGAAAAAATGCGAAAGGGACTACAGCGAATATGATTCCCAAAAAGGTGAAAGCGATATTGCTGAATGGGGCCGGAGTTTTCTTATAAAGTTCCTGCATAAATACCGCAGCACCGGCAAGTGGAATTAAAAGAAGCAGCTTTATAACAGCATGATTTCCGTTTAATGCAGATGAAGTAAATTGTTCGGGATAGAAGAATAACGCGGTTCCGGCGAAGAGTAATGCACCGTAAGTTAACCCCGCAATAATGTTTGGTTGCGCCGTGTTTTGTTTTATGAGCTTATAAAATTCAAAAAGGCAAAATGATGCCAGCACAAGGTAAAACAAACTGAAAACATATGTACCCAATAAAGTGGAGGCAATCATCACGATGATGAAAAAGAAGCCTGTAATGGCGCGTAATCTCATAAATTAATTTGGTTGAGGATCATGATCTCAATGGCCTTGCTAAAATCCTCCTGATGAATGTAAACTTCAATATCGCCAAAGGCCCGGTGCGATGAATCTTGTTTGTTTAATAAAACAGTGTCAATATGGTGCCCGATAAGCACTTGCTTAACAATCTCTGATTGATAAAAATTGGATGAAGTGAAAATTTTGATCCAGTTTTTTTCCATCAATTACTTAACTCTGGCTTTTTACCAATTGCAACATACCTGTATATAAAAAGCAAAAATAAAACAATTATTATGCTAATAGCATACAGGGGGTAATTAAATACGTGTTGATCATCGGGATCTAATTTAATGGTTTTGTGCTGAAATAAGTAAGTGATAAGCACCGCGGAGCCATTATTTAAAAAGTGCCCCCAAACACCCGTCCATATGCTGCCGCTATAGGCAACAAAATAACCAAATATGGCTCCCAGAAATACCCTTGGCAAAAAAGTAAAGAACTCCATATGAAAAGCGCTGAAAAGGATGGCTGTTATCCATATGGCAGCATGTTTATTGCGGGTCCACCTAATAAAAATGGTTTGAATTACACCGCGAAATAAAAACTCCTCGGCAATGGCCGTTAATAAACCAACCACAAACAACGCCCACAGTAAAGCCCAGATGCTTTTCATATTCAGCATAGCCTCGGTAGCTTTTTGCGCTGATAGCTCCATGGCACGCAGTTTATCTTCAAGCCCCTTAAGGGCTGCAGGTAATGATAGCTTTTGATTAATATTACTTAACATCTCCATGACAGGCGGTGAAAACAGCATGATGGTGAATATCAGCAATAAAAAAATGGGCAGAAACTTAAAGGTTGGCTTTAAGTAAGTTGCGGTATCCGATACAATGAACCTTGCAAAAAGCACCGGGGCAACAAATAAGGGTACTGTGGTACTCACTATTTGCAATATCCATAACGTAGCGCCAACGTGGGGGTTTTGCGTATTGAAACTAAAGGTATCGCCAAGCGTTTTAAAGCCGAATATAGCGAGTATTATCCCCGCTGCGATAAACGAAAAGACAATCACCAGGCCAATGGTTATACCCACAATTGCTAAAAATTGTACAAATATAGATGGCTGATTTGTCTGCTGTATGTAGTCCTTTGTGGGTTCTTGTATCATTTGGGGTAAAATGCTTATTTTTGCAGGGCTAAAGATAAGCATGTCTGTACAAATAGGAAATATTGATTTAGGAGAGTTCCCGCTGTTGCTGGCGCCGATGGAAGATGTGAGCGATCCTCCCTTCCGTTATGTGTGTAAGCAACATGGCGCGGATATGATGTACACGGAGTTCATCTCATCAGAAGGATTGATACGTGATGCTGCCAAAAGCAGGGCGAAGCTTGATATATTTGAGTATGAGCGCCCTATAGGTATCCAGATCTTCGGCAGCGATATCGATCATATGCGCGAAGCTACCGAGATAGCATCTCTTGCCGGTCCCGATTTAATGGATATCAATTATGGTTGCCCGGTAAAACAGGTGGCTTGCCGCGGTGCAGGGGCCAGTTTATTACAGGATATTGACAAAATGGTGGCCATGACCAAGGCTGTTGTTGAAGCAACACACCTGCCTGTAACGGTAAAAACCCGTTTAGGCTGGGATGATAATACCAAAAATGTTTATGAAGTGGCCGAGCGCCTGCAGGATGTAGGTATTAAAGCCCTCACCATACATGGCCGTACCCGCGCCCAGATGTATAAAGGCGTGGCTGATTGGTCATTAATCAGGGATATTAAAAAGAACCCGCGGATAAAAATCCCCATTTTCGGTAACGGAGACATCGATTCCCCGGAGAAAGCGGCCAATTGGAAAATGGAATTTGGCGTAGATGGCATGATGATAGGCCGGGCGGCAATTGGTTACCCCTGGATTTTTAGGGAGATAAAACATTTCTTTAATACCGGGGAACATTTAGATAAGCCCACCATTACCGAGCGGATTGCGGCTTGTTCAACCCATTTGCAAAAATCAATAGAATGGAAAGGCCCTAAAACAGGGATCTTTGAAATGCGCAGGCACTACTCCAACTACTTTAAAGGTATAGATCATTTTAAAGAATTCCGGATGAGGTTAGTGACCGCCGGCACCCTGGATGAAGTACAACAGATACTCGCCGAAATAGATGAAAAATATGCCATTGAAATGGCCTAATATTTGCTCCCATTCATTATATTTGAATTAATAAGAAATTAAATGCACATGGTTACCACTATAACAGAAGGCGTTAAGGTTTCCATAGAAACCATATACCAGCCCGAATATTCTAATCCGGCTAATGATCATTTTATGTTTGCTTATAAGGTGAATATCGAAAATATGAGCAACTACGCCATACAATTAATTAGCCGTCATTGGTATATTTTTGATTCTAACGGAGCCAAACGTGAAGTTGAGGGAGAAGGGGTGGTAGGCCAGCAACCGGTTATTGAACCAGGGCATTCACATGAATATGTATCGGGCTGTAATCTTAAAACCGATATGGGCAGTATGAAAGGCGAGTATCAAATGAACCGTTTACTGGACAATGCCAGCTTTAATGTCCAAATTCCTGAATTTTATTTGATAGCACCTTACAGGATGAATTAAGATATCTAAAAAAATAAGATATAGGAGCCTGGATGAGTAATCATTCGGGCTTTTTGTTTGATAGAACTTTTTTGATAACCAACAAAAGTTTGTCTTGGGTAACGCTTGAAGCATCTATTCTCGGCGATGCTACTTACGATGCGTTTGTTGATGTAAGTGAATTTCAAAAAAGGGCTGTCACCCTGAGCTTGTCGAAGGGTCGCGCGCAGAGGCCTTTGCCCACATGCTTCGACAGGCTCAGCAGGACAGCCCTTTTTTGAAATGTCATTTCACCTTCCACCATCTTTAACATTCCTAAGAATAACAAAATGCTATTTTGCTTTCCTTAAAAAAACTTTACACGTAGGTGTAACCTCCTTCAAAATAATGTTGTCATAACTTACAAATACACCAATAGTGGTGATTACAAAAAAGTTAACAACATAATAAATTATAGAAATCATGGATACCGGGAATTTAGGAATATTAGCAGGCATTGTTATCTCACTTGGCTTTTTCGCAATGATCTTTGCAATCATTTACCTGTACAAGCGCGAAAGAATGGCAATGATTGAACGTGGCATGGATCCACGCAGTTACAAACCACAATCAGCACCTTACCAAAACTTAAAATGGGGGTTATTACTTATCGGCTCAGGAATAGGATTGTTCCTTGCTTTTATTTTAGATCACTCCGTATTTCGTAGCATGGATGATGATGTGTTTTTCCTTTACTTATCACTTATAGCCATCTTTGGTGGCGCGGGCTTGTTCCTGTCATATAAGATAGAGAAAAAGGAAGTATTAGATAGGGAAGATGTGAGATTAGAGAAATAAGAGAATTCTTTGTAAGAATAAAAAAGTCGCGGTTATTTAATTAACCGCGACTTTTTTATTTTATCTGAACTTGTGGAGATTTTACCCTATACCATACCGCTCCTTAAAAATATTCAGGTGGTGTAGCTCGTGCCCGGCCAGCATGTAAACAAATGCCCTAACGGTGAACCGGCTGTTGCTGGCGATGCCATCGCGCAGTAACTGATCATCGCTAAAGCTTTTGATCATATAGATATTTGATAAGCGGGCGGCTTTAAATTCTTCGGCCAGATCAATGATGCTGACTTTACTTAAATCATTATTATTAACGTAAATATCCTGGTCAAACCCTGGCAGCTCCACATGGTTGCGGGAAAACACCAGTGCCCGATAGGCAAAAGTCCGCTCTGTATCTATCATATGGCTAAGGGCTTGCTTAACGGTCCACTTGCCGGGAGTATACGCGTAAGCAGCCTGCTCGCTGGTAAGATTGCTGAACAGCTGGTAGCTTGATGTCATCAATTGCTCCAATAATTCAATCACATTTTCATTGGGCACAAGGCCAACATAGCCCGCCGCAAATGGCGAATATTCATCAGGACTTGGTTTGCTTATTATCATTGCGTATGTTTTTTAATACTATCCTAAAGGTTGTACCCTTGCCTACTTCAGAATCTTTTACAAAGATCTGGCCGTTGTGATAGTTCTCTATCATGCGTTTGGTTAAGGACAAGCCCAATCCCCAACCGCGTTTACGGGTGGTATATCCCGGCTGAAAAACGGTATCAAATTTAGAACGCGGGATGCCTTTACCAGTATCCGTTACATCAATAAATACCTGGTTCTTTACTTTATTGCCACTAATATCTACCTTAATACTACCTTTTCCGTCTATGGCGTTAACGGCGTTTTTAAGCAGGTTCTCTATTACCCAATCAAACAACGGTACGTTAAGGCCTGCTTTAAGGTGGGGGTTTCCACTCATTTCAAAACTGATGTTTTTACTTACACGTACCCTAAAATAATCAACATAATCCTTCACTACTTCATAAACACCATGCTCTTCCAATACAGGTTTTGATCCTATTTTTGAGAAACGATCGGCTACAATTTCCAGCCGTTTTACATCGTTTTCCATTTCGGCCACCAGTACATCATCTTCTGCGTTGAATTTTTCCTTCATCAACTCTATCCATGCCATTAGCGATGATATCGGGGTGCCTAACTGGTGAGCGGTTTCTTTAGCCAAACCAACCCAAACCTGGTCTTGCTCAGATTTGCGGGAAGAGCTAAACGCGGTATACGCCATGAGCAGGAATATGGCAATTACCGTTAACTGGATATAAGGAAAAATCCGTAATTGCTGCAACAGGGGAGAGTCTTTATAAAACACCAGTGTCTCCTCGCCCAAAATCTGGAGTTTAATAGGTTCATGCTGTTTTTTCATGTATGCCAGCTCAGCCTTAAAATAATCAGGGTCGTATTTTTTCTTGTTGCCTACGGATGGAAGATCGATAAAGGTTTTGGTAGTATCCAATCCCCGGGATAAGCGAATGTCTCCTTTGCCATCGGTAACAATGGCCGGTACAATTAAACTGTCGCGAACGGCAATTGTATATTGTAAAAAGTCATTATCGTCTGAGTTTAGGATCTGCCTCATGCTCATGGCCCAAACCTGCGCACGCGTTCGTTCAGACCGGGCAATGTTTTTAACAAGGTACCGGGTATAAATAAGGGAACCGCTGGCAATTACAACCGCGAACGCGAGTAGTAAATACTTCCACCGTTTTTTTTGCTGATATGGGTTCATGCTGGCCAAGCCTCAAATAACGTAAAATTATTTCAGAAGTACAGATTACGGATGTGCAGATTATAGATTTCAGATGTGCAGATGATTTTGTCTGAACCAGGATTTATCAGATTAAGAGATTTCCATAATTGAATTTGCGAATCAAAATCCCATAATCTGATAAATCTCTTTAATCGCGGTTCAGACAAAATCATTTGCACATCTGTAATCTGCACATTTGAAATCTGAAACCTTATCTTTGCGCCATCATGACCGATAAAAAAGTAAGAGTTCGTTTTGCGCCAAGCCCAACAGGTGGTTTGCACCTGGGTGGTGTTCGTACCGTATTGTTTAACTATTTATTCGCCAAAAAACATCATGGCGATTTTGTTTTGAGAATTGAAGATACCGACCAGACCCGTTACGTGGAAGGTGCCGAGCAATATATTTTAGATTGCCTTAAATGGTGTGGTTTACACCCGGATGAAAGTCCGGTTGAGGGAGGCCCTTTTGCACCATATCGCCAAAGCGAACGGAAGTGCATTTATCGTGAATATGCCGAACGCCTGGTGATGCAGGGGCATGCCTACTATGCTTTTGATACTGCCGAAGAGCTGGATAAAAACCGTAAGGAGATCCCCAACTTTCAATACGGGCAGGTTTATCGGGAAACATTGCGTAACTCCATTTCGCTGCCGCAGCACGAGGTGGATGCCTTGCTGGATGCCCATACGCCCCATGTTATCCGCATAAAAATGCCTGCTGATGAAACAGTAAGCTTTAATGATATGATACGCGGGCATGTAAGTTTTGAAACCAACCAGGTTGACGATAAAGTTTTATTGAAAGCCGATGGAATGCCTACTTACCATTTGGCTGTTGTGGTTGATGATTACCTGATGAAAATTTCGCACGCTTTCCGCGGCGAAGAATGGCTGCCATCTGCACCGGTACATTTGCTGCTTTGGGAATACCTGGGCTGGAAAGCCGAGATGCCGCAATGGGCGCATTTGCCATTGATATTAAAACCAGATGGCCATGGTAAATTGAGCAAACGGGATGGCGCACGCCTGGGTTTCCCGGTATACGCTATGACATGGTTTGATGCAAAAACCGGCGAACTTACCCCTGGTTTCCGCGAGCTGGGCTTTTTGCCCGAAGCGTTTTTAAACCTGTTGGCCACCCTGGGCTGGAATGATGGTACCGACCAGGAAATATTTACGCTGGATGAGCTTATAGAAAAATTCTCGATAGAGCGGGTTAGCAAAGCCGGCGCCAAGTTTGATTTTGAAAAAGCCAAATGGTTCAATGCCGAATGGATAAAACGCTCAGAAGTTGGCAGTTTGAAGCCGGCAGTTAGCAAGGTTTTGGCAGATAAAGGGATTGTTGTTACTGACGATGAAAAACTGGAAACGGTTATCAACCTGATAAAAGACCGCTGTGTGGTATTGCCTGATTTTTATCAGCAGGCAGGCTACTTTTTTGAACAGCCTAAGGAGTATGATCTAAATGCTGTAAAACCAAAATGGACAGCTGCCAAAACGGATTTCTTTAATGCGTTAACAGAGCTGTTAAGCACCGGTGGCGACATCGAAGCTCATGACCTGGAAACCAAATTTAAAGCCCTTGCCGAAGAAAAGGCGCTAAAAGTTGGGGATGTAATGCTGCCCTTCCGCATTATGCTGGTTGGTGGCAAATTTGGCCCGCATGTATTTGATATAGCCGCTTTGTTGGGTAAAGAGGAATCCATCAGCAGGATAGAGAAAGCTTTGGAGGCGTTTAGCGCCCCAGCCCCCTGAAGGGGGAGCTTTTAATTTGCAATGCGATGTAATAATAAAAAAAGAGGGCTTTGACGGCCCTCTTTTTTTATTATGGTGGATGATGTTATTTTAACGAAAATATCCAGTTAATAATTTGTTTGATTTCGGCTGGTTTCAGGTTTGGATGCGCTGGCATATCCACATCGCCCCAAACACCGTGGCCTCCTGTTGTTACTTTTTTAATCAGGTGACTGGTTGAAGCGGCATTACCAGGGTACTTCTTTGCAACCTCGGTAAATGCCGGGCCTACTGACTTTTCGGATACCTTATGGCATGCCTGGCAATCTAACGACATCATGAGTGTCTTCCCGGCAGCGTTTGCTTGCATGCTGGCCATTTTTAGTTTCATATCGGGCGAATCCTGGCCGGCCAAAACGGCTATGGTTTTACTTAGGGTAGCGGCATCCCGGTCGTCCTTAACTTCAACAGAAACATTGTAGGTGCCTTTTTTGGTATAGGTGTAAAGCAGCTTTGGTAGCTGAGTTGTTTTTTTGATACCATTGCCCAGGTTCCAGGTATAGGTCAATTTATCCTTCTCGGGGTCGGTTGCTGTTACCGTAAATACTACAGGCAATGGCAATTTGCCATACAGTTTATTGGCGGCTATCGCTTTTACTTCGGGTGCACGGTTACCGGTGTTATAATCAATACGTGCCAGGCCGGCATCTTTGTTTTTGGTAAACCAGCCTGAGCCATATTCCAAAACATATATCCTGCCATCTGGGCCTGTTTCCATATCAATAGGCGCGTTAAATTTGCTTGTAGCCATAAAGGGTTCCATTTTATCCAGGTCGCCGTTTGGTTGCAGGGTAAGCACTTTTATCCAGCCACGAATCCAGTCGTAAAAAAATACTTTTTTGTTATAATAATCTGGCAGGCGGGTAGCTTTTGGATAAAGGTCGGTATAATAAATAGGCCCAGCCATAGCGGTACGGCCTCCGGAGCCAACTTGCGGAAATTCTTTCGATTCGCCGTAAGGGTACCAGATAAATGCCGGTTGGGCAGGTGGCAGCTCTCTTAAACCTGTGTTGTTTTTTGAATCATTTATCGGGTGCAAGGGATCAAAATTTGGTCCGGATTCGCCGGTTGCATAATTGTAGGCATGGTAAGGGATATTTGGACCGATAAACAATGGCCATCCGAAGTTGCCCGCGGCTTTGGCCTGGTTAAACTCGTCGTAACCACGCGGTCCCCTGGTGGCTAAGCTATCATTATTGGCATCGGGGCCAACTTCGCCCCAGTACAGGTAACCGTTCTTTTTGTCTACGGCTATCCGGTAGGGGTTTCTGTCACCCATTACATAAATTTCTGGCCTTGTGCCGGCTGTTCCTGGTTTAAACAGGTTTCCTTCGGGGATGGTATAGCTACCATCATCTTTTATTTTTATCCTTAATATCTTACCCCGTAAATCGTTGGTGTTACCTGCCGAACGCCTGGAATCATGGTTTAAATACTCCGGGCGATCATCCAGAGGCGCAAAGGCGTGCGTATCATGAGGTTGTTTTTTGCCTTCATCAAACGGGGTGGTGTTATCGCCTGTAGATAGAAAAAGGGTATGATCGGGCCCAAAGGCTACGGAGCCGCCGGTATGGCAGCAGATCTCGCGCTGCGAGTACAATTGCAATACTATTTTTTCTGATTTGTTATCAATGGTATCTCCCGTCATGGTAAAGCGCGACAGGCGGTTAACCGAAGTATCAGACGGGCTGTAGTAAATGTAAACGTAATGGTTGGTTTTAAAATCCGGATCGGCCTGTATTCCTAAAACGCCTTCTTCGGCATTTACTCCTTTTTTGGTACGGGTTTTAAAATAAGCATCTAAAAAGCCCGCTTGCTTCACTGTTTTAGTTGCATTTTTAAACAGCATGATTTCGCCGCGGCGCTGGGTTACCAAAATATCCAGGTTGGGTAATATGGTCATTTCGGTTGGCTCATAAAAAGTGCCCTGTATCAGCGAGGTTTTTGAAAAACGGTTTTCCTCAGGCACCCGTAAAGTGGTACATTTAGAATAGTCCAGTTTTTTGTTATCGCCAATGGCGTATTGAATACCGCCCAGCAAATGTTTTAAATAGGCCGGGTCGCTGTATGATTCATCGGTATGGCCAAGCTCGGTATAAAATGCTCTGCCGTTCTCAAAATTATGGTACCAGGCCATAGGGTGATTAACACCATTTGTGCCGCCCTTATAGCTGTTTTCATCAATAGTGATGAGTACATGAATGTTTTTGCTGATGGATTTAAAGTTGTACCATTCGTCGGTCCTCTTCCAGGTATCGGGCAGGGCGCGGGTTGATGGATGATTTTTATCAATAACATTTAAAACGGCTTCCTGCATGGCCGGGTGGCTATCAAAGTAGGCACCCACTAAGCGGCCATACCAGTGCCAGTCATACTCGGCATCCGCGGCAGCGTGTACACCTACGTAATTACCGCCTGCCTGCATATAGCGTTCCAGGTCGGCCTGCTGGTAATTATTAAGCATGTAACCGGTTGTGCTTAAAAACACAACAGCCGAATACTTGCTTAAGCTTGCTTCGGTGATCTTCGCGGCATCGGAGGTGGTATCAACCGAAAAATTGTTTTCGGCGCCGAGCTTTATAATGGCCGCTGTACCCACGGCGATAGAAGCATGATGATAGCCCGATGTTTTGGTAAACACCAGTATTTTGGGCTTTTCAACTATTTTACTAAAATTAAACACCAGTACGCTGAGCGCAAGGAGCAGGGTGGATTTAAATCGCATAGTTTAAATATGGGTTATGATGGTTTGGCGGAATTAGTAATTTTTCGGCTCTAAAGATAAAAAAAACAATCGATTGCGGGTTTCGTATCTTAAATATTACATCTTAAATTTTGGCAACCTTATCCGTGTTATTGGCATAAGGGGTAAATATATCAAAGCTGGTAGATTTATTGATCCCGAAAAGGCAAGGTACTTACCTGGGTTTATAAAGATGAGCTGCATAAATTAACCGTTTTTGGTTGAGCGGGGCCGAAAGAGATTATAACAGGCTGATGGATTATTGGATGAAATAGTAATATTGCCTGACAAAACGGGCCTAATAAAATTCACACAAAAGCAAATTTTTATCTCGCAAAGAAATCGCGTTGCCGATAACGATTAAACTTGCAATAAATTATAGTGTTGGGTATTATTTTTAATACAAAAAGCAATAATTTGTTGGCAAACTGAACTTTATCCAGTACTTTTAAGTCCCTTAATTAACTGGCTATGATCCGCGTACGATCTAAGAATGTGCTATTGATTGCTCCCGAAACTTTCTCGGTAGAGTTGTTGTCTAATAACAAACAATTCAGGCACATCTCGGCAACGAGTCATATCTTTCCATCTATACATGAGCAAAAGCCCAATGTAGTGATATTGGACTATGATCACCTGACCAATGATATTGAAAAGATATTACGGCGACTGCAATCAAACCCGGCATACGGTAAAATTAAGATCTGCTGCTACAAGCAAAAAGAACATACAAAGGTTGATAGCCTACTAAAAGCCCTTGGTGTAGACCACATTTTTTATCCCCATGATTTCGAGAAAACTGAAAAAAGCAATGGAATTGTAAATGCATTTGCCAATGTTTTCGATGTCAGTCTTTTGGGGTTGCTTGTAAGAACTTCAAATTAGAAAAGTGTATTAACACATCGCTTTGCGCATGCTGTTTGTGAGTATGGCCATGATTTGGCTTAAGCCCCTCTTGCTATCTATTTATCCGCTCCATAAATGGGACGACAATGAATTAAAGCGTTATTTACCTTCAATTCCTCATTGCCGTTGGTTTCAACCAACGGATAGAAAGTATTATTCAAGCATGGCTTTAGCCTAAATAATCAACATTTCGCACAATGGGAGGGGGTATTCCAGTAATTTGTGTCCCCACATACAGCTATCTCCTTGCTTTGTGCAGGTATTTGAGCTGAAAAAAAGCAGGGACAAAAAAATAGCCCCTTAAAAGGGGCCGTAGTTTTAATCAATCCATTCAAACTTGGTATAAGGCACCAATACCTCCGGTATCTTAATGCCCCTTTCTGTTTGGTTATTTTCAAGTAATGTAGCCACAATACGCGGCAAAGCCAATGCGCTACCATTAAGCGTATGCGCAAGCTGAGTTTTACCTTCGGCATTGCGAAAACGCAGTTTCAGGCGATTGCTCTGGAAGGTTTCGAAATTGGATACGGAAGAAACTTCCAGCCAGCGTTGTTGAGCGGCACTCCAGGTTTCCATATCATAGGTTAAAGCCGATCCAAAACCCATATCGCCGCCGCAAAGGCGCAATACACGGTAGGGCAGCCCAAGATTTTGCAATAATCCTTGCACATGAGCGCTCATAAGCTCCAGGGTTTCGTATGATTTATCGGGGTGTGCTATCTGTACAATCTCCACCTTATCAAATTGGTGCAGGCGGTTAAGTCCGCGTACGTGTGCGCCGTATGAACCTGCTTCGCGACGGAAGCATGGTGTATGGCCGCAGTTTTTAACCGGCAGGTCATCTCCCTTAAGTATCACATCGCGGTATAGGTTGGTGATAGGCACTTCGGCGGTAGGGATGAGGTATAATTCATCTTCATTTACAAAATACATCTGCCCTTCCTTATCAGGAAGTTGACCTGTACCAAAACCAGAATCTTTATTAACCATCAATGGTACGCTAACTTCGCTGTAGCCAGCTTTTTCGGCCTCGTCAATAAAATAATTGATTAAGGCGCGTTGAAGTTTGGCCCCTTTGTTTTTATACACCGGGAAGCCGGCCCCGGTTATTTTAACCCCAAGTTCAAAGTCAATCAAGCTGTATTTTGCTGCCAGCTCCCAATGTGGCAAAGCATTTGCAGGCAATTCGGGCTTAGCGCCGTTCTCTAAAACCACCTCATTCTCTTCGGGGGTTAAACCTTTTGGTACAGAACTATGTGGCAAATTAGGGAGTAATACCAGTTTTTGATATAGATCTTCCTCGGTTGCGGCAAGTTGCTCGGCAAACTTTTTTATATCTTCTTTCCAGGTTCCTGTTTTTGATTTTACCTCTTCAGCTTCGGCTTTTTTGCCGGCACGCATCAGCTCGCCAATTTGTTTGGCGGCAGCATTGGCCTCGGCCGAAACAGTATCCATACTGGTTTGGGTTGAACGACGTTTATCATCTAACCCTATTATCTCATCAACCAGTTCGGGCTGTTTAAAATTTTTTACAGCCAAACGTTCTAAAACCTGTTCCCTGTTATCACGGATATAACTAACTTGCAGCATTATTTTATTTTTTGACAAAGATATAATCAGTTGGCGGTTTGCGGCGTGCAGTTTGCAGTTTTTTTCGGGAATAGGTTTGCAATGCCATTTTGGAGGCAAACAAAGGCCCCTGCTAATCACTAACTGCGAACGGAAAGCCCACTGCCGATTGTTAACTGCAAACTAAAAAAATGCCCGGTAAACTATACTTAGTACCCACCCCAATTGGCAACCTGGAAGATATCACCTTCAGAGCGATTCGTGTATTGAAAGAGGTTGATCTGATCCTGGCCGAGGATACGCGAACATCAGCTCCCTTACTTAAACATTTTGATATTCATCAGAAAGTGTTTTCGCACCATCAGCATAATGAGCACCAGTCATCAAACGAGATAGTGAAATTTTTGCTGGAAGGAAAAAATATCGCGCTCATATCCGATGCCGGCACACCAGCCATATCCGACCCGGGTTTTTTCCTGGTTCGCGAAGCTTTAAAGTTTAATATTGATGTGGAATGCCTGCCCGGCGCTACAGCTTTTGTGCCCGCGTTGGTAAACTCTGGCTTCCCTACAGATAGGTTTTGCTTTGAGGGCTTTTTGCCATTGAAAAAAGGCAGGCAAACACGGTATAAATTCCTGGCCCAGGAAGAGCGTACCATTATACTATATGAGTCGCCACATCGTTTATTGAAAACGCTGGATGAAATGGCTACTTATTTTGGTGCCGACAGGCAGATCTCGGTATCGCGCGAGCTAACTAAAATGTTCGAAGAAACCGTAAGGGGTACTGTTACCGAAGTGAAGCTGTATTTTGAAACGCATCCCTTAAAGGGCGAGTTTGTAATGTGTGTGGCAGGAGCCGAAGCAAAATCATCTAAAGACAAATACAGGGAAGACGAAACCGAAGAATAAGCCGATTATGGAAATTTATTTGGATAGTGCAATAAAGCGATTTGCTTATTACAAAATGCTTGGGGAGCAAACCTTTGAGCAGTTGAATGATGCCGATTTATTTTGGCGCTTCAATGATGAAAGCAATAGTATCGCCATTATAATTAAGCATCTATCCGGTAATATGCTGTCGCGATGGTCGGACTTTTTAAATGCCGACGGAGAGAAACCATGGCGCAAGAGGGATGCCGAGTTTGAAGATGAAATTAACACCCGCGCCGAACTACTAAATATATGGAGTGAGGGTTGGGAATGCCTGTTTGCCGCATTAAATTCAATAACGCCCGATGATTGGCAAAAAACTATTTATATCCGCAACGAACCACATAGCGTTGTAGATGCAATTAACAGGCAACTGGCACATTATCCATATCACGTGGGGCAGATTGTGTTTATTGGAAAGATGATTGCCGGTTCAAAATGGAAATCGCTGTCAATCCCTAAAGGCGAATCAGAAACATTCAATGCAGCTAAATTTTCGGCTCCAAACGATACTATCAAATAAGACCACATTATACATTTAATGAAAAAAAATCTTCCCTTAGCCATACTTTCCGGCTTATTACTTTGGATAGCATGGCCACCAACTCCTTACACTACCTTCCTGCTTTTTATTGGTTTTGTACCCATGCTGCTGGCGATGGAGAACATCATCGAATCAACAGCTGCAAAAAAGGGCCGACAGATTTTTAATGTAAGCTTTATCGGCTTTTTTGTTTGGAATACAGCATCTATATATTGGGTATACAACGCCCTTAAACAAGTAGGCAATTTAGTGGCCATACCTATTACATTAATACCATATGCGCTGGGGCCACTGCTTATGGCCACTGCTTGCTGGCTGTATTATCGCTTGCGCCTGTTAACCAACCGGGCTTGGAGCCTGGCTGGATTAGTCTGCCTTTGGATAGCCTACGAATACCTGCACCAAAGCTGGGACCTGAATTTTCCATGGATGACGCTGGGCAATGGCCTGGCAGTAACCCACCAATGGATTCAATGGTATGAGTATACCGGGGTTTACGGCGGTACTATTTGGATATGGGCTGTAAACATCCTGGCCTTTTTAATTTACGTTGGGATGCGCGAAGCCCAACCAAAACAGGTTCGGCTTAAACTCATCACCGCTTTTGTGTTTACGTTGCTGCTGCCAATTGGCTTTTCGTTATTCACTTATTATAATTATACCGAGCAAAAAAATCCATCTAATATAGTTGCTGTTCAGCCTAATATTGATCCTTACGATAAGGAGGGCGTTATACCTGCTGCTTTGCAAATTGATGTGATGATTCACCTGTCGCGACAGATAGCCCAGCCCAATACCGAGTTTTTTTTATGGCCCGAAACTGCCATTCCTGAATATATGGACGAGGATAAGATCCTGCAAAACACATACTATAAACAGGCTCATTACTTTTTACGCAATTACAAAAACGGCAACCTGTTAACCGGCGCTGAAACCTACAAGCTATACAATACCCGCAAAACACCAACGGCCAGCCCAACCCAACAGCCAGACTTATTTGCAGATAATTTTAGCACGGCTATGAATATCGAAAACGGGGATAAAGTGCAGTTTTACCATAAATCGCGCCTGGTGCCGGGAGCAGAGTCATTACCTTTTGGCAATGCCCTATCGTTCTTAAAGCCGGTGTTTGAGCATTTGGGCGGTGCTACAGGTGCTTATGGTAGCCAGCCTGATGCAGAGGTTTTTTATTCGCAAAGCGGTATAGGGGTTGATCCGGTTATTTGTTTTGAATCAATCTGGGGGGGATACGTGGCCCGCTCTGTTAAAAAGGGAGCTCAGTTCATTGCCATCATTACCAATGATGGCTGGTGGGAAAATACATCGGGCAAAGACCAGCACCTGGATTATGCCAAGTTACGCGCCATTGAAACCCGCAGGTGGGTAGCGCGATCAGCAAATACAGGTATCTCGGCATTCATCAACCAGCGCGGCGATATTGTACAGCAAACCAAATGGTGGACAAAAACGGCCATCAAACAGGATATTAACCTTAACTCAGATCTTACCTTTTACGTTGAGCACGGCGATTACTTGCCAAAGGCAGGGAGCGGTATTGCGGTATTGCTGATGCTGTTTATTGTAATAAAGCCGCGGCTGAAAAAGAGGGCGATTGCAGCTTAAGGAAAATATTGAAACGTATTGTTTAGGCTAACTGCTCATTCCGTTTTAAGATAAACGCCATCAGATCACTTATGGGTTGCTTAATGATCTTGCCTGTTTTTACACCTTGCGTGTGGCAAAGCGCGGTAAGCTCTTCGGCAAAAAAATAGGCTATAGACCCTACAAAATGGCATTTGTATTTATGGTATTCGGGGTACGATTTAATATTGGTTTCGATGAATTCCAATAAACCCCGCTGTAAAACTTCCTGTCCGTACGGCGTGGTTTTAATCTCACTTACAAATTTAGAGAAGGATGCCAGGTAAGTGTTGCCGTTAGCCTTTTGATAAACATTTTTGATGACGATATCTTTGTTCAGGTGATAAGCTTCTTCAAACCGTTCATTGATCTCGGCAGGCATCCGGCCATATAAAAAATCGGTGATCAGGGTTTTGCCAAACCACGTACCTGATCCTTCATCGCCCAAAACATACCCCAGGCCATGTTGGCCTTCAAATATTTCCTGTCCATCAAAAAAAGAGATGTTTGATCCGGTACCCATCACGCAGCAAATACCTTTTTCGTGACCACACGTTGCATAAGCACAGCCCAAAAGATCGCTATCAACAGAGACATAGGCTTTAGGGAAATGGAGGCTGATGGCATTTGATACAATTTCGTGCCTGTCCGGACTGGAGCAGCCGGCTCCAAAGAAATAAATTTCATCAATGCTATCGGCATAGGCAAGCATTCCCGGCGCCTGGTCATGAATTATTTTGGCTATTTCTTTTTCGCTTAAAAAGTACGGGTTTAACCCCGCTGTTTTAAAAGCTACCGGTTCCTGTTGAGGGATGTGTAGCAACCAGTCTGTTTTTGACGATCCGCTATCGGCTACTAAGATCATGCACTAAGTTCTTCAAGGGCTTTTGTGGTTAACGGCTTATGTATAAGTTGGGTAATGTATTTATTGTCAGCTGATTGTTGCATATCGGTTGGATCAAGCGAAGAAGAAAGCATAAATATTTTTATGTTCTCCTTATCAATTTCCAGCAAATCATACTCCTGCAAAAACTCAAACCCATCCATGGTAGGCATACGGATATCAAGAAAGATAACATCAGGCTTAACAATGCCAGACCTGAGTGAATCAATAGCCTCCGTTGGCGATTGACGCACAATTATCGTCTCGGCAAAATTGCTGGCCTCTAAAACCTTGCGCGTAACAAAGTTATCGATGTAGTTATCATCGATTAACAAGCAAATTTTGTAAGGGATAGACATACACCAAATATATGTGTTTTTACAAGTAAATTAAAAAATATGCTTTTTTATTGAATGTTTATGCTGTTTGTGATTTGTTTGAGGGTAATTTCTGCCTGTTTTGACTGGTATTGGGCTGCAAAAAACTTTGATTGTGCATCAAGGTAATTACGTTGAGCCTCCCGAATCTCGAGCGGGGTGATGTTGCCCAGCTTATATTTTTCCAGCGAAATGTCAAGGTTCTTCTTTGCTATTACCACATTGGCCTGCCCCAGCTTGATCAGGTCAAGGCCCGATAGGTAGGAGGCATACAGGCTGTTCACCTGGGTTTCTACGTTCAGCTGAATTTTTTTAGCGTTGATGTTTGCGTTGTCTATCTGGATTTTGGCGTTCCTTTCGCGACGGGTTTGGTTAAAGCCATCAAAAATATTGATGGTGGCTGTTAAGCCATAGTTTAAGCCATGGGTATTTTGCTGCAAAGTAAAGCCTGCAGGTGTTTTATTATCGCTAAAAGTATACCCCGATGTTACAGCTACCTGTGGATAACGGGTAGCGCGTACCTGTTTAAGGTTGATCTCGGCCAGTCGGCGGTTTATTTGTGTAGATAATATAGTTGGGTTTTGTAATTGAGCGTTGGTTAAAATATCGCCCAATAATAACTTTTCATCTACAACAATGGTATCTGCTACAGAAAAATCTGTCTGAAGATCACGAACCAGGATCTGGTTGAGCAAAATTTTGGTGGTTTTAAACATCTGGAATTGCGTAACCAGGTTTGCAGTATCGGTATTTAAGTTTACCTGCGCGTTTAAAACATCCAGCTTTGATGCCCGGCCAACACGAAACTTATCATTGGCATAACGCAATTGTGTGCGCGAAATATCAATGGCCCCCTTTAATGCTTTTATTTGTTCGTTTTGGCTGATAAGGTCATAGTAGGTGCCTATCACGTTGGCAACGGTGTTTTGTATGGTATCCTGTAAGCGTAAAGCGCCAAGTTTATCCAGTTGTTGCAACTGATCATAGGTAGCAAACATGTTAAAGCCATCAAAAATAGTCCAGTTAAGGGCAACGCCGTAATTGATACCAGAGTTTGCCGCATTGTGGATGTTATTCACCGAGCCGTCGCTACGGGTTTGTTTGGTGGTTTGCCTGCTGTTGGTAGATGCAAAATTGCCGTTCACCTGTGGTAAAATGCCCGCGTTGCCAAGCGTAACGTTGTTGGCGGCAATAGTTTTGTTGTTTTGCGATAGCTTGATGTTGTAATTGTTTTTCAAAGCTATTTCAACCGCATCTTTTAATGTAAGCAGCGGTGCATCCTGTGCCCATGTGTTTATACCCAAAAAGGTACAGCAAAAAAACAGGAACGCTATTTTTTTAATGATCATATCGCTTAAAAATTTTCAATAAGTTTTGGTTTTTTCTCTGTTTTGATTTCTTCTTCCGGCTCCTCTTCAGGGTCGTGGCGTGTTTTTGAAGCAAAGATCACGTACATCATTGGAATGATGTATAGCGTTAATACAAGGGAAAATAACATACCACCCATGATTACTATACCCAGAGATACCCGGCTTTTTGCCCCGGCACCCAGCGCAAACGCGATAGGTACAGAACCTAACACAACGGCCAAGCTGGTCATTAAAATTGGGCGTAAGCGGGCGGTGGCTGCTTCAACGGCTGCTTCATATTTGCTGATGCCATGTTCCATCCGCTGGTTGGCAAATTCAACAATGAGGATACCATTTTTGGTTACCAGCCCCACCAGCGTAATTATCCCGATTTCGCTGAAAATATTAAGTGTTTGGTTAAATAGCCATAAGGACATGAACGCACCCGAAATAGCCAATGGCACGGTGAGCATCACGATGAAAGGGTCCATAAAGCTTTCAAATTGCGCCGCAAGTACCAGGTATATCAATAAAAGGGCAAAGCCAAATGCAAACAGGATGTTTGATGATCCTTCCGCATAATCGCGCGATGGTCCGCTTAACGCGGTGCTGAATGTTTCATCAAGTAAGCTTTTAGAGATGCGGTCCATTTCGGCAATACCATCACCAACGGTTTTGCCTGGTGCTAAACCTGCTTGTACCGTGGCAGATTTGTAACGGTTAAAGTGGTAAATAGCCGGAGGGGTTGCACCTTCGGTAGTTTTTACCACGTTATCCAGCTGCACCAATCCGCCTTTGCTGCTGCGCACATAAACCGATCTCAGATCGAGCGGCTGATCGCGGTTGGCCCTGTCAACCTGGGCAATTACCTGATATTGCTTTCCGTTGATCAAAAAGTAATCTAAACGGCCTGCACTATAGTATAATTGTAAGGTTTGGGCAATGTCATCTACAGAAACACCAAGGTCACGCGCCCGGTCGCGGTCGGTAACCACCCTTAACTCGGGTTTGGTAAACTTAAGGTTCACATCCGTTCCCTGGAAAACAGGGCTCCGGGATACTTCTGCAAAAAACTTAGGCAATACGGCCCGGATCTTTTCAAAATCCTGGTTCTGGATAACATATTGTACAGGCAATGAGGTACGCGCGCCGCTACCTCCACCGCTTATAGTTTGTTCCTGTACCACAATAGCGCGGGCATCGGGCATTTTACTCAGCTTTTTATTCATCCAGTCGGCAAGTTGCTGCTGTGTGCGCTCCCGTTTATCAGGAGCAACCAGTCCTATACGACCAAAGCCAGAGTTGGCCGAGCCGCCACCACCAAAGGATGGAGAAACAATTTCAAGATTGATGTTAGCTTCGGGGATGGAGTCTTCAACGATGTTGGCCACCTTATCCATATATTTGGTCATGTACTCATAGGTCGCCCCCTCAGATCCCGTTACACTATAGCGTAACAAGCTGCGGTCATCCAAAGGAGCAAGTTCTGATGGAATCACCTTAACAAGTACCCCGATAATGATTATCGATACGATCAGGATCACGAACGACACCCACCGCACCTTCATAAACTTAACCAATGTTTCTGTATATGAATTGGTCATGTTAACAAAGAACGGTTCTGTTCTTTCGTAGAACTTAGATTTTTTGTTGCTCTTACGAATCAGCTTAACATTCAGCATCGGTGTTAATGACAGGGATACGAAGGCCGATATTAATACCGCCCCGGCAACCACTACCGCAAACTCACGGAACAGCCTGCCCGTAAAGCCCTGTAAAAACACGATGGGTAAAAATACTGCCGCCAATGTAACCGATGTGGATACTACCGCGAAAAAGATTTCGGCAGAGCCTTCAAAGGCCGCTTTGCGGATGGCCATACCGGCCTCTACTTTTTTGTAGATATTTTCTGTTACAACAATACCATCATCCACCACCAGCCCCGTTGCCAGTACAATACCCAGCAGGGTTAATATGTTGATAGAGAAACCGAAAACATACATAATAAAGAAGGCTCCAATCAATGATACCGGGATATCAATCAGCGGGCGAAAAGCGATCAGCCAATCCCTGAAGAACAGGTAGATAATGATAACTACCAGCACAAACGAGATAAGAAGCGTTTCCTGCACCTCGGTAATGGATTGATTGATGAACCGGGTATTATCCAGCGCCACTTTTACAGATATATCTGGCGGAAGGTCTTTTTTGATCTGCTCCAGCCGGGTATAAAAATCTTTGGCTATCTGTACATAGTTGGCGCCGGGTTGTGGCACAAGGGCCAGGGCCACCATCGGCACTCCCGACTCTTTAAATATGGTTTCTTCATTTGCCGAACCTAAAACGGCATAACCAATATCGCTAAGATGGATTACCCGGGTGCTATCGGCACGGATAATAAGGTTGTTAAAATCTTTTTCTGTTGATAATTTACCCAGGGCCCTGATGGTTACTTCGGTATTGTTACCTTCAATTTTACCGGCCGGCAGCTCTACATTTTCCTTTGCGAGGGCAGCCCCAATATCGGTAGCAGTAAGGCCGAGGGCCGATAGCTTGGTGGGGTCTATCCATAAGCGCATTGCATATTGCCGCTGGCCCTGTATGTTAATGGTACTTACACCGGGGATGGTTTGCAAGCCTTCCTGCAATACGTTCTCGGCATAGTCATCCAACTGGGTTATGTTACGGGTATTACTGCTTACCGTAAGGGTAATTATCTGATCGGCGCTGGCATCGGCTTTGGTAACTACCGGCGGCGCATTTATATCCTGTGGCAGTTGGCGTTGTGCCTGCGCAACCTTATCGCGTACGTCGTTCGCGGCGGTTTCAAGATCGGCATCAAGGTCAAACTCAACCGTGATATTACTTTGCCCAACAGAACTTGTTGAGGAAATATTACGGATTCCCGGTACACCGTTGATGGATTTCTCCAAAGGCTCGGTTATCTGTGATTCTATTACATCCGCATTGGCGCCAGAGTAACTGGTGGATACAGAAATAATTGGCGGGTCAACCGAAGGGAAATCCCTTACTCCTAAAAATTTATAGCCTATGATACCAAATACAACAATAACCACAGACATTACTGTTGCCAATACCGGCCTTTTTATACTAACTGAGGATAAACTCATAATGGTTACTTAATAACTTTAATAATTTTTAAAGGAACTTTTGGTCGCATTTGTATAAGGCCCGATATTACAACACTATCGCCGGGCTTTAAGCCATCTATAACTTGTATTTTGGTATCGGTTCGCAGATCTGTTTTTACAGCCCTGGTAATAGCCATGCCATTTTGATAAACGTAAACCAGGCTACTTTTTAAATCAGGTATAACGGCCTGGGTTGGTAGCAGAATAGTTTTAGGAATTTGATCGAGCGTCAGGTTTATTTTAGCAAAGCCACCTGCAGTTAATGCGCCATTTGGATTGGGTGCTTTTGCGCGTACGGTAATAGTGCGCGAGTTAACATCTATAGATGGTTCAATGGCGTATACTGTGCCGGTAAAGTTTTCTCTTGAGCTCTCGACATTAAACCTCACTTTACTGCCCACTCCAAGTATAGAAATGTACCTTTCAGGAACGGAAAAGGTAAGCTTTGCCGGATCAATATTTACAAGCTGCGCTATTGGTGAAGCCGGCGATAAATAACTACCCGGACTAACATTGCGTAAACCAATAGTGCCCGAAAATGGCGCACGGATCTCGGTTCTGCTTATCTGTGCTTTAATTACATCGGCAGCGGCTTTCAGGGTGTTTAGCGAAGTTAAAGATGTATCATATTCTTCCTGGCTGATGGCTTCTTTTTGTAGCAAGGCTTTATTGCGAAACTCTATTTGTTTGGCCAGGGCTACCTGGTATTGATTTTGGGCCAGTGACGCCTCCAGGTCCTGGTTATAAACTTTAACCAAAAGTTGTCCTTTTTGTACTTTGCTGCCCTCGTTAAAATAAATACCTGTAATGTTGCCGGCAGTCTGGCTTACCAGGTTCACTTTTTCGTTGGCATCAATGCTACCGGTTACATCAATAATATTGTTTACTGCGGTATCCTTTACAATCATGATGTTAACTGATACAGGGCCGTTTTTCTTTTTGCCGCTTTTGCCGCCAGCGTTTGCCGCAGCGGTTTCTTTGGCTTTTTGGCTAAAAAACTTATTGTAAACTAAAAAAGCAACCAGCAAAGCCAGCGCTATGTAAATGATATACCTTGTTCTCATATTGTATTAATCATTTTGTGATTTTTAAAATTGGTTCGGTTGTTTGGGGTTTTATATTGGTTTGCATTTTTTGCAATACGCTTTCAAAGATCTTCATTTCATGGGCCGAGATCCCTTTGGTGATATCTGAGTTAATGTGCTCAAATGTTGCCACTATTTGCGGTACGGCCAGTTTTGCTTTTTCGGTAACCCTAAGCAAATGTTCGCGCCGGTCAACGGGATTGGTTTCGCGGTAAACAAAGCCTTTGGCGGTAAGCATATTAATGATGTTCACCATCGCCGATTTATCTTTATCCAAGATCTGCGCCAATGCGTTTTGCGTAAGCTGTCCATCGTGATTGTATATCAGCGATAAAATAAAATGATACCGGGTAACATCAAGGTGGGCGGTATGCTTGGCCAACACGTTAAGGTACAATTTACCTATGCGTATGAGTTTACGGGATATGGGTTCAACTAACTTCATTTTAATATGTGCCTGCAAACATAACCTGCTATAAAGATTAATAGTTGCATGTATCAACCATTTTACAAGTGCTTAAAGGGCAGATATTTTAAAAAACTATAATTTTTATAACTTGCGAGCATGAAACTAATTAAGCTGACCGCGACTGTATCATTAATTTTACTATTTATGAATTTATCTGCCAGTGAGGCTCAAACTACTGCAAACATATTTTACACTGTTTCTTTTCCGGAGGCGCAAGCCCACTATGCTGATATCGAAATGCATATAACAGGATTAAAGCAAAACGCACTCGACCTAAAAATGCCCGTTTGGACACCGGGCTCATACCTGATAAGGGAATTTGCCAAAAATATTGAAGCTTTCAGTGCCAATATCAATGGTAAAATTGTGGCTTCGCCCAAGATCAATAAAAACACCTGGCGCATCAACACAAAAAATATAGGCGAGGTAACGGTAAGGTACCGTGTTTACGCTAATGAAATATCAGTGCGTACCAGTTATATTGATGCCTCACATGCTTTTGTGTCAACATCGGGGATATTTATTTACCCGGCTAATATGCTGCATTCGCCATCAACAATTACTATAAAACCCTATAAAGACTGGGCTAAAGTTTCTACCAGTTTAGATATGGTAAACGGCGATCCGTTTGTAAGGCATTCGCCTAATTTTGATATCCTGTTCGATTCACCTATCGAGGTAGGAAACCAGGATGTTTTTGGTTTTGATGTATCGGGGGTAAAATACGAGGTGTGTATGTATGGTGGCGGTAATTATGATAAGGAGCGCCTTAAAAAAGATATGCATGCTATTGTGGAGCAGGAGGCCGCCATATTTGGCGAAAACCCTAATAAGCATTATACCTTTATAGTACACAATCACTTGCGTAGCGGGGGAGGTATTGAGCATTTAAGCTCAACAGTTTTAGGTGCATCGCGTGATAATTATAGTAACGAAAAAGGATACCAGGGTTTCCTGGGCCTGGTAGCTCATGAGCACTTTCACTTGTGGAATGTAAAACGCCTGAGGCCAATAGTATTAGGTCCGTTTGATTATGATAACGAGAATTATACTACTAACCTTTGGATAGCTGAAGGTTTTACGGAGTACTACCAGGAAATAGCCGTACGCCGTACTAACCTTTATCCGCCAGAAAACTACCTGGATCAAATAGCCAATGAGTTTAATGTACTGGAAAACCTGCCGGGTAAAGATGTGCAGAGCGTGGCCGAATCGAGCTTTGATGCCTGGATCAAGGCCTATCGCCCTAATGAAAACTCCAACAATACTACTATATCCTATTATACAAAAGGGGCCATAATAGGCATGATGCTCGACCTGGAGATCATCAATAACTCAAACGGGAAACACTCGCTTGATGATGTGATGAAGTATATGTACATCACTTACTACAAAACTAAAAAACGCGGCTATACAGATGCCGAGTTTAAAAAGGCGTTTGAAATGTTTGCCGGTAAAAAGCTGGATGATTTTTATAAAAAATACATTAACGGCGTTGATCCGGTTGATTATAACAAATACCTGGGCTATGCAGGTTACAAAATAGTGGATGAGCTGGCCGATAATAATGACGCGGCTCTTGGTGTAGTTACCGGTACAACAGCTGCTAAAAAAGTAATGGTTACCAATGTAATCCGCGGCACCGCGGCTTATATTGATGGTATTAACGTAAACGACGAAATAACAGCCATTGATGGAAACCCTATTACAGATGCATCTACCATGATAAATGGCAAAAAACCTGGGGATAAAATAGAGGTAACCGTAAACCGCGACGGCCAAAACATTACTTTGCCGGTTACCCTGTTAAGAAACGCAAGGGTAAAATATAAGATTGTATCAATAGATAACCCAACCATGCCGCAATTGGCTGTAAGGAAAAAGTGGTTGAGTTTGTAATTACGACTTAGAAAAATTTGAAGGCCGGCTGTTTATTCGCCGGCCTTTTTTTGTGTCCGGACGGTAGATTAAAAAAACAGGATGTTATCAGGCACTAAAAAACTTTTGAAAGATATTTGAACTTTGTAAAGTTTGTTTTACATTTGGTAAGCCAAACTTTACAATTATGAAGCCATTATTCTTATTCCCTTACTGGGGCCGCTATTTAGGTTACTTTTTGGTATTTGTGCACATCCCTTTTGTGTTGTACAAAAAACAGCTGATGGGTGTTCATGGGGACGATACAGATATGGGCATTTTTAATGGCCGGCACCTGTTTTTTATGTCGACCACCTTATTGATGGCCATTGGCTTATTCATTGCTGCATTTTCAAAAGAGAAAATTGAAGATGAACAAATAGTACAATTACGGCTCGACTCGTTACAATGGGCGGTATATGTGAATTATTTGTTTTTAATCATCAGTTTGGTTTTTTCTACAGATACCGAGCATATCCTGTTTTTAAATTTACTGGTTCCCCTTGTGTTTTTTATTATCCGTTTCAGGTGGAAGATATTCCAGAATAACCGTTTAATTAAGGAATAAGTACAGTCATGAAAAACAATATTAGGGTAGAGCGCGCTATCAAAAACATTACCCAGGCCGACCTTGCTGAAAGGGTAGGAGTGTCGCGCCAAACTATAAATACCATTGAGAGCAACAAATACGTGCCTTCAACCGTGCTGGCTATGAAAATAGCGCGGGTGTTTGGAAAGGCCGTTGAAGATATTTTTACGTTGGATGAAGAGGATTAATTAAATGATATAATTATGAAAGACAAACCAATTTTTGCACCCATGCTGGCTATACCCAACGGGGTTACAGATATCAGCTTTTATATTAATGCTTTTGGGGCCGAGGAGCTCCGCCGTTTCGGCAACGATGATGGCACTATTCATGTATCCGAGCTTTCCATCAACGGCGCGATGTTTCACCTGCATGAACAAACCCCATATTCTGGTTTTTTTAGTTTGGAAAAAAATAAACCATCGGTAACTATAGGCCTTTTTGTAGATGATGTGCATGCGGTTATGGCGCAGGCTGTTGCTGCGGGAGCTACCATCAAATCTGCAGTGCAGGATTATGACTACGGCTACCGCCAGGGCGAGATTGAGGATCCGTTCGGCCACCGCTGGCAGATTCAGGCTGTTATTTGAGCAATAGATTAGAGTCAAGAATTAAGAGTCAGGAATCAAGACAAGAAGTATTTTGCAAGACAAAAGGTATTTAGGCATATAAATTAACTAACCATGGCAAACGAACCTACTTATGGTAACGGCAAGATCTGTTACATCGAAATCCCCGCCAACGATATTGCCGTATCATCGGCTTTTTTTGAAAAAACATTTGGCTGGCAAATCCGGACTAACAACGAGGGTTTTGCATCTTTTGATGACGGCGTTGGCGAGGTAAGCGGCATGTGGGTAACCGGGCGGGAGCCAATGACAACGGCAGGCCTGCTTATTTCCATTATGGTTGATGATGCGGAAGCTACGCTTTTGGCCATAGCAGCCAACGGCGGAACGGTGACCCAACCCATAGGAAAAGATTTCCCGGAGATCACCGCCCACTTTACCGACCCGGCGGGGAATTTATGGGGGATTTATCAGCATAGGGGATAGGAGTTAGGATGCTTAGAAGAGGTTTTTTTTGACGCGGAAGCTTCAATACAACCATTTCTTTTCATCATCTGCACATTTGAAATCTGAAATTTGCACATTTGCACATGCGTTTCGATATCATTTCTGTTTTGCCCGGCTTGCTGGAAAGCCCATTTGCACACTCCATTTTGCAACGTGCCCAAAAAAAGGGCATAGCCGAAATTAATGTGCACAACCTGCGCGATTACTCTACCAGCAAACAAAAAAGCGTGGATGATTACCCCTACGGTGGTGGCAGTGGCATGGTGATGACCATCCCTCCGTTTGCAGCCTGTATTGAAAAGCTGAAAGCTGAAAGGGAGTATGACGAGGTGATATTTATGTCGCCTGATGGCGAGCGGCTTAACCAGGCTATTGCTAACCAGCTATCCAGCAAAGGCAACATTATTATTTTATGCGGACATTATAAAGGGATTGATCAGCGCATCCGTGATATTTATGTTACCCGTGAGATTTCAATCGGCGATTATGTGCTGTCGGGTGGCGAGCTACCAGCTGCCGTTTTGGTGGATGCCATTGTACGATTGATCCCCGGTGTGTTAAGCGATGAAACGTCGGCCCTATCCGACTCGTTCCAGGACGATATGCTTGATGCCCCTGTATATACCCGCCCTGCCGATTGGAATGGCTACAAGGTGCCTGATATCCTGCTAAGCGGGAATACCCCCGAAATTGAAAAATGGCGGTTTGAGCAGGCTTTGGAACGAACTAAAACCCGCAGGCCTGATTTGTTGGAGTGAGTTGGTGAGTAGTTGATTGGGTGAGTGGTGGTTTAGTTTTTACCATTTTATCATCCTGTCAGCAAAGCCAGCCAATCAACCAAAAACCATTCACTTTCCCTAAATTAGATTGCAACCAAATGATGCCTATTGCATTACAGGGATGTTGCAACTATGAACCCCAACCAGGAAGCCCAGCTTATTGAACAATGCCGAACGGAACCGGCTGCTTTTGGGCAGGTGTTTGATGTGTGGTACAAACCTGTGTTTGGTTATGTTATGCGCCGTACCGGCGATTATGATCTTTCAAAAGATATTGCCGCCGAAACTTTTTTAAAGGCTTTCCTCAAAATTGGTAATTTTCAGTGGCGGGGTATTCGCTTGTCGTCCTGGTTGTATCGGATTGCCACCAATGAGCTTAATCAATATTATCGCAGTAGTAAGTACAAACCCCAATCGTTACAGCAGTTGCTGGAGAACCCCCAGATGGAGAAGCTGCTTCATGAAAATGCGGAGAACGAGCGGGAAATAATGGAGCAGGAAATTAAAGCCTACAATGATTATAACGTAATACGCCAAAACCTGCTTAAGCTTGATGTTAAGTACCAGGAAGTGGTGGCGCTGCGCTATTTTGAACAAAAAACCAATACCGAGATCAGCGAGATCCTGGGGAAAAATGAAGGAACGGTAAAATCATTATTGTCCCGCGGCCTGGAAAAATTAAGAAACATGTTGTAGCAATGCAACCAAAATCAATTAATGCATTATAAATGTAATTAACATGAAAAATAACGATGATTTTTTACAGCAAATGGAAAACTTAAAAGTACCGGATGTAAACCCTTCCCAACATCAAAATACGGTGAAAATGGCCATCATGAATGCGGAGCGTTCGGCGGCACTTGGGGTTTGGTTGGTGGCAGTGCCCTGCTATTTTTTATTATGCGTTTTTATGTTCTACTTTTTTCACCTCAGGATGGGATGGTTCGCGGCCATGTTTACCTTAATGTCTGGCCTTGCAAAAACTCCTTTTATAGATTTCCTGGGACCAATAGTATTGTTTTTTCTGCCTATCATCTGCATTATTATTAATGTACTATCCATTTTGCATGTACAGGTTCGGCACATTGATCCCAGCCGGCGTAAGGTAAAGGAGCTCAGCATCACCCTGAAAATAAAACGCTGGAATATTTTGCTCATACTGATCAGCCTGGCTATCGTGTTTGTTTTTATAAGTTATGTTATGACAGAAAGCATCTCCATTAACAATTAAAATCATGAAATTAAACTGGTTCACCCGCAAAGGAATTATTTACCTTCCTGCAGCTGTTGCAGGCTGGGTAATATTGGTTATTGCATTTGCCTATGCTGTTTATACATTTATTGATATAGACAAGCGCTCACATTCGGTAAGCGATACGCTCATTAACTTTGTATTTAATCTGCTTATTATTGGTTTGGTGTACACCCTGGTAGCCTACTTTACCGAAAAAAGGACAGAGGCGGAGATTTTAGAAGAATAATTATATTTGGAAGCAGGTTTGCCAATAATGGAAATGAACGGCTCGCAGAATCAATATAATCACCATCAAATTGTTAACAAAATACAAATTGTGGAAATTTTTAAAATAGACTTTCATTTATAAAAAATAATCCCTATAATTGCAATCCGATTTTTACGGGCTAAAAATCGCTTTAAGAGCTAAAAATCATGGATTTAGTAAAATTTGTTGAAGAGCAATCAATAGAAAAAAGACAGTTTCCTTCCTTTAAGGCTGGTGATACTGTAAGTGTGCATTATAAAATCAGAGAAGGAAACAAAGAACGTATCCAGGTTTACCAGGGTGTTGTTATACAACGTAACAGTGCAGGTAACTCAGAGACATTTACCGTTCGTAAAGTTTCTAATGGTATAGGTGTTGAGCGTATCTTCCCTATTAACTCTCCAAACATTGATAAAATTGAAGTGAACAGTCACGGTAAAGTGCGTCGCTCTAAATTGTACTATCTGCGTGCCCTTACCGGTAAAGCAGCTCGTATCAAATCAAAAAGAGTTTAATTACCCTTCCTCTTTTTTAAGAGGGCATACAAAAGCTTTTAAAAAGGCCTTTTCTGATTTATCGGGAAAGGCCTTTTTAATGGTGAAAATTAGAATATGCTGCTTTTGTAAACTTGCCACGCTGTGTAGGGATTTTCTATGGGGAGTGATTTGTGGTGCTTATGAATGACGTTTGATAGATACGGTGTTGGGTTGCTAAGACATGGTTGTTTTTAAGTGTATAAAAACGCATTCTCATAGCTTGTAAGGCCTCTGTTTCCGTAGTTTGTGTACCCCACAAACCTCTATGCCACATTAGTTGGGCAGCTGTTTGTGAAGACACAAGCAGATGGAATGGAAAGTCGGTTGAGTTTATTTAACTTCTTGATATTAAGAATCTTATTCCATAATTTTAGTTATTAAAATTGATGGCTATGGAATTTTTTAAATTATTTCAGGAAATTACTATAGGGCCATACTTTTTTGTATGGATAGGTTCATTAATTGGGCATGTTTTGTCTTTATATGACAAAAGCTTTCAAGGCTCTAAGGTGTTTTTGCGAGGGGTAATACCAAATCAATCAGATACCTTTTACAATAGGTTAGATTTTATTGTTTTACCGATCATCGGTACAATCCTTGCAGTAGTGCTCATATCTCCGAATGATCCCAAAACAGGTGTTTTTTCTGGTCTTAGTTGGTCAGGCTCCCTATTGGCTATGCTTAAACGTAATCCATCTAATGTAATTAATAATTCATTATAATTATGAAATTACAAGCATTAACAGTGTTGCTAATTATTGTCTTCCTGGCAATTGTAGCGTATATTTTCTTCAAAATAGGCGCCCTTAGCAATAATTTAAAGGAGTCATCAACGGCGGAAAATAAGCTAAAGAAGTACTTCCCGGCGATAATAAGTATAAGCATTCTGGTTTTAGTGTTTGGAGGATCTCTTTATTTCGAGCAAAAAGATGCCGAAAGCAAAAAAGAACTTAACGTACTACTAAAGAACAATATCCCAGGCAAAACAATCTACTTATCAACGGCTACAGATTCCCAGAATCTCGCTACTAACTTTAATCGTATTAAAAAGACCGTTGATAGTAATTATCATGTTGCTGCCGCATTAAACCAATACGTATCATCAACTAATACTTTTAAAAAGGTTGATCCCGGGTTTAAAGATTCTGTTAAATCAACCTTTAAAAGTATTACGAAGAAAAAGGCCTCGATTGATAGCATTCAACGTTTTATTGCAAAACCACAAAAAAGCGGCTATGCATACTATGGGATATATAGTAATGGAAAGTGGTCCGAACAAAATTTTATAACGGAAAATGGTAGTGATTTTCCGGAACGAGGCCAATTAGTCAAATGCATTGTACCTACAAATATCAGAAAGGGAGAAATTCAGTATGTTCCAGGCAAAGGATGGGTTAATCAACCCTGGGTAGGAGGTATTAATAAAGACCAGGTTATTAAAGTTGATAGCGTTATACGCATTGTAAATAATGAAAATTTTATCTGGATTAAGTTCTGATATATAACTCTCTCGAATGAAATTAAGCTGCAATCTAAAATCAAATCGATATGCTTAATGGTGGTTTCCTAAGTATTAAATATTTCACCAACAAAAAAGGCCCCGGTAAACCGGAGCCTCACTAATTCTATTATACGTCAGCTAACCTTAGTTAAGATATTTTGTAATATCGTCTGATAATGGGGTAGTTTGTGACCTGAAGCGGTGGATCAGTTTACCGTTCTCATCTACCAGGAATTTTTCGAAGTTCCATTTAATGTCACCTGTAAACTCTGGGTTTGGTGCTGTTGTAAGGTATTGGAACAATGGATCGATATCCAGCCCTAATACACTTACTTTGCCACTCATAGGGAAAGTAACATTAAAGTTTTCTTTACAAAAGGTTTTGATGTCCTGGTTGGTGCCAGGTTCCTGTCCGCCAAAATTGTTTGCAGGGAAGCCAACTACTACCAGTTTGCCTTTGTATTTCTCGGCAAGGGCTTCCAGATCTTTGTACTGCTTGGTAAAGCCACATTTGGAGGCTGTATTTACAATAAGTACTTTTTTGCCTTTGTATTTGGCAAGTGAAAAGTTTTCGCCATCGATAGATTTAAGTTTGAAATCATAAACCGAGGATGGTGCCGACATTAAAAAGAAGGCGAATATTAACGTAATTAGTTTCATGGTATAAATAATTGATGATTAAAGAAATATCTAAGTAAAATTAGCTAATAAAACTTCTCTTAGCCAAATACTCGTCCTCTTTCTGCGTCATTTTTTTCTTTGTAACAACACTTTTATCTGTGTAGCCTAAAAGATGCAACGCGCCATGGATAATTACCCGGTGAAGTTCCTCTGTTTCGGTTATGCCAAACTTCGCGGCGTTCTCGCGGATGCGCTCAACAGATATAAAAATATCGCCAACTATATCTCCTTCAACCTCGCTGTTATCAAAGGTAATGATATCGGTATAGGTGTCATGATCAAGGTATTGCTGGTTGAGGGGCAGCAGGTATGCATCTGAACAGAATACGTAGGTAAGCTCTTTTAGTTTAAAACCCTCGGCGGTAATAGTATCTTTTATCCATTGCCTTACCTTGGCTTTATCTTTTAATTTATAGCTGATATCTTCTTCGAAAAACTGGATAGTAGGCATTATATTTTAAAATGTAGTTCAATTTCGTTGCCGGCTGTATTAAAAATGCATTGATCGGCAAGGTGTTTTATGATGAACACGCCACGGCCGGTAAGGCTTTCCAGGTTCTCGGGAGCTGTTGGATCGGCCAGGTGATTATAGTCAAAGCCTTCGCCCTCGTCGGTAACTGTCCATATAATGCGCTTTAAGTCAACCTCGGCGTTAATGATTACCTTTTTTGACATATCCAGTTTGTTACCATGTATTATGGCATTAATAGCAGCTTCGTTTAAGCAGGTCATCATATTGGCGAAAGTATCCTCGGCAACATGATATTTGTCAGCAATCTCTTCTATCAGCGCCTCAAGCTGCGTTATGCTCTCCGGGTTTGACGGTAGCTGTAACGTGTATAATTCGCCGGTTTGAACATTTGCCTGTTCCATGTTATTTGGCATTAAGTTGATCAAAGTAAGATTTTATTTTTTGCTTGTAATACAAATTAAGTGCCGGAGATACTGTTCTTATCTGTTCTGTCTGTTTTGCTCTCTGCTGCTGATAATCCTGCAGTGCTTTTATGTACCCCGGTGGTATATCTTTACCGTTATGGCTTTCTCTTTGCTGATCCTGCTCGCGTTCCTGTTGTGCCTTCTCAGCTTCCAATAATCGGCTCTGAATTTGTTGTTGCCTTTTCAGCGCTTCATCTGTAATCTTCCTGTTTACGAGATCATGCTCAGTTTGTTCCATTTCTTTCGAAATTTTATCTAAATTTCCTAAACCGCCCTTTCCGTCCTTGTTTTCTTCACGATTTATTTGCTCTAACTGCTGCCGTATCATCTGCTGCTGGCGGGCCATACGGGCCAGTTGCTCGCTCATATTACCCTGGTTTCCTTGCTGGCCTTTGCCCTGGTTGCCTTGCTGTTGCATCTGCTCGCGCGCTTTTTGCATGTTTTGATTTAACTGCTGCTGCATTTTTGATAGCTGAGACATTGATTGGGGTTTTCCTTTGCCGCCCTTGCCTTTATTCATCATTTTTTGCAGCTGGTCCAATGCTTCGCTCAACATCAAGGCCAGGTTGTTCATGGATGTCATGGCGTATTGCTGGTTGCGGTTGGCTTCGGCAGTACGCCGGTCGCCAAGGTTATCCAGCGCCTGATCTATGTGGGTATTGATACTGCTGATCTCCTGGTTTACGGTTGATTGAATTTGGGGAATGCGCCTGCTGAGTGCATATAAACTGTCTTCGGCTGTTTTTAAGTTATCCTTAATATCCTTTTGGCTTTGCGAAAGGGAAATATAAGATGGATCTGTTGGGTTGGTGCTTTTTAATGTTTGCATTAGCTTCTCCTGGTTAAAAGAGCTGTTCACCAGATTTTTTAGTAGCTCGCGCAGTTGCTGGGCGTCAATAGCATTTTCCTTGCTCTCGCCTTCCTCATCCTGCTGCTGTAGCTTGCCGGCCAGTTGCTGCATTTCTTTAGCGGCCTGCTGTTGTGCTTTGCTTGCCTTGCTCTTATTATTCTTTTGCAGGTCGCCGGCACTTTGATCCATTTGTTGCTCTATACTTTTGGTTTCCTTTTCGGGGTTTTGGAAGTCGTTTTTATGCTCGGCCTGCTCATTTGTTTTCTGCAGATCATCAAGCCCTTTTTTAACCTCCTCAAAATCGTTTTTTAGCTTATCCTGTTCCTGCTGTAATTGCTGCTGATTGGCGCCTTGCTGGTTTGTTTTTTCGGATAGTTTTTGTTCTTTATCTGCCAGCTTGTTAAGTTGATCTATCTGCTGATTGAGCTTTTGATCAAACTCCAGCTTTTTGTAAAGCTCCAGCATACGGTCGAGCTCTTTTTTTAACGATTTATTATCCATCTGCATTTTAGATAGCTCATCCCGAGTGGCATCTTTTTGCTGCTCATTCAATAGCTGCTGCAGATTTTTAAGTAGTTCTTTTGTTTTTTGATCCAGCACGTTGTTAAACAAGTCTTCAATTTGTTTTTGCTTGTCTAATATCTCGTCATTTTGTTGTTGGTTTTCCTGGCGGTTATATAGGTTTTTCTTGTTGTCGTCCTTAATTTCCTTTACGAGGTCTTCCAAATCCTTACGCTTTTGCATCAGGTCTTCCACTTGTTTCTTTTCATCAAAAGAGAGGGTGTTTTTATTAAGCAGTAATTGATTCAGCTTTTGTGAATCATGCTCAATCTGCCCTGCCAGCTTAATGGCCGACTGCATTTTTTGTTTGATAGCTTGTGTGCCCGCGTTTAACTGCTTATTTATCTCCTCGGCGTCGGGAACATTCAGTGTACGCTCGGCGGTGCGGGCTTTTTTAGGTCCGGTTACGGCATCATTATCGGCCACCTCGAAATAATAGGTCACCCTATCGCCGGGATTGATCCCCATGTCCTTTAAATTCCAGAAATAAAAGAAATCGGCCTGTGTTTGTGTCATGTCCGCCTCCACGCGTTTTATAAACGTTTTTGGGTTGTTGTTATTGCCGGACGGCTGGACAGTATAGTGGAATGTTAAAGCCGAAAATCCATGGTCATCCTGTATTTTCCCATTGAAATACAACGACTTCAAGCTAACCGAATCCGGTTTCTCCGCAACGCTGATTGCGGGCACCTCATCCATAATTACATTGATGTGATACGTGGCCGAATCGCTATGGTTTACCTGTGTATTTACGGGGCTAAGCTTATAAATGGCATTTTTGAAAACCTTTTCGCTATGTTCAAAAAAGTCGGTGCCTGAGGGGGCAACCTGGCGGGGAACATTGTTCATTAAAAACTGTAACCCGGTTGCATATTGGGTGTGCAGCAGCCATTTAATATTGGTGCCTGCGGGTATTACAAGGTCGCCGGCGTTTACTAAGGTTTCATTTTTTTTACGCAGATAGGCAGGATAACTCAGCTCCACATCAAAATGCAATAAAGCAGGCTTCTGATTTACTTTAATCTCATAGAGTTCTGACGTAAAGCCGTTCCCGATAAGTTTGAACCGGGTACTTTGCTGAAGATTTGTGAACAGATAATGAAAGCGGCTATTGGTTTCTTTATCCAGCTTAAAGGTATTGCCGGCGGTTTCTACATATATATCGGCAGGCAGTTTATCGCCATCGAGTTTTAAATCGAGCTTAAGATCATCACCCTGAACAACAGCTAATGTTTTATTGAGCACGTTGAATTTAAAGGGTGCCACCGGTACAAAATATTCATCGTGCCTGATCAGTCTTTTTGTGCTTTCGGTTAAAACAGAGGGCGCGGCAAGTGCTATGATGATGATAACAGCAACCGGGGCTAATATCCATTTTAAATATTTAGTGTTTTCGCGGATGTTGATAGCCGATGGAAAGCTTACCGGTTTTAATGATTCTATCTTTTGATCGATACTCGCCTCGATAAGCGCGCTGTGGTTGGCATCGGCAGTTGCTAATTTTTTAAGTTGAAGGGTGTTGAGCAGCTTATCGTTTACATCATGAAAATGCCTGCCAATAATTTCCGCGGCCTCATCGTGCGTTAATGATTTGCCTAATTTAACCCATGATAACAATGGCGGTAATATTAGCCAGCATATTAAACCAATATTAAGGGTGATGAAAAAATAAAAAAGGATGGTTCGGAAAAGTATGTTAAAGTTGCCAAAATATTCGCTGAGTGTGATAACAACGTATGCCGTAAACAAACCGGCTCCTAAAAATATTAATCCGCGCAAAAAATTATTGAAATAATACTTTCTTATAAAGATGTTTATCTTTCCAATTAGCAATTCATAATTTTCAGCAGACTTCATAATTCAGTGCTAAAGTACCAAATACACAATTAAACGAAAAAGGTTGGGTAAACTGTATTTGTCAAGGGTGTTAAGATAAAAAAACCAATTGTATTATCTGCAGCCCATATAATATTTAACAATACTGTGTTAAAATACCGACAATCGATTCAGCAATTAATGCTGAACGCGAATGTAAGTTTAAATAAAAAGAAGATGCTATGTGGCTAAATATCAAAGCTATTTGAAAGAAGATGCCATCACATTTGATTATCTGCTTTGAATTCACCAAACAAATTATATATTTGCACCCCAATCAAGATTAATCGGGATGTAGCGTAGCCCGGTATCGCGCCACATTTGGGATGTGGAGGCCGCAGGTTCGAATCCTGCCATCCCGACAAAAGCGATACCAACCAGTATCAAAAAGCCTTTAAATCATAGATTTAAAGGCTTTTTGATTTATTCCAGCCCAATATATTCAAGTTATATCAAAGAAAATTGTGCTACCTCATAAACAGGCAGTTACGATATAAAATAGCTGCCTTTCTTTTTTCTGTTAACGTATTGTTAACGGTTCTTAGTCGTTTCTTTGGCTTAGTTAAATTTGCGAATAAATAGTGGAATTGCAAAAGATTATCAGGTAGTTATCTGATATGAATCGTCGCCAAGATCAGCGGTTATTGCAGCTTAATTTTGGAATTGGTTTTTCCGGTTTTGCACATTTTTGCAACGTTATCTAATGTAATCATCGAACGCCTCGCCGCCAGTCCACTCAAGCCCTTGCGCCAAGGAGTAGTATTTTCCCCCCCCCTCCAACGTAACAAAACTACCGAGGCTTTTATGTGCAAAATAATCATTCTCAAACGTTACTTCAGCCAACAACATCAACTTCTTGCTATCTTTAGTTTTCTTTCTCAATTCCAAACATATTATATGAACGAACAAGTGCAAACCATTAGTAACGAACAAAAAGAAACATGGAACAAAGTGGCCCATAGCTGGAGAAAATGGGATGAATTTACAATGAACTTTTTAAAGCCAATGGGCGCTGCGATTATAAAAGCGCTGGATGTAAAAACAAAAGATGTAACGCTGGATATTGCATCGGGTACAGGCGAGCCTGCATTTTCAATTGCAGCGATAGCAAAAGGCGGCAAAGTGTATGCGACCGATCTGTCTGAAGAAATGCTTGTCATTGCACAGGCTTATGCGCAGGAACGGGATATAAATAATGTCGAATTTAAAGTGGCGGATGTATCCAGCCTTCCATTCAGTGACGATTTTTTTGATAAAATAAGTTGCCGGATGGGTTTTATGTTTTTCCCTGATATGCAATTGGCGGCAAAAGAGATATTTCGTGTTTGTAGAAATGGTGGAAAAATGGCGGTCAGTGTTTGGGCTGGAGCAGAAAAGAATGATTGGTATACCACAATGACGAAAGCTTTATCAAAACATATTGAAATGCCACGACCGCCCGTAAATGCACCAGGTATGTTTCGGTGTGCCGCACCCGGTTTAATGAAACAGTTGTTTGAGGACGCCGGTTTTAAAAACGTAAATGAAGAAACTATTTTCAGCACAGTAGATTTTGGAACTGCAGAAAATTATTGGCTGAACAGAACGGAAATGTCTGAGTCAGTGGTGCAGTTATTAAGCACCCTGAGTGAAGAAGCGCGTAAAAAAATAAAAGCTGATTTGCTGGCAGATTGCAATGGCACGCTAACCGACGGAAGGCTTATAATGAATTGTTCTTCCCTGATTATATCGGCTGAAAAATGAAAATTGTCAGAACATAAGAAATTGCCTGACATCACAACACGGGATCATATTACTCGATTCAGTTAGTATGTTTTTGACATTTTTCGCATCCTCTAAAAAGTTCGAGAATTGTCCAATTCCGTCTACGGATGGTAGGTAGCCCGAATAGGACTAATCTCGAATCGCCTAATTGATTCAATACGTTTTTTATCAGCCATTTAAATAAGCAAAACCGGTTCGAGATTATGTTAATCTCCTCGATAATTTTCATCAAAAGCCGGTTAATTGCTGTAGCGCTGGGCGGTATTCGAGAATACCCTATAGTCCCTGATTTCTAACAAATTTTTATTATCGCGTAGCCTTCGCCGGGCGGTAATCTTTCCAAAGCCACTCCAGGGCTTCGGGAAGTGTTTGCTGTTTTACTTTATAATCAACATGCCGGGCGTTGCGGGCAAAAATAAACTGGTATTGATAGCCTTTAGCGGCAAGTACTTTTGCCATGTTTTCATTTGCAAGCACCCAATCGTGCATATCGTCGCGCATGATGTTTGGATTAAAAAGGTCCTGATCGCCTACCTCCATCCAGATGCGCAATGGCTTAGGTTTACTTTTCGAGATGATGTGTTCATGAAATCCCCAGGCGCCCTGCGGTGTTTCGGGATTCCAGGGCCATTGCTGGTTTATATAGGTACCAGAGTAGGTGAGCACACGGTGATACCATTCCGGGTGGTACCATGCCATGATCAGGGCGCATGATCCGCCCGAACTACCACCCATGGTAGCACGCCCTGCAGGGTCTTTGGTTAGTTGTACGTGGCATTTGCTTTCTACCAGGGGCAGTATTTCATGTTCAACAAATTCGGCGTATACACCGCTCATCGTATCGTATTCCAGGCCCCGTTCACTGCCTTGTGCATCCCCGCTGCCGTTGCCGATAGAGATGCCGATCATTGCCGGTAACTTGCCTTCGGCAATCAGGTTGTTTAATGCTGTGAAAAGCAAGTCGTCTGGCCCATCGGCCCCAACAATGAACGGTGCTGCAGTACCTGCTACATACTGTTTGGGAACATACACGGCCACCTGGCGGATGTAGTGAGCCGGATGGCTTGTAGTGACGATCAACTTTGCAGGGTTTGCCGGATCTGCCGTGCCAAATGTATTTGGTTCCCGGGCAATGCCGGGATAAATCCGGCTATCCATCGAATCTATGGTAAAGCGGTAAACGGTCCCTTGCGATACATCAATTTGTACCATCGATTCCGGTGCAGGATTATGTGTGGGGCCGATAATAAAATTTCCATTGGAGTCGGGCGAAGGAATGGCGCCATCCGGTAATTCCCTGGCCGATACATAACCGGGCGTATGCGGGTCGCGAATTGGTACCTGGGCCATTGCCGGGTTTAAATTCCATATCATATGGCACAATATACTGAGCGCTATGGTGCGATTAATTATTTTGGTTAGTTTCATTTATTTTGATTTGGGGTAGGTGATCTTTATGCCTGCGTTTTAAATTTAGGATTTATAGCTGCGGCATCAAAATAGGGGATTAATTTTATTTTTGACCGAAAGGCTCTTGAAAGGGTGCCTGGAACGGGCGGGGATTAAATTCGTAAATTAGTCCAATAGCTTCTTCAAATTCTGCAAAAAAGTGCTTCGATAATTCTCCTGCCATCCCGAGTATGCCACAAAAACTCCTGTAAATCATTGATATGCAGGTGTTTTTGGTTTTAACGAAATGTTGTTTACAATAAACGCTGCCCGAAGGTCAGCAAATTGTTATCAGGGTCAAGAATAGAGAACTCTTTTTGTTGCCAGAGTTTATGCTCCAACTTGGTGCTGTTAACGTTTTGGCTTCTGGCAAAATTGTAAAACTCCTCTATATCATCGGTACGGATATATACCTGCCCATAGTTTTCTTTTGGATCAAGGTCTTTAAATTCAAAAAAGTGAATTTGGATGCTATCTTTTTGTACCATAAGGTAACCATCGTAGTCGGCACTACCAAATTCCTGAAATCCCAATTTGTTTAAATAAAAATCCCTGGTAATGGCTTTATCGCGCATTGGTAGTTTCGGATTGATGTCTGTAAGCATATTGATTAGAATTTAACGGGCATTACGAGAGTCAAATGTAGATTAACAACTTGTGAATAGCAAGTTGTTAATCTACTCCGTGCCGCAGACATAGATTTTATCGATAGATATATTCCTTTCATCGACACTTGTACTCATTTAATTGCGGTTATGGTATGTTCGCAGCGCAAAAAAGGCGAAGCCCTTATTGTGATAAGGTTTAGGTAAAGTCCTCCGAGCTGCGATAGCAAGGGGGGCTTTTTTACTTCAATACCACGCCTTCCTTAATTAGCAATATTTTCAATCGATTGTCATCGTACATGTCTTCATTGCGGCTAATCAGGAAAATACTTCGGCGGACACTGTTAAATAAAACAGCATTGATATGACGCTACACTGGAAATAATTCGGCAATTTGTAATTATGAGGATTTAAATTTAAATAGCGTATTGATTATTCTCATATAAGTTTAATTAATATCCAATATCTATAATAGAGTTATAGCCATTTTTCGCCGTTTAAGAGGCATTTTATAATTTTAATAATAGTATTTTCACATTAATAAAAATTCATTTACAGTTGATTGATGTTCTGATCAATTTACTTTTTTAATCCTTTATTGCTAAACCACATCTTGTTATCATAAAACGAATGTGTTTAAATGGGTTGTTCTCATGTTTTCGGGGTGATAACAGCAATGCATAGTGATCGCTTTAAGCGATGTTCAAAGTTATATACACAATTACCTGTTGCCATGAATAAAGGACCGTCTGAGGAGCTTATAATTGCGAATAAAGAATTGCTGTTTCAAAATGGTGAAAAAGAAAAGCGCGCAGCCGAATTAATAATAGCAAATGATGAGTTGGCTTTTCAGAACTCTGAAAAAGAAAAACGGGCCAATGAGCTGGCAATTGCGAATAAAGAGTTAGCGTTTCAAAACTCTGAGAAAGAGAATCGTGCAAGAGAATTGATTATAGCCAATAAAGAGTTGGCTTTTCAAAACTCTGAAAAGGAGAATAGGGCCGCGGAACTTATTATAGCAAATAATGAACTTAAGTTTCAAAACCGGGAAAAACAAGATCGCGCGGATGAGTTAATCATTGCTAATAAAGAGCTCGCTTTTCAAAATTCTGAAAAAGAAAAGCGGGCCGCTGAACTCATCATAGCCAATGAAGAGCTTGTATTCCAAAACCAGGAAAAACAGAAGCGTGCCGATGAACTGATTGTTGCCAACCGTGAGCTGGTGGTTCAAAATGATGAAAAACAAAAAAAGGCCGAGGAGTTAACAAGAGCTTACGACAAAATAAAAAGTACAGAAGTTTTTTTAAAGGAATACATCCAGGGGCTCGAAGAAATGATGTTTATGACACATCATAAAGTAAGGCAACCTGTAGCAAATATATTGGGAATTGCGCAAATGCTTTCTCAATTTATAAGCTCTCCAGCCACATTAAAAAAGCTAATAGGTTATATGGAGGTATCCGCTTTGATTCTTGACGATTTTACAAAAGAGCTTACTTCTTTTATTGAAAACCTTGAAAAAAAGGGAAAAAATAATAAAGGTTGATTTTAAATAAATACTTATCAAAAAGCAGGGGAGGTTTTCCTACATCCTAAATCTTAAAGAAACAGATCTTCCTAAAGCCTGCGCTAATTCAGGATCGATCAGCGGCCCGTCGCCTTGTTGGATCCACACGCTGCGCTCATCTTTTTGAAGGGTGATCTTTTCCCCATTCAACAAAATTTCAAGCTCGCTTGTGCCCTTGTTTATTGGCGATGTATTGATCTGATACACGTGGTCGGTATCATTGTATGTTATTCTTAGTGGCAGTCCCATCTTTGTCTTCTCTCCGGGTAAATATACAAATCCAATATCCTAAAAAAATAAAAAGATGTAATAAACGTACCTTTTTGTGTGTAAGGTATTGCTAAACAGTTGATTAAAGTAAATTATAAAAATGGCGAAAATTAGGCTGCAAGCAGGTATTCAACCTTTTCTAACAGGTTATTTGCGTCAAAAGGTTTGTGCAATACGTCGTTTGGAGCGCCTTTTTGTGATAAAGAGGAATCAATATCATCACCGCCCGAGCAGATGATTACCGGTATGTTACTGGTATTCCTGTTCAGCTTTATCAGCTTACATATATCCAGATCACTCATGCCCGGGAACAAGGCGTCAAGAATAACCAGGTCAGGGTGGGTACTCCTGATATCGTTAAATATGTTATGCCAATCGTTATATGATACCACATCGTAACCATTGCTGGTTAAAATATAGGTCATTACCTCTATCATAAGCTCGTTGTCATCAACAATAAAAATTTTCTTCGCCATATTCTATTCAATCCCTTCGGCTTAAAGTAGTGCAAAGTGCATGCCATTGATTAACTTACAGTTAAAGCCATTTTCAACAGTATGTAATGTGTATGGTTTAGTGTATGATTTATTACGATTAACAAGAAATACAGTTGAATTTTCGGGCTTAAATAAATCAGTTTTCTTACATTTGGCTGAATAAAAATGATTTAGCGGAGCATAATGGATATTGTTAATATAAAGAAACTGGCTAAGGAGCTTAATATATCTACTTCAACCATTTCGAGGGCATTTAATGGCAGCCCTGATATTAACAAGGATACCAAAGAACGTATTCTGGCCTTTGCCAAAGAGCATAATTTTTTACCCAACCATTACGCCAGTAACCTGCGTGATAAAAAAACCAAGACCATTGCAGTTATAGTCCCCGAAATAGCCAACGACTTTTTTTCACAGGCCATAAACGGCATTGAAGAGGTCGCCCGTAAAAAAGGTTTTTATATTTTACTTTATCGTACCGATGATGTTTTTGAAAAGGAAGTATCATTTGTAAATTATTTAAATAACGGCAAGGTTGATGGCATCATCATGTCGGTATCGGGCGAGGCTAACGATCATAACTACCTGCGTCAGCTGGAGTCGAAAAATGTACCTGTTGTTTTTTTTGATAGGGTTTATGAGGATATTGATGCCGCTAAAGTAACCACTAATGACTATGATAGCAGTTTTGCAGCCACAGAACACCTGCTACAAACCGGCTGCCGTAGGGTAGCTTACCTGGTGGTAAATAAAAGTATATCAATAGGGCAGGTGCGGATGCAGGGTTATATGGATGCCTTAAAAAAGCACGATGTTGCTTTTGATGACGAGCTTGTAATAGATTGCAGTAATGACGAAAAAGTAAATTATAAGATATTAACCAAAGTGCTGCAGGAAATTAAACCTGATGGCATTTTTAGTTCCGTTGAACGCCTGGCCTTCGCTACTTATTATGTTTGTAATGACCTGGGAATATCTATTCCCGGAGACTTGAAGATGATTAGCTTTTCGAGCCTGGGCATAGCGCCCTTATTGAGCCCGGCATTATCAACCATTACACAACCAGCTTATGAAATGGGTATAAAAGCGGCCACGCTGCTATTTGAGGCCCTGGAGCAGAAAACATCAAACCTTAAACGGCACATTGTTTTAAAGTCGAAACTGTTTATCAGGAAGAGTTCGGGAGGAGAAAAGTGAGTAGTTGATTAGGTGAGTGGTAAAGTAGTTGCCTGTATGAAGGTTTAACCTAATCAACTACTCACCTAATCAACCATTCATCAATTATACGTGAATAAACAATTCACTTTTTGGCCTGCGTACTTTAATCATTTTGCTATAAACATCATCTTCTGCGCGGAAACCAACAGCAGCGATAACCGAAGTAGTTAATCCTTTTTCTTTCAAACCCAATATTTCATCAAATTGTGCTGCGTCAAAACCTTCCATAGGGGCTGCATCAATTCCTAATTCGGCGGCTTCTGAAACCAATACACCTAAAGCGATGTAAGTTTGTTTGTGCGACCAGGCCAATTTTTGGTCATCGGTACGGCTGCTTAATGTTCCTAAAATCATTTGCTCAAAACCTTCAAGGCTTGCACGGTCAACACTGCGGGTATCGGCAACAAGATCGATAAACTTTTTACCAAAGGCTTCATCTAATGTTGTTAACGAGGCAAAAACAAACAATGCAGATGCATCGGTGATCTGGGCTTGGTTATAACCAGCCGCACGTAATTTTGCCCTGGTTTCCGGATCCTGAACAACAATAACTTTAAATGATTGCAGGCCTAACGATGAGGGAGCAAGCTGGATAGCGCTTTGTAACTGATCTAACTGTTCAGTACTTATTTTTTTAGATGGGTCGAATTTTTTAATAGCGGCCCTCTTTTGTAATTTTTCTACTAATGACATGATTTTATTAATTGCTTAAACAAAAATAGATGTTTAAACATTTAAATAAGTCATGCTATCGTAAACTAAAGCTGAGCCTTATCTTTCAGTTCCTGCTCCTTGTCTTTTTCTTCCTGCTTTAACCTGCGCTTTTCTACCCGGATATCTTTGCGGGTTTTACCAGCAGTGTCAATATGCTCTTCTCTGTTCTTATAATCCAGCTTAAGGGACTCAATTTGTTCTTTTAATTTTTCTTTGGCGGTTTTTTCCTTTTGCTTTTCCTTTTCTTCCTGTTTCTGGGCGGTTGTATCCTTCTTGCCAAATAAACGTTGCAGAAAGTTAGGTTTTTTCACGGGCTCTTCAATTACCGGCAAAACTTCATTGTCATCTCCGCCCTGTTTCATCAGGCTATCTGCTTTTGCGGTATCAATTGGCGCAATGGTTTGCCTCAAGCCCTCCCGCAGGCGTACACCATAAAAGCCATAAGCGCTGGTATCACGTTGTGTAAGCCCTTTGCCAGCCATTAGCCTGCCTATCAGGTTAAAGTAGCCATGGAGTCCCGGCCGCAGCGTTCCATCGGGTTGAAAGGCGTATAAACCACCTTTAGGGTATGGTACAATACTGGCCAGGAAAATACTTTCGCCCAGGTTGAGCTCAGATGGCGATTTGCCAAAGTAAAAATGCGATGCCTCTGATATGCCATATATATTGCGGCCCCATTCAATAATGTTAAGATAAACCTCCAGCATCCTGTTCTTGTTCATGATGTGGTTGTTTTCAATCATCCAAACAATCAGGATCTCCTCAATTTTACGGGCGAGGGTTTTTTCGCGGCTTAAAAAAGCGTTTTTAACCAATTGCATGGAAATGCCGCTACCGCCGCGTTTAAATTTCTTTGTCTTAAAGTCGGTGGCCAATGATTTGCGGAAAGCTTCCTCAACAAAGCCGTGGTTGGTATAAAAGGATGGATCCTCTGCCGTCATCACCGCGTTGCGTAGATCGGGGGCGATTTCATTAAGGGGAGTAAACTCCGGGTTCTCGGGGCCAATCAGGTGCGGAGCCATTGGTTTTCCCTTTTCATAGGGCGTGTGTACAAAAGGGCTGTTCAGCTTGGTTAAATCTGTTTTGCCATATTTCACAATTCTGAAACCATCCTTACTCAGCCGCGAATCAAACTGGAGGTCATCTGGTTTTGATGAATCCATGTAAAAGTTCATGGCGTAATTTAGTTTACCTGCAACCTCTATCCCGTCTAAAGCGTCAAACATTCCATGGGGGAAGGCATCAAAAATATCGGTGGCATTAAGCCAGCCTGTATTTATTTTAAGCTCATAAATTTTAACAGGGTTAAGCGTGTATTTGATAAATGGCCTGGCAGTTAGCTTTTTAATATGTATCATGGATGAGCTATCAACAGATACATAATTACTACCTACAAAAACGTTGGCATCAATGGCTGCGTCAGGAAACACAATATCGCCCGATGATAACGCCGGGTGGTTAATCAATAAATTATGAACCGCCCATGAGCCGTATATTTTAGTTTCGCCGCCGCCATGTTCAACCTTGGTTAGTTTGGTGCTTATGGTATCGAAATTTAACTTAAGCTTTAGCTTTTTCTCAATGATGGGCAGTTCAACCTTGGTGCCATCTGCGTAAAGCTTTACATCTATATTTTTATCTGATGGGTGCATTTTGCCATCAATATGCCAGGTTGCCGCGCCATTATCAACGTCAATGGTCGATTTAAGATTTCCATCTTTAATGATCGCCGTTTTTGCAAGCAGTTTTACCTTGTTGCTGTCATCCTTAAAGCTTATTGAAAAATTATTGAGTGTTAAGTTATCCGGTATTTTGTATAATACTTCGTTAACCAGATTATTAGCCAGTACGCTCAGATCTACTTTTTGTGTTGTTGATGTGGTATCTCTTTTCTTTTTAAACAGAAAATCGAAATTTTTCACTCCTTTTATGCTGGTAAGGTTGATGAATCCATCTTGTAATAAAACATCAGATAATTTTATCTCGCCTATAACCAGGGGCATTAATTTAACACTTACTACAAGATTTTTAATATTAAGCAGGCTATCACGCTGTTCTGGTACTATGCTGACATCTGAAAAGGATACCGTGCTGGTGCCGGTAAAATGGGCCGAACCTATTTTTACATCTAAATTATAATCGCGCTTTGCTTTTGCAGTAGCTTTGTCAATAGCGCTTTTAAGCAGGGCTTCGCGTTTTGAATAGGCAACATATCCGCCTATAATAAATATAAGTAATAAGGGGATCAGGATAAATGCGGCAATACGTATATATTTAGGGTTGAGGCGCTTCATGTGTAAATTTTTCCAAAACTAAACTAATTCTTATCCCCTGCAAACGGTTGTTTATGCAAATTGTTTCCCTGGCAACCACAAAACAATCACCTGTTTTTATAAATTTGTGCGTAATAATATGATAATCACTAAAGAACAAGTTTTACAAGCACTGGGTAATGTTGAAGAGCCAGATCTGAAAAAAGACCTGGTTACCCTCAACATGATACAGGATATACATATTGATGGTAACAATGTTAACTTCTCTGTTATATTAACAACACCGGCTTGCCCGCTAAAAGCATTAATAGAAAATGCCTGCCGTAATGCTATCGCTTACTTTATAAGTAAGGAAGCTGTGGTAAGTATTAACATGACCTCGAGAGTTACTACTCAGAAAAACACAGGCGTGCCCGGGGTTAAAAATATTATCGCTGTAGCATCGGGTAAAGGCGGTGTAGGTAAATCAACCGTTGCGGTAAACCTTGCTCTTGGCCTTGCACATGCTGGGGCAAAAGTAGGGTTGATAGATGCCGATATTTACGGGCCATCAATACCCATTATGTTTGGCCTGGAAGGTGTTCGTCCGCAGGCCAGTGTTGTGGATGGTAAAACCCGTATCGAACCTATTCAGAAATACGGTATCAAGTTATTATCGATAGGCTTTTTTACCGATCCTAACCAACCGGTGCCATGGCGCGGTCCGATGGTATCAACAGCGGTTAAACAATTATTTAATGATGCTGATTGGGGCGAACTGGATTACCTGGTAATTGATCTTCCGCCGGGAACGGGCGATATTCATATCACTGTTACGCAAACATTCCCGGTTACCGGGGCTGTTATTGTAACAACGCCGCAAAATGTTGCGCTGGCAGATGCTAAAAAGGGGATAGGGATGTTTATGATGCCTGCCATTAATGTACCTATATTGGGAGTGGTTGAAAACATGTCGTACTTTACGCCTGCCGAGCTTCCGGATAACAAATATTATATTTTTGGCAAAGGCGGAGGGCAAAAGCTGGCTCAGCAACTGGATGTTCCGTTTTTAGGGGAGATTCCGTTGATTAAAAGTATCAGTGATTCTGGTGATGCCGGTACTCCCGCAATATTGGAAGAAAATGGTGCGATGACTGCTGCTTTCATAAATATGGCACAGCGAGTGGCCCAGCAGGTAGCTATTTCAAATGCAAAGGCATTGGGAAATGAAGCCATAGTGAGTTAGAATAAAATAGCCGCTGACAATATATGAAGGGGCAAAAATGCTGATATTTGTATGGCATAGCATGCAAATATTGGAAGATAGATTATAGCAAATTATTAATAACTTTACTTTAGTTATAAATTAGTAAAAATGAGTTTATTAAGTCAGGTTGAAACAGCTTTAGATACAATTCGTCCGTATTTGGAAGCTGATGGCGGGAATGTTTCTGTTGAAGAGATCACCCCTGAGGGTGTTGTTAAATTGAAGTTGTTAGGTTCATGCGGATCATGCCCTATGAGCATCATGACCCTTAAAGCGGGTATTGAAGAGGCAATTAAAAAGGCAGTACCTGAAATTACTTCAATTGAAGCTATAAACCTTACAGATATTGATGATCCTAACGCTGTACTGCCAGAAAATTTAAGATAGTGTTAAGTATTGTTAAATGCTGTTTATATTTACTGCATTAACGTATTTTTGAGCAATGTTTTGAAACCTTTCCCCGTTATTAAAACAATAAATGGCGGAAAAGAGACAGGTATATGAAATATTTAGTTGTTATATTTTTATTGTTTGCATCGGCAGCTACATTTGCGCAAAGCCACAATGAAAGGCCGGTTGTGCAATTTACGGGTGTTGTACATAATGCTGATAGCGCGAGCGTTATTGTGCCTTATGTTACCATTACCAACACATCATCTCATAACCAGGTTAACTTAAGCAACTATAAAGGCTATTTTTCTTTTGTGGCGCATGAGCAGGATACCTTGCGCTTTACCTGCGTAGGCTATGGACCCGTTGCTGTTGTGATACCCGCCAATCTTTCCGGTAAAAGTTATACCCTGCAGGTGGGCCTAATACCACAAATTATTAACCTGCCGGCATTTCATGTATTTCCGTGGGCTACTACAGATGAATTCAGGAAAGATTTTTTAGCAATAAAACTTGCAGATGATGACCTGGAAATAGCACGTAAAAATATCAGTAAAGCAACTCTTAGCGCTCTGTATAATACCCTGCCAAGAGACGCCCAGGAAATTCAATCGGCAAACGCGCAAAGTATGCATACCAGCATCCTCAATTCGCACTCGTTAACGCCAAACCCTTTGCTAAACCCGCTTGCCTGGGGAAGCCTGATCAAACAAATATCTGACGCGGATAGTAAGTAGGCTTTAAAATTTATTTGTTCTTCAGGAATAGGAATGTAAAAAGGCCCGTCGGTAATTAAATTCGAGGGCCTTCATATTTTTTAGCGGCCTTTTTTAACCGCCGGGAATTTCATTTTGTAGTCAACGTTAACTACACCCCTTGAAATGTCTTTCAGTCTTTTCTCAATTAGCCGTTTGCGCAGGGGGCTCAACTTATCTGTAAATAGTTTTCCTTCAATATGATCGTATTCATGCTGGATAATGCGTGCAGCCATACCTCTAAAGGTTTCCTCATGGTGCTTCCAGTTTTCATCGTAGTAGGATATCTTCACTACCGGTTTGCGGTAAACATCCTCGCGGATATCAGGAATACTAAGGCATCCCTCGTTAAAGCCCCATTCTTCGCCGCTTTCTTCTATAATATCGGCATTCATAAATACCTTTTTAAAATCTTTCAGCTCCGGCTCTTCATCGTCAAAAACAGTAGCATCAACCACAAATAAACGCATAGACATACCAATCTGCGGCGCAGCCAGGCCAACACCACGGGCAGCATACATGGTCTCGAACATGTTATTTACAAGTTCTTTTATGTGAGGATATTCTTCCGGCTCAAAAGCGGTAGCTTTTTTTCTTAAAACAGGGTCTCCGTAAGCGATGATAGGGTACTTCATTTTGCAAAAATACAGGTTTATTATTTAGGCTCAAACTTCAATGTAATTAGCCTGTCATTATCAAATATTTCGTTGCTTATTTCCAGCAATTGATCGGCCGTTACTGCATTTATTTTAGCGAAAATCTCCTCTAAGGTTTCAATATGGTTAAAATCGAGCAGGCTTTTGGCCATGGATATAATCAGGCTGAGCCGGTTTTCTTCTGCCAATGCAATCTGGCCAATAAATTTTTGCTTGGCCTGGTGTAATTGTAAGGTGCCCAGCTTTTGTTCGCGCAGCTTTTTTAATTCTTTATGAACAAGTTTTGCCGCTTTCTCTGCCTTTTCAGTGTCGGTTCCAAAATAGATAGAAAAGATACCGGTATCAGTAAAAGGGGTATAGTTAGATTCGATGGTGTAGGCAATGCCATACTTCTCACGGATCTCTAAATTAAGCCGACTGCTCATTCCCATTCCACCCAACAGGTTGTTTAGCAACAGTAATCCATTTTTATATTGGTGCGATGAAGCGTAAGCCTGGTTACCTATAATGCAATGCGTTTGCGAAATTGGTTTTTTAACTATAAGGAGGCCGCTTTTATTATCTTGTGGTTTTATCCTGTTTTTTTGCGGCTGATGTGCCTCAATGCTGGCAAAGTATTTTTCGGCCAGCTTAACAACTTTTTTAAATTCATAATTTCCATGTACAGCAAATATCATTTCGGATGTACTGTAGTTGGCTTTAATAAAAGCACGCATATCGCCACTATTCATCCGACCTACGGTTTCGGGCGTGCCTAAAATATTCTTGCCGATGGGCTCATCTTTAAATAGCAACTCTTCAAAATCATCCTGGATAGCTTCTTCGGGCTGATCAAGGTAGGAGGCAATTTCATCAAGGATAACGCCCCGTTCCTTTTCCTGTTCGTCCTCCGGGAAGGTGGAATGGAACAGGATATCCTCAAAGAGGTCTATAGCACGTTCCAAATGCTGGTTTAGCAGCGAGGCATGTATACAGGTATATTCTTTGGTCGTATATGCGTTTAAATCTGCACCCACCAATTCCAACCTGTTTAAAATTTGGTTGGTGTTGCGCCTTTCGGTTTCCTTAAACAATAAATGCTCAATAAAATGAGCAAGGCCTTCCTGCTGGTTTTCTTCATCGCGCGAGCCGGCGTTTACTATAAAGCAACAGTGCGTTATGGCAAAGGGCGATGGCTTAAACAAAATGCGAATGCCATTGGGTAAGGTATGGGCCTGGTAGTCGATCATATGGAGGTGCAAAGATAACGTTATATATGTTACAATTATTTTACGCATGATTTGTTAGTGATTTTAGTACTTTAGTATGTTGAAGCAACAGCGTAAAGCATTAAAACGATACTTGTTATTACATATACCCCTTAAAACAGATCAATGAAAATTAAAATTGCAGACCTTGAGTTTGAGCCCCTGATTAACGCCGAAACAATTGAAGAACGCGTAAAAACGATAGGTTTACAGCTAAATTCCGACTTTGAAAACAGTGTACCCGTAATTGTTGGTGTACTTAACGGCAGCTTTTTATTTATAGCCGACCTTATAAAACAAATATCTATCCCCTGCGAAATCGCCTTTACTAAACTCGCCTCATACTATGGCGGCACCACAAGCCAGCTTAAAATTCGCGACGATATAGATTTGATAGTTGATATAAAAGGCCGCGACGTGCTTATTATTGAGGATATTGTTGATACAGGCAATACCCTGCACTACCTTATTGATAAACTTAAACAGCGCGAGCCGGCATCTATTAAAGTGTGTTCGCTACTTCTTAAACCCGCCGCCCTGCAAAAAAACATAGACGAGCTTAAATATGTAGGCTTCGAGATTGAGAACGAATTTGTGGTAGGCTATGGCCTTGATTATCAGGAAATGGGCAGGAATTTGAGAGATATTTATAAGAAGGTGGATTGATAGGATTTCGGAATTAGGATGTTTGATTTTGATTTGCAAAATGAAGTATAGAGTTGATTTCTTAAGTTCTTGTTTGCTATCCTTTTTATGTTTAACACATACCTGCATTGCGCAATCAAGGGAAGATGTGCGGTTACCTCTGCACATCACCCAGACAAAAATTTACACGTCAATAAAAAAGTTTGTCCCCAAAGACTATTTGGTTCTTGACCAGGTAGATGGGGACCTTAATTCCGACGGATTGCCCGACAAAATCATTGTTCTTAAGCAAAAAAAAGAAGTAACAGAAGAGGAGAAAAGGCCTCTTTTGTTGTTGATAAAGCAAAAGGATGGGGCATTTAAAAAAGTTGCGGAAAATGATAATATCGTGTTATCTGCCGGCGATGGCGGCGTACATGGGGATCCTTATTATGGCATTAGCATAAAAAAAGGTTTTTTCTCGGTTGAACGCTTTGGTGGAAGCGGTTGGCGATGGAATCAGGTAATAACCTTTAAATACAATAGCAAGGTAAATAACTGGTATTTGTATAAAACAGGAAATGAATATTGGCACTATAGCGATACTAAAAAAGTAGAAGGAGAATACAGGACTCAAAAGGATTTTGGGGTAGTTTTATTTGCGGATTACATTAATGAACAAAGAGACGGTGATTAACTAAAAAGCCGGAAAACTCCAAAAAAAGTATAGCTAATTACGCTCCAACCAACCCCGCCATCTCATTCAAAAACAGCAAGGCCTGGTCAATGCTATGTACACCTTCAACGCTAAGGCGCAAAGTGTTTTTAACTTCTTTTAAATTGGTGCGGCGTGGGTTGCCTTGCACAAAAGCCAATACGTTATGGAAGGCCTCTGTTTCAAAATACGTTGATTGCTGGTCGGTTATAAAGTAGCCGCGTAATACATTCTTTTTTAAGGAGATCTTTTCAAATCCAATAGCTTTGCCCATCCATTGCAGGCGCATGGTATTCAGCAAATCATGTACCTGTGGCGGTATCGGCCCAAAACGATCATGCAACTGCTGCTGAAAGGCGGATAATTCAACTTCGGATTCCAGCTTGGATAGTTCGGTGTACAGGTTATATCGCTCGGCTATATTGGTTACGTATTCATCAGGAATTAATATCTCCTGGTCGGTATCTATTTGGGTAAAGGAAATGTACGGCCTTGGCTTATCATCGGGGAACACGCCTTTAAACTCATCATCCTTTAATTCCTGGATAGCTTCATCCAATATCTTGTGGTACATTTCAAAGCCTATTTCGGCAATAAAGCCACTTTGCTCGGCACCAAGCAGGTTTCCGCTGCCGCGGATGTCAAGATCGCGCATGGCTACGTTAAAGCCGCTGCCCAGGTCGCTAAACTCTTCAATGGCGCTCAGGCGCTTGCGGGCCTCGCTGGTGAGCGTTGACAATGGAGGGCTCAACAGGTAGCAATAGGCTTTTTTGTTGCTCCTGCCCACGCGTCCGCGCATTTGGTGCAGATCGCTCAGGCCAAACATGTGGGCGTAGTTAATGATGATGGTATTAGCGTTCGGAATATCCAGGCCGGCTTCAATAATAGTGGTGGCTACCAACACATCATATTCATGATTTACAAACTTCAGCATCACATCTTCCAGCGCATCGCCTTCTAACTGTCCGTGGGCAATCCCAATGCGGGCTTTTGGCACCAGTTTGCGGATCATTCCGCCCAGCTGCGGCAGATCGGCAACGCGGTTGTGAATAAAGAAGATCTGCCCGTCGCGCTCAATCTCAAACTCAACAGCCTCTTTTATAAGCTTATCATTAAACACATGCAGCTCGGTAACTACAGGCTGCCTGTTTGGCGGAGGCGTTGATATAATAGAAAGGTCGCGTGCACCCATCAGCGAGAAATGCAGCGTACGGGGTATAGGTGTAGCGGTAAGCGTAAGCGTATCTACATTGGCGCGCATTTGTTTCAGCTTCTCTTTGGTTGATACGCCAAACTTCTGCTCTTCGTCAATGATCATCAACCCCAGATCCTTAAACTTTACATCCTTACTCACCAGGCGGTGTGTGCCTATAATGATATCTACCTTGCCATCCTTCAGCTTATCTAAGGTATCCTTGATCTGTCTGCTGGTTTTAAACCGGTTGATGTAATCAATATTGGCCGGGAAGCCTTTTAGTCTATCGGTAAATGTTTTGTAATGCTGGGCTGCTAAAATAGTGGTAGGCACTAATATGGCTACCTGTTTGCTATCGGCAACGGCCTTAAATGCCGCGCGAATGGCAACCTCTGTTTTACCAAAGCCCACGTCGCCACATATCAGCCTATCCATAGGATGCGGCGATTCCATATCCTTTTTAAAATCGGCAGTAGCTTTTTCCTGGTCTGGGGTATCCTCATAAATGAAGGATGCTTCAAGTTCGGTTTGCAGGTAACTATCGGGCGAAAAGGCATTGCCATGCTGTGCTTTACGCAGCGCATAAAGCTTGATCAGATCGCGGGCGATGTCCTTAACTTTTTTTTTTGTAGTTTTTTTAAGTCTCTCCCAGGTATCGGTACCCAATTTGTTCATTTTGGGTACAGTACCCTCCTTACCGCTGTATTTGGAAATGCGGTTAAGCGAGTTGATGTTTACGTAAAGCAAATCGTTATCGGCATATATCAACCGGATCATTTCCTGTTGTTTGCCATTAACTTCCACTTTTTCCAGGCCGGCGTATTTGCCAATGCCATGGTCAATATGGGTTACGTAATCGCCGGGTTTAAGGTCGCGCAGTTCTTTCAGGGTGATAGCCTGCGAACGCTGGTAACCTTTTTTGAGCTTATATTTATAATAACGATCAAAAATCTGGTGGTCAGTATAGCAGGCCAGTTTTTGCTCCTGGTCCACAAACCCTTCCCTTATCGAAATGCTTACCGGGGTAAATTTTGCTGTTTTATCCAGGTCATCCAAAATGGCATAAAGCCTTTCTACCTGCCTGGAAGAGTCGGTAAGGATAAAGTTTTGAATTTTCTCCGTCTCGTTATTTTTAAAATTATGGATAAGCAGCGTAAAATCTTTATTAAAAGATGGCTGCGGACGCATATCAAAATTGATGGCTGCGCTTGGCTGATAAAAAAATTGTTTACCAAATTCAACAACCGGGAAATCATGCAGCTGATCGGCAATCAGTTTCTCGTCTGTAAAGCCAAATTTAGGGTCTATCCAATCCGGGTTCTGCGTTTTTTCATCAGCAGATAGCGCCTTCCACAAATTGGTTGCCTTTTTAAAACCGCTTTGGATAATATCCAGCGTAAACTGCACATCTTTTATCCAAATCTGCGTGCCTGCATCTACATATTCTAACAGGGAAATATTACTTTCTGTTAAAAATTTAGATTGCACATTGGGCACAATAGTGATGGTTTTTACCTGCTCAACAGATAGCTGGCTTTCAATCTCGAAGGTGCGGATAGATTCAATAAAATCGCCAAAGAACTCTACACGGTAGGGCAGGTTGTGCGAAAAAGAGAAAATATCAACAATGCCGCCTCTTACAGAAAACTGGCCTGGTTCGTAAACAAAGTCAACCCGGTCAAAATCGTATTCAATTAAAAACTCATTAATAAAATCGATACTTAGCTTATTGCTAACGGCAATTTCAAGTGTGTTTTTTTCAAGGGATGCCCGGTCTATCACCTTTTCGGCAAGTGCTTCGGGGTAGGTAACAATCAGCTGACCAAACTCAGACGAATGGTTAAGCTCATTCAATACTTCGGCACGGGCAAGCACGTTGCTGCTATCGGGCTGGGTAAATTCAAATGGCTTGCGGTATGATGAGGGGAAAAGTAACACCTCTTTACCGGTGAGGTTCTCCAGGTCGGCCTGGAAATAGCCGGCCTCTTCGCGTTCGGGCAATACAAACACCATGTGTTTGTGCTGTAAAAAATACAATGCTACCGCCATGGCCGCATCACTTGACCCGACTAAACCACGAAGTTGTACCCTTGGATTTTTGGAAGCATTAAGCGCGGTGGCCAATGCCTTAATCCGGTCATCAACTTTATATCTATCTAATATATCACGGATGTTCAAACTGCTGCAAATGTACGCAAAAAAGCCCTTTTTAATAAATCCTTATAAATTGTATAAATCAATGCAAACAATATGCAGATTTAATTACTTTTTAATTATAAATTCAAGGAATATTTCCTCGGAATTCGACCTAAATTTTCAACTAAAATTAAATCATCATGAAGAATGCAGTTTTATGGGGTGGCTTTATCGGCGTATTAAGTATTATCTGGATGTTTGTTTCGCATTCCATGGGGGTAACGCCGCTTAAGGATACCGTGGCCCCATTTGAATATTTTTCGGTCCTGATCCCTGCGGCCGGGTTGTTTATTGGCATCTGGAGCTATCGTAAAACCGATTGTAAAGGCCAGATGGGCTTTTTAGAAGCATTGATACAAAGCTTTAAGATACTAATTGCCGGGGGGGCAATAACCGTTTTTGGGGCTATATTGTATTTTAGCTACGTGTCAACAGACAATACCTTGCGTGACTTCTCGGGCCGCATATTCGGGGCATTGCTGGTTGGTGTATTATTGGCGTTTGCAGTATCTTTACTGTTCACCAATAAATCAAATAAAGTTGATTAAACAGCTTTTTTCAAAATACTTTGAGCTTGCTTTTTGGATAACCGCGATGTTGTGCCTGGCTTTTACTTCGCCGCAGGCCACATCGCATTTTACTTTATGCCCATTAAAATTATTGGGCGTAACCTGGTGCCCCGGCTGTGGCCTGGGGCATTCTATCATCTACCTGTGTCACGGGCAAATTAAAAACTCCCTTCATGCCCATTGGCTGGGCATACCTGCGGTACTGGTAATTTTTCACCGGATATATGTGTTAGGTAGCCTCCGCTTTTTTTCTTCAACGCAGAAAAAGTTCATCCGATAGCACAGGTTTTTATCTTGATTCCTGACGCTAATCTCTTGATTCTATTTTCACCGCCAAAACTCAGTATTTCACCGACTTGTTTCCCCCGCTAACCTATAAGGCGTAGGTGTTTATGGTGTGTAGGCATACCTTTATATCATAAAACAAACACAAACTTAATCTTTAACAAGATGGACTCTTACCCAAACCCATATATGATGTTCGACGGCGTAACTCCCGAAGAATTTGCCTTTTTACAACAGGCCACAGCATCACTGAATGAAAATCAGATAAAATATTTTATGAGCATTTACTACGGCAAACGCAGAAATCCCCAGGATTTAATGTTGGCTACCTTATTGGGTTTTGTAGGTGCAGCCGGCGTTCAACGTTTTCTTACCGATCAGATAGGTATGGGATTGCTATACTTTTTCACCGCCGGCTTTTGCTTTATCGGTACCATTGTTGATTTGATCAACTATAAAAACATCGCCAACGAATACAATCAAAAAATGGCTTTTGAAAGTTTCAACATCGTTAAAATGAGCAACTAAGATCCCCATCGAGGGCTTCAGTTTCAACTATATATACAATGAAAAAATCCACCTTCTGTTATGGGGTGGATTTTTTGTTTTTCAAAAAGGCCTATCAGAGCTTCGCGGGCTCGCCATGACAGGCCTTTTTGAAATTAATTTTCTTGATACTTACTTTTGACTCTTTTCTCTACTTTCCCATGGCTTTATCCCTTACCGCCTTAAATTCCGAACCGGGTTTCCAACCGGGGAAGGTAGTTTCGTTACCCAGTTTTGTACCTACCCTGAAAAGGATATCGGCTATCTGGGCCATGCCAGTAGCGTCCATATCGCTGCTGTAGTTATCTGCCTGCTGGTGATAGCGCAGCTCGCCATATTCTTTTTGCTTATCGGCACCGTAGCTTGCTCCCTGCGTTTTGCTGATACTGCCATTGTTGATATCAAGCGCGGGTACGCCAAGTTTGGCAAAGTTAAAATGATCTGAGCGGTAATAACTTCCAGAACCCGGTGTCCGGTCGCCAACTACGGTTAGCCCATCCTGTTTGGCAAAATCGGCTACATAATCTTCCAGGTCGTTTTGGCCTTTTCCGGTTATGGCAATATCTTTGGTTTCGCCATAGCTGCCCAGAGCATCCATATTGAGGTCGGCCACAGTTTTATTGAGTGGGTAAACCGGGTGGGTTGCGTAATATTCTGAACCCAGCAAGCCCTGTTCTTCGCCGGTCACGGCAAGAAAAACAATAGACCGCTGTGGCTTTTCCTTTGCGTTTTTAAATGCTTTGGCTACGGTTATGATAGCGGCAACACCGCTTGCATTATCAACCGCACCGTTGTAAATGCTGTCGCCTTTGGCATCCGGCTTGCCAACACCAAGGTGGTCCCAGTGGGCAGTATATAATATATATTCATTAGGCCTTGCGCTACCTTTTAGGGTGCCTATAACATTACGCGATGTGGAATATTTTAATTTATTGCTGATGCTTAAAGAAATATCCCGGTTTAAGGGGATGGCCTTAAATCCTTTTTGGCGGGCAATGGCGCGGATATCGCCGGTTACACCTGCATCTGCCAGGAGTTTTTTAGCGGCATCCTCGCTCATCCAGCCTTCTACCTTACAACGGGACATGTGCTTGTCGTTTTGCTGCAGGTAAAGTTTTGCACCTGTGAAACTGTTTTGAACTACCTTCCAGCCATAGCTTGCCGGGGCTGTTTGGTGCACAATGATCACACCGGCGGCTCCTTGCCGGGCGGCCTCCTCATATTTGTATGTCCAGCGGCCATAATAGGTCATGGTATCACCTTTGAAAAAGTCGGAATGGCCAGACTTAAATCCCGGATCATTAACCAGCACAATTACAGTTTTACCTTTTACATCTAATCCTGCGTAATCATTCCATCCATATTCTGGTGCAACAACACCATAGCCGGCAAATATCAATGGCGACTTTTTTAGTTCGAGCGCATTTACTTCCTGGCGGGTTGAAGCTACAAAATCAGTAGTGGCATGCAGGCTCATTGGTGTTTTGCCGCCGCTGATCTCCATGGTTTCTGAGGGTGTGCTGGTGATCTCTACCATCGGCACATCCTGAAAATAACTGCCATTATTGCCCGGCTCTAATCCGGCTTTTTTAAACTCAGAAGAGATGTATGCAACCGCCTTGTTTTCACCCTCGGTAAAGGGTTTGCGGCCCATTAATGAATCGGCTGCTAATACAGCAATTTGTGCTTTAATTTCATCGGGAGTTATCGCCTTTTCTGCTTCCTTAGTTTTGGTGTCCTGGCTGCAGCCTGTAAACAAAGCCCCGCCGGTTAGCAGTAAAAAACAAATATGTTTGATGTTCATGAGTGTTGTGTTTTTTCAAATGTAAGTAAATGGAGGCTCATTGTGCAACAGGCCAACTCATGGTTTGATGTTGTACTTTTTAACAATATCGGGGTAAACGTCTATCAAAGGGTTTGATTTTCCGTCGCGGTCAAATATCTGCTCCCAGGTACTTAATGGTTCCCAAATGAATGAACCAATACCCTTGCCGCCCGGAACGGTAAAGGCAATATCATTAACTTCTTTTTTTAGCTGGGTATACTCCGCAACCATAATCTGCTTGTTGTAACGTTTGGACAAATCGGCCATGTTGGCGTTCAGGTCATCGGGTGTACCGTGCCATTTGGGATAATAAGATAAGCCAATTACATCAAAGGGCAAATTACGCGCGGTCATATTATCCATAAAAAAGCGCGATTCGAGGCTTTGTCCGCCCAAAGCAATGTGCACCATAATTATGGTTTTTGGGCTAATTGCTTTAACTCCTTTTGTTCCCGCATAAATCAGCTGAGCCAAACTATCCAGGTTGTTGATCTGCCCATCGGGCCATATCATACCGTGGTTTATTTCGTTACCAACCTGTACCATATCGGGCGTGGTGCCCTGGTCCTTCAGTTGCTGCATCACCATGGTGGTGTAATCCTCAACAGATTTTTTAAGGGTTGTAAAATCCTGGCCAACCCATGCTGCTGGTTTGTTTTGCTGCTGCGGATCGGCCCAATAATCGCTGTAATGAAAATCGAGCAAGAGTTTCATGCCTGCGGCGTTAACCCGTTTGGCCATTTGTTTGGTATGTTCCAGGTCGCAAAAGCCTTTATTGGGTGAGTAGCCTTTGGGGCCGGCAGGGTCATTAAATATCCTCAAACGGATATAGTTAAAACCATGCTCCTTTAGTATCTGAATCGCATCCTTTTCAACTCCCTTATCACTGAACCTGACGCCTTTGGCTTCCAGTTCGGGCAAGAAAGATATATCAGCTCCTAATATTTTATCTTTTACCGTTTTGGCTATGTATTTGTCATTAGTGACTTTATGGGGCACGCCTGGCTGCACCGTATGGATCTCGGTTGAGCCCGCCCATAAGCTATCGGATTTTGCCTCAAATTTTATATGGCCAAGTGTGCGTCCGGCTATCACCTTAACCCAAAGCAGGCCGTTTTTTAAATTTGCCTGAGCTGCGGTATCAGCGATTTTAGCTGTCGCATCTTTTTTATCCAGGGTAGTGATTGCCGCAATATGGGCATCCCCCTGAACCGAAAACCGGATAAGATTGCCTGCCGTTTTTACTTCATTGCCTTTGCTATCAATTACTACCACCTTTATCATGACATCATCGGTGCCGTTGGCCAGCATGGTGGTTTTATAGGGAGTGATCTGAACTTCGGCCGGTTGACCAGCTGGCTTTACGGCTCTGCGACGCTGAGCGGAGGCTGTTGAAACAACAAGCAGCAGGGCTATTACGGTAATACAATTGAAGAAATGCTTTTGCATAGAAATATAGTTGATTGCCTAAAGGTAGCGGTTTTATTGTGCGCCTTACAATTGAGAGAGGTAGCATGAACAACATCGCCGAATTTTTACAATTCAAATAACGGATGATCCAAGGCAAGCAATTGGTGGTTTTTTAGTCTTTTTCCGTTGGATGGGGGCGGGGGAAACTGTTTTTTAAATGGGGCCTGCTCAGTAAAATTATTCGCCATGCTATTTCTGCACTTAGCAATGCGGTTATAGCAAAACCTGCCGCTGTTAACGCTTTTGGCGTGGAAGAAAGCGCGCCACCCAATGCCACACCATAAACTATAAAAGGTAACAAAAGCACAAGGCAGAGGCCCGTTATGCTTAATGGGATACGGAAAGGCCTTTTTTTATCCGGCTCCTTTATACGTAGCTGTACCAGGGCGATGTACTCTAATGACAAACCAGCGCCATAAACGGTAACATCTATAATGAGCAGATCGGCAAAGGTCCAAAGAATCATGAAGCTTACCACCAATGAACAAATAATGATGGATACATAGGGTGTTTTGAAGCGTTTGTGCAGCTTGTTAAGGCCGGCTGGCAGTAAATGATCCTCGGCCATTACCTGGGGCACGCGTGATACTGATAATAATACCGCTGCATAAATACCCAGCGTACTCGCCATGCCTCCAATGGCAATTGCCACGCCAAGCCACTTCCCGGCAATAAGCACACCTAAAGCAGGGAAACCATTGTTTGTTAAAGTATCGTGATTGATGCCCGATTGCTGGGCTATCCAGGTGATAAAAAAGTAAACAACAATAACCAGGGCAAAGGCGATAAACATAGATACCAGGTAGGAGCGCACCGGTTTTTCAACCTCCTCGGCGTAGGTGGTAATGTTATCCCATCCCAGGCAATTCCACATTACAGTGTACAAAGCCATACCAAACGATGGAAATGTGAGCCCCTTTAATGATGGGGCAGGGATGGTTAATGGCCCCGAGTGGTGGTGGATTGCCAAAACAATTAAAATTAGCACGGGGGCCAATACTACAGCGCTTAAAAACAGGCTTACTTTTCCAACGGGCACTATACCCAGTATATTTAACCCTGCTGATGCCCAGATGATGAGCAGGCAAACCGGTACCTGGTACTGCAGTAAAACCGGGTAAAAAAATGAAGCGTATTGTACAAAAAGTACGGGGTATATGGCCAGATCCACAAAAGTGTAAAGCCAGGTCCACCATCCCTCGTAAAACCCCCAGCGCGTGCCTAATGCATATTTTACCCACTTATAATAGCCGCCAGTTACCGGCATCATGCTGTTGAGTTCCAATACGGTGAAAATGGCGGGCACATCCCATAAAAGAGGGGTGAGCAGCAGTATGACCAATGCGGCGTGGTCGCCGGCATAAGTTAAAAGCGGCTCCAAACCATAAGGCCCGCCGGATACGGTGAAGAAGATAACAGCAACAAGCTGTACAGGCCTTATCTTTCTTAATGCAGCGGGTGATGGCATAAGGTATAAAAATATAACTTAAGCGGTAATTATTGAAGTTTTGTAAATTTTATTTAAAATGGGCTGAGCCGGAAGCCCTTCAACGCCCTATTCTAGCAATGGCGTTTCGCGAAATTTTGCCTATTATACTGGAAGGGGCATGCCATTTAAAAGATTTGTCATCCTGAACGATAGTGAAGGATCTAATCGCAGACTTTACAGGGCGAAGAAGCACGGCGAACAGCAGATCCTTCACTATCGTTCAGGATGACAAAAGGTTTTACCCCGGCGGATACTATTATTAGTCTTCTAAATAAACGTCCAATAAACCCTCAGGTAAATCGATGTAGATTTCTCCGGCATCGATATCAATTCCTTTAATTATTTCTAAATTAAGCGGGAACAGAACTTCTTTGTTTTTGTATTGAACAGTAGCTATCAACTGCTGCGGATATTCCTGTACCTGGATGATCTCGCCCAGTTCGCCATGAGTTTCATCAATGGCAATAAAACCTTCCACATCATTCAGGGTGAACTCTGCTTTTTTCTTTTTTGGTTTCAGCTTATTGGGTAAGTATATATCCCTTTTTACCATCAGGGCAGCTTTTTCAATGGTATCCACATCCTCCAAATACAAATAAGCATTGCTTTTTTGAAGGTATTTAATGGATTGCACAAAATAAGGAATCATTTTGCCCGCCATATCAATAAAAACGGCATCAAACTTAATGGCATCAAGGTTGTCAAAATCTACATAGATCTGCATTTCACCTTTCAGTCCTTTGGTTTTTAATATACTGCCAACCCTGAAACAATCTTCGGTCTTCATAAAAAAAATCGTTATTAAACAATAATGGCGAAGAACCTATTGTGAGGTTGCTTCGCCATTGTAGAGAATCAAGATGTAAGAATCAAAATCGAAGCTTTGCAGCTATATTGATTCCCGATTCTTATTTCTTGCTTCTTTAATGAATTATTCTGCGCTTTCAGCATCAGCAGCCGGAGCTTCTTCGTCAGCCGGAGCTTCAACTTCTTCGGCAACAGGAGCATTTTTAGCAGCAATTGCAGCAGCTTTTTCTTCCTTCTTTTTAGCCTCAGCAGCCAAAGCAGCTTGACGTGCTTCGTCTTTTGCAGATGTTAAGCTGGTTTTTTTACCGGTGATTTTTCCTTCTTTCAGATCAGTCCACTCAGCAAATTTTGCAGCAGCTTGTTCTTCAGTTAAAGCACCTTTTTTTACACCACCTTCTAAGTGTTTTTTGTACAGTACACCTTTGTATGAAAGGATAGCACGACAAGTATCAGTAGGCTGGGCACCTGTGTTAACCCACTCTAAAGTTTTGTCGAAATTAATGTCGATAGTTGCAGGGTTGGTGTTTGGGTTGTATGAACCTAAACGCTCAATAAAACGACCGTCGCGAGGAGCGCGGGCATCTGCTACTACGATGTAGTAAAAAGGTTTTCCTTTTTTACCGTGTCTTTGCAGTCTGATCTTAGTTGCCATTTCTTTATTTTATGTATTCAACATGTCCCCGGAGTTCTTTCTGCGGGGATGCAAAGGTATAAATTATTCTTAACAATTTAAAAGCCTTACAATTAATTATTATTTGGGTTTTGTTTCAATAAAAAAAATTGCAATTTGAGCCGCATGAGCATCATCAGGAAACCACGTATCGCAATTGATATGGACGAGGTATTGGCAGATACCATTGATAAATTTATCGAACTATATAAAGAGCGCCATCAAACAGAAGTATTGCTGACCGATATGCATGGCAAGGAATTTGGAGAAACATTGCCGCCGCATCTTATTAGTTCTGTAAGAGAGTATGTTAACGAAAAGGGTTTTTTTCGGGACCTGAAAGTGATGCCGGGCAGCCAGGAAGTGGTGAAAGCCCTTATGGAAAAATATGATGTGTTTATAGCATCGGCGGCTATGGAGTTTAAATATTCGCTTGAGGATAAACATGAGTGGCTGGAAGAGCATTTTCCATTTATATCATGGACCAATATTATTTTTTGCGGCCATAAAGTACTGGATGTGGATATCATGATTGATGACCGGATAAAAAACTTTGTTACTTTTAAGGGGCGAAAGCTGCTGTATACATCACCGCACAACTTATTGGTAGATGGTTTTGAAAGGGTTAATAACTGGGAGGAAGTTGCCGCTAAATTATTAAATGTGTAGCGTTTAGCCGTTTTATCTTTATATGGTATAGCGGGTTGTTTGATTGTGGATAATACTTTTACAGGACAACATAGACATGCCGACCGGATCAAAAAAGAAACGGGCTCTGTTATAATCAGGGCCCGTTTCTTTTTAAGTTACATTGATAGAATTTCCACCAACTTTAACAGGTTGGGGTTAATGTCTACATGGTGTTTAATGGCGTGTTCAAAAGGAGTGTAGGCAATTTCGTTGTGGATTATGCCAATCATTTCGTTGCGATGACCATCTCTTAATGCTTCAACGGCGGCAGCACCTACGCGGCTTGCCAATACTCTATCCATACAGCTTGGTGCACCACCGCGTTGGATGTGACCCAATATGGATATGCGGGTGTCATAATTCGGGAATCGTTCCTGCACCAGGCGACCAACTTCAAATGCGCCACCGGCTTCTTCACCTTCGGCAACTATTACTATCCTGGAGGTTTTATCTTTACGGCCGTTTTGGAGGCGGTTAAATAAACCTTCCATGCCGCCCTTGCTTTCCGGAATCAAAATAGCTTCTGCACCGGCTGCGATACCTGTACGTAAAGCAATAAGCCCCGAGTCGCGGCCCATTACTTCAATAATGAATAATCTATCGTGTGATTCTGCTGTATCCCGAATCTTATCCACAGCTTCAACAACTGTATTAATAGCTGTATCATAACCTATGGTAAAATCGGTACCCATTAAATCATTATCGATGGTGCCGGGCAGGCCAATGATAGGTATATCGTACTCTGCTCCAAATACTTTGGCGCCGGTGAATGTACCATCGCCGCCAATACCTATGAGGGCATCAACATTATGTTTTTTTAACTGTTCAAAGGCTTGTTGACGGCCTTCGGCCGATCTGAAGTTATCGCAGCGTGCGGTTTTTAAAATAGTACCCCCGCGTTGTATGATGTTTGAAACCGATTTGCGGTTCATAGGTATAAAATCGCCCCTGGTCATTCCTTCATAACCACGACGGATGCCTGTAACATCAATACCATAATATATAGCTGTACGTACAACCGCCCTGATGGCAGCGTTCATCCCCGGGGAGTCTCCACCTGAAGTATAAAGTCCGATATTTTTAATCTGCGTCATTTTTTATCCTGATATGGTTGGCTTAACCCTACCTTAAAAAATTGAATAATTTAATTAGTGTTGTTAAAAACTTGCCGGTATATAAAAAACGCGGCAAACTTTTAAAAGTTGCCGCGAATTTACACTTAATTTTTATATGCCGTGTTACTTTTTGTAAGCCGCGATGCCGCTATCTAAAAATTTAAGATACCTATCTATGTGGTAATCGGCGTTATAATGTGGTAAAGCTGTTCCGTTTTTATCAGCCATTTCCTTGCCATCGCTATCAAGAATTACATATAACGGCTGCGAATTTGAGTTGAAGCGACTTGCTTCCAATTCGCTCCATTTGTCGCCAATGGAAGTTATCTTTTTAAAATTGTAAGTTGATGTATACTGATCTTTAATATCTAAAGCTGCTTTATCATCTACCACAAGTTGTAAAAGGATAAAGTCGTTCTGTAGCTTTTTAAATACTACCGGGTCCGACCATACGTTGGCTTCCATATTGCGGCAATTAACGCAGGCAAAGCCCGTAAAATCAATCAATATTGGCTTGTGCAACTCTTTTGAAACCTGTAGTGCCTGGTCATAATCATACCATGGCGCCAGGCCTTTTATTGCAAGGGCCGAATAGTTTGCCGCGTATTTTCGTTCTTTACCGTCTTGGTTTGCTGTTGTTGCAGTAGCGCCGCCCCCCGGTATTGGCGAAAGATCAAAGTCTTGTGTGCCTATTGGTGGTAAAAAGGCCCCGATAGATTTGAGCGGAGCACCCCACAACCCCGGAATCATATAAACAACGAATGCAAATGCAATTATTGATAAAAATAACCTTGGGATAGATAGATACGGTGTATCACTATCATGCGAAAATCTAATTTTGCCCAACAGGTAAAGCCCTATCATTAAACCAATAACTATCCAAAGGGATAAAAACACTTCCCTGTCAAACCAATGCCAATGATAGGCCAGGTCAACGTTCGATAAGAATTTTAGAGCGAAAGCGAGTTCAAGAAATCCTAAAACAACCTTCACGCTATTAAGCCAGCCGCCAGATTTTGGCAGGCTTTTAAGTGCAGATGGAAATAAAGCAAATATTGTAAATGGCAAGGCCAACGCGAGCGAAAACCCAAACATTCCCATTGCGGGTCCAAGCCTGTCGCCTTTTGAAGCTGCATCAACCAGTAAAGTACCAATTATTGGCCCGGTACATGAAAATGAAACCACCACCAGGGTTGATGCCATGAAGAAGATACCGGTAAGGCCCCCTTTGTCAGAATTTTCATCCAGCTTGTTGGCTAATGAGCTGGGTAGCGTAATTTCAAACGCGCCCAGAAATGATATCCCAAATACAATGAGCAGCAGGAAGAAAAAGATATTAAATATACCGTTAGTAGCCAGTTCATTAAGTGCACTTGACCCAAAAATGATAGAGATCAGTAAGCCAAGCGTTACATAAATTACAATGATAGATACCCCATAAATAAGTGACTGCATGATGGCCTTGCTTCGGCTGCCGCTCTTTTTGGTAAAAAAGCTTACAGTTAATGGCAACAGCGGGTAAATGCAGGGCAGGATAACCGCGGTAAAGCCGCCGATAAGCCCCTCAATAAATATCTGCCAAAGTGTTTTGGCTTTCTCGGGCTTTGGCGCGTCATGCTTAACAACGGGTTTGGCAGCTACCACCTTGGCGGCAGAGTCGGCCGCTTTTTTCCTGATAGCGATACTATCGGCGGCGGTTGGTATATTGGTAAACTGGATATCGCCGGTTGATACTGTTGTATCCTTGCCTCCTTTTTGAGCTGCATAAACAGGCTTTGGAGCGTTTATGCCAAATATAATGAGTAAGGTTACTACAGCTATAGATGTAGGCAACCAGTTGATCTTGCTAAATATTTTCATTGATGTACCAGGGGGAAGTGTTTATTTGCCTAATGGGATGGTAAAGTCAACATCTTCTGGTGGCAGGCATTTTTTATCGTTACAGGTCATGTATGTTAGTTTGCCTGTTACATTGGTTGCCGCAGCCGATTTAAGGCTGATTTTTTGCTGAAAAACAACTTCTTTTTCAAAATAGCTAACATTCATGTTGAAAGCTTTCTCAAACTTAGATATAGGAGTTGGTTCGGCGGTTTTGCCGTTTGTGGCGTAAAGCTTTGATGGGGCAAACTCAAAAGAGGTTTTTATAGGGCCGCCATCGCCAACATTAAGGGAGTAAATATGCCAGCCCGGTTGTATAGTCGCTTTTAAAAATACAATAGCCTCTTTGCTATTTAGTTTTTTAGCAGCATATGACCACCTTACCGGCGATTCAATCTGTGCATAGGCTCCGGCGCAAATAACCAGCGCCACAATCATCAACAATAATTTTTTCATTTATTACTTATTTAAAAATTCAATTTGTTTTAAACTAAACTCATGTTGGCCGCTATTATTTTCAACAACAAGCAAACCCTCATCTTTTACATTAATAATGGTCCCTTTAAAAACCTCACCGTTTGACCGAAAATCCTTTGCCTCGTTTAACCAGTATAGTCGGTTTAAATAGGTGTTCCTTACAAAAGAAAACTTACCGGCCTTTAAGTTAAGGTAGTAAGCCTCAATGTGACCGCAAATTTCAGATAATAAAGCTCGTAAATCATAATCTTTATGTAAGATTTGTTTTACAGAAATAGCATTACCGGCCCCGGGTTCAAAACTTTCCTGGTTTATGTTGAGGCCAATGCCAATTATGGCACTTTTTATTTTGTCGCTTTGCAAGTTAGTTTCTATTAAAATACCGCCAAGCTTACGGTCTTCATAATAAATGTCGTTTGGCCATTTTATTTTTAATTTATCGCCAAGCATCGGTTTAAGGGCCTCATAAACGCCAAGGCTTACTACGCGTGTAAGGTCAAACTGCTTAGAAACGGGTAAAAATGAGGGCGTTAGCAATATGCTGAACGTAAGGTTTTTGCCGGGCTCGCTGTGCCATTTGTTTTGCTGCTGGCCCCGGCCTGCATATTGGCTTTCTGCCATAATGACCGTACCTTCGGGCAATGGCTTGGAATTTGACAGTAATGTTTTAAGGAAAGTGTTGGTTGAATCAACTTCTTTAATTGTTACCAAATTTTGACCAACAAATAATCCCGAAAATATGTTATTTTGCAAAGTGTAATAATTTTTAACCCAAAAACGTTCAAAACTAATTCTTTTTGATGGTAAAAAATAAAAAGGTAAATCAATCAACCTATATTTCTGAATTGGCTATACATGGTATACAGGAAAAAAAGGGAAATGAAATAGTAAGGTTAGACCTTCGTAACTTAAATAGTTCGGTAACAGATTACTTTGTAGTTTGCCATGCCGACTCAACCACACAGGTTAAAGCTATAGCGAATAGCGTTGAAGACGAAATTTTTAAAGCTACCCAACAAGAGCCATGGCGCAAGGAAGGGCTGGAATATGGCGAATGGATACTGCTTGACTATGTGGATGTTGTGGTTCACATTTTCAGAACCGACAAGCGCGAGTTTTATGGCGTTGAGGAATTATGGGGGGATGCAGAAATTAAATATTACAAAAGCGCTTAATTGCTGGTCACATAAAGGCCCGTGGAAGCGTCATGCTAATAATTATGTATTTTAAATTATAGATATTAAGTTTGGCTCGTAACAAAGAAATGAAAGATAATAAAGATAATAAATCAGAAAGTCCGAAACCGATAAGGAAGATTCTAAATAAAAAAACAACTCCTAAACCACCTAAGTTTAACATTATGTGGATTTATGGTATTATTGTTTTGGCGTTCCTGTTGGCGTCTACCTTGTTAGGCGGAGATAATGGTGCGCGAATCACCTATCAGGATTTTGAAACTAACATGCTGAAGCAGCATGATGTTGACAGAATAATTGCGTACAAAAGCGGTGATTTAATAATTGCCGAGGTTTATATTAAGAAGGAAAGCCTGAGTAAACAGCGTTATGTTTCTGATAGTGGAAAACAACAGCATTTATTTAGCGCTTCAAACAATGGTCCTCAGTATACTTTTACTGATGATTCATACGAGAGCTTAAAAAAATCTATTGCCGCTGTAGAAAGCACAGATCCTACAGCTCCCAAAATTTCGGTTGAGCTTCAACAGGGTCGCGAAAGCCTTTTATCTAACTGGTTAGTACAGGGAGTTATTATGGTGATCTTGTTTGCCGCTGTTTGGATATTCATTATGCGCCGTATGTCTGGTGGTTCAGGCGGTGGCCCGGGCGGACAAATTTTCAACATCGGTAAATCAAAAGCTACCCTGTTTGATAAAGAAGCTCAGGTTTCGGTTACGTTTAACGATGTTGCCGGTCTTGAGGAAGCCAAACAAGAGGTAATGGAGATTGTAGATTTCCTGAAAAACCCTAAAAAATATACCAATCTGGGTGGTAAAATACCTAAAGGCGCATTGCTGGTAGGCTCACCTGGTACAGGTAAAACCTTATTGGCTAAAGCTGTGGCTGGTGAAGCGCAGGTGCCATTCTTCTCCCTTTCGGGTTCAGATTTTGTGGAGATGTTTGTAGGGGTGGGTGCATCACGTGTTCGTGATTTATTCCGCCAGGCTAAAGATAAAGCCCCTTGTATCATATTTATTGATGAGATTGATGCCATTGGCCGTGCCCGTGGTAAAAACAATATTGTTGGTGGTAATGATGAGCGCGAAAATACATTGAACCAGTTATTGGTGGAGATGGATGGTTTCGGTACCGATTCTGGTATAATTATTCTTGCTGCAACCAACCGTCCGGATGTATTGGATTCTGCATTATTGCGCCCGGGACGTTTTGACAGGCAGGTATCAATTGATAAACCGGATTTGATAGGCCGTGAGCAGATCTTTAAGGTTCACTTGAAGCCTATTAAGCTTAATGAGGGTGTTGATGCTAAAAAATTATCAGCACAAACACCAGGTTTTGCCGGCGCCGAAATTGCCAATGTTTGTAACGAGGCTGCCCTGATTGCCGCCCGTAAAAATAAAGAATCGGTAGATATGACCGATTTCCAGGATGCCATTGACCGTGTGATTGGTGGTTTGGAGAAAAAGAACAAAATTATATCGCCCGAAGAAAAACGTATTGTGGCTTACCACGAAGCAGGCCATGCTATTGCAGGCTGGTTCCTGGAGCATGCCGATCCGTTGGTTAAAGTATCTATAGTGCCAAGGGGTGTAGCAGCATTGGGTTATGCTCAATATCTGCCAAAAGAGCAGTTTTTGTACACTACCGAGCAATTGTTAGATGAAATGAGTGTTTCTATGGGTGGCCGGGTTGCTGAAGACATCGTTTTTGGAAAAATTTCGACCGGAGCCTTGAGCGATTTGGAACGTATTACCAAGCTTGCTTATGCCATGACTAAAATTTATGGTATGAATGGCAATGTAGGTAACGTGTCCTTCTATGATCCGCAGGGAGAGTACCAGTTTAATAAACCATATTCAGATACAACTGCTGAAATGATTGACAACGAAGTACGTAAACTGGTTGATGAGGTTTATCAAAAAACCAAAGGATTGTTGAACGAAAAACGCGAAGGTTTAGAAAAAATAGCTCAGAAACTGTTAGAAAAAGAGGTATTATTCCAAAGTGATCTGGAAGAGATATTAGGAAAACGCCCATTTGACGAACGAACCACTTATGATAAATTTGTAAATGGTGAAGCTGCTATGAATCCTGATGTTGATAACAACGCTATCCCTGAAACGGTAACCAATCCTGAGTTATCAAGGATTGACGGGCAGGATCCAAAAGTTTAATAAAAACAACATTATAAAAAAGCCATCAGCCAAGCTGGTGGCTTTCCTTTTTTTACTATGAGGGATATCACCACATCAAAAGAAAAACTGCTTAAAAAGATCCGGAAGGCACTGCTGGAAAAAAGGGACAATCCGTACCCTCAACTGGAAGACCTGCCACTTTACGCAAACGATGAGGAGATACCCGAAGTTGTTTTTGCAGAGCAATTTACTGCTGTTAACGGGCAGTTTATTTTTTGCGAAGATGAAATGCAATTCATAGAAACACTGCTTACCCTGGCCGAAGAAAGAAACTGGCGTAAAATATATTGCTGGGAGCCCGGCTTACAGGAAATACTCACCCGTTTTGAATATCCGTTTTACGAAACCGACAAAGATTTTGACCAGGCCGACGTTGGCTTTACCTTTTGCGAAGCTTTAATAGCACGTAACGGGAGTATTTTGCTATCAAACGGTAATATGGCCGGCAGGCGGTTAAGCATCTATCCTCCTGTACATATTGTGCTGGCTTACACATCACAAATGGTAATGGATATTAAAGACGGGTTTAAGCTTCTTAAAAGTAAATATGGTAATCAATTGCCATCCATGATCAGCAACGTGACGGGTCCAAGCCGCACAGCCGATATTGAGAAAACTCTGGTACTTGGCGCACATGGCCCAAAAGAGTTGTTTGTGTTTTTATTGGATGATTCTCAGGAAGGGTAAACCCAGCGGCTTAAGGTCTATTTAAATTCACTAAGCTAAATCAACTCATCGAGTTTACATTCCTCCAATACAATCCGGTTACTTTTCTTTTTATCATCGTACTCCCATTTTATTAATCTTATAAAACCGTCTGCTATCTCGATGCCGGTTATATCCCCATCATCAAAACAACAGCAGCCGCTGTTAAAATAATAAGGTTTATAGGCGCTAAAATCGGGTACTACATCGCCTTTTAAATTCCTGTTGGTTATTTGTTTTTCAATTTCGGCAACTGCAGCTGTGTGGTTTGTTTTTTTTGCCCTTGCCATTTCATCATATAACCTTTCAAGGTGAGTGAGGGATTTGAAAACCGGCTGGTGAGTATGGCCGGTAATGAGCAGGGTGTTATTTCGCTCTGCAGCCCATTCATACATGATCCGGTTGTGATCTGTTTTTAGCTGATCATTATTGGCCGGTGTATTGAGGTTGATTTTTAGATAGGCCTGGAATGGGGCCCAGATGTCTGATACAAACAACCAGTTGCCGTCACTTTGCAAATCGCCCTGGTGGCCGTGGGTAAGGTATATATTTAGCGGTTTTTCATTTACACTGGTTTGTAATATTGCACCCTCATAAATTTTTACCAGCTGTCCGTATACTTGCAGCAAGCCAACTCCGGCCAGTGGGTCGTTACCCCAATAAAGGTCATGATTGCCAAATATTTTGAGGAAAGCATTGCGGTTTATAAAGTGCTTTTCGCTTTCAAAAGTAGCTTTGTTATGCTTTTTTATGGTGATGAAAAGGTTTTCCCAAAGCTCTTCACTATCGCCCAGGTTAATATAAAAGAATTGTTGTTCCTCGTAATAGTTGAGCGCTGTAAGATAATTTTTCTCGGCAAGGGCAAAAATATCCATGTCGTCGCGCGCGCCTTTATGCTGATCGGAAAAGATGATAAATTTATCTTTAAGGGAATCAAAGGGAATTACCAGCCCTTTTTTTCCTGGTTTGGTAATGATGTTTTTATATAGGCGGCTTAAGGCCTTGTCAACCCGTTTCTTATCGGGTCTTGACGATAGTCTGTCGGCAAGTTTGGCTACAGGTTGGGTTAATAGTTTTTGCAAAAATTTGCGCATGGATTTTTAACAGAAGATAAAACTTTTTGTGTTATAATTGAGTAAAAGTGCGTGGTCATTTTTTTAACTAATCCCAATTAAATATGAAGACTATTGATTTAACTATTGCGAAACAAATGGTAGAACGGTATGAAACTGCCCGGAAAAAACTGATTGATGGTACCTATAGCATTAATGATACCAAATCTATCTGGTTTGATGTTGCAGCCTTTAAAGATTTTGTGAATAATCTGCCGGCAGAAACAACAGGTGTAAGGGTTTACCTGGCTGCTTATGATGAAAAACAAACTAAAGCACCCAGCCAAACAACCGTAGTTTTTATCGGAACTGTAAATAACGGAAGTGGTGATACAGATGCTATTTTAGATAGTAGTGTACTTACCACAGGATTAGAAGCTGTGAACCTAGGAAAGGAATGCCCTCCTATTTGCCCTTGATTTGGTAACTAATTAAATTTTAACATTTAATATTGATGACAATTTTAAAAAAGTGTTTAAGGATGAACTATTTTAGCATTTATATTTAAAAGGCCATCAATATTGAATGTTATATCATATTTATCTTATATCCTTACCCATAACTTTTATTGTTTGCTTATACGCTTATAAACAGCTTGCCGGCAATTTTAAATGGTTTCTTCCTTATTTTGCATTTGTAATTGTTTATGAATTGGCCAATTTTTTTAACTGGCTTATGATTAAGCATAGCAATGCGTGGTGTAATAATTTATGGGGAATGGTAGAGTTTGTGCTCTTTGCTAATTTTCTCAGCTCTCTTGATAATAGGGTATCATATAAAAAAAAGGTACATATACTTATTGCTGTTATACTACTGCTTTCATTTACTGATATTTTTTTTATTCAGGGATTTTGGAAAAGATGTACGGTCGCTGTCGTATTGCAGGACATGTTTATTTTATCATTGATTTGCAATTATTACTACAACTTGTTTGAAGAGGCCCGGGAGCACTTGGTGCTTTTAAGGCATCCGCCGTTTTTGGTTACTACAGGGTTGCTTTTTTATTTTCTTTCAACTGTTTTTTATTATTCATGCTTTAGTTATATGGTATTTAAAAACAACTATCATTTTTATATTTTGGCAAGTAGTATTGCTGGGATTTCAAACCTGTTGCTCAACTCACTTTTGATTTATGCTTTTTTATGTTTTTCGAAAACTGAGAGGCTATCTTTATAATAATTGTAGACACCCCGTAACATGTTTTTGCAACCTGATTTTTCTAAAAAAACAGAGCGATTGGATAAAAAATTTTAGCATTTATATTTAAAAGGTCATCAATGTTGACATTATACTACATCTACCTTATTTCATTACCGATAACATTTGCTTTTAGCCTGTACGCTTACAAAAAAATGGACAGCAATTTTAAATGGTTTGTTCCATTTTTTGCATTTGTAATTGTTTATGAATTTGCGAATCTGTTAAACTGGCTGATGATTAATCATACCAATTCCTGGTGCAGTAACATCGAAGAAATAATAGAGTTTATCCTTTATACTTATTTAATGACGTCGCTTGTAAAAAGAGTATTGTATAAAAAAAAAGTATACACACTTGCTACTATCGTAATACTGCTTTCCTTGATTGATATGGCATTTATTCAGGGAATTTGGAGGTTGAATACCATGGCAATTGTATTGCAGGCTTTATTTATTTTAAGTTTAATTTGTATTTACTATTACAATTTGTTGGAAGAGGCAGAGGAGGGTTTGGTTCTTCTAAAGCATCCACCGTTTTTAGTTGCTACAGGCTTGCTTTTTTATTTTCTTTCAAAGAGTGTTTTTATGTCATGCTTTAGCTTTATGATTTATAAAAACAATTATCATTTTTATATTCTGGCGGCCACCATTCCAGGGCTTTCAAACTTGTTGCTCAACTCACTTTTAATTTACGCCTTTTTATGCTTTTCAAAGACAAAGAAGTCAGCGGCACTGTCCCAATATTAGCTTTTGCGTAATAGTATTTATATTTAAAAGGTCATCAATGCTGACATTATACTACATCTACCTTATATCCTTGCCGATAACATTTGCTTTTAGCTTGTACGCTTACAAAAAAATGGACAGCAATTTTAAATGGTTTGTACCCTATTTTGGGTGTGTAAGTGTTTATGAATTTGCGAATCTGTTTAACTTGCTGATGATTAATCATACCGACTCCTGGTGCGCTAACATCATGGAATTAATAGATTTTATTCTTTTTACTTATTTAATGACGTCACTTGCAAAAAGAGCATCTTATAAAAAAAAAGTATATCTATTTGCTGGTATTGTAATACTCTTTTCCTTTATTGATATGTTTTTTGTTCAGGGAATGTGGAAGTTGAATACAATTGCAATGGTATTACAGGCCCTGTTTATTTTAACCTTAATTTACAACTATTATCACGATTTGTTGAAAGAAGCAACGGAGGGTTTAGTACTTTTAAAGCACCCGCCGTTTTTAGTTGTTACGGGCTTGCTTTTTTATTTTCTTTCAAAGAGTCTTTTTTATTCTTGTTATAGCTACATGGTATATAAAAACAATTATCATTTTTACATGCTGGCGGCAACTATTCCAGGGCTTTCAAACTTGTTGCTCAACTCAATTTTAATTTACGCCTTTTTATGCTTTTCAAAGACGAAGAAGTTATCCTTATAATAATTGCAGGTACTGCATTATTGTTATTATTAGGTTTTTTTATGGTTGGTTTTTTATTGATGTTTCAAAAAAAACAGAATAAAAACGCACTTGAAAAAGCCGAGTTAAAATCCTCTTTTAAGCAGGAACTGCTAAAAACCCGCCTGGAGATACAGGAAGAAACATTGAACTATGTAAGCCGGGAAATGCATGATAATATCACCCAGGTTTTATCGTTCGTAAAACTTAACCTTGGCCTGTTGGGCAATAAGCTGGATGGGGTGGAGAAGGTAAGTTTGAATGATAACCGGGAACTTATTTCACAAACCATTACCGATCTGCGTAATCTGTCAAAAAGTTTAAGTTTTGAGCACATCAGCGCATTGGGTCTGGTAAAAACATTGGAGATGGAGGCCATCCGTGTTAACAAAAGCGGGCTTATCCATATGGATGTAATAGTGGAGGGAGAAGTGTACAGCCTGGGCGAGCAACGGGAGCTGGTTTTGTTCAGAATATTCCAGGAAGCTCTAAATAACGTGTTGAAACATGCAGACGCAGCAAACATTAAAATTGGTTTGTATTATAATACACAAATGTTTAATTTAACCATCGAAGATGATGGTGTTGGTTTCCAACCCGAATTGCTTAGTGACAAGAGCGGATCTGGATTGCGTAACATGACAAACAGGGCGGGTTTAATTGGTGCTGAGGCTGTTATAAACAGCTCGCCCAAAAAAGGCTGTTCTATTAAGCTATCGTTAAACCCCCAGGTACAAGAAATTTATGCTAACGGAACCCATTCAAATAGCCCTGGTTGACGATCATCGCCTTTTTAGGAGTGGCATGGCGGCGCTGATAGGTAGCTTTAATGGTTATAATATACTGTTTGAGGCCGCGCACGGCAAGGAGCTGATAGACAATATTGCCGGTGGACATATCCCGGATATTGTTTTGCTCGATATCAATATGCCCGTGATGGACGGAATATCAACTGCGCAATGGCTTAAAAAATATCATCCCTCTATCAGGGTAATCATTTTATCGATGTTTGAGGATGCCGAGAAGGTGCTTACGATGGTAAGGGCCGGTGTAAAGGGCTACCTTTTAAAAGATTCTGAACCCGATGAGTTTGAAAGGGCATTAACTAAAGTTGCAGAAGGCGATCTGTATTATCCTGATTTTGTTACCAAGCACCTGCTTCATAATTTTAATTCTGATAAGGCCGCGCAAGTAAAACTGAACCCGCGCGAAATTGAGTTTTTACGGCTCACCAGTACGGAGCTTACCTACAAGGAAATTGCAGATACCATGTGCATCAGCGTGCGTACTGTTGATAGTTACCGCGACCAGCTGTTTGAAAAACTACAAATAAAGAGCCGTGTAGGCCTGGTTTTGTACAGCATAAAAAACAAGCTGGTTGATTTGTAATTTGCTAAATTAATTAGCAAATTTGCCATATGGCACAAGAGGATGGCTCTGGCTTTTTCAAAGGCAGGGGCGCGCAGGTTAATACGCAAAATAAGTTTCTGAAAAATAAATATGTGGCCGACCATATTGAAGGGATCGACGAGCCCTTGCTTGAAAATAGCTCAACCCAGCTTTTTGAAGAAACACCCAAAAAGATAGTAAGCGAATCTAACAGTCCGGATCTAAGCCACATGTACTCCTTAAATCCTTACCAGGGTTGTGAGCATGGCTGCATTTATTGTTACGCCCGTAATAGCCATGAATACTATGGTTTTAGCGCCGGTTTGGATTTTGAGCGGAAGATAATCATCAAGCGCAATGCCCCCGAATTGCTTGAGCAATATTTTAATAAAAAGAACTATAAGCCGGTATGTATCATGCTATCTGGCAATACGGATTGTTATCAGCCTGTTGAACGTAAATTGCAGATAACACGGCAGCTTCTGGAGGTGTTTTTGCAATATAAAAACCCCGTAAGTATCATCACCAAAAACAATGTAATTCTGCGCGATCTTGATATTCTTACAGAACTTGCCGCGATGAACCTGGTGCATGTAAATATTTCTATAACATCACTAAATGAACAGCTTCGGCAAAAATTAGAACCGCGTACTATAACGGCCACCGGGCGATTGGCTGTTGTGCAGAAACTCTCAGAAAATGGCATCCCCGTGAGGGTTATGGCAGCCCCGATAATTCCCGGATTGAATAGTAATGAAGTGCCTAACATCATTAAGGCTGCTGCCGATAGGGGAGCATTAGCTGCAGGCTTTACCATTGTGCGCCTCAATGGAAGTATCGCCGAGATATTTAGCGACTGGATTTACAAAGCCTTTCCTGATAAAGCAGAGAAGGTGCTCAACATGATTCGCGAGTGTCACGACGGGCAGCTAAATGATAGCGATTTTGGGCGTAGAATGAGCGGCGGGGGTAAGGTGGCAGAATCTATCCACCAGATGTTTAGAATGGCCTGTAATCGCTTTATGGCGGGCAGGGAGATGCCAGAATATGATTACAGCTTATTTGTGCCGAAGAAGGGAAAGCAGATCAGTATGTTTTGAGAATGGCGGGCTATGTCGCCTAAAATGAAGTATGTATTTTTTTCTTGATGGCGTATAAATCTAACAGAACTCCAATCCCCACCCCAACTGTATAACATAGCAGATCGCTCCATAAAAAACCTTCGCCTAAAACCAGCTTGCCAAAAATGGTATGCCGCAATTCGTTTATCCAGGGTGCTTTATAAAGCTGGCTAAATTCTATGGCGTAGCAAAACAGCAAGCTTGCTATGATGATAAATTTTAATTCCTTATTGATGAACAGGAAGCGCACGATAAAATAAACCATCAGCGCCCAAAGGATATCACCAATAAACAGAGGGATAGATTCAAAATGCCGGGAAAGCAGCCCAATGATTATGGTAGCTATAGTGAGGATAAAATAGGTTAGCCTTAACTTACTCATGAAAATTTGCTTCACAAAAAAAGGCACCGTTTCGGGTACCTTTTTTAAATTTTAAAGACTATTGCTTATGCGTTCTCTGCTTCTAAAGCCATTTGCTCATCAACAAGGATGCGTCCGCAATGCTCGCAAACGATGATCTTTTTACGTTGACGGATATCAGACTGGCGCTGAGGCGGGATCTGGTTAAAACAACCTGAACATGAATCGCGCTGAATAGTTACAACTGCTAATCCGTTTTTTGCATTTTGACGCAAGCGGTTGTAAGCAGTTAATAAACGCTCTTCGATATTTGGAGTAGCCTTTTCTGCTTGTGCTACAAGGTCGTTCTCTTCTTTTTCAGTCTCGGCAGTAATAACACCTAACTCATCCTTTTTAGCGTCAAGATCGCTCTTGCGTGCTTCCAGATCAGCAAGCGCTTTTTCATATACCTGGGTTTTTGAAGATATTTCAAAACCAAATTCCCGTATCTTTTTCTCGCTTACCTGTATATCTAATCCCTGTATCTCAATTTCTTTTGATATGGCATCGTACTCACGGTTGTTCTTAACTTCGTTAAGTTGCGCTTCGTATTTTTTGATATTTGCCTGAGCATCCTTGATCAGGTTTTTGCGGGTTACTATTTCATCCTCCACATCATCCAGCTCATATTTGATTTTCTGTATGCGGGTTTCAAGACCAGCAACATCATCTTCCAAGTCGGCAACTTCCATTGGCAGTTCACCCCTTACCTGGCGAATCCTATCAATTTTGGTGTGGATGGTTTGGAGTTCGTATAAAGCTTTAAGCTTTTGTTCTACGGTTTGTTCCATTAAATAAAATATTTGACGGGGTTTGTATTTACTTCTGTTAAACGGACGGCAAAGATAGGGAATTTTTTTCTAATTATATCATACATTAATTGCACCGTAAATTGTTCACTTTCAAAGTGTCCGATGTCGGCTATCACTATTTTTCCTTCGGCATCAAAAAACTCATGATACTTGTAGTCGGCAGTGATAAAAATGTCGGCTCCGGCGGCTATGGCATGCTTCAGCAAAAAGCCTCCAGCACCGCCGCAAACCGCTACTTTTCTAATCGGCTTGCCTGTAAAAGCGGTATGCCTTATTACATGAGTGCGCATTTTATCTTTTATATGAAACAGGAAAGATTCCTGGTTCTGCGGCACTTCCAGTTCGCCTATCATGCCCGAGCCTACTTGCTGGTTTTGGTTAGTTAAGCTATAAAGGTCGTAAGCTACTTCCTCATATGGATGAGCAAGTATCAACGCCATGATAATCTTACTCTCCAGGTTGGCCGGATAAATGGTTTGGATGCAAACTTCGCTTTCATGGTGACGCTTGCCTGGCTCGCCCACGTGGGGTACTGTAAGTTCATTGCCTTTAAAAGTTCCGGTTCCTTCGGCATTGAAGCTTACTTCGCTATAGTTGCCAATATTGCCTGCGCCGGCTGCAAATAAAGCCTCGCGCACAGCATCTGCATGGCTGTGAGGTACAAAGGTGACCAGTTTTTTAAGCAGGTTGTGTTTGGGTGCCAGTATACGGCAGTTTTTTAAGCCCAAGGTATCGCAAATGCGGGTGTTAACCCCTGTCATCACGTTATCCAGGTTGGTGTGAATAGCATATATGGCTATGCGGTTGCGGATGGCTTTCTCCACCACGCGTTCTACATACGTTTTACCATTAAACTTTTTTAACCCTTTAAAAACGATAGGATGATGCGATATAATTACCTGGCTGCCGGTAGCGATAGCCTCATCAACCACGGCCTCGGTGCAATCTAACGAAAGCAGCGCCTGTGTTATTTCCTGATCGGGGTTACCTACAATTAGGCCGGCGTTGTCATAATCTTCCTGGTAAACCAGTGGCGCAAGGCTTTCAAGGTAGGCGGTAAGGGTGGATAATTTCATGAATAAGTATTAGCTATAATATGGCCTGGGTTAATTATTGGGTTAACATAGCCATACGGTGGCTTTCATAAGCCATATTTTTATTATACTCTAATGTAAGCGATTTATTGTTTATCAAATCAACAATAGTACCTATAAAGCAAAAGCCGCCTGTAAAAAGATATAGTAAACCCATACCAATTTGGCCCAGTACAAAACGTTGCACACCTGCAATCACAATAAAGCCAAGTAGGGTAAATAACAATATTTCCTGTGCGTTTTTGCGTTTGCTGGTATAAACCATGTAAAAATACTTTGTTTGATTTTCATTTAGTCCGGCGGTGGCTTGTTGCAAAAAGCCCATCTCCTCGGGCGTCATATCCTGAAAATTCATATAAGGATCTTTGTACATGTTCATATTGAATAGGTTTTTGATTTAAGTTGTTCCAAATTTAATTATTTTATGATAAAAACAATATGCTAATTGCGTGCTTGAACAGTTCCCGTTTATAAAGTTAGGGCTTAAAATTTTTGTTACTTTTGTGGTTATTGATAACTGTTGTTTATGAGCGAAGAAAGATCACTGAACTTTATAGAGGAAATTGTTGAAGAAGATATAGCCGCCGGCAAAAACGATGGCAGGGTATTAACCCGTTTCCCGCCCGAGCCTAATGGCTACCTGCATATTGGGCATGCCAAATCCATTTGTTTAAATTTTGGCCTGGCTCAAAAATATAACGGTAAAACCAACCTGCGCTTTGACGATACCAATCCCGTTAAAGAGGATGTGGAGTATGTTGACAGTATTAAAGAAGATGTAAAATGGCTTGGCTTTGAATGGGCAGAAGAGCTATATGCTTCTGACTATTTTGATAAGATATATGAATTTGCCGTTGCCCTCATCAAAAGAGGGTTGGCGTATGTTGATGACAGTAGCGCCGAGGAAATAGCTGCACAAAAAGGTACACCAACCGAACCGGGTACACCTAACCAGTACCGCAGCAGGTCTGTTGAGGAAAACCTGCAGTTGTTTGCCGATATGAAAGCAGGTAAATACCCCGATGGCGCCAAGGTGCTGCGTGCCAAGCTTGATCTGGCTGCACCAAACATGCATCTGCGTGATCCTTTGATGTACCGTATTAAGCATGCCCATCATCACCGTACCGGCGATGCCTGGTGCATTTACCCTATGTATGATTTCGCGCACGGTCAATCGGATGCGATTGAACATATAACCCACTCTCTTTGTACGCTGGAGTTTATACCTCACCGTCCTTTGTATGATTGGTTTATTGATCAGCTGGGCATCTTTCCGTCAAAGCAATACGAATTTGCCCGTTTAAATCTTAACTACACTGTAATGAGCAAGCGCAAGCTGCTGCAGCTGGTTACAGAAGGGCACGTAGAAAGCTGGGACGACCCACGCATGCCTACCATTAGTGGTTTGCGTCGCCGGGGTTATACGCCTGCAAGTATCCGTGAGTTTTGCGAACGCATCGGCGTAGCCAAACGCGAGAATATGATTGATGTTGGCCTCCTGGAGTTCTGTATCCGCGAAGACCTGAATAAAACCGCATGGCGCCGTATGGCCGTGCTTGATCCTATAAAATGTATCCTTACCAACTATCCGGAAGGTGAAGTAGAAACCATGCACGGTGAAAACAATCCTGAAGCTGAGGATGGTGATGGCAGTCGCGAGTTTCCGTTTAGCCGCGAGTTGTGGATAGAGCGTGAGGACTTTATGGAAGTGCCGCCTAAGAAATTTTTCCGGTTAGGGGTTGGACTGATGGTGAGGTTGAAGAACGCCTACATCATCCGTTGTGACGACTTTGTGAAGGATGCTGATGGCAATGTAACCGAGATCCATTGCAGCTATCTGCCCGAGTCAAAATCAGGGAATGATACCAGCGGCATTAATGTTAAGGGAACTATTCATTGGGTAAGCGTGCCACACGCCAAAACCGCCGAGGTAAGGCTTTACGACCGTTTATTCCAGGTGGAGAACCCGCAAAGTGAGGATGGTGACTTTAAAGATTACCTTAACCCCAACAGTTTGCATATAATACAAACCGTTTACATTGAACCCGACCTGGCTAACGCCAAACCCGGAACACCTGTACAATTCATGCGGAAAGGTTATTTTACCCTGGATAAATATTCCACTGCCGATAAGCTGGTATTTAACCGCACCGTAACATTAAAGGACGGGTGGGTGAAAAAATAAAAGCCCCCCAGCCCCCTAAAGGGGGAGTTAAAAAATATATCAGCCCGGCACAAAATGCCGGGCTTTTTTTGGGGCCCACGCAAATCAAAGGCTCCCCCTTTAGGGGGCTGGGGGGCTAATACTTCCTATACACATTATACAATACGTTCAAATCCAGCTGGGTCATGGTGGGGCTGTCTTCTACCTGTACAAAGTGGCGTTTAAAGGCTGTTATGGCGGCAGGCAGGTTGCTGGTATCATAACCTATCAGGCGCAGGGCCGTGGCATAGTCAAAGTTGTCGGGCGGGAGTTCAAGCAGATCGTCGCTCCAGTAGCCGAAACCTTTTTGGGCTAGCAGTTTCCAGGGGAATAGCGGACCGGGGTCTGGTTTACGGGCTGGGGCAATATCCTGGTGGCCTATAAAGTTGGCAGCAGGAATATTATAAGCCTTTTTAAGTTGAGCCAGCAGCGCCAGCAGACTTTTTACCTGTACATCATTAAAGGGCTCGTGGCCATTGTTATCAATCTCGATACCGATGGAGCAGCTATTCATATCGCTGATGCTGGCCCATTTGCTGATACCGGCCTGCCAGGCACGCAGGTAATCGTTAAGCATGTGGTATACTTTGCCATCCTTGCCTACCACATAGTGGGCGCTCACCTGGGGTTTAACCAGGGTAAAGGTTTTAAGGGTTTGTTTGGCCGAATCCTGGGCGGTATAGTGGATTATTACATAGTTGGGCTTGCGGGCATTAAAGTTCACGGTACCTACCCACTCGCTGGGGATGGCGGCACCTAGGCTATCAACCAGCATGGCGGGCTGCTCGAGGGCTATTACTTTTAATACCGAATCTGTTTGGTGTTTATATACCTTGTTGGTGAAGGCGTATGGCCCTTTGGGCGAACAGGAACTGAGGGTTGCCAGTACGGCTAAAGCAAGTATGGAGTATACGGTAATTTTCATAGGCGATGATGCTTAAGTGCTAAAGTAAGCAAATAACCATTCAGGCAGAAAAGTGTTCTGGTGGGGGTGTTCGGTTTTGTGGGGGGATAGGGGGATTTTGGACTGGGCTAAAATTTATTAGGTTAATAATCAATAAATTGAATGTTCGGTTGTTTTTGAGGTGGATATTATAGGTGTTGATTATCAGTTACTTATATTTTTTAAATATTTTGCCCGAACACGGCCGAACAGCAGCCTTTTAAAAATCCGAACACTGACAGGTTCTTGTCAGTAGTTTTAAAATGGTTAATGGGGATTGTTACCTGCACCGTTATGCGTAATATCAGAAAAATGCAAATGCCATCACCCCGAAAAAAATTAGCCAACAAAGCGGCCCCATAAGGCATCCGGTCGGTTAAATACGGTTGGGGGTGTTTCCTGGATAGCGGCATTAAAAGTTCTGGAATTTCCGGAACTGCAGTGGATCACCTTTTTCATAGCGCCGTTTGCCACTTCGGATACGATGCCTACGTGACCAATTTTACTGCCAGCGCCGTAAACTACTATGCAGCCCGGCTGGGGTACGGTAATTCTTTCAAAAATACCCGATGAACTATTTACATCGTCGACCATGGAATCGGTAAAGATCCAGCCGCCATACTTTTTATAAAACGGAATGGTTGTTTGGCGCGAAAGATGAAGCACCCAGCAAACAAAACCGCTGCAATCGCACAGGCCATCACGTGAGGGAAGTGCATCCCCCGGGAACATGCCGCCACTGCCCAACTTATACAAAATGGGCGAATTGACCACCTTGCGGGCACGGGCAATCAAATCTGATATAGCTAAAGGCATATCAAATGGGGCGTTAGCAGGTACATCCTGCATATTGGGCACGTTAATAACCTGGCCAACCGCAATTTGGTTGATGTTGGTGATCTGCGGGTTGAGCGCCATCAGGGCACTCACCGGGATGCTCTGTTTGCCGGCAATCTTGCCGAGTGTATCGCCGGCTTTAATGGTGTATTGCATAGGTGTTTTAAGGTTATGCGTTTAAAAATACAGGGACCTATAAAGTATGAATAATACTTCGGGCTTGCTAAATGCAGGTTAGCTGCCCGATTTCAAATCTTTAGAGTTTTCGGCAATCTTGTTATTGGTTACCCAGCCTATTACATCTTCACTTGCATTACCATTGGTTGTTAAAAATACGTCCTGACAATAAGCGTTTTTCTCAATCAGGGCCTGTGCCTGCCTTAAATTGGCATTTATATCGATGTATTGCGCCCCATTCAACAAATAACCTTTAACATCGTCAGATCCACAGGTTACCATATCATTTACGGTTGCATTAGCTATAGGTATGTTTAAGGTGGCGGTGGTTGATATCTCTGTTATGAATTTTTCAAATGTGCTTTGGTGAATAATGTAAAGCAGTTTTTTACCATTAAATAGGGGGAGCCTGGTTATTTTATTTTCTTTCATAAAGGCTATGGCATCTAAAATTTTAATGCTGGCCAGTTGATCTACCGGTCCGGTATTCGCTGTTGCTGCCGCGGCTGTTTTTTCGGCAGCTTTACTATCGGCGTCTGTTTTGGCTGCCTGGGCTGTTACAACAGCTGCATTCGCGTCTGTTACTACAGTAGCTGCTGTTGTTGCCGCGGCATTTGCAGCATCTAAAGCAGTAGCGGCATCAGCTGCAGCTGTTTGGGCTGCTGCCAGGGCGGCAGGGTCGGCTTTAATTGCAGGGTCGTCGAGGGCGGCATCGGCGGCTGTTTTAGCCGCGGCCGCAGCTGCAGCGTTGCTTGTAGCGGTTTGTGCATCCTGTACCGCCTGATCCGCTGCCGCTTTGGCATTGGTTAAGGCTTCGTCGGCGGCTTTGGCGGCTTCCTGCGCTTCGTCGGCCGCGTTATCTTCTACAGGCGCGGTAGAGGTAAGTGGAAAAGGCTTGATTTTTTCAAACGGAATCATCACATCCTTACATTTGGTCGACTCCAGTTTTTGTGCAGGACTAATCTGCTCAAACAGCTTTTTAACACCATCATTAGCAGCCTGGAAATTTGCTTTTGAAAAGTAAAACGCTATTACGGTACCCATCCATGTGCCCCATAATGGCAGCAATGCAGTAAATACATATTGGATGACCTGAATTTTTTTATCAATAAATTTCAAGTTATCCTCACTGGTCATACTCTGTTGTGGTGTTACAAGAAATATATAAACAAGGGTTATCAGGCCTAGGCCTATGGTGCCGTAAATAGAGAACCTGGTGATATTACGGGCAATGTTTTCGCGCGAAGCAATGTCGCTTTTATCTTTAGATGCGTCGGATGTGTCGTCGGTTGCCATAGGTTGTTTTGGTTAGGTTATCGTATGGTTTAATAGGTTGATATTTAGTACCTTAATGCAATTTGTTTAAAATAAACCCCATTTCAAATAGTTATTTATAGTCATTTTTTGGAAAAACGGTGTGATTTTGAGCGCATTAGGGGCGCTGCAAAGGTATACCCGGGGAGATGCTGTAAATGGGACTGGTGTGTTTATGCTTAACAAGTGTCTCAGAAAATGTCGATTCGATAGAGCAAAGGGAGGAATAGGGGGGAGCGAAAGAGAAACAATTTCTCGAGCGTAGCGAAAAATCTTCTACACCCTGCATAGTTGGCCGCATGTTGTATAAGATTCCTCCTCGTACCTCGTTCGGAATGACAACGTGTTTATAATGCAAGGCGGGAAATATCGAATTGCTACAAAGCTTTTGCTCCTCTGGAGCAGGGCGCTCGATTTACACTAAATAATAGCAGGTAAGGGCCACCGAACCGACGGCTCCATTAATCAATATATCCAATTTGTGTTTTTTACCCTGCTTGTAAAATCCGGTAGATTGATGGTTGAGTTCGCGGCCTCATCGGTATACCCAACATTTTCAAACTCGTGCCAGGTGGGGTCAATCTCATCGGTAAAAGTTTCTGAACGCAGATTGGGCAGGTGCCAATCCCCGGTGTAGAACCAGGTTTGGTCAATCAGTTTGGATTGGATGAGGGCGGATAATTCTGCAAGATCAATGTTGCCCGGGTTGGCGAAGATTACCGAAGCATATATTTTGTAATTGCCGGCATCGCGGTACAGGTAATTGAATCGGATGTTCGCCATGCCGCAATTTAGTCGGATGGGTTGGGGTTGGCAATCGGAGATAAGTGAACTTATTTGCTTGCGAAAACCTCGTTGTGCATTTGCAGAAATTCAGCTTTAGGATAAAATTTACGCGGCTCGATGAGGGGCTTACCATCGTAATCTATAAAGTTTTGTTTGATGGATGGTACATCTTTACAAGTATAAAATTGAGGCGAAATTTTGATCTTGAAATCTCGGGTAACGGTGATCATGTGCTTATCAAATGCCCTATCATGCAAGGCGTTTAAGGCAAAGCCGTTTTGTGGATTCAGGCGGTTGTTCTCGTCTTTGCTCCATGGTGCTATGTGGCTGGCTACCAATAAGCCGGGCATTCCAATACCCGTAATACAGCATTGATTGTTATAATTTGATAATACTACGTCTCTGAAAATGGATTGGTTTAGCCGAACTTTAACGGTTCTGGTGGCTTCCCTTCCTTCCGTTTCTTCGTAGTCATCTAAATTGATGTTGTAAAGTTTTTCTATAGTTGTCTGTTTCTTTTGGGCAAGCAGTATTTCGCCCTCCATGTACTTAGCATCCCAATTGTGCATGTATTCACTCCAAACTTCTTTATCCAGCTTGCTGGCATTGCCCATGCCTTTAATGCCGCGTTGCTGTAAAACGGGATCCAAACTGGCAAAGTTCACCAACTTTAAAGCTACGGCGCCAGGCTTCCTGTCAATCAAATTTGCTAAAGCTTTAACCTGTGGATTGCCTTGATGGATTTGGCCAAAAAGCAATTTGCTATATAAATTGATGGCTAAGGTAAGTTCATCTTTGGTCCAAAGCACTTGGCCTTCTTTCATGGGTGGTTTAAGTAATGATTTACAATAGGCATATCTGCATCTGCCCAGTCCAAAGCTAACAATTCATCTGTATGCAGCCACTTAAATTGGGCGTGTTCCTTTAATATTATTTCGCCATTGATATGCTCACAAATAAAGGGAATAAGTTCAATAGTTATTTTAGGGTAAATATGGGTGTTGGATGGTAAGGCTTGTATTATCTTGATTTCAATATTTAATTCTTCCTTAATTTCCCTGATTAAGCAACCTTCTGCCGTTTCTTCGGGTTCTATCTTACCGCCGGGAAACTCCCATTTTAAAGGCAGGCTCATGGCTTGGCTGCGTTGGGCTGCCAGTACGCAGTTTTGATTGTTGACGATGAGGGCACAGGTTACTTTAATCACGGGTTGTTATTTCGACCCTCTAAAATACACGTATCTATTGATATTAAAGATTGCTTAATTAATGTAAGTATAAATGCTGTTAACAATTCTTCTCAGTACATACATAGTATGTTAGTGAAGGCCTACAAATTTGTTTTTAATGATAAAAGTTATACATTTAGAACAATATATAACCATAAACACTATCACTATGCCAATTACAAATTCTGAATTAGAAGAGTTTGATGATATTTACAGTACGGAGGAAGAGATTATAGAAATCCCAAAAGCTGTTAGAAAAATTACCACCCAAGCTTACGATAAGAGCGTCTCGGATTTAGTGAGAATGATAGAAGACGGAGACATTAACTTGAACCCCGAATATCAAAGGAATTACATTTGGGATAATAAGAAAGCATCGATGTTAGTTGAATCGATCATTCTAAATGTTCCGATCCCGGTTGTGTATGTTTCTCAGGAAGAAGATGATTCTTGGACGGTCATTGATGGTCTTCAGAGATTAAATTCTCTTAAACGTTTTTTTGACAGAGACTTTCGGTTATCTGGCTTAGAAATACTTAGTGACTTGAATAAGAGCGACGCTAAGACGCTTAACCCAAAGGCATTAAGAATACTTAAGAATGGATTGCTTCGAATTATAGTTATTTCACATGATTCAAATGAAGAGATTAAATACGATGTCTTTATGAGATTAAACAGGGGATCGGTGAGGCTAAATGAACAAGAACTGCGTAATTGTCTATATAGGGGGACTTTTAATGAAATGCTAAAAGAGTGCTCAAAAAACGCTCAATTTTTAACATTGCTTAAATTAAACGAACCACATATCCGAATGATGGATTGTGAATTAATCTTGAGGTATATTGCCGTAAGTAATAGCTGGAATATCCAAGAAGATTATATCGACAACTATACAGGACGAATGAAAAACTTTATGAATGATTTTATGCTTTCTATGCAAAATGCAACAGAAGCAAATATCGAGGAATTTAAAATAGATTTTAATTCAACAGTAAATAAGGTTTTAACAGTATTTGGGGATAAGGCTTTTAGAAGAGTTCATGAGGATGGAGTTTATGAAACTAGTTTAAATCGTGCGATAATGGACGTCTTAATGGTTTCTTGTAAGCATTTTTCCCTTCCTCAGTTGATACAACATCAGGGGGTAATTGTAAATAGATTTAAGGATTTAGTAACAAAAGATCAGTTATTTAAAGATAGTATTACGATTGGGACGTCAGATAAAAAAGTGATTAATTATAGACTTAAGCGTTGGTATAAAGAGTTGGAATTAATTTTAAACTAAGCCTTATGTCTTTAGAATTTGAGGCTGTAGAAGATTTTCAAGATGCCTGCCACGAGGTCGACTTGCTCATCTATTATTCCAAACGCAATGGTAAGGATCTTAGAAAATATGCAACATTTAATAAGGCTGCTATAGTATTGTTATGTGCAAAGTTTGAAGCATTTTTTGAAAGCTTTTTAGAGGAGTATGCGTTTTTTCATTTAAACATTTCAAGCAACCATAGTTTGGACAGATCATTATATAACCATTTGGTGGACTGTATTCTTAACAATATAGAATTTTATAAAGGCAAGCAAGATAAGCGAAAAGACTTTATAAATAAGTTAGAGGTTTTATGCGGAGCTGTAGAGATAAGACCGATTAATAGTTACCAGATAGATCCTAAGCTCAAATTTGGCAAGCATGGCCAAAATGAAATTCAACGTTTACTTAAAGCGTTCGGATTCTCTGAATATTCAACAAAAGACGATGTTAAGTCATTTTTTATAACCTTTAATTCATTAAATAGCATCAGAAATAACATAATCCATGAAGATGCTACGCCGTCACTTACCCATCAAAATGTTAAATCTTACTTAGATGCAGTTAAATTGTTTATAGATGGGTTGGTGTTAGTTGCAATTGACAAAATGGAGATAGCTATATAGCTAATGGTACCTTGTATAAAAACCTTGCGTACCAAAAGTTCGGGCTTGGTATCCTTACTTTTAATTCGCGACATGTTATAACTGCGGGTTTCTTTTGAATGTACATCTGCCATATTGTAAAATTAAACAAGCTGACAAAAGCAATAGTTTTAAAAAACGGGGAGTGAGCTGTTTGCGATTGCTTCGGCTTTATCATAACGTATTCAGGTTCAAACCATGTACCCGGCTCTGTATACTGGCAACGACTCACCCCGCCGGTCCGCCCTTCGCGGACGGCGGCCCTCTCTTCGGCTTCGCCGAAAAGAGGGCCAAAAAGACCATTTTTAATTTTCAGTTCCCTCTTTCCAACGAAGTTGAAGAGAGGGTGACAAGCGCAGCGAAGTCGGGTGAGTCGTAGCCTTGGTTCGTTTACGCTATTTAGCCACAAACCAAGCCGCTTATTTCAATTGTTCGGCGTTTATCTTTCCGATCTGGAGATTTAGCGTCAGGAAGTCGAAAAAGTTCCAGGCAGCGGTAATTTGTTGGTTTACGATGCGGGTTATGGATGTGCCCGAAAATTTAACAGGGGCATTGGTTGGTTTATAATTAGCGGTGAAGGTGCAAATGGCGGTTGCGTAGTCGCCATCAACAAAAACCTCGTGCACATCGATGTGGATGTTTTCATAATTGGCATTAAAAAAGCGGTGCACTTCTTTAAAACCGTCGGAGCCGATAACGGGTTCCTCGCCCAATCCTAATGCGTTGCATTCGGGATGTAACATTTCGCTGATCAGGGCTTCGTTGTTGTTGTTCCAAACTTCGTTATACCAACGAAGTACAAACTCTGTGTGTTCTTCTTTTAACGACATATCGGCATTAGGTTTATTGCTACGCTAAGTTATGTAATTGTTTAAAATTCAACAAATTAACTTATTTTTTTTATGCTTGCTCATGCCGAGACGTCTGTTGCATTAAGGATAGGAGTGGATACCGGCCCCGCGCTTAAAGCCCGCGCAGTATGAACGGATAGCCTGACCGCCTCTATCGGCGGGAATGCCCCGGAAGGGAGTAAGGATTTTTGGAGCAAGGAGTAAGGATTTTTTTTGAACGAAGGATTAAGGGAGTAAGAATAATAGACTTACAAAAAAGCTTTTGTCATCCTGAACGATTTGAAGGATCTGTTATTCGCCATGCTTCCTTGCCCTGTAAAGTCTGCGAATAGATCCTTCGTTCCTACTCATGACGTATTGGATTTTGGGGCGTGTGGGCCTGTCAGTCTGAGCCTGTCGAAGACTCGTGCGGAGAGGCCTTTGCCCGCTATCCTTCTACAGGCTCAGGATGACAGCCATTTTTGTTACATCATTTTCCCCTTCAGAGGCCACCGGATTTTACAACTCAGGATGACAAATCGTTCAGGATGACAAATCTTTTTAAATGTTATTCGCCATGCTTATTCGCCTGGTAAAGTTTGCGAATAGATCCTTCACTGCGTTCAGGATGACAAATCTTTTTAAACAGGATGACAAATCATTTAAACGTCCTTCGCCCCAATACCTAATTCACCACCAATGCTAACCGATCATCGGCAAAGGTGTTGCCTTGTTTTACGTCGCCGGTTTCGTAGCCTTTTTTAAACCAGTACATGCGTTGGGCGCTGGTGCCGTGGGTAAAGCTGTCGGGCTCAACGTGGCCCTGGGTTTGTTGTTGCAGGCGGTCGTCACCGATGGCGTTGGCAGCGTTCAGGGCGTCTTTGATATCTTTCTCATCGATCACTTTTTTCATGCTTTGCTCGTAATGGGCCCATACGCCGGCATAAAAGTCGGCCTGCAGTTCCAGCTTTACCGAGAGTTTGTTGTATTCGCGCTGACTGAGGCGATTGCGGGCCTGGTCCATTTTGGCGCTTACACCCAGCAGGTTTTGCACATGGTGACCCACCTCATGCGCTATCACGTAAGCCTGGGCAAAGTCGCCGGCGGCGCCGAAACGGTTTTTAAGTTCGTCGTAAAAAGAAAGGTCGATGTACACACGGGCATCACCGGGGCAATAAAATGGTCCGGTGGCCGAACTGGCATTGCCACATGCCGATTGTACAGCATCGGTAAACAGCACCACTTTAGGGTCCTGGTACTGGCGGCCCATATCTGCAAAAAGCTTACCCCAAATGTCTTCGGTATCTTTAAGCACTACGCGCACAAATTTTTTGCCGTTGTCTTCGGGCGCATTGGGGTCCTGTTTCTGCTGTTCGGTTTGCTGGGGTTGGTTGCTGCTTACCTGGTTAAGCACCTGTGAGGGATCGATGCCGGTAAAAAAATAAATTGCGGCGGCTATTAAGCCTACAATACCGCCACCCACTGCCAACCCGCGACCACCGCCGCTGCCACGTTGATCTTCTACATTATCGCTTTCGCCCCTGCCAAACCACTGCATAGTTTTATGATTTTTTTAAAGGGTTAACAATATGGCTAAGGAAAATGTTTGCGCCCTGGCCGACATCGCTTAGCTTGTCACCCTCTCTTCGCCTTTGGCGGAAAGAGGGGATTTTTTGATTTGTGGAATTGAAATAAATTAAAAATAAAAACCGACCTTCCCCTCTTTCCGGCGAAGCCGAAGAGAGGGGTGCCGCGCAAAGCGCTGGCGGGGTGAGTCGTCTGCGCAATGCGGGCCTGCTACAAGTTCTGCTTTATTTTAGTTAAAACAGGTTTAATATCATTTAAAATTTCATCGTTTTCAAACCTCAAAATGTTAAGTCCCAATGCTGATAATATTTCATCGCGATTTTTATCATAGTCCTTTTTTAAATTGTGAATAGGGCCATCTGCTTCTATCACCAACTTAGCTTCATGACAATAAAAATCCGGAATATAATAAATGTTTCCTTTAATGGTTGACTGAACAGAAATGGGGTATTGCCGTAAAAACTTTTTGTTAAATAAACTTCTGTTCCTTAAGTGTTTCCACAATGTCTTTTCGGCGGGTGTTTCCAGTTGTCGTAATTCTCTGCATAGTTCAGTGATAGAAGGCATGCATAAAAATAATAAATAGTTCTTGAATCGACTCACCCGACGTCGCTGCGCTCGTCACCCTCTCTTCGCCTTCGGCGGAAAGAGGGGATTTTGATTTGCATGTGTTTGACTCACCCGACATCGCTGCGCTTGTCACCCTCTCTTAACCTGCGGTGGAAAGAGGGGATTTGATTTGTGTGTGAATCGACTCACCCGACGTCGCTTCGCTTGTCACCCTCTCTTCGCCTTTGGCGGAAAGAGGGGATTTTTTGATTTGTGGAATTGAAATAAATTAAAAATAAAAACCGTCCTTCCCCTCTTTCCGGCGAAGCCGAAGAGAGGGGTGCCGCGCAAAGCGCTGGCGGGGTGAGTCGTCTGCGGTTTGCTGTCAACCCTCAAAAAAAATGTCATTCTGTATTCAGAATGACAAAAGATTATACGAAATGCCCTTTCAGGAAGGCTGCGATATTTTCTTATTTTATCTCAAAAACAGCATTGATCTGCAGGCTGATTTTGATCTTTTTAAAGTCGATATCTGAGGGTGGAGCATCTGCGGTGGCTGTTTTAAACATCATGGTGTTATAGGCACGTGGCTGCGGGAAGCTGCTGTTATCGCTTTCGGTAATGTTAAGCACATCGCCCAGTTTGTTGCCCAGGCCGGCCAGCAGGAATGAAGCTTTGTCGCGGGCCGAGATTAGGGCTTTCAGTTTCAGCTCATTCTTCAGGTCGTTGATTTTGGAATAGTCGTAGCTGTCAATATTGGTTGACATGATACCTTTAGGATCAATTTTAGATACGATTTGGTTAAACTTATTCAGATCGCGGATGCGCAGACCGTATTGTTTGCCGGCTAAAAAGTCGGGAGTTTTTTTCTTTTGGTAGATGTTGTTCCAGGCAGATACGTTGTTCACGGTAAAATCGGTAGCGGGGATGCCGGCCTCTTTAACGGCTTTTTCCAGCTGACTTTCCAGGTCGCTGATCTGGATGTGTTTTTTACCGTCCATATATTCCTGTAAAGAAATGGTAACGTTGATAATATCGGGGGTAACTTCCTGCTCGGCAATGCCGGTAACTTCTATTTTGCGGCGCAGATCAACAGCCTGCGCAAAGGCGCCATAAGTAAATGTTAACAGGGTTGCAAGGATAAATAGCTTCTTCATGTGTGATGTATGATTTTTTTGTATGTTATGACTAAGGTAACGTACTAATAGTTTAATGTGTAACAGGCAGCACCAATTATTTACAACCGCGTTACTAATTGCTTTAAGAAAAATGAAGTGCTTTTGTTTGATAAAACGCGGTATTACTTAGACGTTGTTAAAACCCTTTGGCCTTTTTAATAGTTATAAGTGTTTAAAAATACGTTGGTTATGAGGTCGATATGGAAAGGGTCAATTGGGTTTGGATTGGTGAACATTCCTGTAAAACTATTTTCGGCGGTGCAAACATCATCGCTTGATTTTGATATGCTGGATGGGCGCGATCATGCGCGGATCCGTTTTCAGCGGGTTAATGAGCGTACGCATAAGGAGGTGCCTTACGATAAAATTGTAAAAGGCTATAAGCTGAACGATGATTATGTGATTATGGAGGATCAGGATTTTGAGGATGCCGCGCCCGAAAAAAGCAAGGTGATAGAGATTGAAAGCTTTGTAGACATTGCCGACGTAAACCCTATGTTTTACGAAACATCCTACTACACCGAACCCGATACCAAAAACAATAAAGCCTACGCCCTATTATTAAAAGCGCTCATCCAATCAAAAAAAGCTGGCCTGGCCCGTTTTGTGCTGCGCAGTACCGAGAGCCTGTGCATTGTACACCCGGTTGAACATGTGCTGGTGGTTACGCGGATCCGCTTCGGGCAGGAAATACGTGGTACGGAGGATTTGAACATTGGTGATGATGTTACCGTGAGCAAAAAGGAGCTCGACGTGGGCCTAGCCCTCATCAATCAGTACGCCGAAGATTTTGATGTATCTAAATTTAAGGATGAATATAATGACGAACTGCTGAAGATCATCAAAGCAAAATCAAAGGGCAAGCGGGCAACGGTCAAGAAACTTAAACCGCATAAAGCCAGCAGCGATGATCTGTATGATCAGCTGTTGAGTAGTTTAAAAACGAAGAAGGCTTAGGCGGGGGTGTGCAGATGCTTTAATCTCTTGTATTCCTGCGTAAAGTGTCTGTTAATGAATTGTATAGACAGGGTCCTGTTTTCTATACAGCTTTAAATATTGAAAACTACATGCTTCTTGCTTAAAACAGGAGCAAGCAGCGCATTTTCTTTCGTAATAATTAATATTTATGATAAAAAGGGAAATTTGGCATCCCCTTTGTATTTCTTTAATCATCATTAAAACTTCAAAACATATTTACTATGGCAACTACAAAAACAGCTGAACAAACAATGGACGTTCAGGAATCAGCCTTGAATGAATTATTTTTGGATGAGTTAAAAGACATTTACTGGGCCGAAAAACACCTGGCAAAAGCATTACCCAAAATGGCAAAAGCGGCAACTTCTGATAAGTTACGCGCCGCTATCGAAAATCACTTATCAGAAACCGAGCACCAGATAACGCGCCTGGAAGATGCCTTTGCATCAATAGGCGAAAAAGTTGCCGGCGTAAAATGCGAGGCCATGGCCGGTTTGCTAAAAGAGGCCGAAGAAATTATTTCTGAAACCGAAAAACACAGCCAAACCCGTGACGTGGGCATCATCTCGGCCGCTCAAAAAATTGAGCACTACGAAATTGCCTCCTACGGAACCCTAAAAACACTTGCCTCCGTATTGGGTTATGGCGAAGCTGCGGAGTTATTTGACTCGACCCTGCAGGAAGAAAAAACCTGCGACAGCCTGCTTACACAAATAGCCCAGGCGGGTATTAACAAAGGGGCAAAAACGGAGAAGGCGTAAGCCGTTTCAAACACCATCCCGGCACAGTTGGTTTAACTTTTATAAAACAAAATGCTGCTAACGGATATTATATATACATCTATCTATGAAATCATTAACTAAAAACAAATTATCATGAACTCATTATTGTATATAATCGCCGTTATCTTATTAGTTGGTTGGGCCATCGGGGTGTTTTTTACCACTGTAGGCAGCCTGATCCATGTATTACTGGTGATTGCTATTATTGCCGTATTACTGGGTATCATCAGGAGACCAACAGCTATTTAAGTAGAAGAAAAATATAGTTTTTATGCCCGTCCCTGCCTGCAGGGCGGGCTTTTTTTTGTTAAAACCCTACGTAGGCTAATACCGTTGCCTGTTTCTTGCTTCCGTTGGCATCTGTAATAACCAAAGCGCCTTTACGGTACAGGGTTAGCCCTTCCCAGTTATTTTTATACCCGGGGAAAGTGGCCACCTGTTGCCATTTGCTGCCTTTTACGTTATTGAGCTTTACAATGCGGGCATAAGTGGTTTTTGATGATTTTAAATAGCCGGCATCTTTAACCAAACTATCGCGCAGGTTAGGGATAGTGTTTTTTATATTTTCTTCCTGATGATTAAATTTATCGTTATCCAGGTAATATTTATAATCACCGTTCCAGAAATAGTTGATGCCGTAGATAGCGTCTTTTGCATCGGCGGTAATGTCAGTGATCCTGAAATATAGCTGTGGGGCCTTAATCACTTCCGGTTGTTTGGCAAAGGAGGTATCAATTAAGTATCCCTGCCCACCGGCGGGCATTCCGTTATATTCGTAATAAGCCAGCAGTTTATTTTCTTTGGGCAGCCAGGTTACGGCTTCAAAGCCGGCGTTGTTAATCAGCTCGGGGCGTTTGAGGTTGATGATGTGCTGCGGGTCGATAATTATTTGGTTATTAATGGTATCAAGCCGGGCTTTGAGCAGGTAGCAGTTTGGGGATTTATCGTCGGTTTCGATAGATAGGAACACAGTGTTGTTTACGATGCTTATCGCCTCAAAACCCTCATATTCATCCGCTACGTTATCGGGCAGTTTATCCAGGTTTAGCACTTTCAGGGTTTTATAGGCTGATAGTGCGGAGTCTTTACCATCAACCACGCGGCCAATGCTATCGGTAAGTAAACTGTAGATCAAAAACTCACCCTTTAAATTATCTTTTTTAATCAGTGTTTTATGGTCGCCATATTGTGGCAGCAGGTAAACCCGGTTGCCGTAAGTGCACATGCCCGAATACTCTTCGCCTACGCCATCAATGGCTTTGGGCAAGGGTATGGTTTTATATGTATTTTGACTGTAAACCCGGGCACAGCAACAGGCAATTACAGCAAGCAGTAAAATGAATCTTTTTTTCATGTGGATAATATGGATACAAAACTAAATATACGGTTTTTAGCTTGGGCGGGGTGCGTGTTGCGGGGATCGTGTTGCGTGGGGCGGGTGGCGTGTTCCGAGGATCGGGAAGTAGGGGTTGAGTCTTCTCCGCCATGCCGGCATTTGCGGATATATCGCCGATTGAAACACGAACGGCGCAACTCGCCACCCGCCACCCGCAACTCGAACCCCGATCCCCGACACCGATAAAAACCTATATTTACAGCTAACACTAAAACATTTAACAAAATTTAACATTTAAACGTGGAATTTTTTTAGCAGAAAAAAGTTTGTGTGTTTAAGTTTGCTTTCGAAATAAAAAAGGGTTCATGGAAGAATTAAATATCAATACCGAAAATGTTTCATCGGGCGCTGTTACCGGTAGCACATCGTATTCAACCGATATCAGGGCGCTGAACGAAATGATACAAAAGGAAAGTGCCTTTATCGATCTGCTTAAAATGGAGATGGATAAAGTGATCATTGGGCAAAAATATATGGTTGAACGTTTGCTGATCGGTTTACTGGCCGATGGGCATATCTTGCTGGAAGGTGTACCGGGTTTGGCAAAAACCTTAGCCATCAACACGCTGGCCAAATGTATCCAGGTTGATTACAGCCGGATCCAGTTCACCCCCGATTTGTTACCTGCCGATTTAGTGGGTACAATGATCTATAACCAAAAAAAGGAAGAGTTCATTGTTCGTAAAGGTCCGTTGTTCTCCAACTTCATCCTTGCTGATGAGATCAACCGTGCGCCTGCCAAAGTGCAGAGTGCCCTGTTAGAGGCCATGCAGGAACGCCAGGTTACTATCGGCGATAATACCTTCCCGCTGCCAAATCCATTTTTGGTACTGGCAACCCAAAATCCTATTGAGCAGGAGGGTACTTACCCGCTGCCCGAGGCACAGGTTGACCGTTTTATGCTGAAAGTGGTGATCACCTACCCGGATAAGGAAGAAGAAAAGAAAATTATCCGCGCCAATATATTACCGGGCGGTATGCTGAAGCCATCGCCAATCATTAAGCCCGAAGAGATTGTTCGTGCACGTAAGATCGTTCGCGAGGTATATATGGACGAGAAGATTGAGCAATACATTATTGATATTGTTTTCGCTACCCGTTTCCCCGAGCAGTTTAAACTGGCGCATTATAAAAATCTCATCACTTTTGGCGCGTCGCCAAGGGCGAGTATCAACCTGGCTTTGGCTGCCAAGGCTTACGCCTTCATCAAACGCCGTGGTTATGTGATACCAGAGGATGTGCGTGCTATTTGCCACGATGTATTGCGTCACCGTATAGGTTTAAGCTACGAGGCCGAGGCGGAGAACATCACCAGCGAAAATATTATTACCGGGATTTTGAACGCGGTAGAAGTACCGTAAGGAGTATTCTCAGGGGAGGGCGAAAGAAAGATCTTATACGATAGGCAAGGCCGGACGTAAAGTTCGCAGAGCAGGGCGCATAAGGTTTCTCAAATCGTTCGGAATGACATTTTTGTTTGATTTAAAAAATTGCTAATAAAAGTCCTCGCCTTTTAGGGGAGGATTTAGGAGGAGCCAATGGCTAAGGATACCAAAGAACTGCTAAAAAAGGTAAGGAAGATAGAGATAAAAACCAGGGGATTAAGTAACCACTTATTCTCGGGCGAGTATCATTCAGCTTTCAAGGGGCGGGGTATGGCCTTTAGCGAGGTGCGCGAGTACCAGCTTGGCGATGAGATCCGTACCATTGACTGGAACGTTACCGCCCGCTTTAACCACCCTTATGTAAAAGTGTTTGATGAAGAGCGCGAGCTTACCGTTATGCTGATGATGGATGTGAGCGGATCAGAAAACTTTGGTACCCAAACTCAGCAAAAGCAGGATCTGGCTACCGAGCTTTGCGCGGTGCTTGCCTTTTCGGCCATCCAAAACAATGATAAAGTGGGTGTGATATTTTTTAGCGATAAAATAGAAAAGTTCATTCCGCCAAAAAAAGGGCGTACCCATATCCTGATGATCATCAGGGAACTGATAGATTTTAAACCCGAAAATAAAGGCACCAACGTTGCCGTCGCGCTTAAGTATTTTACCAGCGTTATCAAAAAGAAATGCACGGCCTTTATACTTTCAGATTTTATTAGTCCGGGTTTTGAGGATGAGCTGAAGATTGCCAATAAAAAACATGATATTATTGCCTTGAGGCTTTATGATAAACACGAAGAGGAGTTTCCAAACCTGGGCCTTATCCCGATGAAGGACGAAGAAACAGGCGAGCTACTTTGGGTAAATACAGCCGATGAGCATGTGCGCCAGGCTTTTAAGGCCGACGGACTAAAAAGAAACGGAATGCTGAAAGAAACCTTTAAAAGATCGGGTGTTGATTTTACCAGCGTGGGTACCCATGAATCATACGTAAAACCATTAATGACACTATTTAAAAAGCGGGAAGGCCGGAGATGATCAAGTGTTTTAAATATTCCCTGGTACTATTGCTTACAGGTGCTTTTTACAATGCCTTTGCCCAAACGCCGCAAGCGGGAGCAAAGCTGGATAAGGCCACAATACTCCTGGGCGAGCAAACCAAGCTGCACCTCAGCATCAAATTTGATGTGAAGGATAAGGTGGAGTTTCCGGCACTGGCAGATTCTATTGCCGGGAAGATCCAGATTGTAAGCAGCAAAACTGATACCCTGTTTGATAAGGGCGATGTAAGTATAGAAACCATTCATAAAAGCTATACTATTACCGGCTTTGATAGCGGCGCGTATGTAATACCATCCTATGCGTTTAAAACAACAACAGGTCCGGTTTTTACACAAGCTTTAACCATTATGGTACAGCCGGTAGCGGTTGATACTACCAAAGCCTTTTATGATATAAAGCAGCCGCTTGCCATAAAATATTCATTTATGGATTGGCTGCGCGATAACTGGCCATGGGTTGTTGGCACCTTGCTGGCCATTTTAATTATTGCCGGTATTGTATACTACATTAAAACAAGGCCTAAAAAAGTAATCATTATTGAGCCGCCTAAACCTAAGGTGCCGGCCCATATCACCGCATTGCAAAAACTGCAGGAGCTGCGCGATAAAAAGCTATGGCAACAGGAACAGGTGAAGCAGTTTTACATCGAACTGAGCGAGGTGATCAGGGAATACCTGGAAAACAGGTATGCTATCACAGCGCATGAGCAAACATCTGAGGAGATTTTTGCCAGTTTAAGGTTCATGGATATTACCGAGGAGAACAAGAACGCGCTTCGCCAGATGCTTATTCTTGCCGATTTGGTGAAATTTGCGAAGGAGAAACCATTGCCTTTTGAAAATGAGCAAACCATGGATAATGCCATCAGCTTTGTAAACAAAACACAACAGGCATATCAGCCACAAACAGATAAACAAGAGGGGAACAAATGAGCTGGTTTAAAGGAATAGAATTTGCCCATCCCGAATTTTTCTGGTTGTTTATCAGCATACCCCTTATGGTTGGCTGGTACATCTGGAAGCAAAGGCAGCTGCAGGGTAACCTAAGCGTGCCTACCTTAAAGGGATTCACCATCATAAAAAAAAGCATGCTGCCCAAATTCAGGCATTATGCTATTGTGCTGCGTTGTTTGGCTGTGGCTGCATTGGTTGTAGCGCTGGCAAGGCCACAATCATCATTAAGCTGGCAAAATAGTACTACCGAAGGAATAGATATCGTTATTGCATCAGATATTTCGGGCAGTATGCTGGCCGAGGATTTTAAGCCCAACCGCTTAGAGGCTGGTAAGGAAATAGCTATTGATTTTATAAAAGGCCGCCCGGATGATCGTATTGGTTTGGTGGTTTTTAGCGGCGAAAGCTTTACCCAATGCCCGCTTACTATTGATCATAGTGTGCTTATTAATATGTACGCTGATATTAAAAACGGGATGATTACCGATGGTACCGCCATAGGGATGGGCCTGGCAACAGCTGTTAACAGGCTAAGAGGGAGCGAGGCCAAAAGTAAGGTTGTAATATTGCTAACCGATGGTTCAAATAATTCCGGCTCGATACCGCCTATAACCGCGGCCGAAATTGCTAAACAATTTAAGGTAAGAGTCTATACCGTAGGTTTGGGTACCAACGGTTTTGCGCCATACCCGGTACAAACCCCAATGGGGGTACAATACCAGCGCATGCCGGTAGTTATTGATGAGGTCACGTTATCAAAAATTGCCAGTATTACGGGCGGTAAATATTTCAGGGCTACCAATAACGCGACGCTAAAGGATATATACACACAAATAGATAAGCTGGAGAAAGCCAAAATTGATGTTACCCAGTACCGCAAAAAAACCGAAATGTTTTTGCCTTGGGCCATCATCGCGCTGGTTTTATTATCGCTTGAATTTATATTAAAAAACACCCTGTTCAGAGGGGCTTTAACTTAATAGATGTTACGTTTTGCACATATAGAATATTTATGGGGATTGGTCATTGTGCCGGTGTTCATCATCCTGTTTTTAACAGTGAGCATCTGGAAAAAGAGGGCCATCTCCTCACTTGGAGATAAAAATGTGGTTAAGTTAATGATGCCGCAGGTTTCTTTGTCAAGACCGTGGTGGAAGTTCACTTTCTTTTTGGTTGCCTATGCGGCATTAATAGTAGGGATAGCCGACCCACAGATAGGCTCAAAAACCGAAGAAGTGAAACGCAAAGGCGCCGACCTGATGATACTGCTTGATGTATCAAACAGTATGCTTGCGCAGGATCTGGCACCTAACAGGCTGGAGAACGCCAAACGCGCCATTGCCCAGCTTGTTGATCGTTTGCATAATGACAGGATTGGTATTATTGTATTTGCCGGCCAGGCTTATGTGCAGCTGCCTATCACCACAGATTACTCCGCAGCAAAGCTATTCCTCAATACTATTAATACCGATATGGTGCCCACGCAGGGTACAGCCATTGGGGCGGCAATAGACCTGGGTATGCAGTCGTTTGATTTTAAGAATGGAACAGGTAAGGCCATGATCATTATTACCGATGGCGAAAACCATGAAGATAACGCGGTTGAGGCGGCTACTAATGCCCGGCGCAGGGATGTATCTGTAAATGTGGTTGGCGTTGGCTCGCAGGAGGGCGCACCAATACCGGTTTATGAAAACGGTCGCCCGGTAGGTTTCCATACAGATAGTGTGGGCCAGCAGGTGATAAGTAAGCTTAACGAGGATATGGGTAAGGAAATAGCTACAGCCGGTGGTGGGGTGTATGTAAGGGCCAATAATACCAATAGCGGCCTGGGCATTGTGATGGATGAGATTGGCAAATTGCAACGCAAAACTTTGGATACCAAATCATTTAAAGATTTTGAAGATAGGTTTCAGTTTTTCCTGAGCATCGCTTTTGTATTGCTGCTGGCAGAGTTTTTTATATCAAACCGTAAAAACATGCGGTTGAGCGGGATAAAATTATTTGAAGTAAAGAAGTCATGAAGCAATTGATTATAGTTGTATTATTAGTACTGCAGGCTTCATTCCTTTTTGCCCAGCAGGAAAAAAAGTACATTAAAAAAGGTAACGAGCTTTACCAGGAAAAGAATTATAAAGAGGCCGAAGAAAACTATCGTAAATCTGTTGGTAAAACCGCTAAAACGGTTGAAGGTAACTTTAACCTGGGCGATGCCCTGTACAAACAAAAGAAATTTGATGAAGCCCAGCAGCAATTCAGTAAAATAGCATCTACATCAACCAATAAACAGGTTTTGGCAAATGCTTATCATAATTTAGGCAATTCCCTGTTAGAGAAGAAAAAGCTGGAAGAAAGTATTGCCGCTTATAAAAAGTCGTTGCTGAATAATCCAACCGACGATCAAACCCGTTACAACCTGTCATACGCCCAAAAAATGTTGAAAAAGCAGCAGGACGATAAAAAGAAACAGGATAAAAAGAACGATAAGAATAAGGACAAGAAGAATAAAGACGATAAGAACAAGGATAACAAGAACGATAAGGATAAAGACAAAAAAGATCAGGATAAGAAGGATCAGGATAAAAAAGACCAGGACAAGAAAGATCAGGATAAAAAAGATCAGGATAAGCAAAACCAACCCCAGCCCAACAATGTATCAAAAGATGATGCCGAGCGGATGCTGGAAGCCCTGAACAATGATGAAAAACAAACGCAGGATAAGCTAAAAAATAAAAAGCTGAAAGGCGCAAGGGTAAAAATATCCAAAGACTGGTAGGCCCTATATTTATAACAAATGAAGCTAAAGTATTATATATCGTTCCTATTGCTGTTTTGCACCGGTGTGCTTTTTGCTGCCGATATAAGATTTACCGCATCGGTTAGTAAAACCGAAGTGGGCACAACAGAGCAGTTTGAAGTTACCTTTAGCTTAAGTGGTAATGGCGATAGGTTTACGCCACCGGCTTTTAACGGCTTTTTGGTGGTATCGGGCCCTAACGTGTCTCAAAGTATGAGCGTTATCAACGGCGCGTCGTCATCAAGCATGGCTTATAGTTATGAGCTCGTAGCCGTTAAACCGGGTACTTATACTATTGGGCCGGCTACTATAGTTGTTAACGGTAAAACGCTAAGCACACAGCCCATAAAAATAAAGGTAGTTAAAGGCACAACAGCAGCTTCGGCCCAACAAGCAGCCGCTGCACAACAACAGCAGCAACAACGGGCAGGAGGAGGGATTCAAAGTATCACATCGGGCCGGTCAAAGGATATTACCAAAGATCTGTTCATCAGGGCTGATGTTAATAAAACCAACGCCTACATTGGCGAGCAGCTTACCCTAAGCTACCGCCTGTACACACGCGTGGCGCTGGTGGGTAACGAACTGGAAAAAATGTCGGACCTGAATGGTTTTTACAGCCAGGAAATTAAAAGCGCCGACCCTACCGCTGTTCACTGGCGCATTGAAACCATAAAAGGGGTAAAATATAATGTAACCGAGATTAAGCAGAATATACTGTTTCCTGAGCATGCCGGTAATATTACAATCGACCCCATGATCATGAATTTTGTAGTGCGCGAAACTGCACCATCTGCCGATCCGTTCGATAATTTTTTCGGCGGTGGCAGCTTTAACGATGTTAAGTACAAGATTAAAAGTATCCCCGCGATTATCCACGTAAAACCACTTCCGGAAGCGGGTAAGCCAGCTGGTTTTGGCGGCGCGGTTGGTCGGTTCAGTATCCATACATCGGTAGATAAAAGTGAGCTGAAAGCTAATGAGCCGCTTAATTATAAGATAACCATAAGCGGCAAAGGAAACCTGAAGCTTTTGAAACCAATGGCGCCCGAGTTTCCGGCTGATTTTGAAAAGTACGACCCCAAAGTAACCGATACCATTACCGATAATGAAAACGGTGAATCGGGAACACGTGTTTACACCTACCTGCTGATACCAAGGCATGGTGGCAGTTTTAATATCGACCCTGTCAAATTCTCTTACTTTGATCTTTCGGCAGGTAAATATGTATCTGTACAAACCAAAGGTTTCCCGATAAAGGTTGCCAAGGGCGCCACAGAAAATAACGTAACCTCATTGGGCGATGCCGATAAACAGGACGTTAAATTACTGAATAAGGATATCCGCTATATTAAAACGGATGCCGACAATATTGCCAAAATTGGAGATGGTTTTTATGGCTCGCCATTATATTATTTTCTGTTGATTTTGGGCCCGCTATCGTTTGCCGGTGCGCTTGTTTACGGCAAATGGTACGAAGTGAGCAACAGTGATATAGTTAAAGTAAAAAGCCGTAAGGCTGGTAGAATTGCAGCCAAACACCTGGCCAGCGCCAAAGCGCAGCTAACGGCCAATAATAAAACTGCCTTTTACGAAAACGTGTTTAGAGGTTTGTATGGTTACCTGAGCGATAAGCTGAACATTGCAGCCGCCGATCTGAACCGCGAAAAAATTGCCACTGAACTAAAGGCCCGGTCTTTGGATGACACGAGCATCAACGAGTTGCTGGAAACCTTAGATTTGTGCGATATGGCCCGTTATGCGCCGGTTTCGGGTATTTCGGAACAACAGATGTTTGATAGGGCAAAAAACATGATCAATAACATTGAAGATAAAATATAACATGCTGAAGCGTTGTATATACCTGTTGCTCCTCATTGTATCGCCATTACTGGCTTTTAGTAATAACGATGCAACTGCTTTATTTAAGAAGGGGAACGACCTGTACCAAAAAACAAAATATAAGGAGGCTACAGCTATCTATCAAAAAATGGTGGATGACGGTTACCAATCGGCTGCCTTATATTTTAACTTAGGGAACACTTACTACAAAACCGGCGATATAGCCCCGGCTTTGCTATACTACGAAAAAGCGCGCAAGCTATCCCCGGGCGATGAGGATATCCGGGTTAATATTCAATTGGCTAATTCAAAAACTTCGGACAAAATTGACGAGGTGCCTGAATTTTTTATTCGCAAATGGTGGCATGGCTTTTTACTCGCTTTCTCCGCAAATATGCTGGCAGTACTCAGCGTATCACTTTTATTGGCGGCATCCGCTCTGCTTATTCTTTACCGTTTTACAGGCTCGGTAGGCATAAAAAAAGCATCGTTCTATTTGGCTACCGTATTATTGATCGTTGGGATCAGCGCTATCTTTATCTCCGGGCGGCAAGCCTATTATTTTGAGGCACATCATGAAGCCATTATTTTTAGCTCATCGGTAACCGTTAAAAGCGCGCCTGCAACTTCATCCAAAAACGTGTTTGTATTGCACGAAGGTACCAAGGTTAACATACTTGGAAGCAATAACAACTGGGTAAAAATTCGCCTGGCGAATGGCAACGAAGGCTGGATTGGTACCGGGGATGCAAAGGAGATATAAGCTCTTAGATACCGATCGTCATGCCGAATTTATTTCGGCATCCCATAGGACATGTCGACTCCATGCTACAGACTTAGCATGTGGGGTGCCGAAATAAATTCGGCATGACCCCGAGGCCACCCGGAAAGAGCAACAATTACGAGCTAATTAATAACTATACACCTTCACTCCACTCTCCAGCAAATTCATTACATCCTCTTCAGTGCCTGTGAATGGTCCGGATGATTCAATTTTGAAGCTGGCCATCGCGGCAGCAAACTCACCTGCCTGCTGAAATGATGAACCTTTTATGCGTTGATATAAATAGCCGGCCATATAGGTATCGCCACAGCCTGTAGCATCAACAACCGCGGTTGGGGTATAGGCCGGAATATTGTAAAAAACGCCATCGGTATAAACAACAGAGCCCATACTGCCCAAGGTAATTACTACTTCTTTAACACCCCAGTCGGCTAAAATGCGGGCGCCTTCAAAAATATCATTGCTGCCGGTAAGTACTTCAGTTTCGTACTCGTTGGCCTTCAGGATATCAACATAGCGTAAAGCCTCGCGTTTATCCGCCCAGTCAACCGCTACCACGTTGGTACCTTCAACTTTGCGCAAATAACCCTGCACATCTAAAGAAACACGACCACGGCTATGCAGCTCTTTGATGAGCTCAACAGGCATATCATCGGCCAGCAGCGGACCCAGGTGGAATATCTTAGCATCTATTTGCTGTAATTGCTCAACAGTAAAAGGATTGGCCTTTTGCAGCACCCGTTGGGTACGGTGGTCCTGGTTCTCAGAATAAATGTTTTCAAAATAAACAGAAAGACCGCCTACTGATGCATTTACTTTAATGCCTTTGGCGCGCATTTTTTCAACAACAACCATTTCGCTTTGGGCAAGGGTGGTTACCAGCGTATAGTTAACATCCATATTACGGATGGCATTTGAAAAATAAAAGGAAGTGCCACCGGCCATGTGTGCAACCGCGCGCGGTGTTACCACTTTATCTAATGTAATATGCCCTACGCAACAGATATCGTACATGCTTTTTTGTTTATTTTGAATGAGCCCTAACCAACCAGGAGCAAACCGCAAAGGTATGTAATATCAATGTTTAATTAATGTAAGGTTTTTAATACAGATAGAAAAATAAGGGCAGCTTAGTCTTTAAACGATATAGTGAATTTAGCACCCATGTTTAGCTTGCTTTCAAGTGCTATTTGCCCACCCAGGCTAATAATGTGGTTATATACAAGGTAAAGCCCTATACCTTTGCTATCATGGTGATGATGAAATTTTTGGTGGAAGCCAAAAACTTTATCTTTTACATTTTCCATATCGAAGCCCAGCCCGTTATCGGCAAATATTACCTGTTTGATGCCATTATTAACTCTTGAAGTAATGGTAATAACCGGAGGAACTTCCGGGCGGGCATATTTCAGGGAGTTGGTAATGAGGTTTAAAAAGATGCTTTCCAGGTAAGCTTTATTAAAGTTGATGGTAGCGACGGCGCTAAAATTAATATTTATGGTAACGTTTGAATGCTGCAGCAGTGAACTTAGCGAATGTAATACCGTATTTAATGACTCGTTAAGATCAAGTTCTTCTACATGCACGTTTAAGCTGTCTTTCAAACTCAAAGCATCTACATAATTATTTAACGTATCCTTCAGGCTTTCTGTAGCTAATTTCAACATGCCTATAAATTCAATAGTTTCCGCATCCTGGATCTTGGAAACATCCATGAGTTTAAATACGGATAATAAATTACCCACCGGCGATCGCAGATCATGCGATGTAGTATAGGTTAATTGTTTAAGGTCGTTGTTTATTTTAGTTAGATTAGTTATCAGCGCGTTGCGTTCTTCCTCTTGCTTTTTTTTATGGGTGATGTTTTTGGCAATGGCAAAAACCAGTTGCTCGCTGTCAACCGGCATCGATGTCCAGGCGAGCCAAACTATTTTGCCGCTTTTGGTAATATACCGGTTCTCGAAATTTAACAGGGGAATATCATGCGTAAGGTTATCCCTTTTTTTAGATGTGATATCGCGGTCTTCGGGATGTACAAAATCGTTTATCGGGCTGGCAAAAAGTTCTTCATTGGTGTATTCCAGTACAGTTGATACCGCAGTATTTATCTTTTTAAAATATCCATCGTAACCGGCAATGCAAAAAAGGTCAGCCGATAATTCAAAAAAGCGCTCGAAATTAAAATCCTTGTTCCCGATACCAAAACTATTCATGAGAGCCTGTTTATTACAGCTATCAGGGGTATATAGCTATTAGTGCAGTTTGGTTATACGGGGATGCGAAAAAAATGTTCATAACAATTGTGAAGAAAGAATTTAATACCGGGGTAAATTGTAACCGGGGCAGATGCCTAAATTTAAACATTGAATTTTCCGGTCCGGTATTTTGATAACGGCATAGCCTGAAAAAATAAAAGCCTCCCAACCTTGCGCCGGGAGACTTTCAACCTAAACCTTATCACAATTAAACCGGTAAGATTACCAGTTCATATATGGTTATACAATTACTATACCAAAGTTTATTTCTTAATGATTTTTTTACAAAAAGTTATTTAAAGTGCTTAAAAATAAATATTTATGATGTGTGAGTGTAATTAACTAATAAGCACTGTTTGTTTTGTAGTACACCATTTAACACACTTTATGCGTGTTTTGCAGTGTTTTTTCTGCGCAGGTAACTATCAGTTAAAAACAAAGCCAGCACCACATCAAATACCAAAAACCATTTAAATACCTGGCTGCTAAAAATACTGCCAGCGCTTGGTAGTTTTATACCTGCCGGCAGGTTAACTTTTACATTAGCCGCCGGAAAAGAAAAATGGATATTGGCTATAGTAAATACTAACAAAGCCAGTATGGTAAACACAAAGAAAGCGCCCACGCCAATGATAATGCGCTTATCAATAGCCGCTTTTAACGGCTGGCGTGCATTTTCTGTTCGGATAGTTTCCATTACATTATAGGTAAAGGCCATTGAGGGTTCATCAAGTTCCATGCTTGCAAACTCCTGGTTTAGCAACAGTAGTTCCTGGTATTTTTGGCTGTACACCTCATCCTGCTCAATAAGCCTGGCAATGGCGTCCTGCTCGGCTGGGGTGCAGGTGCCATCAATGTAATTCCAGAGTTTTTCTTCTATGGTGTTCATATCAATTCTTTAACCTCATGTTTTAAATTACGCTCCAGCTTCTCTTTCAAACGCTGGCGCGCCCTAAATAGTTTTACCTTAACCGTATTAGCCTCCATTCCCAGTGTTTGGGCAATTTCTTCTAAAGATTGCTCGCCCTTGTAAAATAAGGTGATAATGGTGGCATCATCGGGTAACAATTGCTCAATGGCCTGGTTCAGGTAAAATGATCGCGATTTATTTTCCACGTTATCGGCATCATAAGCCGACTCGTGGTTTTCTACCTGTATATAAGTACCCTCGTCATCTATTGAATCTGTGGCTACCCTTTTTTTCCTTAAAAATGTCATAGCTGTATGGTATACAATAGTATACAGCCATGTTGTAAATTTTGATTGCCCCTGGTACGCAGCCAGCGAGCGATATGCTTTTATAAAGCAATCCTGTGCAATTTCCTCAGCATCCTCCCGGCTTTTAGAAAAACGCATAGCCAGCGTAAATACAAAACGCTGGTGCCGCTTAACCAGGTCGGCATACGCCGACTGGTTGCCAGCCAGTGTCTGTTCTATAAGATCGATATCTGAAAGCTTGCTTTGCATGTGTTACAACCTCTATGACTACCGGGCTTTTATTTAGGTTACACCAAGATAAGGAAATATGTGCGGATGTGCAGATTTCAGATGTGCAGATAATGTTGTAAAAACCGAATCTTGCTGTAAATGGAGAAGGTCCGATATGCTTATGCCTTTTTTTCTCAACGGGGATCAAAAATCTGCACATCTGAAATCTGAAATTTGCACATCTGCATATTTGCACATCCGAGGCTCCGCCTTAATTTCTCCTGTTGAATAAAAACGAAGCGTAGTAAACCAGCGTAGCCAATGCGCTTATAGCGGCAACAACATAGGTCATGGCGGCCCACCATAGGGCATCTTTAGCCAGCTCCAGTTCTTCGCTTGTTTGTATAATGCTATAATTGTTGCTAAGCCAGGCCAGCGCGCGGCGGCTTGCATCAAACTCAACAGGCAGGGTAACAAAACTAAAAAAGGTAACCAATGCCAATGCGGCAACGCCCACCGCCAGTACAATAGGGTTATGGGCAAAAAACAGCAGCATTACACCAATGAACAATGTCCACTGGGTTAAGGTTGATGCCACATTGATAATCGGTACCATAGCCGAGCGGAAGCTCAACCAGCCATACGCCTGTGCATGCTGTACCGCGTGGCCGCATTCATGAGCGGCAACCGCGGCGGCGGCTATGCTCCGGCTGTAATAAACATCCTGACTCAGGTTAACTGTTTTTGTTTCGGGGTTGTAATGATCGCTCAGCTGCCCTTCCACACACAATACCTGCACATCAAATATGCCATGGGCGCGCAGCATCTTTACCGCTACCTCCTGGCCCGAAAGACCGGATAGCAGGCCGATCTCTGAATACTGTTTAAATTTACTTTTAAATCGCCACTGCACAATAAAACTCACTACGGCAATCAAAATCATCAATAGCCAGGCCGAATTATAGCTTATGTATCCAATAATTAACGATAAGTGATTCATATATTAAGTCAAAATTAAAAAGTCAAAATACCTTAATTCTCCACCGTCATTGCGAGGTACGAAGCAATCTCTTTGCTATACAGAGCGGACTGTGCAGGGCAGATCTGCCTGTGTAGAGATTGCTTCGTACCTCGCAATGACGTGTTCGCAAATAGTCTTTCAAGAACTCAATCTATATTACGTAACTTCAAGTACATGTATAACTACTCACAGTCAAAAATTATTCCGTTTCGTTGTTCATGTCAAAAGTAAATTCCCATTTGCAAGGCTTTTGAATTTGAATTTTTACTTTTGACTTAACATGTATTCATACTGGGAGCGTACCGCGTTTATTGACAATGCCGATGTGATCATCGTTGGTAGTGGTCTTGTTGGCTTAAGTGCCGCTTTGCATTTAAAAAAGCAGCAACCTGCTTTAAAGGTATTGGTTTTGGAGCGGGGCTTTTTACCATCAGGGGCCAGTACTAAAAACGCTGGTTTTGCCTGTTTTGGTACAGTGAGCGAACAAATTGAAGTAATAAACCGCTCATCAGAAGCCGAGGCTATGCGGCTGGTAGAGTATAAGTGGCGCGGCCTGCAGCGCTTAAGGCAAAACCTTGGCGATGCCCATATTGACTATCATCAATATGGTGGCCACGAGTTATTTATGGAGGATGAGGCCGAAGCTGCCAAAAAGGCTTTCGACCAGGTAGAAAACCTCAATAAACTATTAAAACAGGCTATAGGGGAGGCTGACATTTATGCAGTAGCTGATGAAAAAATTGCAGATTTTGGCTTTAATAAGGTAAGTCACATGATCTACAATCCGTTTGAGGGCCAGATACATACCGGTAAAATGATGCGTGCCTTATTATATAAGGTATACGAGTTGGGCGTACTGGTGCTAAACAATGTGGAGATCACTGCCATTGAACAGGAAGGCAAACACATCAGCCTGCAAACCACTCAAGGCGCTTTTAAAGCAGGAAAAGTAATCCTGGCCACCAATGCATTTGCCAGCCAGTTATATCCCGAGCTGAATGTTATTCCGGGCAGGGGGCAGGTATTGATCACCCGGCCGGTACCGGGTTTGAAGCTGAAGGGAACTTATCATTTTAACGATGGCTATTACTACTTCCGTAATATTGATAACCGGGTATTATTCGGCGGCGGCCGCAACCTGGATTATAAAGCCGAAGAAACCTGGGACTTTGGGCATACAGATGTTGTAAAGGAAAAATTAGTTAGCTATTTGAAAGATGTGATCCTGCCGAATCAGGAAGTGGAAATTGACTATTGGTGGAGCGGCATCATGGGTTTCGGCGAAGAGCTAAGCCCGATAGTAAAAGAAGTAAAGCCCGGTATTTTTTGCGCGGTTAGATGCAATGGCATGGGCGTGGCTATGGGAAGTTTAGTGGGAGAGGAAGTGGCGGAGCTGGTGATAGCTAATTGAAAGATTTGTCATGCTGAACGGAGTGAAGCATCTATTCACAGACTGTACAGGGCGAAGAAGCATGGTGAATAACAAATCCTTCACTCCGTTCCTGGATGACAAAAGGGATTATTTGCAAATCGTAATGTAGGAACGAAGTAATCAATCCTCCCTGTAAAGTTCGCGATTGCCACGCTGCGCTCGCAATGACATATAGGAGATATTACTTGATCTATATACTTAAAACAGCTCCACCAAACGTTCCAAAGCCATCCCTCTTGAGCCTTTGATCAGGATAGTTGAGCCGGTGATAGGGTTAGCTTTTAAGCCGGCAATGGCATCCTCGGCGGTAACATAAAATTGAGTTTTTTCGATTGTGGATTGTCGATGGTCCATGGATTGGGCAGCTGCAACAAAGTCTTTCCCTATAAAAATCCGTTCATCAACAGCTGTATCCAATGCTTTTTGCATTACTGAGGTATGTTCCACAGCTGATTCGGGACCCATCTCAAACATATCGCCCAGGATAAGTACTTTGCGGTTGGCTTCAAGCTTGCCGATGTTTTCTATAGCTACAAACATGCTGCTTGGGTTGGCATTGTAGTAATCACAAATAAGCGTGTTGGTAGCCGTTTTAACAATTTGCGACCGGTTGTTTGTAGGTTGGTAGCCTTCAATCCCGGCATTGATCTCTGCGGCTGATAATTTAAAATAGGTGCCGATTGTTATAGCCGCCAATATATTATGCAGGTTATAAGCCCCGGTAAGCTGGGTTTTTACTTTATAATTATCGCCCGTTTTATTGTTGGTCCACGCTAAAGTAAGCAGGGGCGAGTTTTCTATTAACTCACCACTAACCAGGTCGTCAACAGTGTTAGTTCCATAATAAACCACGTTATGCAATTGGCGTGCGTCTGCCATTTCAATTAAGGTATTATCGTCGCTATTGATGAAAACAGCAGTATCCGACTTTCGGACTTTCGGACTTTCGGACTCCAAAAAATAATCATACAATTCTCCTTTGCCCTTTTTTACACCCTCGATACCTCCAAAGCCTTCCAGGTGTGCCTTCCCTACATTAGTAATTAAGCCGTGGCTTGGTTGCGCAATGCTGCAAAGCAATTCAATTTCTTTTTGGTGATTGGCGCCCATTTCAATAACCGCCACCTGGTGCGAGGCATCTATAGTTAAAATGGTAAGTGGTACACCTATATGGTTATTTAAATTGCCTTGTGTGGCCTGGGTTTTAAAGTGTTGAGATAGTACAGCGTTGATCAGCTCCTTGGTGGTGGTTTTACCGTTGGTGCCGGTAAGTCCTATAACGGGAATATTTAATTGCCTGCGATGATAGCGAGCCAGATCCTGCAGGGTAGTTAGCACATCTGCCACCAATAAATATTTATCGCCCAACTGATATTCGGGATTATCTATCACAGCATAAGCTGCACCGGCTTCAATTGCTTTCGCGGCAAAGGTGTTTGCATCAAATTTATCACCCTTTAGCGCAAAAAAGAGACTGCCCGTACCTATGCGGCGGGTATCGGTACTGATAGCAGGGTGTTGCAGGTATAGCTGGTATAGTTGTTGGGTAGTGGTCATACTTAATCTGAACGCTTGATGGCGTTTGTATAACAAAGTTAAATTATTTCGTTTTTGTTCATCCAGCTTATTACGGCTTTAATTTCGCCGTAGCTGTAATCATCGCCCAAAATTTGTTTTAATGGCGATAACATCTCGCGGCCATAACTCTCCACGGCATCTTTAATAACGGGGATTTTTTCCTGGGATACGATTTCCAGGATATCTATTTCGCCCGATTCAATAAAATGGCTCAAATGACCTTCAATGGTCATGGGGGATAAGCCACGGGCGGCTGCAATTTCGGTTATACCTTTACCCTGGCGATACATGGTAAACGTTTCGGTACGGGTATCATTGGTTTTGCGTGTTTTCGGCGTCCGTTCTGCTTTTTGGGTTTTGGCCTTGCGTTCGCGTTTGGGCGATTTATAGGCTATCTTGGATTCCAGTCCTTTTTCTTTACAATAATCCTTAACCGGCTGTAATAATTCCCGGCCGTAACGGGCCAGTTTAATATCGCCAAAACCCGAGATTAAACGCAGCTCATCTAAGCTATGCGGCAGGAAGGTGGCCATTTCTAACAAGGTAGCATCAGATACAATGATGTAGGCTGGTACATTTTCTAACCGGGCAATATCGTTGCGTACGCTCTTTAAGCGGCTCAGCAGTTCGCTTTCATGCGGCGGCGCCTGCTCGTGGGTATGGGTTTCTTCTACTACCTCACTTTCAATAAATTCAACCTTTTGCAGACCTTTTAATACGGCAGCGCTTTTATGAGTTAGTTTTACTATAGGGTAACCGTCATCGGTAATGTGCAGGTAATCCATGGTGATCAGCTCGCGGATGTAGCGTTGCCAGTCGGGTTTGCTAATATCGGCACCAATGCCATAGGTTTTTAGCAGCTTATGCTCGTCGCGGATCTTTTCGGTTTTTGATCCGCGTAAAAAATCAATCACATAATTAACTCCAAAACGCTCATTTAACCTGGCCACTGCCGATAGTGCTTTTTGGGCTATCAGCGTACCATCAAAACGCTTAAACTCTGTTAAGCAAAAATCACATGAGCCGCAATTGGGCGGAAAAGCCTCATCAAAATAATTCATGAGGTACTGCCTTCTGCAAGCCTGCAGCTGGCAATATTTCACCATATCGTTCAGCTTGTTAAGCATGATACGGCTTTGGGCTTCGTTACCTTCAATGCGGGCAAAGTGCTGCAGCTTGCCTGCATCTCCCGGCGAATACAGTAGTAACGCCTCTGATGGCAGTCCATCGCGCCCGGCCCGGCCTGTTTCCTGGTAATAGCCCTCAATGTTTTTAGGCAGATCAATATGCACTACGTAACGCACGTTTGATTTATTGATGCCCATCCCGAAGGCAATGGTTGCCACAATGATCTTTACATCATCGCGTAAAAAAGCTTCCTGGTTCTTGACTTTTACCTCGTTGCTTAAGCCGGCGTGGTAGGCTTCGGCGGCAAAGCCCTCATCCTTAAGGTCGGCAGCCAGCTCCTCGGTTGATTTGCGCGACAAGCAGTATATAATGCCCGATTCGTCTGGTCGCTCATTCAAAAAAGCAATAAGCTGTTTAAAGCTGTTTTTTTTGGGGATAACCCGGTAAGTAATATTGGCCCGGTTAAAGGAGGATACAAATACCGCGGGTTTATGGAGATTTAATTTCTCCAGTATGTCTTTTTGGGTGAGCTTATCGGCAGTAGCGGTAAGTGCGATGACCGGCACATTGGGGAACTCGTTTTTTAGCTGTGCAAGCATCAGGTATTCTGGCCTGAAATCATGCCCCCATGACGAGATGCAATGCGCTTCGTCAATAGCTATTTGTACTACTGGCAGGGTCTTTAAAAAGGTGATCATTTTATTATCGCCGCCAAACAGTCGTTCGGGAGCTAAATAAAGCAGTTTTATCTGATTGTTTCTGAGTTGCTCAACCAATCGCCTTTGTTCATCGGGTTTTTGGGCCGAATTTAAAAATGCTGCCGGGATGCCACTAACATTCAGGCTATCAACCTGGTCTTTCATTAAAGCTATAAGTGGCGATATTACAATGGTAAGTCCGTTCAATAATACCGCGGGCAACTGGTAGCATAATGATTTACCACCGCCGGTTGGCATCAGCGCCATTACGTCCTGCTTGTTTAATACATGCTGAATAATAGCCTCCTGCTGGTGCCTGAACGCGCTATAACCAAAATACTTTTGCAGGGCCTGTAATGGGAGCATATTTAGATGTGCAGATTTCAAATTTTAGATGTGCAAATTACGAATTATAAGGCAGCTTGCTAAAATTTTTAGATTTTTTGTCTTGCCTGTAGTCTATCAATAATATAAAGTATCCAGGTAACAATGCAGTATTTTCGTATTCCTGGTTTGCCATTTAATTAGCTTAATATCAAAGGAGTTTTTTATCTTGAGCACAGAATCGCCATTTTGAATAATGGGAGAGGATCGTAAATCTGAATTGTTTAAACGTGTATTATAGTCTTTTAAATGAAATTCTGTTCCATTCACATGTATATATAAAGTTGACTTATCGTCGATTTTCAAGCTATCAACTTTGCCATTAAAATCCCACAAGAACACTTCATGTCGATGGATTCGGGCATAATCCTTAAATCCAAAATAGGCATAAATAAAAAAGCATCCCGCCAAAACACATAGTAAAATATAGAATTTTCTATACCTTTTGTTAAAACGTGCATCGTTCCAGTCAGTCATTTTGTGTTTTAATCAAAAATACACCACTCCGCTCATATTGTAACAATCAGCACATCTGCAATCTCGTATATCCGCACATTTGAAATAAATTCGCATATTAGCGTATCTCTTATCCTACACATATATTATGTTAAAAAAACATCTACTCCTTTTTGTTTTTGTCAGCTTTTTCTTTTCGGCCTTTGCCCAAAAAATACAATCGCCCGAAGAGTTCCTGGGTTATAAGCCGGGCGAACAGTTTACCCCGCATTACCGCATTGTTGAATACTTTAAATACATAGCCCAGGCATCTAAAAATGTAAAGCTGCAACAGTTTGGCACCACTAACGAAGGCAGGCCATTGCTGGCTATGTTCATCGCATCAGACGAGAACATTGGCAGGCTGGAAGAGATCCGTCATAATAACTTACGTGTGGCCGGGATAGAAAGCGGCCCCCTGCTGGCCAATGTGCCTGTAATTACCTGGTTAAGCTATAACGTACATGGTAATGAGCCGGCATCAAGCGAAGCAGCTATGTGGACCTTGTATGACCTGGTTGATCCGGCTAATACAACTACGCAGGCCTGGCTTAAAAATACGTTGGTTGTTATTGACCCCTGCTTAAACCCGGATGGGCGCGACAGGTATGTTAATTTTTATAATTCTGTACATGGTATTGTGCCCGATGCCAACCCAACATCGCGCGAGCATGCCGAACCATGGCCGGGTGGCAGGGTAAACCATTATTATTTTGACCTTAACCGCGATTGGGCATGGCAGCAGCAAAAGGAAACGCAGGCCCGTGTAGGTTTATTTAACCAATGGTTGCCGCAGGTGCATGTGGATTATCACGAGCAGGGATACAATGCCCCTTATTACTTTGCCCCCGCAGCAGAGCCATATCATAAAGATATTACGCAATGGCAGCGCGATTTCCAGGTTACCATTGGTAAAAACAACGCTAAATATTTTGACCAAAACGGTTGGATGTATTTTACCAAATACGAGTTCGACTTGCTTTACCCATCATACGGCGATACCTATCCCTTATATAACGGTTCAATAGGGATGACGTATGAGCAGGGGGGAATCAGCGCCGGTTTGGCGGTTGTTACCCGCAGCGGCGATACGCTTACATTGGTACAGCGTGTGGCCCATCACCATGCAACCGGCTTAAGTACTATAGAAACAGCATCGGCTAATGCGCAAAAGCTGAAAGATGAGTTCAAAAAGTTTTTTGATAATAGTCGGGCCAATCCTCCGGGCGAGTACAAAACCTATGTTATTAAAAACGATAACAATAATAAAATAAACGCCATGGCCAAATTGCTTGCCCGCAACGGTATTCAGTATGGTTTTGGATTAGGTAATAAGGCGGTAACGGGGTATGATTATATAACAGGTAAAACTGAGCAATATAATGTAGGGCCTAATGACCTGGTGGTAAACGCCTATCAGCCTAAAGCGGTGTTGCTGCATGTGTTGCTGGAGCCCAGGACTTTTATCCCGGATTCAAACACTTATGATATTACAGCATGGTCATTACCTTACGCCTTTGGTTTAAAGGCCTATGGTGTTAAAGAATCATTTAAACCGGCAAGTGCCGAATGGAGCATTGTGGCGCCCAAGCCTTTGGTAAATACACATGCGTATGCCTATGTATCGGCATGGCAATCTGTTGGCGATGTAAAATTTCTGGCTGCTTTGCTTAAAAAGAAGGTAAAGGTGCGTTACTCCGAAAAACCATTTGACGCGGCCGGTAAGCATTTTGCACCTGGATCATTATTAATAACCCGATCAGGAAATGACCGTGCCGATTTTGACCAGGCAGTTACCCAAACGGCGGCCGAGCTTAACCAGGAGGTTACGCCGCTGTCATCAGGGTTTGTTGATAAAGGATCAGACCTTGGCTCTGACGCGGTAAGGTATATTCGCCAGCCTAAAATTATGCTGGTTGCCGGCGATGGAGTAAACTCCGAAGCGATGGGAGAGGTATGGCACTTGTTTGAAGCACAGTTGGGTTATCCCATTAGCCTGGTTAGATACCAGGATATTGGCCGCACCCGTTTAGCCGATTTTGATGTGGCAATTTTTCCTGACGGCAGGTACGATGATTTCCCATCCGAGAAACTACAGAACTGGGTTCGCGATGGTGGGAAGCTTATAGCGGTAGATAATGCTGTAGCGTTACTGGTTGATAAGAAAGGGTTCCTGATAAAAAAGAAAGACGATAAAAAAGATGATAAGGATAAAGACAAAACCGTTAAAATATATGGTGACCGCGATCGTGACGCCATCCGTGGTATGATTCCCGGCGCCATTTTTAAACTTAACCTTGATAACACCCACCCGCTTGGTTTTGGTTTACCCAATTATTACTATTCATTAAAGCTTAACGATGATATATATGAGCTGTTTGGCGGCGAGGACGGCTGGAATGTTGGCACTATTAAAAAGGATAGCTATGTATCCGGCTTCGCGGGTGCGCAGGCCAAACAAAAGATCAATAATGGGCTGCTGCTTGGTGTTCAATCCATGGGCCGCGGGTCTGTAGTGTATATGGTTGACGATCCGTTGTTCCGCAGTTTTTGGGAAAACGGTAAGCTGCTGTTTTGCAACGCGGTGTTTATGGTAGGGCAGTAGAGCTAAGCCCCCCAGCCCCCTAAAGGGGGAGCTTTTTGATTTGCATGTTGGCAATTAGATAAGGACATATGTGACAAAAAGCCAAACGGCCTTGCTTAGTAATAAGCAAGGCCGTTTGGCTTTCAAGCTCCCCCTTTAGGGGGCTGGGGGGACCTAATTATTTCCCTTCACTCTTCCTTTTTCATCATCTGCGCCGCTGCGGTGTTCGCGCGATTTGATTGAGCTGTTGCCGAAGTTGTAAGTTAACGTAAGGCGACCCACACGGCTATCGTTCCTTTGTTTAATATCAAAGTTGTTGTTGAGCGCATGGCTGCTCAGGTCATTGCGGCGGATGTTGAAAACATCATCACAGGCCAGCTTAACATTAAGTTTCTTATCCATGAATGATTTGCTTACGCCCAAATCAACAGAATAGCGAGGCCTTATTTTATATATGCCGTAAGTTAATGGCGATTGGTAGTCGCCCATTACCTCTAAACGGTAGCCGGCAAATTTAAATGTTTGCGTTGTTCTGCCCTGGAAAGCTGCCCGGCCATCATTAAAATTGAAGCCTGCAAGCGTATCTGATTTAAAGCCGAGATAAAACCCGGTAAGGTTAACGTTGCCTTCCCACCATTTAGTAATGGTAAAGGGGGTGTTTATATTAATGTTATACCCGGTTTGTGTTTGCAGGTTTTGGTGAGTTTCAAATGTTTTTTGTCCTTCTGTAAGTATCAGCTCGGTAATGGCATCTGTAGTATGGCTGTAGCCAAGGCTTACATTTACAGTGTGGTTATAGGTATAATTAAACTCAAAGTTTTGTGTGTATTGTGGCTTAAGGAACGCGTTACCCTGCGAAAAGGTAATAGGGTCAAGGTAATAGATGAAGGGGTTAAGGTCATCATAACCCGGGCGGTCAATACGGCGGCTATAGGAGAAGCTGATCTCGTTTTTATCATTTAATGTGCGGTTGATAAACACACTTGGAAAAAAGTTTAAATAGCTGCGGGTTACCGGCGTGCTGCCTAATAAATTGCCGTTTGATTTGGTTTGTTCGGCGCGGAGGCCCAATTGGATAGATGCTTTTTTGAATTGTTTATTCAGGTTGATATAGCCCGCGGTAATTTTTTCGTCGTAAATAAAGCGATTGGTTCTGGAAGCATCAAGCCCATATAAATTGGTAATGCTATCCTGTTTTTGCGCCTGCAGGTCGTTATCGGTTTTTACATTACTGTATTTTGCACCAACTTCAAGCTTTATGGTTTTGGTTAAGGGTTTGGTATAATCAATCTTGGCTGTATATATAGTTATAGTTGATGGCGTTTGGTTGCTAAGGTTTAAAGGGGCATGCTGTTTGGTTCCATCTTGTTTAAAATAGTTTGTATAATAAAACGCGTTGGAGTTGTTTCTGAACTTGGAATAGTCAAGGTCGATACCTAACTCCTGTCCGCTGGTATCAATCTTAAGCCTGTCGTTAAGGTTAAGGGCAAAGTTTTTATAGGTTTGTTTTATTAAAGATGTAGTGCGCAATGATGAATCGGCAACGCCAAATTGTTTGCCAAAAATAGTAGATGTGCTGTTGTTGTCTGTACCGCCGTTGGAGTAGCCGCTTACCACAAAACCAATGGCATGTTTGGGGGTAAGATCATAATCGGCGCCCAGGCGATAGTTATTATAATGATTTGAGCCCGGCATGTGCGAATCCTGGTTAATATAGGTTTTATCCCCTTGTGCATCAGTAGCCACACGGTCAAGCAGCAAATCATGCCCCCGCTTGCTATCCCCACGACTAAAAGTGCCAAACACATTTAAATTACCATCTTTATGATTAAGGTTCAGGCTGCTGTTATCTCTCCAGTACTTGCCTTTGGCAGCACCAACAGTAATACTACCATTTGTACCCGACTGCGTATTCTTTTTTAGTTTGATATTAATGATACCCGAGTTGCCTGCTGCATCATATTTAGCCGATGGGTTGGTGATGATCTCGATAGATTTAATGGTATTGCCGTCTGTGGAGCGCAACAAGGTTGCCAACTGTGCGGCAGTTAGATAAGTGAGTTTGTCGTTAATCATTACGGTTACACCCTGTTTGCCTTTAAGGCTGATGTTATCATCTTTATCAACAGTAACGCCCGGGGCCCTGGCCAGTATCTCCATAGCGGTATTGCCTGCGGCAAGTACGCTGCCTTCCACATTCATTACTGTACGGTCAATCTTACGTTCAATCAAAGGTTTGCTAGCTGTGATACTAACTGTTTTTAAAGCGTTGGTACCTTGTTGCAGGTTTAAAACCGGTACCGATATGTGAGCCGATTTTTCGGTAACAGTAAAGGGTTGACTTATTGCTTTTGCATAGCCAACCACGGTAGCCTTTATCAGGTATTTGCCGGTTGGAACCTTATCAAAGGAATAAACACCGTTATCATTACTTAAAGCACCCTTCACTATGGTTGAATCTGATGCGTTGATGATGCTCACGCTGGCAAAATCAAGAGGTTTACCCTGGTCATTTACAAGGGAGCCGGATACTTTGGCGCTCCCGGTTTTGCCGGTTTGGCCAAAAGATACACCCCAGCTGATAACTACAAGCAGGAGGGTATATAATATATGATTGATTTTAGTTTTCATTTGTATGTTTTTAAAAAGTTTGGGCAATAAAAAGCCGTTAAGGAAAATGCTTCCTTTTAAAAATTGTGTAAATAAGTATGAGCTGTTTTGGCGTTTAGCCTTAGGGGTGGTTAGTAATTATAATGTATAAGCGGTTTGTTTCATAGTGTATCAGTTTAAGGGGCGATAGCGATGTTTTACCCTGATAGGCCCCGGTCTGTAATTTGTGTGCGTTTTTGTATAAGATGCACATTAGGGGTAATTGGTTACAGAGAAATTAAACTTTTTAATGCAGGGAAGATATTTTTAGCTATGTCTATAATGACAGCCTGGCCTAAAGGGCGGTTACTACCGGCTGAGATTAAAGCGGTTGAATTAGCAGGAGTTGGATTGGCGGCGTTGAATGTAATGCTGTAAAAAGGAATAATAAGCCCGCTAAATAATAGCAGGCTTATATATTTTATTAGTGTTCTCATGAGGTTGTAATTGAGCCGATTACTATTGACCGGAATTTTTGATGCTATCTACAAGCTCTTGTTTCCTGAGGCTATCAATAGTTGCTTGCGGAACAGGAGGGATTTTACACTCCAGGCCATTAGCCGTCATTACGAATACCGAACCATTAGGATTGGATGGCTTATTGCTTTGGCCGCAATCATATAGGTTAAAGCCCATGTTCCTGTCAAGCTTGCCATCAATAACCAGGGTAGCGTTCAAGGGAACCTTAAGGGTGATATAAACCTTTTGGCCGCGCCATTTTGATCCGGCCAATCTTTCCAAACGACGGTCGAATTTTAATACAGAATCTTTTTGCGTAAAACGATAGCTGATGTTTCTCGCATTGATCAGGGCATCTTCATCATCGCGGCCCCTTGCAATAAATGATTCAACCAGCACGGGTTGTGGTACATCGCTTTTTTCTACATTGATGTTCACTGGGTCTGTGGTGCCAAAATCATCGTTGCCATTAAAATCATCATCTAAAATTATCATGCCATTAAAACGCTCCTTGATACGCAGGCGGGTACTATCTTCATTGCTTAAATACTTGGCATCATTAAGTTGCAGGTAATAGGTGTTGTTGGGAGTTGCTTTAATGTTAACAGTCTTGCTCATTTTTGCGCCTTGCCTGAAATCGGCAGAAGCCCTTACACCGTAGTAAACAACAGCGCCCAAAGCGGCCAGCCATACGCACAATAGGGTGGTGCCAATGGTGCGGTTAAATGAGGAGTTTTTAAATAAGAAACCTATTATTACCAGTATAATTGAAAACAAAGGTATTGCCAGCAATAAAAAGCCCCCTGTAATAAATATCACACTGGTTTCCTGGTTAACAAAGTTAAACGGAGGGATATGGTATATATCTGTTTTGCCAAAGGCAATGAGCCCGACAACAGCAACAATAAGCGCTACAGCAAGACCGAAGCAAGCAAGTAAAATTGCGCCGGCTATCAATTTACCAATTAAACTGCCGGCTCCTCTTAAAAACACGCCCAGGTGATAAAAAAAATCGCTTATAAAATCACGGGTTTTGTAAACAAATGGCTTGGCTTCATGCTTAAAATTGTGCAGGTTTTCTTTTACGGTGCTCAATTCGTCTTCAAAGTTCTTTTTAAAGCCTTTCAAATCCTGTTTTTCACCTTTCATGGCCATCCTGTCGGCACGGGTGATTGCTTTGGGTACTACTATCCATAATATGGCATATAGGAAAAATCCGGTTCCTGCTACACAAAACGAAATAGCAAACGCCAGCCTTACCCAAACTGCCGGTATATCAAAATAATTGGCAATACCTGCTGCAACGCCGCTCACCAAATGATCGTCAGGGTCGCGGAAAAGCCTGCGGCGTTCCGTATTATAGGAGTAGGAATTGTTGCCCGGTGCTTTTGCATCGTTTTCGGCAAATTCAAAGTCCTCCACGGTGCCCATTTGCTCAACAACCAGGTTAACATCCTGCTCAACAATAACTTGTTTGCTTTGGCTTGCTAAAATCTCGTTAAACATTTCTGCAATTCGGTTTTCGATGTCGGTTGTGATCTCCAGACTGTCTTCCGAGGTAGAAAAATGACGCTTTACATCAGTCATGTAAAGTTTAAGTACGTCGTAAGCACCCTCTTCGATGTGAAAAACGGTACCGTTTATGTTAATTATGATTGTTTTGTTCATGATGCGTAATAATTTCAGGTTTTTTTATTTTCTGTCTCCAATGGCCGTTTGCACGGCATAAACTAATTCTTGCCAGGTTTTATCCAGCTGTTCCAGCACGTTTTTGCCCTCTTCAGATAGTACATAATACTTTCTCGGGGGGCCTGAAATCGACTCGACCCAATTGTAAGTGAGCAGGCCATTGTTTTTTAAACGGGTTAATAATGGGTACAGAGTACCCTCAACTACAAGCAGTTGGGCTTTCTTAAGTTCAGCAATTATGTCTGATGCATATGTTTCGCCCTTGGCTATAATGGAAAGAATGCAGTACTCCAGTATGCCCTTCCTCATTTGGGTTTGTGTGTTTTCAACGATCATAATACAAAGATATATGTTTTGGATTGTATTATGCAATACATAGTACTAAAATTATTAAATTTTATTATTAAACATGCTTTTTTTAAAAAAAAGTCATCTTTTTTAAGAAAATACTTGACTTTTTGATAACGTAACATTACTTTTAACATTAATTAACTATTAACTGATCTTATTATTAACAAAATGAAAAAACTTCTACTAGCAAGTTTGTGCTTTCTGTTGTTATGCCTAACGCAGGTTTATGCACAAAACCGTACAGTAACAGGTACGGTTACGGCCAAAGATGACGGCCTACCAATTCCGGGAGTATCAGTAAAGGTAAAGGGCACCTCCAGTGGTACCCAGACCAACGCTGCCGGAAAATTCTCTCTAAGCGTTCCTTCGAGCGCGGTACTTACTTTCTCTTTCATTGGTTACAACACCCAGGAAGTTTCAGTTGGTACAAAATCCTCATTTGATGTTGTGCTATTGAGCGCTAACAGCCAGTTGAATGAAGTTGTTGTAACTGCATTGGGTATCCAAAGGCAGGCAATATCTTTGGGTTACTCAACATCAAAGGTTTCTGGTAAAGATATTACCCAGGCAAAACCAATCAGTGTTATAAACGGCTTAACCGGTAAAGTATCGGGTTTGCAGGTTAACACTGTAAACAGCGGTTTATTTGCACCAACACGTGTAACTTTACGTGGTAACAGGTCATTAACCGGTAACAACCAACCTTTGTATGTAGTTGATGGTGCTATCTTCTATAGCGATATCAGCACACTTAACCCGGAAGACATTGCCGAAACCAACGTATTGAAAGGTTCAAGTGCGTCGGCTGTTTATGGTTCTGATGCATCAAACGGTGTAATCATCATCACTACTAAACACGGTGCTAAAGGAACTTCTTCATTAACGGTATCTTCTACAGTACAGGCTGAAAAAGTTTCTTACATTCCTGAGTATTCAGGCCGTTTTGGTGCCAATGGTGGTGAAAAAGAGGTTTTTGATTTTTCAGACCTTTCCTACTATATTCCTTACGAAAACCAAAGTTATGGTCCGGAATATAATGGAAAGTTAGTTCCGCTTGGCCGTCCGTTCCCTGATGGTTCTGTTGAAATGGTTCCTTACTCTGCTGTAAAAAATCAAAAGAAAGATTTTTTTGATACAGGTATTACAACCCAGCACAACTTCTCTTTTAACTCTGGTGATGAAACAGGTAGTTTCTACATGTCAGGCCAGGATGTAAAAAGTAAATCTGTTATGCCTAAAGATGAAGGCCGCAGAGATGTATTCCGTATAGGTGGTGATAAAAAATATGGTATATTTTCAACTCAATACTCTGTTGCTTATACTTACTTAACTACCAATAAAACCAACACCGGTACCGTTTATAATGACTTGTTAGAGTCTCCTCTTAATGTTCCTATAAGAGATCTGTTAGATCCTACAAGTAAATACGGTACTCCTGATTCTTATTATAATGATTATTATATCAGCCCGGGCCAGATGATTCAGCAACAAAGAAATTTGAACACTGAGAATCACATCCAGGCTAACTTGCAGTTAAATTTAAAATTAGCCAAATGGCTTAATGTATCTTACCGCACCTCTATTGATAACAATAGCACAAGGGGCGAGTATCATGATGCAGGTATCTCTTTCAGCGATTACACCCGTAACGTTGGCGAAAATATTTACTATCCAAATAATTCAGGTGGTATTGATACTATTGCTGATGCCGGTCATAAAGCAAGCGCAACAAACACCCTTCCACAATTCGGAACTTATAACTTGAACAACATTTTATACAGCTCTGATTTCCTTGTTGCATTTAATACCAAACTTCCACATGACTTTAAATTGAATGGTACCTTAGGTGTTGCTTATTTAGATAATAAGATCACTTATACCCCAATCAACAATGGTCCGTTAAACTTCTTGCCATATAACACTTCAAACTTTGCATCTGTTGCAAACGTTAACGGTCAGGCAGTTGCCCAGGCCCGTAAATTAGGTTACTTTGGTGAAGCAACCTTAGGTTATAAAACTTACGCGTTCTTACACGGATCATACAGAACGGATTTAGATACCAGGTTATCAAAAGCTAACAAATACATCCCTTATTATGATATCGATGGATCGGTAGTTTTAAGTGAGATCTTTAAATCTATAGCTGATAACGATTACCTTAACTTTATTAAAATACGTTACGCGCATTCATTAACAGGTAACGCTTCGCCTTTGGCTAACGGATCACAGTATATCGCTTTTGGTGCTTATTCAACTTTGCCAACCATTGCTTTGGCTGGTGGTTTCCCATACAGCGCAAGTGGTATCTCTGGTTATTCATTAAATACCAGGATTGCTAATCCTAACATCAAACCAGAAAAAGTTACTGAAGACGAAGTTGGTTTAGACCTGGGCTTCCTTAAAGACAGGTTAACTTTAACTGCTTCTGCTTACAAATCACATACTACTGATGGTATCGTTACTGCATCTATTTCACGTGCATCAGGTTTCGTGTCTGCGTTGTTAAATGCTGCTAATTCTGAAAATAAAGGTTTTGAGCTTGATTTGCATGGTACTGTGATTAAATCACAAGCTGTTACCTGGAATTTGGGTGTTAACTATACCAAGCAAAAAAGCAAGGTTAACAGTATAGTAGGTGGTGTTAAAGAACTACAAATCGGTAGCAGCATTAACGCAAACGGTGTACTTGTAAATTCAGCAAACCAGGCCTCATTTGCTATAGTTGATCAGCCTTATCCATCCCTTAAAGGTTATGACTGGAACCGTGATCCTGCTTCAGGAAAAGTAATTGTTGATGCCAATACTGGTTTACCAACAAGAGCTGCTACTCCAAGCATATTAGGTAACACAAACCCTACAGACCTTTTAGGTTTTACATCATCATTAACTTACAAAGGCTTTACTTTAAACTTAACGGTTGATTACAGAAGCGGTTACAAAGTATTTAGCCAAATTGGTAACACTTTGGATCACTCTGGTGTTGGTATTACTACTACACTTACTGGTCGTCAGCGTTTTGTTTTCCCGAACTCTGTTTACAAAAATGCAAGCGGAAGCTATGTTGATAACACCAACATCCTTACTCAGGATGGTAACTTCAACTTTTTCCCAACAACTTACTTAGGTGTTGATGCTAACTATGTAATTAGCGCGGCTGCCTGGAAATTAAGAGAAGCATCTTTGGGCTACTCATTCCCTAAAGCATGGTTAAGAGATTTTAAATTCATTAAAAACGTGAATGTGTCAGTTTCTGGTCGTAACTTGTTAATGTTCCGTCCATCAACTAACAAATGGAGCGATCCTGAGTTTAGCGAAGATACCAGCAACGCTGTTGGTAGAAGCTCTGTAAACCAAACTCCTCCAACCAGAATATTCAGCGGTACATTAGCTGTAACTTTTTAACAAAGAAATTGAAATGAAAATGAAAACGACAACAATATTTAAGCGAAAAGTAACCTTGGGTTTGCTTTTCACAGCTGTGATATTTACGGGTATAGTGGGATGTAAAAAGGGAACATTTGATATCAATGATGTAAACCCTAACGCGCCAGCCGCGGCGCCAGCTAAATATACGCTAAGCTCGGCATTGGTAGGTACTACCAATTTAGTACAGGGTGGTAACTCCGATGTTTTTGAAAACTGGATGGGTTACTGGACTCAAAGCGGTGGTTTTACTTCAAGTACCACTTATGTACTTTACCAGTTAACCAGCAACAACTTTACAGGTAACTTTGATAACGCTTATTTAAACTTATCAAACTATAACCTGTTAATAAAAACAGCAAGCAAGGATCCTACCCTGGCTTACTATAAGGCTATTGCAACCATCATGCAATCATACGTTTATCAACGTTTGGTTGATATGTATAACAGTGTGCCTTACTCACAGGCTTTAATTATTAACAGCACTTTTTCATACAAATATGATGAGCCTCAGTCTATCTATAACAGCATTACTGCTAAATTGGATTCGGCTGTTACAATAATTAATTCTAACCTTAACAACCCCTTGTCAACAGCTGTATTTCCGCTGAACTATGATGTAATGTTTGGAAAAGGTTTTACCGCTACAGATTCAAGAGGTAAAGACGAAATGCAAAACTGGATTAAGTTTGCCAATACATTGAAACTTAAACTTTACATGCGCCAAACAGAAAAAGGCAGCCCTGCTGTTGCCCCTGCAACTGCATTTAGCGGTTACACTGCCGCCAGCTTTTTACCTGCAGGTACAGATGCATCTGTAAATCCAGGTTATTCAAATGCTGCTGATAACCAGTTAAATCCGTTTTATTTAGATGTAATTGGAAATGCACAAGCTTCAAATGGTACCAATACCACTTACTGGCGTGCAAATTCATACGGTGTTAATTTTTACAAAAACAATAATGACCCCCGGTTAGGTTATATCTATATCCCAACTAAAGGTTCAGGTGGCGTAGCAACAGATCCTGCCATGGTTCAGGGCAGGGCTTATGGAAGCACAAGCGGTACAGAATCAAATACGGTAATTTCTGCTATATTAGGTACAGGTTACAATGCAGGTGGTACTACACCTAAAGGACCAGGCCAGGATGCTGTATTACTTCCAGCTTTTGAAAGCTTATTTTTACAGGCTGAAGCGATACAACGTGGTTATTTAACATACTCTACTGCTACAGAAGTATACAATGCGGCTGTTGCAGAATCATTCAGGTTTCTTGGTGTTGCAAATTCTGCTGCTGCTGCTGCTACTTACACCGGTCAGGCCAATAACTTAACAAACTACGGTACTTCACCAAATAAATTAACAACATTGATTACCCAAAAATGGGCAGCCTTAAATTCTGTTGATCCATTAGAGTCATACAGCGATTGGAGAAGATTAGGTATTCCAGCAGATCTTCCGGTTTCTATTTACCCAGGTAATACTGCAACTCACATCCCGTATCGTTTGCCTTACCCTGTTAATGAAACCACGCTTAACGGAGCCAATGTTCCAGCTGGTGGTTCGGGTACTGATGCTTTAACATCCAAAATATTCTGGATGAAATAAGCCTGGTGCTGATGTTAAATAAATAATTAATAAAACAGAAAGAAATGAAAAAATTAATCATACTATTAGGAGTCCTGACCGTCTCGCTTACGTCTTGCTTGAAAGACAAGCCGAACGTGGATTTTTCAAATATTGGCGCATTTGCCGAGATAGTACACTCTGGTACGCCATATTTTGGTGAATCAGCCATAACAGACGCTGGTGATACAATCACCAAAACCTACCAGGTAAACATTACAGGTGTTTACGCACCTACTAAAGATGTTACTGTATCTTTGGCAGTTGATAACAGTATAATTGCACCATACAATACTGCTAATCCTGCGGTTTTATATGATGCGCTTCCTGCAGGTTCTTTTGTATTGGGTACTACATCAGCTACTATAAAAGCTGGTACCAGATTGGCTAATTTTACTGTAACATTTTACAGAAACAAGTTAGATCCATCAAAAAGCTATATGCTTCCAATAAAAATTGTTAGCGCAAATGGCGTGGCTCTTAGTAATAACTTTAATATTAAATATTACCATTTCATCGGTAATGATTTTGCTGGAACATATAAGTACGATTATTCAAGGTATAATAATGGTGTTGGCCCAACAGGTGGACCTCCATCTACTGGTCCGACAGCGGGTGCTACAAGAGTGCTTTCACCAATCACTCCAACGCATTTCCAAATGACTACCGGTTATGCCAATAATAATGTATTATACGATGTTACGTTTACGAGAACTGTTACAGCCGGTGTGGTTAGTTATTCAAATTGGGCGGTTACAATTGATCCGGTTACATTAGCTGCTAACTTAGCGGGTGTATCAATTGTTCAGCAGCCTAAGTTTTTAACTTTAGATCCTGTAAACAAAACGTTCGAGATTCAGTTTATTGCCTTCAACGGTAGTGCTAACAGGTACATAGTTGATAAATATTATAAATAAAAAACAACGATTTTTTGTTGAAAGGGCTGCATTTATGCAGCCCTTTTTTTATGAAATATAATTAAGCATTTGATTTTGAATATGTTTAATTATATTTAACTTTAATACTTAATTATATTTGTAATGAAAAACTTAATCTTATCAACAATTTTTACATTGGCAGCTGCCCAGCTAACAATGGCTCAATCTATAACCGCATCCGGTACCGTAAAGAATGAAAAAGGACAGGCGATTGCATCTGCTTTGGTACAGGAGGAGGATGCAAAAACGGCCACTTATACAGATTCAACAGGATTTTTTACCATCCCGATAAAAAGCAACGCCACTATTGTAGTTTATGCTAAAGGATATAAAGATGAAAAAGTGAGCCCGAAGGAGAATTTGGTTGTGGTGCTTACACCCGGAAAATCTTCATTTAAGGCGCGTAATCTTAATGACCCTGATAAGATAACTACCACAATTCCAGATCAGAACATTACCCACGGTTTTACCTATTTTAATGTTTCAACTACCGGCTCCGGTGGTGCCTTATACAATATATCGCGTAAGGAAGACACAAAAGGTAGCCGGTATTTAGTGGAAAGCTGGGCAAAAGGATATGTAGTTGATAAAACAGGGGCGTCAATTAAGAATGATAACTATTCTTTTAACTATGATAAAATAAATGGTTCGCTTTTATTAACGCAGGATAAACGTGCCGCTGTTGATGTGGACAGGGACCGGATAAAAAGCTTTACTATTTACAATAAGCTCGATTTGCCCGAAACTTATGAGTTAATAACAAATATTGATCCTTCACACTATACCCAGGTATTATCAGACGGGAGTAAGTATAAGGTTTATAAGTTTACCAAAACTACCTTTGTAAAAGCTAATTACATAACTGATGGAATGACATCAAGCGGTAACCACTATGATGAATATGTTGATGAGCCTACCTATTATATACTTGATGTTAAAACCGCCGCGCTGCAAAAAATCGCTATCAAATCAAAAGCCATAAAGCAAGCTTTTCCTGCGGAGGCTGATAAAGTAAAAGCATTTTACAAGGAACATGCAGATGATGACATCGACGAAAACTTTTTGAAGAGCCTTGCCGATTCATTGAATTAACAAGTTTTAAAGACTATATTATAAAATGGACCGTTAGACTTTCTCTAATGGTCCATTTTTATTTCGTTTGTTTTAGAGGTATTTATAAAGATTTAAATGAAGAACATATTTGTAATAGCTATTGCATTATGCCTTGTAACAGGCGGGGCGTTAAAGGCTCAAACCGGCACAAATAGCATCTCGGCCACTGGTATTAACTCCGGTACCGGCATGGCTTATAATTTAACCAATAAAGAGGATACCAAAGGTAGCAGGTTCCTTTTTGACGTCTGGGCTAAAGGTAATGTAACGGATAGTAAGGGAAACGCCATAAATAGCGAAAATTATACTTTTAATTACGATAAAATTGGAGGGGCGCTGCTGTTAAGCCAGGATAAGCAAACGGCTATAGCGGTTGATAAAGAACACGCTAAAAGTTTTGTTATTTATGATAAAAATGATAGCCCGATGGCGTTTGAGTATGTGCCCGCCATTGATGCCACTCATTATTGCCAGGTTTGGGCAACAGGGGGTAAGTATAAAGTTTATAAGCTTACTAAAACCAGGTTTGTAAAATCGGATTATAAAAATGATGGGATCTCATCAAGCGGGAATAAATACGATGAATACATTGATGAAGCCACATATTATGTGGTTGATGCTAAAACATCTGCGCTACAAAAGATAAGTTTAAAAAGTAAAGCTATAAAACAGGTGTTTGCAGCCGATGCCGATAAGGTAATTACATTTTATAACGAACATAAAAGCGAGGACACTGATGAGGCTTTTCTTGCAAAGCTTGGCGCTTATTTAAATCAATAAGGATATCTATAAAGAACGCCGGCTAACAAACCGGCGTTCTTTGTAGATATTATTTTTTATCCACACTATATTTCCCCGGGCCAATAAAAATAAGGCCGGCAAACATAATGGCGTCTTCAATGGCGTGTGCAGCGTCGCCCAGGCCGGCTGTACGCAGTTGCAATAGCGCTGCAACAATAAGGTTGATTAGCAAGAACACACATGCTGGTCTAAAGGCAAGCCCAATGATGAGCAAGAAACCGCCTAATAGCTCGGTCACCGCCGCCAGTAATCCCCACATAACGGGTAAAAAATGAATGCCCACATATTTCATTGATTCGCCAAGCTGTTGCCAGCCTTTTACGCCACCCATAAGTTTGGGGTAACCATGATAAATAAACATGATGCCTAAACCTACACGGATGATTAATAGTCCTGTGTTTTTGTAATTGCCTAATTTGCTAAGTAGTGCCATATATAATAATATATTTTTAGTTTTTATTGCTCGATTTATTTTGTTAATTCTTTAATTGGATATTCTGATTCAGACAAACTGAACGTTTACCTGCTGGTCCTGTACATTTAATGCAACCTGGCGCCCTAATATTAAACTACAGTTATCGGGTATGTGCCCCGCCGGGAAATCAAAGCAAACCGGGTAATTATAACCCTGCACAATATCCATAATGATATCTGGTACGGTTTGCCCAAATGGAATATCGTTGTCTTTTATATCGGTAAAGCCACCTACAATTAAACCCGCAAGGTTTTTAAGCTTGCCGGCCCTTTCAAGGCAGCGCAGCATGCGGTCAATACTGTACAGGTATTCGCCCACATCCTCTATAAACAAAATCTTGCCACTATAGTCCATATCCGATGCTGAGCCAGAGATGGCGATCAATAATGATAGATTTCCGCCAATTAGTATTCCGGCACCTTCACTGGCCCGGTTGGAGGCGTGTGGTGGTAATTGATAGCTGAGTTGCTCGCCAAATAAAGCTTTACGCAAAGTATCCAATGACCGGGATGAGGCATCGGGGATATTTATGGGCATTTGCCCGTGAATGGTTTGCGCGCCATAATTGGCAAACAAATGCGCATGCAGTATGGTAATATCGCTAAAGCCAATAAGCCATTTAGGGTTTTGTGCAAACCGGCTAAAGTCAACCTTATCTATCATCCTGATGGTACCGTAGCCGCCGCGTGCCGCTATAATGGCCTTAATGCTATCGTCATCAATAAAACGTTGCAGGTCTTTTGCCCTCAATTCGTCGTCGCCCGCAAACTGGTGGTATGATGCATCAACAGTTTCGCCCAAAACAACCTCTAATCCCCATGACTGTAAAAGCGCGATAGCATCCGTCATCGGGTTAGGCAGTTTTTTGGCCGGGCAGGTGATCGCTATTTTATCGCCTTTTTTTAAGTAAGGCGGAAGCCCAGCGGTGTGTGTGGATGAAAGCGGGGAGGAAACTATAGGTGCTGGATTATCCATCGTCAATAATAATAAATTTTTTTTGGCATCCGTCTGCCGGACTTCATTGTGTTCGGTCTTTTCCGACTTAAATAATTTATCTTTGCCAATTATTTATAACGCCGCTTTTTAATGTCAGAACTCAACAAATATAAAAGATATACGGTTACATCGGCCTTACCTTATGCCAACGGACCCCTACACATTGGTCACCTTGCAGGCGCTTACCTGCCGGCCGATATTTTTGTAAGACACTTAAGGCTCAAAAAAAAGGATGTATTATATGTTTGCGGTTCGGACGAGCATGGCGCCGCCATTACCATAAAAGCAAAAAAGGAAGGCACCACACCGCAAGCCATCATTGATAAATACCATACCCAGATAAAAGAAAGTTTTGAACAGTTTGGGATAGCTTTTGATATTTATCACCGTACGTCATCACCAATACATCATGACCTATCGCAGGAGTTTTTTCTGAATTTATACGAGAAGGATGAGTTCATTGAAAAAATGAGCGAGCAATATTACGATGAGGATTACGGGCAGTTTTTAGCCGATCGCTATATTACCGGTACTTGCCCCAATTGCCATAATGAGAATGCTTACGGCGATCAGTGCGAAAGATGCGGTACATCATTAAACCCTACCGATCTGATTAACCCGGTATCTACTTTAAGTGGTAAAGCACCTGTTTTAAAGATGACCAAGCATTGGTACCTGCCGCTTGATAAATACCAGCCCTGGTTAGAGCAATGGATAGATACTAAAGAAGACAGTTGGAAAACGAACGTTTTTGGTCAGTGTAAATCATGGCTAAAATCGGGCCTGCAGCCACGCTCCATGACCCGCGACCTGGATTGGGGTATTGATGTACCATTGGAAGAAGCGCAGGGCAAGAAACTGTACGTTTGGATGGATGCGCCAATAGGCTATATCTCTGCCACCAAACAATGGGCTATTGATAATGATAAGGACTGGAAGCTATACTGGAAAAAGCAGGCCGATGAGCAGGATGATGCCTGTTTACTGCACTTTATTGGTAAGGATAACATTGTGTTCCATTGTATTATTTTCCCATCTATACTGCATGCACATGGCGAATATATTTTACCGCAAAATGTACCTGCCAATGAGTTTTTAAATTTAGAGGGCGATAAGCTTTCCACATCGCGTAACCACGCCGTTTGGCTGCACGAGTACCTGGAAGAATTCCCGGGCAAGCAGGACGAACTGCGCTATGTGCTTACCTCTATTTTACCAGAAACCAGCGACAGCGAATTTACCTGGAAAGATTACCAGGCCCGTATTAATAATGAGCTGGTAGCCATACTGGGTAATTTTGTTAACCGGGTTATGATACTGATGCATAAGTTTTACGGTGGCAAGATTGAAAGCACCACCGATAAAATTGAACTTAACGACGAATACCTGAATACAGAAATAGGCATTTGTTATGATGAGATAGAAAAAAACCTGGAAGCTTACCGCTATCGCCAGGCGTTGCAGGCTGTTATGGATATCGCCCGCCTGGGTAATCGTTACCTAACCGAAAAAGAGCCCTGGAAAACAATTAAAACCAATCCGGAAGATGCTAAGCAAGCGCTGCATAACTGTTTGTTTATAATTGGACACTTAACCGCGGCCGCGCAGCCGTTTTTGCCGGCAACTGCTAAAAAGATCATCGGCATGCTTAACTGGCCGGATGAAGTTATCCCTTACGACCAGGAGATATATTTTAATAACCGACATCAACTAAACCCATCTTCTTTATTATTTGAGAAGATAGAAGATGAGGTAATAGATCAACAGCTGCAAAAACTGTACGACAAAAAAGCTGCGGCAGCCCCGGTAAAAAGCATAGATGTACAACCCGCGAAGGACAATATCAACTATGAATCTTTTGCTACCATGGATATCCGCACGGGCACTATCCTGGCTGCAGAGAAGGTAGCCAAAACCAAAAAGCTGCTAAAGCTGACCATTGATACCGGCATTGATGAGCGTACGGTAGTATCTGGCATTGCCGAATATTATGAGCCGGAAGCCATTATTGGCCAAAAGGTAAGCATACTGGTAAACCTGGAACCACGTGAGATTAAAGGAATATTATCGCAAGGTATGATCCTGATGGCCGAGAACAGCGAAGGCAAACTAAGCTTCGTTGCGCCGGTGGATGATTTTCATAATGGAGCAGTGGTAAGGTAGAAATGCCGATTTTGGATTTAAAAATGGCGTTTTTTAGGCCGATAAAAATTTGCTGTTAAGGCATGTGATTTTTCAGGTATAATTTGCACCTTTGCAAGCTGATAAAGGATCCGCCCTTATCAGCTATAACGGTCCCGTAGTTCAACGGATAGAATAGGAGTTTCCTAAACTCTAGATATGAGTTCGATTCTCGTCGGGACCACTAAGAAAAGTAAAGCCTTTGGATGAAAATTCAGAGGCTTTTGTTTAAACAACTTTTATTCTTGATCTCTTTATTATTTTTATAATGAATCTGGCTATTAAATACACCAAAATAAGCGCCAGAATGGTGAATATTATAGGATAGTAGGATGGTAAGCCGGTCATTGTTCCCTGCCAGCCAATAAAATCCCACTTTCTATTACGGTATATCCATGTTTCTGTATAAAATATCTCGGCAACTAAAATGGATTTCAAGTAAAACTTTGCCCTCCCGGTGATAATCGACAGGTTCCCATAGTGCCTCACCTGCTTGTCGGATAATGTAACCGCTGCGCCTTTAAATTTTCCGAAGTTTTTCATCATTTCGATTTTATCCTCCAACACCCCATCCGCGTTGATGGTGATATAATCCTGTCCCACCATTTTGTTGGTGGCAGGTTTATCAGCAGTCAGTATCGCGTTAAACATTTCCGCTTCTTTACCGATGAGTACTTTTGTTAGTGAATCGGCATTTGCAGACAATTGTGCGAAGCATGGTTGTATAATTCCAGGAAGAAAAAGGACAATTATAACGAGTATCCTTTTGGCAAACAGAATAAATTCAGGCATGTTTTTAAGCTAAAAGATTTAGAAATAAGTACCACCATCAATGAGGCACTTGAGTTATGTGTGGATAAGTGCCTGATTATGAATGAAGATACGCTTTTTTTTCTATTATTATAAGTAAGTTACCCCTAAACTCTAGATATGAGTTCGATTCCCGTCGGGACCACTGAACTTCGGTACTACCGAACTTTACTCAATAAAACCCACTTATTTTTATAAGTGGGTTTTTGCTTTAAACTAGTTAAAGTAACAGCTTGATTATATTACGAATTGACTGAATAATTAAGTTGTATTTATACCCGGTATTTCATGTATCTGCATATACGGTAATTAAGCGCTAAACCTTAAAACGGGTAAGTAATACGAAGAATCGGGTAAGTCAGCTTTTACGATACTGCTCACCTTTGCTTAAACAAAAATCATAAAAATGAGCAAAACAATAATCATTACAGGAGCATCATCAGGCTTCGGCAGGGAAACAGCTAAAATATTTCAAAAACAAGGCTGGAACGTAGTTGCAACAATGCGTTCACCTGAAATCGAAAAGGAACTTAGTGAATTAGAAAACGTAGTGGTAACCCACTTAGATGTACAGGACACTGAATCCATTCAAAACTCTGTAAACAAAGCAATTCAACATTTTGGAAGCATTGATGTATTGCTAAACAATGCCGGCTACGGATTGATGGGTGTATTCGAATCCGCAACACCAGAACAAATTCAAAAGCAATACGCAGTTAATGTTTTTGGGCTGATGGATGTTACCCGTTCGGTTTTACCTCAAATGCGTCAGCAAGGCAGCGGCACTATCATTAATTTATCTTCATTTGGAGGTCAGGTTGGCCTGCCTTTCGGGAGTTTGTACAACAGCAGTAAATTTGCTGTGGAAGGTTTTTCAGAGTCGTTATCTCATGAACTTTCTGCGTTCGGCATATTCGTTAAAATCATTGAACCAGGCGGCGTAAATACTAATTTTCGTGGTGGCCTGGAAATGATCAAAAACGAAGTTCCCGAATACAATCCATTGATGGGCAACTTCTTTGGGCGCTATGCAGCGGCTACGGCGCATTTGCCGAAAGCAACTCCTGAAGATGTTGCGCAAAAGATTTTTGAGGCAGCAACAGACGATAAAGCACAATTACGTTACGTTATTGGTGAGGATGCCCAATTTTATATTGATACCAAATACCAAAACAGCGATTCTGATTTCATAAAAATAATGCGAGACCGTTTTGTAATTTAGTAGAGATTATGCAGGAAAAGTTTATTGATGTTCAAACCATCAGCGAAATTCACAATTTGTGGGGCTGTGATAAACCCCGTCATCCGCTGGTTACCGTAATCGATCTGACCAAACACCAATTTCGCGGAGACCGGAACGGGCTTATTTACCGGCTTGACTTTTATACCATTTTCTGCAAAAAATTTGATGGTGTGTTAGGCTATGGCCGGTCGTATTATGATTTTAGCGAAGGTTCGCTGATGTTCACTGCACCCGGCCAGGCAACCACACCCGTATCAACTCCAACCCTTGAAGAAGGATGGGCACTGTTCTTTCATCCCGACTTGATCCATCATTCCCCACTTGGTAAAAATATCGGGCAATATTCTTTTTTTAATTACGAAGCGAACGAAGCTTTGCATATTTCCGAAGAAGAAAAATTGGCCTTGCTTGACTGTGTGAGAAAGATAGAACAGGAATGTAGTCAGCATATTGATAAACATACGCAAACCTTGATCCAGAATAACATAGAAATGTTGCTGAATTACTGTAGTCGTTTCTACGATCGTCAATTTTACACCCGTGAGAAAGTGAATACCGATGTAGTACAGGCTTTCGAAAAATTATTGAAAGATCATTTTGCGCAGGACACGCTGATCAACAGCGGACTTCCGGGAGTGAAAAGTTTTGCTGAACAATTGCATCTGTCTCCAAATTATCTTTCAGATCTTTTACAAAAATTCACCGGGAAAACCACACAGGAACATATTCATTTACAATTAATCCATAAGGCAAAAGATCTACTGTGTAGTACCGGCAAGTCAGTTAGCGAAATAGCATATACGCTTGGCTTTGAGAATCCACCACATTTTACCCGTTTATTCAAACAAAAGACAGGCTACTCGCCAAGTGAATATCGCAGGTTAAATTAAATAACCATAACAAATTACTCTTAGAGCCATTGCTTATGTATAAAATTATAATAGGAGCATCAAAATTTACAGGCTCCGATATTCTGAGATTTAAAGAAAGAGGAGGTGTACGATGAAAGTACTTGTGTTTGGCGCAAATGGCAGGACGGGCAGATTGGTTGTAGAGCGCGCCATTGCGAATGGCCATGAGGTGAGTGTTTTGGCACGTAATATCCGCTTGTATCACCAAGCTGGCGTACGGGTAATAATGGGTGATGCGCTTAATGCAGAAGATGTGCTACGCGCCATGCAGCATCAAGATGCCGTTGTAGATTGTATTGGCGGAACAGCACCGTGGAAAAACCAGACGCTGGAACGAGATACGATGCAAAACATTGCGACCGCGATGAAGACATCAGGAACAAAAAGGCTGGTAGTGGTATCTGCGATGGGTGTGGCTGATAGTTCAAAACAGTCGCCATGGTGGTACCGATACCTGATGGTGCCAACGTTTTTACGAGGATCAACTGCGGACAAAACAGCTATGGAAGCTATTGTATATGAAAGTGAACTGGAATGGGTGATTGCCAGACCACCGGTTTTGACGGATGGATCATCGACAGGAAAAGTACATATATTGGGGGAAAGTGAAAAAGGTCACACGATTACAAGAGTCGACTTGGCGGTATGGCTAATTGAGCAATTGCAAAATAATACTTATGTAGGACAGGCAGTAGTAGTAGTAAACAGTTAACAGCGGTATTGTGCGGCCGAATACAGGTTTGTTAGTTTGAAACACTTCCCGTCCCCATATTTAAAATTTGTGTCTATTACGCCGTTAGGTCAATTAATAGCTGTAAATCCTCTATAAAATTATTGGAAATTGGAGCCTTTGAGACTACTAAATGACCCCATGTATGCTATGCATGGGAATAAAAATTAAAAGCCTTTAGATTTAAATCTGAAGGCTTTTTTGTTGAATTATTTATTTAGCTTAGATAAATAGTGGTTGTAACCTAAAATGAAACTTTATCTTTTATTTATATTGGTGATTTTTTTCTCGTGTCACAGGGGAAAACATGACGTTGAAAATGTCGTTCCGGGTGTGGATTTAAATATAAAGATAACCCAATTCAATCACGTGTTTTTATCAAGCAGCGCAGGGGCATATCTATTTAAAGACAACAAGCTCATTCATATTTTTTAAATAAGAATTAACGGCTAATAATATATTTTTTGTTATCCTCTAACCCCACCGCACAAAGCAAATCAGCCATAAAAGAGTTCGAGTTTTGTATCGTTGGGACCACAAAATGACCCATTATAAGGGAAAAACATGGAGAATAATTGTTTTGAAAGCCTCTAAACGGAAATCTGGAGCCTTTTTTTGTCGAGAGCGGTGCGGTGATAACACCGACCGCAAGCAAAACGAATATTATTTCCCGACAATTTTCTTGCGGTGTACAATTCCCCAACCTGAAAGTTCGCTGATGATGGTTTGCAGCGTATTGCCGTGCTCGGTCAATTCATATTGAATCGATATCGGTTGGGTGTCTAAAACTGTTCGTTTAACCAATTGATTTGTTTCCAATTCCTTTAATTCTTTACTCAGCATCCGGTTGGAAATCCCTTCTATATCATTCAAAATATCGGAGAATCGCCTTTTTTTGTAACAGCAAATGGATGAAATAATAGCGACTTTCCATTTCCCGTTCAACGCGTCCATGGCGTCCTGAACGGATCTCATTCTTTTCTTTTGTTCCTGTTGAAACTCTGTTATTTCGCACCTCATAATGTTACTTGGTTACACCGATGTTACTGTTATTTATCAGTACAAAGTTACTAAAAATAACCAATGTGGTCTACCTTTGTCGCTCAATCTTTAAAAAAAGAAATAATGAGTAAATTAAAAAACAAAGTAGCCGTGATTACAGGCGGCAATAGCGGTATTGGGTTTGGTATTGCTGAAGCATTTAAAAACGAAGGTGCTAAAGGAGTTATTGTCGGCAGAAATCAGAAAACTTTAGATAGTGCTGTGGCTCAGCTTGGCGATAATTTTATAGCCATAAATGCCGATGTAACGAACCTTGCCGACCTGGAAAGAGTGTTTGCAGCAACAGCTGAAAAATTTGGTAAAATAGATGTGATTGTAGCCAATGCTGGTGCTGGAGCTGTAGGAACTGTGGCAACTATTGGCGAAGCCGATTATGACAAGACAATGGATTTAAACCTGAAAAGTGTTTACTTCACTGTTCATAAAGCACTGCCCCATATGAATGATGGTGGTTCTATTATTCTTATCGGGTCAAATGCTGCACATCGGGCATATCCGTCATTTACGCTGTATGGTGCTGCAAAAGCGGCTGTGATCTTTTTTGCAAAAGCATTTTCAAGCGATCTTTTAGATAGAAAAATCAGAGCAAACGTAATAACACCAGGTACAACAGATACACCAGCATTTGAACAGTTTGTTCCCGCAGAACAAATTGAAGCTATAAAAAAACACTTTGCAGGTGAAATGCCGACAGGCAGGATTGGGCAACCTGCTGACATTGGTAAAACAGCGGTCTTCCTGGCCTCCGATGATTCTTCGTTTATGCTTGGTGCTGAACTCCTTGTTGATGGTGGTATGACCTATTTGGCTAAGTAATTAGCCCAACTGGCGCAGGTCTTATAACCCGTGCCAACTTGTTCAAGTTGGACTGACGAATTGTGGTCATAAATTTCAATACAATCTGCCTCATGGACGAAGGAAATCACAGTTTGATTATAAGTTTCTTTTAAATCCCTGTTCCTTCATGAGCAGGGATTTTTATTGTTTAAAATAACCTGCCAAAGATCTTAGTCTTTTATCCGGCAGCTTGATTAAATTGCGCATGATTATATTTTTGTACAATGTCCAATTTTGAAGCGTTTTTCGATTACATTCAAAAAATATCAGGCAAAGTGCTGTCAGAGGATGATAAGCATTTGTTGACAGCGCATTTCAAACCCAGAAAACTTCGAAAACGGCAATACTTTTTGCAGGAAGGAGACGTGTGCAAATATATCGGGTTTATTGTAAAAGGATCCGCCAGGACCTTTACGGTAGATGAAAAAGGACATGAACATATACTGAAATTGTCTGTAGAAAATTGGTGGCTGACAGATTTCGAAAGTTTTTACCGGTTAACGCCAACTCGCTTCAATATTGAGGCGCTGGAGGAACTGGAGATACTGCAATCAACCCACGCGGAAATTGAGGAGTTTTTGAAGCATATCCCTGCCTTTTCGGCGATGTCGAACGTGATCAGTCAAAACAACACCATTGCAGCCCAGAAAAGAATGCAGGCCATTAGTCATTCGGCTGAAGAGCGCTACGAAGAACTGATCAGCAATTATCCTCATTTTCTACAGCGGTTTCCGCAAAATATGATCGCTTCCTATCTTGGTTTATCGTCTGAAACTTTGAGCCGGATAAAGAAAAACGCCTTAAAATAGATCCTTTAGCGATTTCAGGCTTCGCTATCATTACAAATGCGCCTGTTAAATTGAATCGCCTGGAGATCTTCTTTCTCCTTGATATATAAACATCCGACTGATCAATGTTTGGATTGCGAGGGTAATTTGTCAATTACTTCTACCGGGGACTACAATTCGTGGTTTGCCAACGCTATACTTCCCTGGATAAGAAGATGTGCTCAACAATGAAATCTAGGCTGTTGTGGTCTTTCAGCCGTTTTGCATCTTCGATTTTTACGGCTGTTTTAAGTTGTTATCTTATAATTAGTTAGCGTATTTTTTTGATTTAAGCCACCTCTTTGAAGTGACATTTATCGTGTGTATTTAATGATTTATGTCAGCCTCCGGTTCGTTATGATGCAGGATCTTTGAATGTGCTTCAGAACGGAAAAAACCTGAAGAACTTGAATATAATTAATAATAGAATCATGAGTAAATTAGAAAACAAGGTAGCAGTAGTTACCGGTGCTTCAAAAGGAATAGGTGCAGCTATCGCCAAACATTTTGCTGCTGCAGGCGCAAAGGTTGTTGTAAATTATGCTACGAGCAAAGAAGGCGCAGATAAAGTGGTAAAAGCCATAACCGACAATGGAGGTACAGCCATTGCAGTACAGGCCGATGTATCGAAGGAAGCCGATGTAACCAGGTTGTTCGAAGAAACAAGGAAGGTTTTCGGCACGCTGGATATTTTAGTAAATAATGCGGTATCTCAGGGATATGCACCTATTGAACTCATTTCGGTAGAAGACTTCCACCAAAGTTTCAATGTCAATGTGTTAGGGCCTGTATTGACTATCCAGGCAGCTCTGAAACTTTTCGGCGATAAGGGTGGGAACATTATCAATATCAGTTCGGGTGCAAGTAAATACCCTCTTCAAAATGCCTCGTTGTATTCTGCAACCAAAGCGGCACTGGATGCCTTCACCATCGCTTTATCTAAGGAGTTGGGTATAAAAAACGTTCGTATCAATTCTATTTTGCCGGGCGCTACGGAAACAGAAGGTGCAGCCAGTGCAGGCGTTACTACTGGCAGTGAGTATGAAAAGATGTTTGTCGAAAAAACACCGCTTGGCCGCAGAGGACAGCCCGCAGATATTGCGAAAGCTGCAGTATTTCTGGCTTCCGATGACGCAGCCTGGATCACAGGAGAGCAAATTTCTGTTTCGGGTGGTATGTATGGTTTTTAAATTCAAATTGACCACAAAATTTCATTGTTATGGCAGTTACAGGCTTAACAATCATATAGTTTGAAACACTTCCCGGCGCCATATTTAAAATGTGTATTTATTACGCCGCGAGATCGATTAATGGCTGTAAATCCCCAATGAAATTATCGGAAATGGGAGCCTTTGAGACTACATTTAACCCCGCTCATGGTAATTGCCGGGAAATATTATTGAATAGCCTTTAGATGAAAATCTGAGGGCTTTTTTGTGGGATTAAACTCCTGTGAGCGAAATCATTGTAAACATAAATCCGGTTATCGCCATAAAAAAACAAAAATGACCAGATTTCAGTTGCGGTACGATCATCTTTTAATACAATCCGGCTAAAACGTTCTGATAACAGTATCGCCAGGGCAAATCCAAAGGCAAATGCTAAAGCTAATTACTCAACTCTGAGTTCCTATTTAAAGATCACCTGTAAATGGGACTAAGTGCTTTTGCAAAGAATTGCCCTCAGGCGCAACTTTTTTATTTCTATTGGAAATGGCATCACGGCCATGCTTGAATAAATGATGGAAAAATCGTTCATAAACGGTATTTCACGCAGCGTTATTGACAAAAGTTGACTTTTATTGCTGAATAGTGTGATAGAGTCCTTTTCTGAAGGTATAGTTTTGGGTTAATGGTTTACAAGCCATTTTTTAAAATTGAAGAAATACATTTTAACGTTAACGCAAAATATCATCAATAACACATAGGGGTATTAGGCCATCGATTTCTATGCAATCCATCGACAGGCCGCGACTCAATGCGTTTTCGACAATTTATTATTATCAAAATTGATTTAAGTTAAAGTATCTACTATGAATATTAAACTCAGTGCGTCGTTGTTGGCGGCCTTTCTAATTTTGGCAGGATTAAGATCACAAGGACAGTCTGCTGCCCCAGGCAAGATCGATGTTATAACCCAAAATGATACCGCACGAACGCTCACACCATTCTTTATCCCGGCAACCACATCAAAAAAGACCCCGAATCCGGAGGGGTTTATTCAGCGTTGGTTGCTTTTAGAGCCCATCAATAAATCGATACGGAGTAATCTTGTTTTTACGGATAACTACCTGAAAACACAATTTGAAACCAATTATTTTCCAAACCAGTTTACGGTGATTCCGAAGGATCTGGAAAAAGTAAAAGTTGGCGAGCAGGAATTGTTATGGCATGCATTGGAAAGCCCGAATTTCAACCTCAAATTATTTCGTTTTGCCTATGGGTTAAAGAAACAGACGTATGCAGTTTTGTTTTGGGCCGTAACCATAGTTAACAGTCCGCGCGAAATGAAAAATGTAAGATTGGCAGTAGGGTCAAATGGAGGATCAATGTGGTGGCTGAATGGAAAGGAAGCAGTAATACTTGACGGAGATAGGCGCATGGTGATGGATGATTGTGTCTCCGCTCGGTTGACACTCAACAAAGGAAAAAATATAATAAGGGGAGCCGTAATCAACGGGCCCGGACTTAGTGATTTTTGTGTTCGTCTGCTGGATGAAAAAGGGGAGCCGGTAAAAGGTCTCACTATCAGTCTGCAATAAATTAGTTGATCATCCCATTTAACATCGAATTTGTATAGCAATTATTTATTATGAAATTAATAGTAAAGGTAATAAGCACTATAGCCCTATTTTCATTGTGGTCAACCAGAAATGCGATAGCACAAATTGGCAAACCATTTATACATGATCCCTCAACTATCACAGAATCTGATGGGAAGTATTTCACATTTGGAACAGGTGGAGGCGGATTAATATCCGAAGATGGCTGGACATGGAATGGGGGCGCAGTAAGACCCGGCGGAGGAGCCGCTCCTGATGTATTAAAAATAGGTGACCGCTACCTTATTGTTTATGGCGCAACTGGCGGTGGCCTGGCGGGCGGTCATAACGGAACAATACTTACCATGTGGAATAAGTCACTCGATCCAAAATCCCCGGATTTTAAATATTCGGAGGCTGTTAAAGTTGCCTCGTCCGATGGTATAGAGGATAATGATGCGATAGATCCGGGGCTTCTTCTGGATCCAACCGATGGAAGGTTATGGTTATCCTACGGCACCTATTTTGGGTATATCCGCCTTGTGGAACTTGATCCCAAAACGGGTAAGCGTGTGGAAGGTAATAAGGCATTAAACATAGCCATAGATTGTGAAGCCACAGATCTGTTATATCGGGATGGATGGTACTATTTGCTTGGAACCCACGGCACATGCTGTGATGGCCCAAACTCAACCTATAATATTGTTGTTGGCCGCTCCAGAAAAGTAACCGGCCCATACCTTGATAACATGGGAAGAGGTATGTTAAAGGGAGGCGGCAAAATGGTAGTTGCAGCTGGCGACAGGCTGATAGGCCCAGGCCATTTTGGACGTTTAGTTGTTGGCGACGGCGTTGAAAAGATGTCTTGCCATTATGAGGCAGATTTGGATCAAAGTGGTCGGAGCGTATTAGGCATTCGCCCGTTACTATGGAAAAACGGATGGCCTGTTGCTGGTGATAACTTCAAAGAAGGAACTTATGAGATTGAGTCTGAGCGAAGGGGATACGCCTTAGAATTAGGGGTTGATTTTATAAGAATGCCAGGTGGAATGCGGTTTAATAGAAACAATGATGAACCGGTAAAACCAGTGCCATCACAGGAATTAGCAGATGTAGTTAAAGGCTGGCCAGCCGGAAACATTGGTGTAAGAATAGGTGATTATGTATTTCGTCCACATCAAAAATGGGCAATTTCACAAGTTCCCGGTGCAGGGGGATACCTGGGCGGACCATATTATAAAATAGTAATTGCCGGAACAGACCGTGCATTAGCAGCAACAGCAGAAGCTGAACTGATAACAGTTCCAACGTTTACCGGTGCGCCGGAACAATTATGGCGGATTGATCAGTTGACTGATGGAACTTATAGGATTATGCCAAAGGTGGTTCCTGATTCGAAGGAGCAGCTGGCTTTAGTGGCATCTGGCGACAGCACACCCACACTCGCCAAATTTGATATGAATAGTGATAATTCAAAATGGAATTTCAGGGCTCACTAACTTATTTAAATGAGATCAGGAAAATGCTACCAATCTTGAAAACTAAATTATAAAAAAATGAACTTAAAACGTTTTGCTATTTTATTTATGGCTTCCCTGGCCGGCAGCCTTTGCAAGGCTCAAACGGGCCCTGGAGAGATCAAAGAAGATTTCCATGCTTCCAGCCTTAACCAACCCGGGCGGGACTACCCCCAGGTTAATTCGCAAGGCTATACACGTTTTCGGATAATGGCCCCCAAAGCGGATAGTATACGGGTTACCCTGGGCCTGGGTGGAAGAGGAGGAACAAAACTTACTAAAGGTACTGACGGATATTTTTCCGGCACAACAGAAGGCCCAATGGACGAAGGTTTCCACTACTACCACTTAATAGTTGATGGCGGCGTATTTAATGACCCGGGCACATTAAATTATTATGGTTCCACCCGTTGGGAAAGCGGAATCGAAATACCTGCTCATGACCAGGACTTTTATGCCTTAAAGGATGTACCTCACGGTAATGTGCAGCAAATACTTTTTCCTTCAAAAAGCACAAATACACAGCGAAGAGCCTTTGTTTACACACCTCCGGGTTATGATAAGGAAAGATCGAAGAAATACCCGGTGCTGTATTTACAACACGGCTGGGGTGAAGATGAGACCGCATGGAGCAACCAGGGGCATGCCAACCTGATCATGGATAACCTAATTGCTGAAGGCAAAATAAAACCCTTCATCATCGTGATGACCTATGGCATGACCAACGATATTAAAATGAAACCTGGTGGTTTGAGGGATTTCAAGATAGATGCTTTTGAAACCGTATTAACAGATGAATTAGTGCCTTATGTGGATGCCAGCTTCCGTACGGTTGCAGATAGGGCACACCGCGCTATGGCAGGGTTATCAATGGGGGGCATGGAAACGCATTTAATAACACTTGCCAAGCCCGATGAATTTGCCTATTACGGTCTTTTAAGCGGGGGGATTTATACACCCGCTGAATTAAAAGATAAAGCTAAGGCTAAACTTATTTTTATAAGTTGCGGCAGCAAGGAAAATCCTGCTGGCGTAAATAATGCTGCGGCTGCATTAAAAGAAGCAGGCTACAATGCCGTATCTTTTATTTCAGAGAATACTGCCCATGAGTTTCTAACCTGGCGCCGCAGCCTGAAAGAACTTGCGCCGCTGCTGTTTAAAGACTGAGCTGCCTTGTTGTGTTAATATATTAAGTGCGCTTAATTGCGGGTAAAGCAATTAAGCGTGTTTTTTAATATCTATGCGTATCATAAAGTATTCAAAATAATCATCATATGAAAAGGATTCAGTTACCCAGCTGCAAATAGAAATATCTATTCATATAACAGCACAAACCGACTATGAGTAAAATATTCAGTAATCTTTTTTTTGGTATAGTATTTTTTTTGCTGGGCCCATCCGCGCCTTTTGCACAAACGGCTCATAATCCAATTATATACGCGGATGTGCCTGATATTTCAATAATCAGGGTAGGTAGTACTTATTACATGAGCAGTACTACTATGCACATGAGCCCTGGCGTGCCGATAATGAAATCTAAAGATTTAGTCAATTGGAAACTTGTTAGCTATGCGTATGATATTTTAGATGACACCGATGACCTAAACCTGAATAATGGCCAAAACAGTTACGGGCGAGGTTCGTGGGCAAGTAGCCTGCGCTATCATAATGGCATTTACTATGTATCTACCTTTGCTGGCAATACCGGCAAAACTTATATTTATACCACTCATAATATTGAAAAAGGCCCGTGGAAGGCTTTATCCTTTAAGCCAAGCCTGCATGACCATTCATTGTTTTTTGACGATGATGGTAAAGTTTATATGATTTATGGAAGCGGGCGCATCATGTTAGCCCAATTGAAGGATGATCTTTCCGGAATAAAGCCTGACACAAAGCCACAGGTGCTGATAGAGAACGCCAGCCTGGCTGCCGGGCCGAATTTAGGATTGCCGGCAGAGGGTTCCCAGATGTTCAAAATCAAGGGGAAATATTACCTGTTCAATATTTCATGGCCCCGTGGTGGAATGCGAAGTGTTCTTATTCACCGGGCAGATAATATTACTGGCCCCTACGAAGGCCGGCTGGCGTTACAGGATAAAGGCGTAGCTCAGGGTGGTTTGGTAAACACACCAAACGGACGGTGGTTTGCGTATCTTTTTCGCGATTTTGGTTCAGTAGGCCGGGTGCCCTACATGGTTCCTGTAAAGTGGGAAGATGGTTGGCCAGTATTGGGTATAAATCATCAGGCACCCGATACTGTCGCGTTACCGGCAAACAAATCGCTCATGCCCGGTATCATCTCGTCGGATGAATTTAACCGTAGGCGCGGTGAGCGCGATTTGCCCCTGGTTTGGCAATGGAACCATAACCCGGTTAACCAATTATGGTCTGTTACACAGCGTAAAGGTTACCTCAGGTTAACTACAGGGAGGCTTGATACCACTTTAGTAGCAGCAAAAAATATACTCACACAACGCACGTTTGGTCCCGAATGTTCAGCTATAACGGCTATTGATGTTTCTGGACTTAAAGACGGCGATCATGCCGGCCTCGCCTTGTTACAGCGAAAATTTGGATGGGTGGGGGTGAAGGTCGAAAACGGCAGTAAGTATATTGTTATGGTAAATGCACAGGGAGCTTCGCCAACAGAGTCGGCAAGTATTCCGTTATCCCAAAACCGGGTGTATTTAAAGGCTGTGTGTGATTTTAAAGACCGGACCGACAAAGCGTATTTTTATTATAGCATCGACGGAAATAATTGGATACCAATTGGCGCTACGCTTCAAATGGCTTATACCATTCCACATTTTATGGGTTACAGGTTTGGCCTTTTTAACTATGCCACAAAAACTACAGGAGGATATGCAGACTTCGATTATTTTCGGTTAGCGGCAGGTAAATGAAATCGATTTAAAGAACAAGATAATGAATAGTAATAAATTGTAGATGATGAAAGATTTTAAGACATACGCAGCGCTGATTGTATCTATCTTATGGTTCAATTGTTTGATGGCACAAAACCCACTGATACAAAACCAGTTTACTGCCGATCCCTCGGCCCGTGTTTTTAACGGAAAGGTATATCTTTATCCCTCACACGATATCCTGGCTACGCCCGGGCATGGCAGAGCTGGTTGGTTTTGTATGCAGGATTATCACGTGTTCTCATCGGCAGATCTTACCAATTGGACTGATCACGGTGTAATTGTAAGTCAAAATAAGGTACCCTGGGCCGACTCCACAGCATATAGTATGTGGGCACCTGATTGTATTGAGCGGGCAGGAAAATATTATTTTTATTTCCCGGCCACTGCAAAATCCGGTAGCCCCAAAGGCTTTTCAGTTGGTGTTGCCGTAGCCGACGAGCCTTACGGCCCTTTCGTTCCTCAACCTTTGCCCATAGCCGGGATTCATGGCATAGATCCGAATGTACAGATCGATAAAGACGGGCAGGCATTTATTTATTGGGCGCAAGGAAACCTGTACGGCGCTAAACTTAAAGCCAATATGCTTGAACTGGAATCAGAGCCGGTAAAACTTGAAGGCTTTCCAGATAAGGGCTTAAAGGAAGGGCCTTACTTATTTGAACGAAAGGGTATTTATTATATGACCTATCCGCATGTAGCTGATAAAATAGAACGGCTTGAATATGGCATGTCAAGTAGCCCCCTGGGGCCTTTTAAATACGCCGGCGTGCTTATGGACGAATCTGCTTCGGGCTGCTGGACAAATCATCAGTCGGTCATCGAATTTAAAAACCAATGGTACTTATTTTATCATAACGATGATTTATCGCCAAGCTTTGATAAAAACCGGGCGGTAAGGGCCGATAGTTTGTCTTTTAATGAAGATGGCACTATCCGCAAGGTTATCCCCACATTACGTGGCGTTGGTGTAACGGCCTCATCAAAAAAAATACAGATAGATAGGTTTAGCGCCAAAAGCGCGGATGGTGTAGCGGTAGAGTTTCTGGACACGCTAAACAAATTCAAGGGCTGGAAAACTATTTTTAATAAAACGGATTCATGGATAAGATATAACAGTGTGATTTTTGGCAAAAAAACAGCAGGGCGCATTAGTGTAAACGCCTGTTCGGCAACCGGGGGAACTTTATTAATAAGTACTGAGGATAAGCCGGGTAAGGTTATAGCAAAACTTATTATACCAAAAGGAAATAACTGGAGCATTGTTAAAAAAGCAGTTTTATCCATGCCAGGCGGTGTCAAAAACCTTATCATACAATTAAAAGGCAGCGGCCATGTGGAAGTTGACTGGATAAGTTTCGAGTAGCTTTATCTTACCGTAAGTATTGATACTCATTGGTTGGTAAGTTCACCGGCAAACGCTCAAGCACTTATAGCTGTTTATCTACATTGGTGCTATTGGCTTCGGTTACTTACCCGCACATCAGCGGCCGCTTATATCAAATACATAAAAGCCATTTTTCTATGCCAGCACCCTGTTATTCTCCACCTTTCTATAATCAGAAGGTAGCATATTAAATTTCTCTTTAAACGATCGGGAAAAATAATGGGGTGTAGCAAAACCGGCTTCATAGGCTATTTGTGTAACCGTGAGATCGCTCTTCAGAAGCAATATCGCGGCGCGGTCGAGTTTATATGAGCGGATAAATTCAACGGGGGGAAGGCCGGTAAGCTCAAATATTTTTGTGTAAAGCGCACCCCGGCTCATTGCCAAATGTTCGCTGAGATTTACGACAGAAAATTTCGGATTATTTAAGTTGTTATCTATGTAATTGATCACCTTACTTAAAAACTTCTCTCCGCTTGATTCAATTTCTATATCGGGGTGGATGACCGTCAATTGTTTTTTATAGGTGTTTTTGAGCATGGTATTGAGTTGTAATAAATTTTTAATTTTGATATTTAGAATATCAAAATTAAAGGGCTTGGTCAAATAGTCGTTTGCCCCCGATTCAAGCCCTCTTAGTTGCTCATCTTCGCGCGTGCAGGCAGTAAGCATTATAAATGGAATGTGGCTGGTACGTTTATCGGCTTTTATTTTTCTACTCAGCGTAATGCCATTCATAAATGGCATGGTTATATCGCTAATGATCAAATCAGGATGGCATGATAGCGCCTTATCCCAACCCTCTGCACCATTTGAAGCTTCAACAATTTTATATTGGGCAATTAAATTATCTTTAATGTAATAGCGAAACTCATCATTATCTTCCACGATAAGCAGTGTTGGCATGTTTGTAATTGCCTGGGCATTATTCCTTTTTATCCGCAGATCGTTTTCTTTAACATCTGTTTTAACCGGCAGCTGAACGGCAATTGACCTATCTGCAAAAACTTCAAGAGGAATTAACACGCTGAAAACTGAACCTTTTCCTAATTCACTTTCAACAGCTATGCTGCCACCATGCATTTCAACAAATTCCTTTGTAATTGAAAGACCGATTCCGCTTCCCGGGTTTACGTTTCCTGTATTAGTATCCCCTGCCTGATAAAACCGTTTAAATATAAAATGTTTTCTATCCGGGGCAATACCAATACCGGAGTCACTTATTTTTAATTCCAACACGGTTTTATCTGTGTGCGATGTGGAATGCTGCGTAATATTAACAGAAACCGTCCCTTCAGGTAATGTAAATTTAAAGGCGTTGGAGAGCAGGTTAAATAAAATACGCTCCACTTTGTCGTGATCAAAACGTACGAATAATTTTTCCTGTGGTGCCTTAAAATCAAACGTGATGCTTCGCGATTCTGACAGATCATGAAAAGAATCTACAACGTCGCTTATAAATGAAATTATTTCACCTTCGGCCAGGTTAAGCTTTAATTCCTGCTCTTCTAATTTGCGAAAATCTAAAAGTTGATTTACCAAATTCAACAGCCGTCGCGCATTTCGTCGTATCACTGCCAATTGGCCTGTGGTTTGCTCGTCTTTATGTTCTGCCAGTAGCTTATCTGCAGGTGCCATGATAAGCGAAATTGGTGTGCGGAACTCATGACTCAGGTTAGTAAGAAATTTAATCTTAAGCAGATCAAGTTCATGCAGTTGTTCCGCTTCCCTTCTTTCCTGTTCCAGCGCAAGTTTGCTTTTCAATTTCTTTATAGCCCTATGACGGATGAGCAGAAGCGTGCCCACAGCCATCAGGGCATATAGTAAATAGGCATACCAGGTCATCCAAATCGGGGGATGAATCACGATGCGGATTTGTGCACCAGAGTTGTTCCATATTCCATCGTTGTTGCAAGCCCTCACTACAAAAATGTATTCGCCGGGATCTAAATTGGTATAATACGCTGTAGTAGCTGAGCCTACATAATTCCAGCTTTTATTGAACGATTTAAGGATGTAGGCGTATTTGTTGCGTTGGGGAAGCGTAAAATTAATTGCAGAATAACTGATTGAAAAGTTTTCCTTGTAATCCAGGTCAATCTGTTTTGCTACCGAAATATCTTGTTTAAGTGGCGAGTGACTGCCGGATAATACAATGTTATTATTTACTTTAAGGGTGGTTAAAAATACCGGGGGCGCATTGTTGTTGCGTTTTACTTCCTGCTGCGGGTCAATATAATTAAAGCCCCGGTCTCCGCCGAAGAAAAGCAGGCCTTTGGTTGACCGTAGGCCCGATCCGTCGATGAATGCATCGCTTTGCAGGCCATTGTAGGCAGAATAGTGAGTAAACTTTTTGGATGCCGCGTTAAGCATACATATTCCTTTATCGGTACTCAACCATATGTTGTTGCTATTGTCCTCCAGTAGTTTGTGCACTACTCCATCTGGCAGTTCATCTGGTGCGGAGTAATTAACGATTTTTTTATTGTTGAAATTAAAGCAATATAACCCGTCTCCGGCGGTGCCAATCCACATGTTACCCTTATGATCTTGCAACAGCGAAAATGTGCGATCGATTGCCATGCCGGTATTCTTATTATTATACACCCTAAACTTTTGAGTTGCAGGATTTAAAACCGCTATTCCACTGCCATAGGTGCCAATCCATATATTTCCCTCCTGGTCCTCTTCAATAGCTCTGATAAAACCATTCACAGGTAACGGTCTTTCCCCGGCAGAAGCAGGAGTTGACACATATTTAAAAAAGGTTTTTTTATCAGGGTCAAACACATTAACGCCACCGCCATTGGTCCCTATCCATATCTTTCCCTTGCTGCTTTCCTTTAAACAAAAAATTTCGTTATGGTTTATATGCGCATTATCGTTTCCTGCATTTAACTGTTGATACTGCCCTGTTTTTGTATTGTAATTAAATAGGCCATCCTGAAACGTGCCGATCCAGAGTTGCTGGTTGCGGTCAAGCATCATACATAATATAGGAAGACCGGCAGAATTACTTCTTGCTTTAGCTTTTATAGCGATATGGCTAAACAAACCGCTCTTGATGTGAAAAAGGTTCAAGCCTCCGCCGTCTGTGCCAACAAACAGATCCCCGTCCTTGTTCTCTGCAAACGATGAAACAAAAGGCGCGCTTAGGCCGGCCGGGTCATATGCATTATTTTGCTTTGAATTAAATAAGGTAAGGTGTTTGTCATACTTATCAACCCCACCCTGATAGGTGCCAAGCCAATAAATCCCTTCGGGATCATTATAAATGCAGCGGATAGATTTGCTGCTTACGCTAAACTTATCCCTGTCGTCGTGATTGTAGCGGGTTGCCTTTCCCGATAGTGGGTCTACAATATTCAAACCACCTTCGGTACCTACCCAAATTTTATCACCGTTCGCGGCTATGCTATATATAAGGTTGCCGCTGATCGTGCTATCGTCAATGGGGCTGTATTTAAAATTTCTGAAAGTTTTTAAATCCGGCGATAAACTGCTTAGTCCATCATCGGTACCTATCCATAACCTGTGCTGGCATTCGGCTATGGTATTGATTCCGTCACTTGGGATACTTGAGGGATTGTTTTTTTCATGCAGAAAGGCAATGAAGCTGTTTGATCCTTCATCATAAAGATACAGCCCTTTATCTGTACCAACCCACATTCGCCGTTGGCTATCCCGGAAGATAGATAATATGATACCCGAATGGAGCTGCCCGGGTTTGTTTTCGTTGGCCTCGTAAAATATTTCTTTTTTTGTTTTAGGGTCAAGTACGCACAGGCCACCCAGCATACCAATCCAAAGACGGCCACGATCATCACCGTAGATAGATTTTATGTAGCTATTTGCAAGACGTCCATTTGCGGAACTCTCCTGGTAGGTTCGAAACTGATCATGAGAACGGTCGAAGTAATATAATCCTCCTCCCATCGTAGCTACCCAAAACTGCCCTGCTGCGTCCTCATACATGCTTGTAACTTCTTTGGACCGATAGCCTGATTTGTCTGCGGGATCAAAACGATATGGCTTATGTTCCAAACCGTCAAATCTGTCCAGTCCATCGGCGGTAGCAAACCATAAAAATCCGTAACGGTCCTTTATGATCGCATTAACCGTATTTGAGAGCAAGCCGTCGTGAGATGTCAGTACAGTAAATCGTATGGCCTGCCCGCGGCATTGGGTACTGATACAGAGTGATACCGTTAATACAATTAAAAACAACCGTGTAACAGTAGTTTGCTTATGTGATGGTGAGGTATTTAACATGCCAGATGCCATTGCTTTTTTTAAAATTGTACAGGCACCCCCCTTTTTATCGGCAGATGAGTGTACTGATAATTTCATTTTCGGAAACATGAGGTTTATAAAGGTGGGACTTCAATCGTTTAGTAAAAATCACACAACGTAAATCTAAACTATAAATTCAAAAAAAACAATCGATTGCATAAATAAAAAAATAACATTCTTAAGCCGGTAGTCTGTAAATTATTTACGTGGATATTTGATCATGTTGGCGTAGTATACCCGATAAAAACCTCTTAATTCATCGCAAATTGAAACCGCTGTTTATTATTGTTGACTTGCCCCCGTATCGCGATTTGTTTGCGATACCGCAACCGGATAATCAGGTATTAAATGATTTAGGGTTTTGGATATGGTATGCCTGAATAAGGCTCTTGTGCAGGAAAAGGCCGCTTATTTCAACTAAAGTGTTAATTTAATCAACATTTGTGTCACAGCAAGTTCTGTTTTCAAAATACTTTTGGTTGATGTTGATTTAACAATTATTGGTTTTACCATTGTGCCCTTTTTTATTTAGCAAACTAAATTATAAGGCCGTGAATGCATAATACTTATTCGCCAGGTAAACCGCCAATCTGTGAAACAACGCTTCAACTTAAACACCCTGGGGTACAATCTGAATTAATTAAATATTATGAACCAATTCACAAGGCTTACCGGCCTTATATTCATCTTCACGCTCGCTGTTTTATTTGCCAATGGCCAGGGAAAAATGCCAGATTCTTCTTTGTTTTATCAAACAGTTAACACCTATGTGAACCCGGTGTTACCTGGCGACCACCCGGACCCAACCTTGCTTAAAGTGGGCGATGATTTTTATCATTGCGGATCTTCCTTTCATTTTAACCCTTACCTGCCCATTTATCACTCAAAAGATCTCATTCATTGGGAGGTAATAAGCAGGGTGTTGCCATCATCCAAAGCGGCCTGGGTTACTGACCGGCCTTCCGCTGGTATCTGGCAGGGTGCTATAACCTATTTTTACGGCTCTTACTGGATCTATTTTTCGGCAGGAGGGCAGTGGTTTTGTAAGGCAAGTTCCCCTAAAGGGCCGTGGTCTGCTCCTGTACAGGTAAAGTCCAATCCAGAAACAGGTAATCTTGGTTATGACAACTCCATTTTTGTGGATGATGACGGAAAACCTTACATGGTAATAAAAAACGGTCAAAAAGTTAATCGTTTGCAAGCCCTGGGTAAGGATGGGCAATTGACAGATCATGTGATAAATCTCGACTGGGTAAACGCCAGGCTACAATATAGCTGGGCAGAGGGCCCGGTAATGTGTAAACGCAATGGCTATTATTATTACTTTCCGGCTGGCGATGTTACCGGCGGACAATATGTTTTAAGAGGAAGAGCATTGACCGGCGATTCGACAAAATGGGAGAGGCTGGGTGATTTTTTTAAACCGGTTACCGATGATAAGGCAGGTTTCCGTCGTCCTAACCACATTTCAGCTCCCTTTCAATTGGCCGATGGCACCTGGTGGACTATTGGCCAAAGCTATGAAAAGTATGATGGCAACGATTGGTCTGGTGCCGGACGACAAACTTCGCTTTACCCGGTAACCTGGGAGGGCGACAGGCCATGGGGTATGGCGCCAGTCACCACACCTATCCGGAAACCAAACCTGCCACGGTCAGGTATTTCATGGACAAGCGTAAAGACAGATTATTTTGACGGCAGTGAATTAAGCCTGAATTGGCATTTCCTCACCAAAAAAGCTTCAGCCGCCTATTCACTTACCGGCCGGAGGGGATGGATAAGGCTTGTGCCCGATTCTTCCCGTACCCACCTTGTTCAAAAAGAAACTGACCACTATTATTCCGCTGTTACAAAGGTTGACCTGAGTGCAACGAATGACGGTACCAAGGCTGGCATTTATCTTACTAACGGAAACCAGACCGTGGTAGTGAAGCTTTACAGCGGTTACGACAACGGAAAGAAAATTGTTTTTACAATGGATACCGCGAGCCGGAGCGCGCCAAACATCTTCGGAAACATAGTTTGGCTGAAACTGGAAAGAAACGGCCACGAGCTAACCGGATATTATAGCGGCGACGGAAAAGCCTGGGTTTCTTTAGGCAGGCCAATTAACGCAGTTAAACTTGATGAAACCCAGCCAAATTATAATTCATGGGTAGGTACAAGTGTAGGGTTATTTGCAGAAGGAAAGCCAGCGGATTTCGACTGTTTTATTTGTAAAGACGGCTCCTCCTCATTGCCCGCAGCAAGCTATCGTAATTACTATGGAATAGCAACTGTTAATAAAGGCATGGCGAAAACGGTAACCAATACATCTTTGTATGGCGGATGGTTTATGATATCCGGTGTGGAAATTGGAAGGCAGTCGGCATCTTCCGTCCAGGTAGTTGCTTCTTCAAAAGGCAAGGGCAAGCTTCAAATATGGCTTGATGATCTTCAGAACGGTAAATTGATAGCCACAATACCGCTAAACGCTACAGGCAGCGGTAGTTATAAAACATTCAGCAAACAACTTAAAAATGTTACCGGGCAGCATGATGTTTTTGTGCGGTATCCTGCAGGCGTTCCGCAAAGCATCTTTATTAAAAGCATAAGGTTTTCTGGCAAGTAGGATGACCTTTTTATTAACCAATGAGAAAAATAGTAAGACAAAATCTTTATTTAACTACCACGTGAGTATGAAAAAATTAGTGTTATTGTATGTAATGATTGCTTTGCTGCCTGCTTTGGCAAATAGCCAAAATCACAAAGCTTCAAAAAAAATGTCAGGTAAAGGGGCCTTTGCATCCGGCGTTTATCCTGATCTTTTTCATGAAGCTGGATACAGCAAGGATGATATCAACATTAAGGTAGCCAAGGCTTATCATGATGTGTTTGAAGGCCCCAATAAGGTTTATTTCGAGGTAGGCGATTCAATGGCCTACGTGTCTGATGTGAAAAACCACGATGCCAGAACAGAGGGCCTTTCGTATGGTATGATGATCGCGGTGCAGCTTAATAAAAAAGATGTCTTCGACCGTATATGGCGATGGTCAAAAAAATATCTTCAACACCAGGACGGACCAAGCGAAGGGTATTTTGCCTGGAGCATTAATCCCCAAACGATGAAGCGTAATTCAGAAGGTTCCGCATCTGACGGGGAATTATACTATATCACCGACCTGCTTTTTGCGTCCAACCGATGGGGAAATAATACAGGAATTAATTATTATGGAGAGGCCAGGAGGATACTTGACGCCATGTGGAAAAAAGAAGGTGCCGCGAGTGTTCATCCTTTAATAAACATTGCGGCGAAACAAATTTCCTTTGTACCCGAAGGCGGCGGGTATGAGTGGACAGATCCTTCCTATCACTTGCCTGCGTTTTACGAAGTATGGGCGCTTTATGCAAAAGACGGCCATGAACAATTTTACCGGGATTGTGCAGATACAGCAAGAGCGTTTTTACATAGGGCCTGTGACCCCGTTACGGCTCTTAACCCTGATAATACCGATTTTAATGGCAAGTCGCTCGGTGGGAGGCGGATGCCATCGGCTTTTCGTTTCGACTCCTGGCGCGTGCCAATGAATATCGCGATGGATTATGTGTGGTTTGGGAAAGACAAAAAGTGGCAGCAAGGGTATGCTAAGCGTTTTCAAAACTTTTTACGATCAAAGGGGATAAATGATTTTGAGGATCAGTTTAATACAGATGGATCTACGCCTGCGTTTGTTCTTCCGGCAGGAGGAGTAAAGAAGTTAAGGCATTCTTTGGGATTGGTGGCCACCTCGGCCTCAGCCTCGCTCATGGTAGCCGATAACACAAAATTCGATTTCGTGCGACCTCTTTGGAGCGCTAAACTTGAGCCTTATGCAGATGGATATTTTGATCCATATTATGATGGCTTGTTGTATGTATTCAGCCTGATGCATCTCAGCGGCTCATACCAGCTTATACAACCACAAACCAATTGATAAATTATTTACCAGTAAACAATATTAATAATGAACATATTACAACATATTAAGCAAATTTTCTTCGCGGTATGCGCCGTTCTTTTGTTTAATGCACCGGTTTATTCACAAGATATGGTTAGCCAGGCACGAGCGGGTTTTGATGTATTTCGTACAGATATTCCGCATGGCAAAATTGATACCATCACCTATCAATCAAAAACGGTGGGCAATACCCGCCGTGCTCTTATTTACACACCTCCCGGATATTCTAAAAGCAAAAAATATCCCGTGCTGTATCTTTTGCATGGTATTGGTGGTGATGAAAAAGAATGGTATAACGGCGGCAGCCCCCAGGTGATATTGGATAACCTTTATGCACAAGGTAAAATTGTACCCATGATAGTAGTATTGCCGAACGGCAGGGCTATGAAGGACGACCGCGCGACGGGAAATATCATGGCACCCGATAAGGTACAAGGTTTTGCCGTTTTTGAAAAAGATTTGCTGAACGATCTGATACCATTTATTGATAGTAAATACCGTGTATATACTGATAAGGATCATAGGGCAGTGGCGGGCCTTTCGATGGGCGGCGGGCAATCATTAAATTTCGGTTTGGGAAACCTTGACGTATTTTCATGGGTCGGTGGCTTTTCCTCAGCCCCCAATACTAAAAAACCTGAAGAATTGCTTCCTAACCCCGACGCGGCAAAGAGTAAACTAAAATTACTTTGGATATCATGTGGATCAAGCGATGGGTTAATTGCATTCAGCAAACGGACCCATGATTACCTTGCAGAGAAAGGCGTGCCGCATGTTTACTATATCGAACCGGGCGTGCATAACTTTAAGGTTTGGAAAAACGGCTTATATATGTTTTCACAAATGCTTTTTAAGCCGGTTGATGCCTCAACGTTCGCCCGTTATTCTTATAATGAAGCAGGTGTACCGGCGCCCACTAATATTCCGGGCGTGCAATACCCGCAGATATTTCCAGACAATACCGTTTTTTTTCGTGTAAAGGCTCCGAAGGCACAAAGTGTTCAAATTGACTTACTGAAAAAGTACCCGATGACCAAAGATACCGGGGGCTACTGGACGGTAACTACCGACCCGATAGTATTAGGGTTTCACTATTATTCTTTGATAATTGATGACGTTGCCGTTGTCGATCCGTCAAGTCAAACTTTTTACGGTATGGGAAGAATGGCAAGCGGGATTGATATTCCTGATCCGGAGGGCGATTTTTATACCACCAAAGATGTGCCCCACGGTGAGGTGCGTTCAGTAAACTACTACTCCAACATAACAAAGGCCTGGAGGCGGGCAAATGTATATACACCTCCCGGTTATGATACGCAAACCGACAAAAGATACCCGGTACTTTATTTACAACATGGCTCGGGCGAAGACGAAACCGGCTGGCCCACACAAGGTAAAATGAATTTTATATTGGATAACCTCATTGCGGGGAAACAGGCAACGCCTATGATAGTTGTTATGGATAGGGGGTATGCCACAGATCCAACGCAGCCGGTAGCTACTAACGCACCTGGAATGAGCATGGCAGGAAATGTTTTTCCGGATGTGCTTGTGAAAGAAATTGTTCCAATGGTTGATACAAAATTCAGGACGCTTGCCAGCCGCGATCACCGTGCTATGGCCGGGCTTTCAATGGGAGGATTTCAAACATTCCAAACTACAATGACCAATCTTGACAAATTTGCTTATATAGGAGGTTTTAGCGGCGCTGGTTTCATGCAGCCAGGTACCGATATAACCAAAATGTATAACGGCGTATTTGCTGATGCAAATGTTTTTAACGAAAAGGTTAAAGTACTTTACTTAAGTGTTGGAACTACCGAGCAGGAAAGAATGCAAACCATGGTAAAAGGCTTTCACGAGGGGCTTGAAAAGGCAGGCATTAAACATGTATTTTACCAATCGCCGGGCACTGCGCACGAGTGGCAATCCTGGAGACGCTCCTTAAACCAGTTTGCAGGCCTGATATTTAAGAATTGAATTATACATGAAAATGAAGTTTAGATTCATAGCCGTGGCATGCCTCACTTTGCTGAGCCTGAAAAGCTTTTCGCGAGATAAGAAATTTTACATATTTATCTGCTTTGGTCAATCAAATATGGAGGGTAATGCAAAAATTGAAGCCGAAGACACTACCGCTATTGATAGCCGGTTTCAGCTGTTGCAAGCTGTTGATTGTGGCGACAAAGGCAGGATAAAAGATAATTGGTATAGGGCCGTGCCGCCATTGGCGCGGTGTACTACGGGCTTAACCCCGGCAGATTATTTCGGCCGGACTTTGGTGGCTAACCTTCCCGAAAATATAAGGGTCGGCATTATAAATGTCTCTGTCGCCGGTGCCAAAATTGAAATTTTTGAAAAGGATAGTTATCAATCATACCTTGCAACAGCCCCCGGTTGGATGAAAAGTATTGCCGCTGAATATGGTGGAAATCCATACGGAAGGTTGATAGAACTGGCCAGATCAGCTCAAAAGGCTGGTGTAATTAAGGGTATTTTGTTACACCAGGGAGAATCGAACCCTAATGATACGCTATGGACAAAAAAAGTAAAAGGGATTTATGATAATTTGATCAAAGATTTAAACCTGAATCCTAAAAAAGTGCCTCTACTTGCAGGCGAATTAGTAAATGCTGATCAGGACGGCGCTTGCGCTGCGATGAATAAAATTATTGCAACCTTACCTCAGGCTGTTACTAATTCATACGTTATTTCTTCAGCGGGTTGTCCCTGCTCCCGTGATCATCTTCATTTTACAGCAGAAGGCTACAGGTTATTAGGCAAACGATATGGCGAGGCAATGCTTTCCTTATTGGGTTACAAGCTTACAGAAACCGTTAAGCTTTAACCTGTTTAAGATGAGTAACGCGGAGTGATGTAAGCACAGTTAAACACTATCAAATAAAACCATTAATGATTTATGAATTTTTCAACTGTCACTAAACAAGTAGACCGGGGCTTTCTGCTCCCGGCTATTGTGTTTATTGTTTTATCGTTTGTTCAATGCACACCTAAACACCAGGTAGCTTCCTCATTCCGGGCGGGTACAAAAGCCGATCATCCAGACAAAGGTTTAAAAGATTATTATAAAAACTATTTCCCAATTGGTGTTGCGGTTAGTATGGCTTCCCTGCATGGTCCTGATTCTGCATTAATTGTGAAAGAATTTAACAGCATAACGCCCGAGAACGATATGAAGATGGGCCCGATACATCCATCAGAAGATATTTATAATTGGAAAAATGCCGACAAAATTGTTGATTTTGCTGTGAGCCATCATATTAAAATACGCGGGCACAACTTATGCTGGCATAACCAGGAAGCAGCATGGATGTTTAAAGGGGCCGACGGAAAGCCGGTTACCAAAGAGTTGCTGTTGCGGCGCTTAAAGGATCATATTTTTGCCGTTGCGGGAAGATATAAGGGGAAAATTTATGCCTGGGATGTGGTTAACGAGGCCGTTGATGATAGCGATGATACAACGCAGATATATCGTAAAAGCAATTGGTACAACATATGCAATGGCCCCGATTTTATAGAGGCTGCCTTTAGGTATGCGCATGAAGCCGATCCGCAGGCTAAGTTATACTACAATGATTATAACAGCGAACACCCGGTAAAGAGAGAAAAGATATTTAAATTGTTAAAAAAATTGATTGAGCACCACGTACCTATTGATGGGGTGGGCATGCAGGCGCATTGGAAGTTATATGAACCATCGCCCGTCGAATTACGTGAAGCTTTGGATGAAGTAACCTCGTTAGGTTTAAAGGTACAATTTACCGAACTGGATATTACTATACGTTTGCCACAACCAAAACCTGCGCCCGGATCAACTCCGCCAACCCCTGACCCGGGTTATACGCCAGAATTGGAAGCCAAACAAATAGCCCAATACAAAATGGCGTTCGATATCTTCAGGCAGTATAAAAAGTTTATAACAAGTGTTACTTTCTGGAACGTATCTGACAAATACAGCTGGTTGGACCAGAGAGGGGGAGGATTAACTGGCGGAGCCGCCGCAGGCGAGAACACGCCCCGCACGGTAAGAAAAGCCTATCCTTTATTGTTTGACGAAAACCGGCAACGCAAAAATGCCTACTGGTCTGTAGTGAATTTTTAACCCAAGTTTTGTTGAACTTCGCGATGAGGTGTGATCAATGGGTTTTACTACCGAAGGCTATAAGCATTAGGCACACGGCATGGATTTAAAACGAGGATGTTGCTGAAGCAGACGATATAATAGAAAGATAATAATAATGCTGTCCAATGAGGATTGCACGTTACAAACCAAAGTATATGACAAGATTAGTTAATAAAAAAGTGTACTTATTTGCTGTGGTATTATTGATGTTTTCATCAATACAGGCTCAACAGAAAAATTATGCTGGTAAAAAAAATAGCGTACCCGATAATTCCGAGCGATATAAATTGTGGTATAATCAACCGGCTAAAAACTGGAACGAAGCCCTGCCTCTTGGTAACGGTTTTATAGGGGGTATGGTGTTTGGCAACGTGCAAAACGAACGCATTCAGCTCAATGAATCAACCATATGGGGAGGAGGCCCCAATAATACAATTGATTCAAGTGCGAGGCCATACATTGATCAGGTGAGGCGGTTGCTCGCTGAGAAAAAGTACGCGGAAGCGCAAGAATTAGCTAACAGTAAACTTGGCCCAAAAGGTAATAGCGGCATGCCGTACCAACTTGCGGGTAATTTATATATCAGCTTTCCTAGATCAGATGCCGTTAGCAATTATTATCGCGACCTGGATATAGCGAATGCCACGGCTACGGTAAAGTATACCTTAAACGGCGTTAACTATAAAAGAGAGTTTTTTACCTCGTTCGGCGCAGATGTGTTCATGGTAAAACTTACAGCCAATAAGCCGGGCATGATTAACTGCAGGCTAAAACTTCAAAGCCCTCTTAAATCTTCAGTCACCATAAATAACGAAAAAGCATTGGTTTTATCCGGCCAGGGCAGTGAGCACGAAGGGCAAAAAGGACAAATAGAATTTAATGTGCTCACCAGGGTCAAAAATTCGGGAGGCACAAACGTTGCAGATACTTCGGGCATTACTATCGCAGATGCAGATACGGCCGTGATATATCTTTCTATGGCCACCAATTTTATCAACTATCACGATGTTTCAGCAAATTCAATGCTTCGGGCAGAAAATATTTTAAGCAAGGCCTATGCGAACAGTTACGATGAATTGTTGGCTGAAAACATCAAGTTTTATCGCTCATATTTTGATAGGGTTAAACTTGATCTTGGTGCAGATAGTGCAGCAAAACAGCCAACAAATGTTCGGATCCAAAATTTTTCCACCAATAAGGATAGGCAATTAGCCGAGTTATATTTTCAATATGGTCGCTATCTGTTGATTTGTTCATCTCAGCCGGGATCGCAGCCAGCCAATTTACAGGGTATCTGGAACGGCGAAGTTAAAGGCCCGTGGGACAGTAAGTATACGATTAACATCAATACCGAAATGAATTATTGGCCAAGTGAGGTAACCCAGTTACCAGAATTAAGCACTCCGCTTTTTAATATGATCAAAGATTTGTCTGTTACAGGCAAGCCTACTGCCAGGATAATGTACGGAGCACGTGGATGGATGTTACATCATAACACTGATATCTGGCGCATAACCGGTGTTGTAGACGGCGCTTTCTGGGGTTTGTGGCCAACGTCAAATGCGTGGCTTTGCCAGCATCTGTGGGAACATTATTTATACTCGGGCGATAAAGAATTTTTAAAGCAATATTATCCGATAATTAAAGGCGCGGCCGAGTATTACGTTGATGCCCTTCAAAAAGATCCTGAACATGGCTGGCTGTTAGTGTCGCCGTCGGTTTCGCCCGAACACGAATATATCGACGGAAAAAACCAGGTCTCTGTTACTGCAGGCGCCACCATGGATAATCAGTTAGTTTACGGCTTGTTTACTGATGCTATACGAGCGGCAGCCGAACTAAATATTGACAAAGTATTTGCAGATAGCCTGGCCACCTACCGCCGCCAACTACCTCCAATGCAAATTGGCAGGTACGGGCAGTTACAGGAGTGGCTGGAAGATCTTGATCGTACGGATGATCACCATCGCCACGTTTCTCATTTATACGGCTTGTTTCCGGGAAACCAGATATCTCCTTTTACGCAACCGCAACTTTTTGCCGCTGTAAAAAAATCACTTAATTATCGTGGTGACGTATCAACCGGATGGTCAATGGCGTGGAAGATCAACCTTTGGGCACGTTTACTGGATGGTAATCACGCCTACAAGCTTATTAAAGATCAAATAAAACCTATAGGCGGGGGCTCTGGTGGCACTTATCCCAATTTATTTGATGCTCATCCGCCTTTCCAGATTGATGGTAATTTTGGCTGTACTTCGGGGATAGCAGAAATGCTTTTGCAAAGCCACGATGGTGCGATTTACCTATTGCCTGCATTGCCTGATGAATGGAAGGATGGCAGTATATCGGGGTTAATGGCGAGAGGTGGTTTTAAAGTAGATATAAAATGGGCTAACCATAAAATTATTAAATTGGTGATACATTCCTCACTTGGCGGAAACTGCCGTCTGCGTGTCAATCAACAGATGAATGGTAAATTGCTGACAGCAGTAAGCGGGATAAATAAAAACCGCTTTTACCAAACAATGGATTTGAAAACGCCGATCATAAAAAATAGCGACAAAAATCTTCAGCCCGACTTACCTAAAACCTGGATGTATGATGTAGCTACGCGTCCGGGTAAAACATATACCATTATCAATAACGGTTTGCATTAGTCTGAAGGATTTAAAAAATTCTATTGAAAGAGAGTTCCTGTAAATTTATACAGATGTTATATGAATATAAACAAACGTTGTGTTTGGGGCTATGGTCGTTTTTTATCTTTACTAATCGCTTCTTAACGAGGGTTGTCAGATACAATATTATTTAAAATTTCGGTCCGTTTTACGGTTGAAACTATTTTATCTGGGGGCCTTTCATGATTTAGGGAACAATAAACCGTATCGAATTTTTTTTAAACGAAATATCATGTTATCACGATTTGCAAAAATGGCCATGTTTTTTGCTGCATGTACTTGTGGTTTAATAATATCATGTAAGCCACATTCGCCGACGAAAATGACAGACTTGCTGCAGCAACTTGAAAGACGAAATTATAATCCTCAAAATATTTTTAGTTCTGATGCCCGCCTTGCTGCCAGCGATTCGCTGTTAAAGGTTGATTCGCCAAAGTATGATGTTCAATTGTTGTTAAAAAAAGCTTTATTTGAGTTGCAGGAAGGTCATGAACAACAGGCTGTTGACATATATTCAAAAGTTTCAAAACTGCCGCCTTACATGAATCCCGTAAATGTAATGCCAGATCAGGCTGTTGCTTTTATGCGTTTAGGAGAACGCGCCAATTGCATGCTTGGCCATAACGGCTCATCATGTATATTCCCAATTAAAGGAGCAGGCATACATCAGGCGCAAACAGGATCACAGCAAGCAATTGAAACACTGGAGAATATTTTAAAAAGTAACTCTCATGATGCCCAGTCCCGATGGCTGTTAAATATAGCTTATATGACGTTAGGTGGTTATCCTGATCAGGTTCCTGCCCAATATGTGATCCCTAACTTAAATGCTGACGATGGCCCATACAAAGTGAAGCCATTTACAGATGTTGCAGCAAATGTTGGTATTAACCTGAATAGCAGGGCAGGCGGCTCCATAGCCGACGATTTTGACGGCGACGGTTATATAGACATTATTACAAGTGGGATGGATCTTCAGGATCACATGCATTATTTTCATAACAAAGGAGACGGTACTTTTAGCGATCGCACCACTCAAAGTGGCTTACAAGATGAGGTTGGCGGCCTTAATATTGAACAAACCGACTATAACAACGATGGCCGTCCGGATATTTTTATAATGCGGGGAGGCTGGCTTCGGGATGGTTTTGGCAACCAGCCAAGTTCATTGCTTAAAAACAACGGCAACGGCAGGTTTACCGATGTTACCATTGCAGCCGGTCTGCAATTTATGCATCCTACACAAACTGCCGTATGGGCCGATTTTAATAACGATGGCTGGCTTGATGTTTTTATCGGGATGGAAAGCCATGGCGGAACTGACCCTAAGAATAACCATCCATCGGCACTTTATATGAATAACCATGATGGTACTTTTAATGAAATGGCTCAAAAAGCTCATTGCGGGATCAATGATTTTGTAAAAGGTGTAACATCAGCAGATTACAATAACGACGGCTGGCCCGACATTTTTGTTTCTACCATGAGCGGAAGAAAATATTTGCTGAAAAATAAATGTAAGGGAGGGAAGAATGTAGATTTTGAAGATGTTACCGAAAAAGCGGGCATTAATATTACACAAAATACATTTACTACCTGGTTTTATGATTACAACAATGATGGATGGCCTGATATTTTGATTAGTAGTTATAATTTTACTACAACCCTTGGTTATTATGCTGCATTGGAGGCTTTGGGTACACCTGTGGCAAATAATGGCAATATTTTTCTTTTTAAAAACAACCGAGATGGAACATTTACAAATGTAACCCGTGATGTAGGGCTGAACAAAGTAGTGTTTAGCATGGGGGGTAATTTTGGTGATATTGATAATGACGGCTATCCCGATATTTATTTTGGAACCGGCAATCCCGATTTTGGATCGCTTATACCGAATAAACTTTTTCGGAATATAGGGGGCAAAAAATTTGCCGATGTAACCAGTTCGTCACGTACCGGCAATTTGCAAAAAGGCCATGGCGTGTCGTTTGCCGATTTGAGGAATAATGGCCTGCAGGATATTTTCATTGAGATGGGCGGGGCTTATATAGGCGATGCTTATAAAAGCGCATTGTACCTTAATCCAGGTCAAAATAATAATAATTGGATAGGTTTAAAACTGGTTGGTAAAAAGTCAAACAGGAGTGCTATTGGGTCACAAATCAAAGTCACTTTTACAGAAAATGGCTTACAAAGAAGTGTGTTTAAAGATGTAAACTCCGGCGGAAGCTTTGGTTCATCTCCATTAAGGCAAGAAATAGGGATAGGGCAGGCCAGTATCATCGATGATATCTCGATTCGATGGGCAGGGAGTGGTACCGTGCAGCATCTTCAAAAAATAAAGCCTAACCAATTCCTGGAAATAACAGAAGATGGCAAGGTAACACCATTTAATTTGAAGACACTTAAATTTAATACAGTCATGCAGCCAATGTCAATGCCCATGGCTGGTATGACGGTAAAAGGCAAAGATATTTTTAAGTAAAAAGTACTACGCACATTTGAGCAAAAAAGGAAAAATCTAAATCATCATGCAAAATGGATTTGCAGAATGATTTAGATTTTTCCCGATAGAAAGTCCTTTTTAGGAACAGCTAATTAATCGATTAAACCGCTCAAATTATCCTGACTAAAATTTAACTAACCTCGTTTTCCCCGAATAATCTTTTATAGATACCTGCGCTACTTTATCACTAATGAGGATAGACCTGGAAGATTGAGAAAGAAACGAACTACCATAGTAAAATTCTTGTTTGGTATTACTGCCATTTTTATCAGTGATAACGGCGCTTTGATCTGTATCACTTATTTTTAACATGGATACGTGAGCATTTAATTGAAAAATTCGGAGAGGGCCTAGGTGCTCGCTTGCCGCCAGTAAATAGTTATCAGCCGCGCCCTTTAATTTTACGAGCGCTTTCCCATCTCCAGGTAAATATATGCCGCTGCGTGCAATTGATAAAGGAGCAAAATCACCTTTGCCGTTACCTTTTAGCAATAAGCCATTTAAGGCATCATATCTTCCAATTGAAACGTCAGTGCCAAAATCATTTCCATTAATCAATAAATCCAGGTTGCCGTCCGCATCAAAATCGTCAGCCACCATCCCATTTAATGCCGAAACCTGCGCTTCAAGAGGTAAGGGAACTATCGTGAATTTACCTTCGCCATCGTTTCTAAAATAGCAGGACCTTAGCTCGGTAGCTTTAAGCCGCAGCGCACTTTTCATTTGCTCGGCGCTCAGCACATCCTGCATTGTAGCCTCCGCATAAGAATGATAGTTGGTGAATTTTGCACGCAAAGTTATCATTTGCTTAATGGCATCATCCCTTACATTTGCAGGGTATTCGCGTTTTATGCCATCCTTGCCCGGAAGGAAAAATGATGGAAATGCATCAAACCGGTTTCTTTTGTCAAAATCATTTGCTGTAATAAAGGCCGGAAACTCTTCACTGGCTTGGTAAAGGGTATTTAAGCCTACATTTCCAACTATGTAATCTGTTCTGCCTGTATGCCTGAAATCACCCGCAATTATTGAGTTCCACCATCCGGTTTTATTGCCGACACCACTTTTTGCTGTAACGTTCGCATATCTTCCGCCTAAGTTTTTTAAGAAGGTTAGTGGCATCCATTCTCCTGCCAATATCAGATCTGTTTTACCATCGTTGTCAAAATCACTAAAAATAGCATCACATACCAACCCAATCTTTTTTAGGTCTGGTGCAACTTCATTAGTTACATCTGTGAATTTCACCCTCCCGTCCTTTGTGTCATTTCTTAAAATATAGCTATTTACTGGTTCGGGATATCTCCAGGGCTCAACCCGGCCTGAAATAATGAGATCTAATTTGCCATCGTTATTGTAATCGAATGCTCTTACGCATAATTTACTTTTAAAACATACCGGCAACGCATCCTTTGCAAGCGTAAAATGGCCTTTGCCATCATTAATATATAGGCGGTCCTGGTATGCGGGATCATTTGCCGGCGTTTTATAACCGCTGCCGGTAATTAATACATCAGGAAATTTATCGCCGTTTGAATCGAAAATGAGAATTCCTCCATCAAGGTAGGGATGATCATATTTCTTTTCTTCTAAAAGGCCCCGTTGTATAAATGTGCCGTTCTTTTGTTGAAAAAAGAGCTGTGCCGGCTCAGTCAAATTTCCACCGACAACTATATCATCCAGGCCATCGCCGTTAATATCGCCAACTGAGAGCGCGGGATTGTACTCTGAAAGCTTATGCGGCAAAAGTTTTTGAATATTAAAGTCTGTATAATCCGTATCGCGATGAATGTATTTAACACCACTTTTGCCCGTGATATTGGTAAACAACGGAGTTTTTACCTGTATAGGTTTTTCCCAGGTATAGATTTGACGAGCATTATTAACGTTTGCAGACAAAGTTTGATCTGCATCTACATTTAAAAATGTTTGCCTGAATTTGTTCGGCCACCTAACAACCACCGAGTCTATGGTTTTGCATTTACCTAACCCGAAATGTGCTATAGGCTGAATGCTGGTAAGGTAGCCCCTGTAAGGGGTGTTTTCATAAACCTGGTGTAAGCCGTGCTGGTAATATATATCCACAAAAGTTCCGATTCCTTCGAGGTTCTGATTTGGGCCTTTAAACTTTACGTTGAGGTAATGGTGCACATTTTCTTTATCCTCCCCGGCGGTGTTTTTATAAATCAGCGCTTCATCGTTGATATTATTAATTACAAGGTCCAGTGCGCCGTCATTATTTAGGTCGGCATACACTGCACCATTCGAAAAGGAGGGGATACCCAAACCCCAATCCATGCTCACATCATTAAATTCCACACCGCCCTGGTTACGGAAGGCGTAGTTGTGAATTTTGACTGACGGTATCTGCTTGAGAACTTCCTTCTTTGGCGTTATTAAAAATGCATTGGATCTGTAAGCAATAAAATCATGATCTGTAACGTCGCGGGGATAACCGTTAGTAACTATGATATCGCGGTAACCGTCGTTATCAAAATCGGTTATCATCGGGGTCCAGCTCCAGTCTGTTTGGGCCACACCGCTTAAAAAGCCTATTTCGCTAAAAGTTGGGTTACCAACCTGGTTGTTTTCTCCTATAGACGGTCCTTGATTTAGCTGTAGTGTATTTCGAACATATTGATATTGATAACCGTAGTGGTCAAAATTTTGAATAGTGTTATAGCTGCTTGGTCCCGACATCATTTTTTTTCGGAAATTATCGGCAGGATTCATGTCCAGCTCAAATATATCGGCCAGCCCATCGTTGTTGATGTCCTCAATATCCTGACCCATGGCATTGAAAGAGGTATGCTTAAAATACGCTTTAGACTGATCGGTAAAAGTGCCATCATGATTATTGATGTACAATATATTATTAGACAGAAAATCGTTGGTGACATATATGTCTTTCCAGCCATCGAGATTTATATCAGCAACAGTTGCAGCATGCCCGTAACCTTCAATCTTGATCCCCGCGGCTAATGATACATCCTTAAATACCGGATGTTTAAGTTTCGGGTCCCAGTCGTTCCGATATAATCGCCCCATGCTTCTGCCGGTGCCAATGTTATTAATGGGCCTGAACTGGTTCGGGAATTCGGCAGGGTTTGGCTCATTTACGGTCAAATACATATCAAGGTCGCCGTCATTATCATAATCAAAAAAGCTGGCCATTGTAGAAAATAACTGACTATCAAGGCCGTATTCCTTCGCTTCCTCTTTAAATACAGGCACACCGTTTGTGTTAGCCCCTTGGTTTATATACAATAAATTCTGCCTTTTTTTGGGATCATTGGCAAACGAATTACATACCAATATATCGGGTAAGCCATCGTTATTAATATCAATGACAGAAGCACCCCGTCCCCAACGTCCTTTGCCATCTACACCTGCTGTTGCAGTAACATCCTCAAAGCTGAAGTTACCCTTGTTGATATATAACTTATTTGGCACCATGTTGCCCACAAAGTAAATATCCTGTAAGCCATCGTTATTAAAATCACCTATGCCAACACCTCCGCCATTATATACAGTGGCATTATCGATAGGATTAATCGAATCGTTTTCTGTAATCAGGTTATTAAACGTAACGCCGGAAGCAGAAGATGGTATTTGCTCAAATAGCGTATGTTTTTTACAGGACGAAATTAGTATCGCAACAGTAAAGCCAATAAGGAGCCTTTTCATAGTTTAACATAAATATAAGAAAAAGCAGGCGGCTTGTAGGCCGCCCGCTTTTTAAAAATAAGTGCGAAGTGAATTAATAACCAGGGTTTTGATGTCCTGTAACAAGAGGATTATTATCTAACTCAGCTTGAGGTATAGGTAATAACTCGTCTCTGTTGGCGTGGAAAGCAGCAATCGGCTCGGTAGCGAAATACCCTTTTTTGCGCCATCTTAAAATGTCAATGTTGCGTACTTCTTCATCGCCTAATTCTACCATTTTTTCGTGCATGATGGCTTTAACCACATCACTTTTGGAGGCAACCGGGAATTGGGCTGTTGGATAAGGAGGCATGGCAACATCTGGCCTTGAACGCACCATATTAAGGTATGTTATAGCTCCGGCAATGTCGCCAGTTTCGTTAGCACACTCGGCCAGGTTAAGTAAAACTTCCGAATAGCGGATAATACGTTGGTTGTTACCGGCCGGGTGGAAGCCTGCAGTAGCTGCACTTTCCTGGTAAATGATCATGAATTTACGCCAGCTGATTTTTTTGGTAACGCCGTTCAACACCGAAGAATTACCGTTTTGATCGGCATCGCTTAATGTGCTTTGGCCATTGTTATAAACATCGCCGCTCTGATAAACGCTATATGAAAAACGTGGATCTGTTTTTACCGCACCCGTGGCTGTACTTTCAAATTCATTCAGATATTTGTTTGAAGGAATAAGGTTTCTCCATGCAACAGGGCAGTATTCCTGGTTTCTAACTGTTGACTGGTCTTCAGTTGCGCTTTCGCCGCCCCAGTTGTAACCATTAGTTCCTTTATCTACAAACACAACTTCAAAAATTGATTCTTTGTTAAATTCGGTAGCTAACTCAAAATTATCAAGATAACGGGAAGTTAACGAATAGCCATCGGCCCCGCTGGTAGGTATCTTAAGAAATGCAGCTTTAGCATCAGCATAATTGCCTTGCTGCATTAACACCCTGCCCAGCATAGCATAGGCGGCAGATGCCGTGGCCCGTCCCTGATCAGTAGCTGATTTCCCGGGCAGCACTGCTGCGGCATCTGTAAGGTCCTGAACTATCTGCGCGTAAACGGCGGCAACCTCCGCACGTGGTTTAAAATCGGTTGGGCTTTTTGGAACTGATGTTACCAGTGGCACCCCGCCCCACATACTTACCAGGTCGAAATAAGCCCAGGCACGTAGAAATTTTGCCTCGCCCACTGATTTTTTCGCGTCGGCTATGTTATCGGTAACATTTGATGCATTATCGGTTACAACATTGGCACGGAAAATTACCGTGTACCAGCCATTCCATACAGAATTCATCACAGAGTTTGTAGGATCGTCGGTATTGTTAATCAATTGGAGCCTTGGGGCTTCCAATTGCCCGCCACCTGGTGCTACTTCGTCGCTCCTTGTATCATGCAGGTAATACCACTCCCGCGATACGAGGTTGTTTTGATGCATAACGGCGTAGATGGCGTTAACGCCCGACTTTAATTGCGCTGCCGTTTTATAGTAGTTGCCCGTAGTAAGGTTGTTGGGATCAGAAGTATTTAGCGCTGTTTTTTTACAGGACAATACGATCACCGTTATTGTTAGCAACATAACGGTTGACAATAAATAAATTTTTTTGTGTTTCATAATATATCAATTTAATGATTGTTAAAATGTTGCCTGTAAACCTGCCTGGAACACTCTTGGCGAAGGATATTGACCATAGTCTATACCATTTGTAAGCGTTCCGTTTTTGGAGCCTACCTCCGGATCAAGCCCGGTGTACTTTGTAATGGTGAACAGGTTTGTTGATGATAAATAGATCCTTACTTTGCTTACTAAATTGTTACTGGCCGATTTAAGCCACGGCATTGGCAAATTGTAACCTAACTGGAGGTTTTTTAAACGAAGGTATGAGCCGCTTTCAACCCAGCGGGATGATGGCCTTACATTCGAGTTAGGGTCTCCTGAAATAGCCCTCGGAATAACGGTATTGGTATTGGTGGGGGTCCAGGCGTTTAACACCGCAACATCTGAGTTAAATAACCGGGACATACCTTGAGCGATGATTTTTTCGGCGTTAAATATTTTATTGCCGTATACCCCCTGGAAAAATAAAGAAAGGTCGAAATTCTTGTAACTGGCAGAGTAATTTAATGAATAGGTGAATTTAGGAAGGTAACTACCCAGGTTAACCCTGTCCTTAGCATCAATTACGCCATCGTGATTAATATCTTTAAATTTTAAATCGCCTGGTGCTGCACCTGTTTGAGTAGCATGGCTGGTTACATCTGATGCATTTTGGAATATGCCTTCAACCACATAACCGTAGAAATACTGGATAGATTGGCCAACGGAAGTGTTGGTAATTGGACCACCACCACCAAAATCTGCATCGCCGCCGGCACTTATCGCACCGTTTGCAGCTCCTGTTAATGAGGTAACTTTATTTCTGCCTAAACCAAACACAGCTGATATGTCATATTTAAAGTCGTGGGTGGTTTTATGGTAACCTGCGGTTAATTCAATACCAGTGTTTTGCATCGAGCCAACATTTCCCAATGGGGCGCCAACTCCTTCGCTGGGTGGTACAGGTATAGTCAAGATCAGGTTATCGGTTTTTCTTTTATAAACCTCGGCCGATAGCGTAAATGCGTTTTGAAATAAGCCCAGGTCAAAACCAATGTTTGTTGATTTTGTTATTTCCCAATGAAGAAAATAATTACTTAATGCAGTGTAAAAAGAACCGTTACCAGCGTTAGCGCCTGTTGCCAAATTGCCAAATGGATATGTTGTGCCACCTGCAGAAACATTGGAAACGTAAGGGTAATTTCCCAATACAGTTCCGTTTATCCCGGTAACGCCGTAACCGGCCCGAATTTTGAATTCGCTTATTGATTTAATATCCTTCATGAAACTTTCCTGGTCAACCTTCCAGCCCACCGAAGCCGCGGGGAAGTTTTCATATTTGTGGCCCGGAGCCCAAACAGATAAGCCATCACGACGTATTGAACCGGAAATTAAATATTTCCCTTCAAAATCATACCCAACCCGGGCTACTAACGACTGAAGAACGTTAGTACTATAAGTGTAATTGGTAGTGGTGTTTGTGGCGTTGTTTAGTGTACGTATTATATTGTTATTTTGGTTACCAAATGAATTTTGACTATCGCCACGGTTGGTTTGCACCTCGTAAACTGCCAAAGCCGAAACGTGGTGTTTGCTGGCGAAGGTGTGATCGAAAGTTAATTGTTGTGTATATAGCGTAGTAGTGCCGCTTCCGGTATTTTCGGTTATTGAAGCAAGCGGGTTACTTGAAGTACCACCATCGTTATATATTGGGGTGTATTGTTCTTGCCTGTTTGTTCCGTAATCAAGGCCGTAAGTGGAATTGAATTTCAGCCATGGTGTAAACTTTACCGTTAAATAAGCGTTGCCGCGTATTCCAACACCAAAATTACGGTTTTCGTTAATTAGTGCCTGTTCTATCGGATTTACCGGGTCGGCACCGTCAAAACTGCTTTGTGGGCCAAAAAAGCCGCCGTTGTTATTAGGATTGTAAATAGGTAAGTATGGCTGCATCCTTATCACGTTGGTAAGGGGCGTTCTGTTGCCTGGAGGGATCCCAAAACGTTGGCGGGTTTCCGAAACATTGAATGTTTCGCCTATTGTAATAAACTTGTTCAGGTTATGATCAGAATTCATTCGGAAGCTTTTACGGCTGAAATTTGTTCCAACGGTAATACCATCCTGATTAAAGTAACTGGCAGAAGTAAATATGCGTGAATTTTCATTCCCCCCGCTTATTGAAACAGCATGCTGTTGCACAGGCCCTTTTTTGAAATAGGCGTCCTGCCAGTCTGTATTGGTTTGGGCGAAGGTTTGCGAAGAGCCTGCATAGATGGGCAGATTAAAGTTTGCCGGTTGTAAACGCGGCGGAACACCAATACCGGCGGCTCCGTTTAAAGCCCTTTCGTATTGTACATATTGGTTTGTATTAAGAAGGTCGAACTTTTTAGTAACCTCCTGAAATCCAGCGTATGAATCGAAGCTTAACACAACCTTGCCCCTGGATCCCTTCTTGGTTGTGATGATGATAACGCCGTTAGTTGCTCTTGAACCGTAAATTGCTGCGGCGCTCGCGTCCTTAAGTACATCAACTGATTCTATGTCTCTTGGATCAAGTCCGCCGATAGACCCCGGAAAACCGTCAATAATGTACAAGGGGTCGACTCCATAACCTATTGAGCTAACACCGCGTATCTGTACAATAGGCGCGGTACCTGGCGAACCATTATTGGTAACCGTTAAACCTGCAACCCGGCCCTGTAAGGCCTGATCAACACCGCCAACAGGTAACGCTGATATTGTTTTGCTGCTTACTGATGACACAGCGCCGGTTACATTGGCACGCTTTTGTGTTCCGTAACCTACAACAACAACTTCACTTAATGATTTAGAATCGCCCTTTAAGGATACGTTAATCACAGATTTATCTGAAACAGAAACTTCTTTGGAAGCGTATCCTATAAAAGTAAAAACAAGTACCGCCTGATCATTAGGAACTTCAATGCGGAATGCGCCATTGGCATCAGTTCCGACCGCGGTGGTAGTACCTTTTAATGTAACCGTTACGCCTGGTAATCCTTCACCGGTTTCGTCGGTTACTTTACCCGTGATAACCTTGTTTACGTCTGATGTTATTACATCAGGATTTGTATACCGCAAATGAGCCAGGCCATTAGCCGCAAACGTGGAGTTTATAATAGTAATACTTATAAATACTATTATAACCGTCATTCTCATGAAAGTGCTTAGTAAATATTTTTTTTTCATATTTTGGTTTGTTAATTGAAAACATTGGTTGGGAAACTGATAAGAGTCACCACTTATTTCAAACAGATCTCCGTATTGGTAATAGTTAAGTGATGGATGAATTAAACTCATCCATAATTATTGACCGTACCGTATAAGGATGCCTTCATTTGGTTTAATAAAAGGTGGTTTACTTAATTGGTTGCTTAACCGGTAGCCTGTATCAGGATTGAATTAATTGGTTATAGAATCCATGATATTGATGCCGGCGTAGTTTACTGCGGGCCACGAACGGTGACCGGCAAAACAAGATCTTTTTGGTTTATTCTCTCATAAATATAGCTCAGAAAAGGTTTGCAATCGATTGTAGAGTCGAACCGGTTTGTACGTTTCCTGAATACAACTAAACTATAGTATACAGGTCGATCAAGCTTTAACAACTTAAATCGAAATTTTGACAGAACTTGCCGGTCGGCTTTATTGGTTTATAATTCAGCAGCTATTTGATTAGAATTGTAGCAGCTTTGCAGGAGTAAAATTACTTTTGAAGCAGATTCAAGCAACCAATTTTTTAACATAAAAACACAACATTTGTCAACTTATGCCATATTCACTATCAATTGCCCTCGCTACAAGAATTAAAACGTGAGAATTAGCCTTGATTTTTTTTGATTAAAAAATTGGCTGATAAAGGCAATAAAATTTTAATTATACATGTGTGATGCGGCAAAAAATCCCAGTTCGGCAGACTCGTCGGGACCACATTTTAACCCATAAATGGGAGAGATTACTGAAATTCTTTAGATGAAAATTTGAGGGCTTTTGAATGTAATTAATTCTTCAACAGCTTTTTGGACGGAGGAGGAAATTTAACGTTACGCACATTGGGTATTGGAATAGGCCTTTGAGTTTCGGATTCAAAGTTGAAAGTATCCTTCGTTGGTTTGGGTTTTATAATTTTATAACTATTAATCACGTAGTAAAACATGTGCGCAACACTATCTGGTAAACTTGCAGATTGTGCTTTAATATGCTTTATTTTATTGTTGTAATGAATAAATACTTCTAAACTTTGGTCGTCAACTGAATGTTGGTATGACGTATCGAGTTTTTTATAATTTATTTCATCAAGCTTAATGTTTAAAGTATCCCAAAAACCAGGACTAATCCTTGCAAAATAATATCCTTTAAGTTTTCCATCATTTGGGGCATCAGCAGGTAAAGAGAAATAAGTATCTCCCCCGAAATATTTATAGTCGAGAGAACTGTCAATACTTATAATAGTCGATTGACAAGGACCAAAGCACCCGCCAGTAGCTATCTCAATTTTAGTGATTTCATTTTTCCTTTGGGCATGTTTATCACAAGATGATAACAACGCTATTAAAAATAAAAATATCAGACAGTATTTCATGTGATTTTAGGTTAATACTAAGTTAGGATATATACTTTAATAATCTTGAAGATAACCCTCACCGCACAAACAAAAAGCTATTTTAATGAGATGCATTTAATAATTTGCAAATCATTAAATGCTTTTTTCGCTAAGTCGAATGTTTTAGTAATACAATAGTTTTATACTTATATTTATTTACAATTTGAAACAGCATTGCAAAGCGAATAATTATGAGTCCCTCTGCCGAATTGTTCCTAAAGTATAATTACCTTGAAACCAAGGATATGGGATTGCACTTTCTAACGCTGGTTACAGCCGTCCTTGTTTTCTCTTTAAGTTTCGCCGAAAAGGTTTTTGATTTTAAAAATGCACCAAAACGCAAACGCACAGTTGTTATTTTAGGATGGTGCCTGTATCTGATTTCCATAATTTTATGTGGGTTAGGATTAACCTTAAATGCATTAGCTGGTGGCGCAGCCGTTTATGGTAACGACTATAACTATTGGGCTCACTTGTCTTATAAATTCATAATTTTAGCGGGAATCTCTTTTATATTCGGACTCGTTTTTACCATAATATCTGCAATTATTTCAGGCAACAGAAATAAATTGCAAATTGACAATACTGTTATTTAATGTTTTAACCTGTGTAGGCATATCCCCACTTCTTGTCTATCTATAACAACATCTAATAATTCCAATCAGCCATAAATGAGTTCGGGTTTTGTATTCTGAGGACCACAGATAAAAAGAGCCATTTTAGTGTAAGCTAAGGGGCTCTTTTGCTTTTAAAGTATTTTCTGAGCGCGTAAAGTCAGGTTAGATGATAACATTGGCTATATTTATATTGATTTATTTGCCATCCTATGCCACGCCTACTTATCATTTTTTTGGCCTCATTAATTTGTTTAACCGGTTGTGCGTCTCACGACCAAAACGTTGTTAACGAGAAAAATATTTACCGGGACAGAAGTGATCATGGCAATTATAATGTCAGAATAAAGGTCTCGAACGCCTGGATTGAAAAAATAAGCCGGTTTGATTATAGCCGGAATACCAAAGGCTTATTATATGGGTTTGAAAGCTTTATAAAGCCGGATACATTGATCAATCCGGGAGGATATCATATTGATCAGGACTATGGCCGGGTGCTTGATCCAATGTTTGTTAACCTCGATGGCGAGCCCGGAGAAGAACTGATCTGTTTATTAGGCTGGGATATAGGGTCGCCTTATCTGGGGCTGTTTAAACAAATTAAAGGCCAATGGTATTTGTTATATCTTGAAGATATTTGGATGTTTAACGAAGGGACAGAGCTATCTGTTGCCAATAACTTTTCTAAGAACAAGGTTTTTTACTGCCGGCATTTGTATGGCAGAGGTACGTGCACTTATGCCGATGGTTATAGTTTTTATAAGTTGATCAACAATAAAGTTTACCGCTGCCTAGAACTGGTAAACGAAGCCAATACCTGTGGATGGTCACCGTTTCTGAATCAGAATGTAAAAATGAATTTTAAGTTTAGCGGAGATGACAGCGACGGGCTTATGATTAATTATGTTTATGATTTCTTTTATACACCCAAAGATCAAAGCGCAGCGTCGGAGTCATCGGATATCTCTCTGATAAAAGGGGATGCCGGTGCATGGTACGAATGGGATACTAAAACGTTGACTTACAAATTGAATATCCCATCGTACAAAAAAGAAATAGAAGATTTAACTGCAGAAAAAATCGCCTGTTTTGGAGATTTTAAAAACGATAGCCTATTTGTAGATGCATTTCGCGGACAAATTGACCAGGTTCTTAAAACGGGAACAAGCCAGCAAAAAAAGATACTAAAGGAAATTTGCGCTAAAGCGAAAGATAAAAAAGCAATTAAAAAGAAATGAGCATTAGAAAAGAAAGCACCTGGAATTTGGCTAACATCAATTGGCTGACTATTATAATAGCGGTATTGAACATAATTGAATCATTTTCAATCCATGTCTAATACCGCCAGCTTCTTTAAATTGTAGAAAATGGTTTGTTATAATCAAAAGCTGCACCACTGATAAAAACTGCAAAATAACTAAACGCTTGCAAAAAGTTGAAACGCCTTTATTCTTATATCAAATTAAATCACCGTATTTTTAGATAACCTAATTTCTGCCCCCTCCCCCCGGCAGAATTTCCTGGAATGCAAACCAATTTATTAAAACTGATAATTAATAAGAAAAAAATGGAACAGCAAACTAACCAGCCATCACCTGAAAACATTATGAAAATTGGCACAGGCTTTTGGGCCTCAAAAATTCTTTTAACTGCAGTGAGTTTTGAATTATTCACCACGCTTGCCAAAAAGAAAACCATGAAGGCCAAAGATGTAAAAGACCTTTTAGAGCTTAAATGCACAGACAGGAATGTTTATGATTTTTTAGATGCTTTAACCGTGTTTGGTTTTTTAAAGCGGGAAGGTATTTTGGATACAGCCATTTATTCAAATACGGTGGATGCAGATACATTTTTAGATAAAAACAAACCATCATATATTGGGGGTATCCTTGAAATGATGAACAATCGTTTATATGCATTTTGGGGTAACCTGGGCGAGGGGTTGCTTACCGGACTTCCGCAAAACGAAGCAAAAAGGAGCGAGGATTTTTTCGGTTTGATGTACCAGGACCCCGAAAAATTGAACGAATTTACCAATGCAATGAGCGGTATCCAGATGGGTAATTTTATAGCCTTTGCTCAAAAATTTGATTTTACAAAATATAAAACGCTGATTGATGTGGGCGGTTCGGCAGGGTTGCTTTCAGTTATGGTTGCAAAGCATAATCCCCATATGCATTGTACAAGTTTTGATCTGCCGCCGGTTGAGCCTATTGCAAATGCTACCATACAGCAATTCGGGTTATCAGATCGTGTAAAAACTGCAAACGGTGACTTCTTCACCATGCCAATACCTCATGCAGACATTGTTGTAATGGGAAATATCCTGCATGATTGGGACGAAGAAAATAAATTATCATTAATGAAAAAAGCTTATGACGCAATCCCTGTGGGCGGGGCATTTGTGGCTATTGAGGGCATCATTGATGATGAAAGAAAGCAAAACGTTTTTGGTATGATGATGAGTTTGAATATGCTTATTGAAACCGGAACTGGATTTGATTACACATTTGCCGACTTTAACCGCTGGGCAAATATTGTAGGGTTTAAATCAACCGCAATCGTTCCGTTAGCAGGACCATCAAGCGCGGCAATAGCATACAAATAGAGCCGCGTTAAAGTTATCAGATAGAAATTTTTCTCAACCATTATTTCGATCGGCTGTTATGGTTAAAAAGAAGCCTTATAATATCATCTTAAAGTAAGAAACGGGAGCTGGCCGGAATCATCAAATCTTTGGCGCTTTAGGTGAATTGAAAAGAAAATACGTACCTAACTTTATCCTGGAATAGCTGATAACACAATGCTGTTATTACATGAGGTTTTCCATTTTAATAATTTAGATAAAAAACGTATCATAAAATGAAGTCAACAAATAACCCCCTCCATATGCCGCTGCTCGGGTTTGGCACCTTAATTCCCGATCCGGCTGAGACGATAAGAGCCACCAGGGACGCGCTGGAAGCTGGATTTCGACACTTCGATTGTGCGGAACGATACCGGAACGAGAGCGAAGTGGGCGAGGCCTTGCAGGCAGGACTTGCCGCTGAAGGACTTGCCCGCGAAGACATCTTTGTCACCACGAAATTGTGGAACACCAATCATAGGCCCGAGTTTGTTGAAGGGGCATTTGAGGCGAGTTTGAAAAGACTCCGGATCAACTACCTGGATCTTTATCTCATCCACACACCGTTTGCGTTTCAACCAGGGGAGGAGCAGGACCCGCGCGATGAAAAGGGTAATGTCATTTACGATCACAGCGTGAATTTGCTCGACACCTGGAGGGCGATGGAGAATCTTGTAGACGGTGGCAAATGCAGGGCTATCGGACTGTCTGACGTCAGCCTGAAGGAACTGTTGCCCATTTACGAAGCGGCGAGAATCAAGCCGGCCGTGATCCAGGTTGAAGCACACCCATATCTGCCGGAAACAGAACTCCTGGAATTCTGCAAGGAGAAAGGCATAACGTTTTTGGCTTTTGCGCCATTGGGTCATGGAATGAGGCCGGGGCCGCTTGAAGACCCAGTTGTTTTGGCGATTGCTGCACGGATTGGAAAAACCCCGGCCCAAGTGCTATTGGCCTGGGCACTGCAGCGTGGCACGGCTTTGCTTACCACGCCCAGAACTGCCGCCCGCGCACGAGAGAATTTCGACGTCTCTCCCTTGTCCGAAGACGCGTTTGAGGAAATCAACCGCATTAAAACCAGGCAGCGATACAATGCAGTGGTGAAGACCGGCGTCCCGGGTTTCATCCCACGAGTTAATTTGGACGAGACCACTGAATGACGCACCGTTGGTGAGTTATTTGAAAGCCTTCAGATGAAAATCTGGAGGCTTTTTTATTGGATTTCTTTTTTAACTTGGTGGTAATATTGAAAACAGTTAAATGTCACATTATCCAGGAGTTAAAAACAAAGAGTTAGTCGGTACGTATCCAGCATTGGGTAAATCAGGCGGAGGTTATGTTTGGGATGAAGTATTGGAATACCGGGTTTGGTGCCACCCTCATGATGGATCTCCTGATATTTACGAAGGCGACGATTATTATTATGTTTTTGAAAACTATGAGGAAGCGCTTGAGTTTTCAAAAGAAAACCCAGGATCTGAAGAGCCTTTGGCTCTTATTTTACAGGAAGAATATATAGATGAACCCGAACCCGGTAATTATATACATATTAAGGAGCAACGATTGACAGAATGGCCGGTTGAGTTTCTTAGCCGTCCGAGAAGAAGCGAAAATACTATTACCGATTTTTTATCTCCAAATGCGCCAGGTAATAAATTAGAAATATTACGTGGGTTAGCCTAATTATTCCTCCAACCCCGCCGAACAATACAAATCCCCCATGAAAGGATTCAGGTTTTGTAGTCCCGCATCACAAAAAGGTGTACCGTATCCCTGCCGCGTGAAATTTATTCGCTAAGATTTATATCCGATAAAAGTTTAAACAAAAAGGCTGTCTTCATTTCGAAGACAGCCTTTTTGCTGGTATTGTATTTCTTTGTTTTATTTTGATGCTGTCAGCAAAATGGCGGCTAATTTACCGGGCATTGATATAAATGGGGTATGGCTGCTTGGTAATGAATATTCTTTACTAACCGGACTGTTTTTCACCATTGTTTCCTGTAATGGAAAGCTAACTGCATGGTCATTCGCAGTGTGGATATATACTTTTTTTACACTGCCGAATTTTTCGTTGCTTAATGTAACCGGTGTTGCCAATGGTGCTAAAGGTTCTGCTTTAACGCTATTGATAATAAAGTCGTTTATCTGTGCAGGAGCATCGGCCGCGAATACATCAATTATACCATCTTTAGCAATGTTTGCGGAACCAGTGGTCTGATCAATTTGTAAATATTTACTAACATGACTGTCTGCATCCTGCTTTGCAAGGGATAATAAGCTTTCTCCATTTTTGGGCAAGTAAGCAGCAAGGTAAACTAATTCTTTTATTTGGCCGGGGATCTCTTCTGCCACCTGGCTGATAACCAAACCAGCCATGCTATGGCCTACTAAAACTACATTTTTCCTGTCGCCAATTGCATTCTTTACAACATCAACGTAGGATTGTAAACTGATTTTGGCAAATGAGGTGGTGTCGGTTCCGTGACCTGGCAAGTTTACTGCAATCACTTCGTGCCCCTGGGCTTTTAATAACGGAACAACGGCCTGCCATGCTGTTGCATCAGACCAGGCTCCATGAACAAGGACGATAGTTGCTGAATTTTTGTTGTTTGTTTTTTGGGCTTGAGCAGTAAAACCTAATATACTCATTGCCATAACTATTATTGCTGTTTTCATTTTGTTTAATGCCTAATTGTTTAGGACAGCACAAACATCGGGGTAAGCCGGCGGGATAATTTTAACCCAGGTTAAAATCGAAAATTTGAAAAGATTTTTTGTACGCGGTACGCCAATAGAATAACCCATTGAAAGGACTTATTGATAAACCGGGTAACAATTGTAGGAGAATGGAATAGTATAAGATTTATTTGCCTACCATTCGCTTCCGGATCCGGCTCAAGGATGGTCCCTGGATGCCCAGATAGGAGGCAATATGATAAAGCGGTACAGCATTAAAAATATTCGGATGCTTTTCCATCATTTCCCGGTAGCGATCCTCCGGAGTTTTAAATAAGAACCCTTCTGTATTAACCATTACCTCATAAAAGGCTTTTTCGGCAACCATCCTGCCAAACCGTTCCCATTGATGAGATTGCTCATACAATTCGTTAAGATGATCGATATGTATGTATAATATTAATGAATCAGCCATTGCTTCTGTATAATAGTCGCACGAAGTTTGGGTTAAGAAACTTTTATAAGAAGCTACAAATTGATGGTCTGTAAAAAAAAGCATATTCTTTTCTTCACCTGTTTCTCCATTTACGCGATAGATTCTAAACACCCCGCTGATGATGAACCCCAGGTGCTTACAAATATTTTTATATTCATTATAGAACTCGCCTTTTTTATACTGTTTTAGTTTCCAATGCGGCAACGACAGATCAAATGCATCGGCTTTCATACCGGCAGAGCCCAATGTCGTGCGTAATAATTCTATCTCTGTTGTGCTGTCTAACATGGTATAAAAATATCACTTTTAAATAATAACGGTTGAATGTGTTGGGATTATTACTGAGTTCGGTTGCGTAACCCCGCTGTTCGAAGTCCCCGACTTCGAACCACTATGCCTGTAGTTTGCAAAATAGTAACCCGTTTATATATTTATCCTAAACAAAACACCATCTGGCGCGAGTATGCAGCCAAGGGAATGAGGGCAGAGTACTCGTGACTTTATGGTTAGATTTTTAACGAATAGGTAGTTAACTAGCAGTAGCTGAATGTAAGAACCTTTCTTTGAAATGAGAGATCTTCGCGTTAAGGATTGTACCGGGTACCGGCCTGGCGCGTAATGCCTGCAGGCGTATGAGGGGAAAGCTTGGGCCGTAGGCAACGCCCTAATAATTACGCTATAGTTGCACCGGGATTATGGGGCAGCACTATGGATTTCACCGACATTACCATCTACAACGTTACTTGAACGCCTGATTTAACCCCTACCTTCCCTTCCCCGAGGAAGGAATCGCACATTGCCATGCTTTTTTTACTTCTTCCGAACACTATGGCAGAATGTATAACTAAATATTTATACAAAATCCCTTATGGCGAATTTGTTTTAGCCTAAACCATTGATGGCGCTAAACCAAATAACTTTTTAAAGGCCACAAAGAAATGCGCGTAATCCTTAAAACCAACCTCCAGGTACACTTCAGAGGCCTTGATCTTTTTTTCCTTTAAGAGGTAATGTGCGTCTTCAAGCCGCTTTTGTAACAACCAGCGACTTGGCGTTGTATGGTATATTTTTTCGAAATCGCGCTTAAAGGTTGATAGGCTTCTGCCGGTAAGATAAGCAAAGTGCTGAAGATCGCCATTGTATTGATAATGCTCATTCATATAAGCCTGGAGATCTATTTTGCCCGGCTCGTTGAAATCAAACAGCAGGTTCCTTAGTTCCGGGTTAGCGCCCAGGAAAACCAATACCGCTTCCTTTATTTTTACTTTTACCAATTCGCCATCCATGTGCTGGCTGTGTTCCAGGTAGGGTAACAGGGAGTCAATGTAATTATTAAAAAGGTGGTTGGGTTTTAATAAAAAAACATTGTTGTACTGACTGCCGGCAGCGGTTATGCCACGCTGAAATTGATCCTTCAATTCTAACAACGTAGCGTGATCAATACAGATAGATATGGAGCGGTATTCGCTGCCCGGCGGAGGCTGCTTTACAAACTTGCTCAACCGGTTTTTCACGGCAAAACGGAAGTCGCCGGCTTTAAACAGGTGGGATTTGCCGCCAAAATAAACCTCGGATGTGCCCGAAATAATATAGTCGACCACATGCTGCCGGATAAAAAGCTCACCCTCCACCATTCTTTTCGAAACGCAGGAATAAACAATTTGAGGTATGCGCGGATTGGTGGTGTTAGCCATATGATCAAATATACGGGAACAGGGCCAATGTACAAATTACATCATCCCTGTTCCCTGAGCCGCAGTTTTAACCTAAAAATATGGCCGACATTTCTTTTCTTGAAGCTTCGGCACCAAGCTGCAAACGTCGTTCGTGCATCTCTTTCGAGTCGGCGCCGGCGGTGTAATGTACTTGGTCCTTTCCGTCGGTTGCTGCTTCATATATTATCTCAGCAATTTCTTCGGCGGTTGAACCGCCTGCGTTAGGATCCATCATACCGGCTACAACACCCAGGTAATGGTCCATTAATTCTTTATAGGGTTCGGCAGTTGTAAGCACCATATTTGATCCAAATTCAGTTCTTATAAACCCCGGCGCAACTGTTTTGATGCCAATGCCAAAGGCAGCCAGTTCATAGCTCATTCCTTCTGTCCATCCTTCTAACCCCCATTTTACGGCATGGTATAAACTATCAAACGGAAAAGTGATCAGGCCGGCTATCGAGCTGATATTAATAAACAGCCCATTTTTCCTTTCCCTGAAGGAGGGAATAAATGCCTGCGTAACCCGTATAGCACCAAGCAAATTTGTATCAACCTGTTTTAATAATTGCTCATCGCTTACGCTTTCCAGCGGACCTATTGCACCATAGGCCGCATTGTTAAGTACTACGTCTATATCTCCTAAAGCAATCGCGGCAGCGGCGGCGTTTTTAATTTCCTCGGGTTTAGTAATATCGAGCGGCAACACAGTGACCCGTTCCAGGCTGGCAAAATCTTTGCCCTTGCTTACGTCGCGCATAGTGGCGATCACCTTCCAGCCTTTGCTGTGAAATAAATGAACTGCCGCTTTCCCAAGGCCGCTGGATGTACCGGTAATAAATATTGTTTTCATGTTTTCTTTGTTTTAATGATAACACAAAGAAACGCGGAATAACAACCCGACGCCTTGTTAAAAAGGTCAATTTACATTGCTTAAACGTTCAGTTGAAAAAGCGTATTTGCGTGGTTATCGTCTAAAACACAATGCATTTTACATGAATTGACACATATATCCTAATCAATCATTTGGATAGGCTTTAAAATATTCTTTTATATCGATATCTTGAATCGCAAAGATCTTATTGCCGTCTTTATATTTCTGAATACTTCTTATCCAGTTTGCCCTTGAAATATCAAGTTGGGGTTGAGGATCAGAATAATTCCATTCTTCGTAAACAGCCGATTGCAAAATTTGCCCTTTTTCATCATACTTAACTGTCCATACCGTGAAATTCTTTGAAATTTGCCCTCCAAACTTCTCCCGTTTATGCTTCCAATTATATGTAATCGCTTTCACCCCGTTTTCGTAATACTCGATCCTGCTTTTTTTAGTTTGCGTTACTTTTACCTGCCCCGACGGATAAAACTCTTTGATTCTGATAACTCTTTTAATTGATGACTCTTTAGACTGTATTTTACCATCCGGAAAATAGGTTATCCATTCATATTCCCAATAAGTCATAAATGATTTCTTCTGATTATGACTTACCTTAATTAAGTTTCCTAAGCTATCATATTCCTCAATATTTATAATTTTAGTTAAAACAATAATACGTTTTTGTACTTTTCCTGTCGGATAAAATGTAACCAAGCTGTCTTTCTGATAGCCATTGACAAAATTTCCGCGCATTTTCAAATTCCCATTTGGATAAACGGCCTCTTGGTACCCGTTAATTGGATGCTCACAATTAACATATATCGGTGGCCTATCAGTTGCGCCGGTAATGAATAATTGAATTTCAGGCTCTTTATATCTTAAAATATATAAACCAGTGTCTCTAATATCAACAATCGACGAATCTAACAGGGGGCCTTTATTAAAGCCAATTAAATAACGACCGGTTTTAGGTAAATATGTTATCCCTGCTTTAGGGAAAAATGATGTATCCAATTGATTAACTGGGGATAGATAGTATGAGGTGTCCAATTCCTCTATGTTACCACAAGCTTTAGTAAGATAAAACTTAAATTTTACCCCCTGACCCTTACAAAGACCGCAACTTATCATTAATAGAATAAAGGTTAAATATTTCACATTCCTCACTTTTGGTGCTTTTTTAAAATAGCCCTAATCATCAAACTAAAAATCCAACTTTTTAAGGTTGATTGCGGGTCGACTGTTAATTATAGAATTACTTTCCGCTCAGTAATTACCATTGATCACTACTCCTCTTTTAAATGCAGCAGAATAAGAACCAGGACCAGGAAGCTGACAATTCGTTCTGCGGCTCCTAAGCCATTCCAACTGGAGCTTTGCCACATCGCAAACCATTCACCGCCCACCACTTCAAAGCCTAAAAACCAGATTATTATTCCAATAATAATTGCCGCGATAGCCCAATTCTTTGACGCATGAAACACCGAAGCATCTGATTTTAAGTTTTTGAAAAGCAGCCAGCTTCCCTTAATGCCGCAAAATGCCATCAAAGCTTCCATCGCAATAAGGATAATATATCCGGCATGAAAAAGAAATGGACTCTCCACATGCCTGTAATACAAATGGCTGCCCGGGAAAATAGTATCCATTTTCATTACATGCTCCACAAAATGGTAATTGGTGAAATAGTCGGTTATATTGCCAATAACAACCAGTAAAGTCATTAAGGCGATAGCGGCAACAGCCACGGTTTTGGCAATGCGGAACAAAAACTGAACTGGATACATAACGGTGATGGTTGGTTAAACAAATATGCTATTTCCTTTCCCGATTTTTGTATATTTAGGAATTAGCAGTTTTGCACAAAAGGATCTCATAAAAACTAAATAAAGCGGCTGCTTTGGCATATTCTAAACCGATATTGTATGCTTAGAAAACACTCGATTTTAATTGGAATAATCATTTCTTTATTACTGCTGCTGGTAGCTACACTGTATTATCCGGGCGGCTCTCAACACGACAAAAACTCCATTGGTTACGACTGGAAAAACAACTACCTGAGTAACCTCTTTGGCCAAAAAGCGGTTAATGGCTTAAACAACGGATCCCGGATTTGGGCTATTTTCGGCATGTTGTTCCTTAGCGCCAGTTTTGCTTTATTTTTTATCGAAATTTCAAAGAAAATCCCAACAAAGGGCGCAGCCAAAATAGTTAGATACTTTGGAGCCGGTGCAATGATATTTGCATTTTTAGCCGTGACTCCATATCACGACATTATGGTTACTATAGCATGCACCATGGCCCTGGTAAGTATGTTTTATATTACCGTATTTGTATACAAATCCAGGTTGCTTTTATTTAAAATTATTTCCACCATTTGTCTTCTTGCTTTTTATTGCTCAGAGTATGTCTATTATACCAGCAGCTACCTGGAGGTTTTGCCCATTTTACAGAAACTTACGCTGTTCATCACAATTACCTGGGTTTTATCTTTACAATATTTTACAACAATAGCTGATTTTCACCCGGGAAAGAATGCTGCAATAAAATAGATAATTGGGCAATGCATCGGGGTTAGATGATAATCAATATTCAGTACCCAGCAGTATTCAATCGCCGGGTACCTTTTTAGATCACTTCCTTATTCAATATCCATGGAACGCTCGATATTTATTTGCTTCAGAAAAAACTCATCGTGAGATACCACAAGGAGCGTTCCTTTATATTCATTAATAGCGGAGGTTAAAATTTCAATGTTCTGAATATCCAGGTTATTGGTGGGTTCATCCAATATAATAACATCGGGTGCCTCCCTGCCTATTGTTAAAGAGCAAAGCATCAATCGCATTTTCTCCCCGCCACTAAGCGCTTTACAGGGTTTGCTCCAATAGTCCTTGGTAAATAAAAAACGGTTTAAGCGAATTTTAATATCATGCTCCTGTAATGCACCCGAATTAAATTGTTGGGCCTGTTCATAAACGTTAAGCTTATTATCAATCAGTGAGTAGTCCTGGTCAATGTAAATAGCGTTGATAGCGGCCCTGTCAATGGTTCCTGCAAGCGGCTCTAACTCACCTAAAATTATTTTTATTACCGTTGTTTTACCAGAGCCATTTATTCCATTAAGTGCAATACGTTCGCCACTCCTGATTTGGAAATTCAGCGCCTGTTGCCAAAGCAATTGATTGGCGTATCCAAAGTTGATGTTTTTTGCATCAATCAATACCTTCCCCCGGTGAAGCCCGGAATTGTTGAACCCCATCTTCATTTTGCCGAGATCCGGTAAATCGCTCCGCAATTGCGTTAACTCCTGCGAAATTGAACCCACTTTTTCTGCATGTACCCCTTTTACCCGCGAGGTGCTTTTCTCTGCATTGTTTCTGAATGTATTCATAGAGATGGTGGGTAGCCCCGCCTTTTCCTGCTTTTTCTTTCCCCGGGCATCCAGTTTTTGCTGCCGTTCCAATGATTCCCTTTCGGTATCCTTTGCTTTACGGAGCGCCTTTTCTTTACTTTTAACATCCTGGTTTAAAGCATCGCTTTCAATCATTTTTTGCTCGGCGTAAAAATCATAATTGCCACCGTATACTGTGATGCCGTGTTTGCTGAGTTCGCAAACCGTATTCAGGAGATTTAATAGGGTCCTGTCGTGACTTACCACCACCAACGTGTTGGAATTGGTTTCGATATAATTGTAAAGGATGGCCCTGCTGGCGCTGTCCAGGTGATTGCTTGGTTCATCCAGTAAAACTATTTGGGGGCGGTGCATGATTATACCTGCCAAAAAAACTTTCGTTTTTTGTCCGCCGCTCAGTGTTCCCATTTTTTCAGAGAGATCTAATTCTTCAAGGTCCCAATGCGCCAAAGCTTCTCTGCAACGTTCTTCTATTGCCCAGTCATCATCAAGCAATGCCATATTTGTATCGGTTACGTTGCCGTCAAGAATTTCTGATAAGGCATTTAATTTCGCGTCAATTTCAAGGGCCTGGGCAATACTATAATCATTATACTGGCCAAAAATCTGTGGCACATAGTATGGCCTGGTGGCAGTTTTTATGAGTCCGTTTGAAGGCTGTAATTTTCCGGCCGAAAGTTTCAGCAGGGTAGATTTCCCTATACCGTTATTGCCAATTAAGGCTATTTTATCTTGTTTGTTGATAACGAGGTTAATATCAGCAAACAACAAATCCCTATTGGGATGTATGTAAGCAACATCTTGCAGAATAAGCATAATTTCTTTTAAAAGAGTGAATAATTACAGGAGCCAGATAAGGGTCCTGTTTATTTTCCCGGAAAGAAATTAGCTATTACATACAGCGGTGTTTTAATTGCGCAGGCAAAAATAAAAAAATACTATGAAATCTGTCAAACAAAAGGGCTTGGGATGTTGAAATATTATGCCTGCCAAAATTTAGTTATATTCGTTAAGCTAATTTATCTGATGAGTAAAGAACACCTTTCTGCTTTTTTTCACAACAGCAACCTGGTTTCATTATCTATGGCTAAAGAACTCGCCGATAGGTTTGAACAAAAGATTATTGCAAAAAATCATTTCCTGCTTACCGAAGATAAGATAGCCGATGAATATTTATTTCTAGACAAGGGTTATATGCGAGCCTTTGCCTTCGATATTGAGGGAAATGAGATAACTACTAATTTTTACGCGCCGGGACAGATCATTTTTGAAGTGGCTTCATTTTTCAACCGGACGAGATCAAAAGAAAACATACAGGCTTTAACAGATTGCGAAGGCTGGTTTATCACCTATAAGCAGTTAAATGACCTTTTCCATTCTTTACCCGAATTTAGAGAGTTTGGACGATCGATGCTGGTAAAAGGATTTTCGGAACTCAAAAACAGGATGCTTTCTACAATTACCGAAACGGCAGAAGAGCGTTATGCCACTTTATTAAAAACCAAACCGGAGATATTTCAGCACGCCCCGTTAAAAAACATTGCAACCTATCTTGGCATTACAGATACCTCATTAAGCAGGATAAGGGCCACCCTTTCAAAAAAATAAACACATTATCATTTCTTGTCATTTGGCAAGATGCCGCGGTTGTAGTTTCCCGTCCTTTGTTTCATCAAAACAACAAAACGATGGAACATTTACCAATCTATATCCCAGTAATATTTGTACTCACCACGTTACTCACCGTGGCGTTGATGTACAAAGCCAGCAATCATTCCAAACCCGTAATTATCACCATGCTGCTGTGGCTTGTGTTACAGGCAGCAATCGGCCTATTAGGGTTTTACCTTATCAGCGGCGGCACTCCTCCCAGGTTCGCGCTGTTACTCATGCCGCCGGTAGTGCTGATTGTAATTCTGTTCCTTACAAAAAAAGGCAGGCTGTTGATGGATGGCTTTGATGCAAAAACATTGACACTGATCCATATTGTGAGGGTTCCGGTAGAGCTCACCTTATATTGGTTATTCCTGCATAAGGCGGTACCTGGAATTATGACTTTTGAGGGCCGAAACTTTGATATCCTGTGCGGGCTAACCGCGCCGTTGATTTATTACTGGGGATACATCAAAAATGCAATTGGCAGGAGCGCGCTGCTGGCCTGGAATATTGCTTGTTTATTACTACTGGCCAATATTGTTGTTACCGCGATATTATCAGCGCCGTTTGATTTCCAAAAGCTTGCCTTCGATCAGCCTAACGTTGCCTTGTTCTATTTCCCCTTTGTATGGCTTCCTTGTTTTATTGTGCCCATTGCATTACTGGCTCACATAGTCAACATCAGAAAATTAATCAAAAACAAAAATTAACACATTTTAAATAAATATATTATGAACACAGAAAATAGCAGTGCAGAAAATTTAGTAGACCTAAGTACTTCAACAACAAAAATACTGGCCATAGGCAGCTGGACAGAAAAAGGATTAATAAAGAGCGACAGGCTTCCGGTAATGATCAAAGAAGTGCCCGCCACGGTAAACCTTTATCTAACCGGCGCCATTGAGCAGTGGTACGTTAAACCGGATATCAGCGGAGTGGTATTCATCATGAACGTTACAAGCCCCGCCGAAGCACACCGGCTTCTGGAAAAACTGCCTTTAGGTATAGCCGGCATGATGGAGTTTGATTTCATTCCACTCGGCCCAATTAGCCCGCTTCGCTTTTTATTAAAAAATGAATCTGCTGATTAAATTCAGTTTGCTGTAATATAAAAGCACGGTAGTTTTGAGTACTACCGTGCTTTTTTTTGCTCCTGGTGCTTCAAAGCCGAAGTCTTTTATCGCTGGTTTGTATTATGCGACCACCTTGAAGGAGGTTTCGTCTATTTTTAATAATTCAAAGCCAAAGAAAATATAATTAGCATAGCTATCCGGGCAACCCCTATTCCCATGTTTATAATAGCCGGCGAAATAGGGGCTTACCTCAGTCCGGTCAACGCTGAAGGATAAGCTGTGTTTCTGTTACCAGTGCCTGCATTAACTCTGCCGCTTTGGTATGTTTTAAATTAACTGCATTTTGTCCCGACCAAAAATTGATCATGTCTGTTTTACCCTGGGCAACTGCAGCCGCCCTTAAAGGTCCCATCAGGCGGGTTTGGAGCGGGAATGGCAGTACTTCGGTTTCGTATTTAACCTCTTCGGTAATGCGGTTACGGATCATTCTGCCCATTCTGCCGGTTAAGGATTTGGATAGTACCGTATATTTAGCTTCGTCGGACATTAGCCGGGCTTTATGAACAGGTGTGGCGTTTGATTCATCAGTAATTAAAAAGGCTGTTCCTAACTGTACAGCATCGGCACCCAGTGTTAATGCAGCCGCAACGCCTTTACCATCTGCAATACCACCCGCGGCAATGATGGGTGTTTTTACTTTGCTTTTCAATTGTTGAACCAGGGCAAATGTTCCGGTTAAAGAATCATAAGCCGGTCGTAAGAATGATGGGCGGTGACCTCCTGCTTCAAAGCCGGCGGCAACTATAGCATCCACGCCCGCTTCTTCCAAAGCTAATGCTTCATCAATAGTAGTGGCCGCGCCTACGGTTTTAATACCTAATCTGCGTGCTTCATCCAGTATCTCTTTTGGCGGAATTCCGAATATAAAGCTGAATACAGCTGGCTTTATCTGGAAGATAGCTTCTACCTGCTTCATGAATTTGGATGGAATATTGGTATTCAATTCTGGCATGGGGATGCCCAGCTCATCAAAATAAGGCTTAAACAATGCCTCCACTTTTTGTAAGCTTTCTGCAGAGAAATTGGTCAGGCGTTCATCAACATCAGATACCCATAGGTTAATATTATAGGGTTTATCTGTTTTGGTTTTGATGATTTGGCTGGTTTCCAATATTTGTTCGGGGGTGAGGGTGTAAGCTCCAAGGCTTCCCAGTCCGCCTGCGTTTGATACTGCTACTAAAAGCTCGGGTGTTGAAAAGTCCCCACCCATGGGGCCCAGCAATATAGGATATTTGATGCCTAAAAGTTGGGTAATTTTTGTTTGGTTCCACATGGCTTAAACATTTACATGCGTTAATAATTTGTTAACAATAACCCATTTACCATCAATCTTGTTTAGCGAAAGCAGGTCATAATAATTAAACTCAAACATAGGTACATGAACTTTAGCAAAAGCTATGGAGTTGATAATTTCTATTGCCAATACCTTCATACCGAATGTTTCATTCAGTTCATGCGGGCTTTTACGAAGTTTAACACCTTCCAGGTACTCATCAAGGGTTTTAAAATAGGGCTGGCCGTTTATATCGCCGGCTACCAGTGCCTGCGGGTGAAAGGTACCGCGGAGCCGCGCTATATCCCCGTAAAAAATGCCATCGAAGTAGGTGGATAATACTGCTGCTACGGCCTTTGCATTATCTCTATAAGTGTTCATTGTTTTTCGTTTTTGTGATGAACAGCCATGCAAAGGGTTATTTGTCTCTTTTGCATGGCTGTTTATCTATTTGCTTTATCAGATCGTTATGCAATATGGTGACCAGATACGTGCCCGCCATCCAGGTTGATAATTTCGCCGGTTACAAAATTGCTGCCTGCCAGGTAAAGGGCCAGTTCAGCAACATCCCTGGTTTCGCCAATACGGTTAAGTAAGTGAAGGCCGGCAAGACTATCGGCATCGCTTACGCCTGTTTTAGCCTGTAACGGGCTTCTGATAATACCCGGTGCTATGGCGTTTACGCGGATGTTATTTTTTCCAAATTCTGTAGCCAGTTGTTTAGTTAAAGCATGGATCCCGCCTTTGCTTGAAATTGGGGCTGTAGCAGGGAAACCGCCAATAGCATGGTCAACCAATACCGTGCCGATGTTGATGATCGAACCTTCGCCTTGTACCAGCATTTGCCTGATGGCCGACTGGCTGGTGAAGTAGGTGCCTTTTAGGTTAATATTTAAAAAGCGGTCAAGATGGGCTTCATCTACATCTAAAAATTGTTTCGGTTCAAATATGCCGGCATTGTTTACCAGTACATCAACTGCCCCAAAGCGTGCTACCGCTGTATCAACAAGTAACTGGCCTGTTGCCGGTTTGCTGATGTCGCCGGTTACCATGGCTAAGCGGTCGTGGTTGCCCAATTCATCAAAGGTTGCCTTTAAATTGTTTTCATTGGCAGCGTTAATAATTACGTTATGTCCGTGTTGTAAAAATATCTCGGCGATGGCTTTGCCAATCCCTGTTGAGGCGCCGGTTACTATAACTGTTTGTGTTTTCATGATCTTATTTAAAATTGTTTTTGAAAGTTGTTTTCAGCTGTTAGGCTGTTGAATTAAAGAGCAGCAAGGGCTGTTAATTTCACATCAAGTTCAAACTCATTGTAGATGAGTGTATCGCCCAGGTTGGTGAAGAAATTGCCCGAACGGAACTTCATGTTGTATTTGGTACGATCAACAACAATTTTGCCCGATGAAGTGATAGCCTTATCTGTAATAAGTACATCTGCAGTGAAGCTAACAGGGTGGGTGATGCCTTTAATAGTTAAATCACCACCTATCTGGTATTTACCATCGCTTATATAGTCGGTACTGGTAATGTTAAATGTGGCTTCAGGGAAGCTTTCTGTAGCGAAGAAATCTTCAGAGAACAGGTGACCTGCAAACTGAGCATTGGTAGCCGGATCGGTAACGTCCAGTATTTTTATAGAGGTGGTGTCAATGATGAAGTTTCCACCGCTAAGCCTGTTATCATTCAGGGTAAGTGTGCCTCCTTTAATGGAGATGGTACCATTGTGAGCTCCGGTTACTTTTCTGCCGGTCCAGTCTATGTCGCTTTGAGCACTTGCGACTGCAAATTTTTTAGTTTCCATTTCTTTATGTTATCAATCGTTAATGATTTGATAGTACAAAGGAAAGGAGGAAACTTCAGGTAGCTACGTGATGTATATCACATTCGTAGGCGGCTTATTTATGGGCGTTATAAAGCCTGCTCAACGTTTCCCTGGAAACGCCGAGGTAAGCTGCTATAAGGTGTTTGGGTACCAGGTTATACAGCTGGGGATATAATGACAGCAATTCTTCATAACGGGCCTTGGTATCATTATTCATAAATGATAGCAGTCTTTTTTGCGAAGCGAGGTACCCTCTGTTGGTCCTCCATCTAAAAAAATGTTCGGCCTGGTGCAGTTCGCTGCATATTTTTTCGCGGTCATGATTAGAAAGGCAAAGTACTTCTGCGTCGGTAATACAATCTATATTAATGGTGGCCTTGGTCTGGTTGTATAAAGCGCCGTAATCCGAGGTCCACCAGGTAGGCATAGCAAACTGCAGAATGTACATTTTGATCTCGTCGTTAATGAAAAAAGCTTTTAAACAACCGGAAATCACAAAGTATTCGTGATCTACCTTTTCACCTTCGCTGATCAATACCTGGCCTTTTTTGAAAGATTGCGGTTTGAAATAGGTAAAAAGATAATCAAACTGCTCATCGGTCAATGGTGCTGTTTTGGTAATATGCTGTTTTAGTATTTCTTTAGCTTCCATTTGTCTGGTTTAACCGGTTTGTTGACCATGCAGGGACGACTTCAAAATTATTCATTTTTTGTATAATATTTATGGCCTCGCTGAATTAGGAGATTCGGGTGAACTCTGCATTTTGTTTATTTGAGTTTAACCAGATTAAGGTATCCAACCTTCACTTTTTAAGAATTTAACCAGGCGCGGATCTTTTGCCGAAGTAGGTTGAATCCAGATATTGATTTGTTCGCGATTCCACCAAAGGCCTTGTGGATTGCCTGGTTTGGCAAACTTGTAACGGTACAACACTGCCCGGATATATCGCGGTGGCTGGTTGGGAAAGGGATTGCCGGCAAATAAATTTACAGCACCGGGATCATTGTGAAGCAGTTTCCACATCAGGTTCAGCGTCCAGGGGTATTCCTCGGGAGATGACATTGCAGCAAACCACATTTGCCAGTCTAAACGCAACTGGTAGGGCGCTATTTGTGGCGGTTGTTTGTTGAGCAATACAGGCAGTCCTTTGTATATATAGGGTTTCCAATTGGCTTTGTCGTCGGGCGTCTCATCCATTGTTCCTTCAAATATTACATTCAAACGCTCTCGTCCAACACTTCCAAATGCGCCATAAGTATTCACAAGGTCAAGAGGATCATAGGAGGTGTTCATGATTTGCGCCGGGGACAGTATGTTAAGGGCTGGCTGAATGCTCAGGATGGCAATAAGGCCGGCAATAACCCAGGCGGTGATTTGCATAGGTTGAGATTCTTCGGCGCGACCGGCAGCGGCCTCAGCTTTACGAACCAGCGCGCGGGGAAGAACTCCCGACCAGAAACCATCATCGAAACAGGCTAAGGCAGGGATGATGGTAAGCCAGTTTAAAAACGAAAGGTTGCCACTGAGAATAATGGTGAACTGGAATAACACGATGATAACTCCGGCAATGTGCCGCACAAGACGCGGCCCAAATACAAACCAGGGTGCTGCAAGCTCGGCCAGCCAATTGAACCATACACCAATTTTAAGCATGATATGCGGCATAAAATGAAGCCATCGGCTCAACGGACCGGGGATGGGTTGTGTTTCGAAGTGATAATATAAGGCAGTGCCATTGCGCCATACTTTATCGCCGCGAAACTTTATCAACCCGGAACCAAGCATGATACGGCAGATAAGCCATCGGAACAAAACGATAATGGGCATAGGCGGCGGGTATCGTGGAAAAGGCCGCGGATCCAGTAGCGGGCATAGGAAGATGGCTATAAATCCAGTTTCGCAGAGTTGGATTTCCCAGCCGTATCCATACCAATCCTGCCCTGCATGAACGAAAGACATGTACAGAAACCAGAGTACAGCAAGCAACGGCGCATTTGCATAACCTGCCATTACTATGCAGGAAAGTATCAACCCAAGCCAGGCGGCAATTAAAAGTGCCGAATCTGAATGCCAAAGCCAAAAGATTGAAGGCAACCGCAGAAAACCGGCCTGGGCAGAACCAAGAGCGGCGCTCACCTGTTTTAAGTAAATACCAACCGGCAGTAACCCATTAGACCCGATTAAAGGAACAATCTGATTAATTGCCACCAGGAAAGCTACAACGTAGACTGCACCTAACAAACGAAGAATCACAAACCGGGTAAGCCAGTAGGTTGGCGGGTTACCCTGCTCCCAGGATGCTCCGCCCAATTCGCTATCCATTTTATTTATCGCTTCCATTTGCAATTTATAAGGGGCTGTCTAAAAATAATTTATTAATTTTTTTATACTTCTAATGAAGCACATATCCACGCGTCATTGCGAGGTACGAAGCAATCTCTAAGCTGTACAGAGGGGCTCATAAGGTCGATCTGCCTATGTAGAGATTGCTTCGTACCTCGCAATGACGGTCGGTTTATTTATTTTTAAACAGCCTCTTACATCCGGGCACACCATTCAAAATATCCCGCCATACTTTTTAACTGAAATCCTATATAAAATTAACGTCTTTTTGATCAATTAAAAGGCTTGTATTCAATGTGCCTGGTATTGCATTCATGTAAAATGCCTGTTAACATTATCATCATACTGATTACTTTACTTTGTTTTGGAAAAGCTTTAGTATTTTGAGGCTGTATTAAAAATTAGCGGGATATAAAAAATGATAAGTACGGGCAGGCAGGTTATAAGGTATTTCGTTATGAATTGCTTGTGCCTGCTTACGATAATTTTGCCAGCAGGCCTTCATGCCCAGGATAAGCGATTATCCAATACAATGGCAATAAGTCAAAATCACCCAGATTCTGCGCTCAATATTTTGAAGAAGGTATATGCTGCAGCTACCGAGGGTAATGATGTTTTAACAACCGGGATCTGTTTGCAGCAAATGGGGATAATTTGCTTTAACCAGGGACATTATGCACAGGCGCTTGATTTTTATTTACGGGCTGATAAGATATTTGAGACATCAAACAATAAGGAACTATTGGCCGCCAATTTGAGCCAGATGGGCATATTGTATTATTATAACAAGGAGATCAGGAAATCGCGGGCATTATATGATAAAGCGCTATCCATATATAAACAGGACGGAAATTTAAAGGGAGAGGCCGATGTTTTTGGAAATATCGGTCATCTTTACGAAAAGCATCAGCAGTATGACAGCGCTTTTTATTACCAAAACCTTGCTTTAAATAAGTATCAAAAAATCAACTTTAAACAAGGGGCAGCAAAGATCTATGAAAACTTAGGCAGCATTTATGAAGATCAGGCCGGGTATGATTCTGCTTATAATTGTTTCAACAGATCATTGCTGCTTTACCAGCAGGTTAATAACGAAATAGGCAGCATTGAGGTTGTTAATAACCTTGGCGATATATTACGTAAAACCGGCAAGTATGAAGAAAGCTTAAAACTATCATACAAAGCATTAAGCCTTGCGCAGCAAACCAGTAATACCTATCAGCTTGCGGCCGCCTGCCGGGATCTGGGCAAGGCTTACAAACTATTGAACCGGCTGGATAGTGCCTACCATTATATTGAGCTTAGCCGTAAATATTCGTTGGAGGTTTATTCAAAAGAAGGGGTGAACCAAACAGCCTTTTTGCAGGTGCTTTATGATATAAATAAAAAAAGCGATGAAATATCAAGGTTAAACAGCATCCGTAAAACCAACCAGGTAATTACCATTGCCGAAATAATTGTGGTTGTTTTACTGGTTGTTTTGGGCCTGGTTATTTTTAGCAGGCAACGTTTAAAAATTAAAGATCAACGCGTACTTGCGGCCCAAAAGGAATCGATTTTTGCAACCCAGCATGAACTGATGAACCTGGAGCTAAAAAACAAACAGCTGCAGGAAGAAACGTTAAAGCAGCAGTTGGAGCTAAAAAGCAAAGAATTATCCAACCATACTTTAAACCTGATAAAAAATAATCAGCTGTTGGAGAGCCTGCGTAATACCCTCCAGGAAATGGTTAAGGAGGATAAACGCGATCAGAAGAAACAGATGCAGCAGATCATTCACCAGATAAATCAAAGCTTTAACCACGAACAGCACTGGAAAGAGTTTACTGCCGTGTTTGAGCAGGTACACCAGCGGTTTTTTGAAGATCTGAAGAAACATAGTAATGAACTTACCTCGGCAGATATGCGGCTGATCGCACTGCTTAAAATCAACCTCGACTCTAAGGATATCTCAACCCTGTTAGGAATATCTATGGATAGCCTGCGGGTGTCCCGCTACCGCCTGCGTAAAAAACTTAGCCTTAACCAGGGCGATAACCTATCCGCGTTTATCCAAACGCTTTAAAACTATTACCATTTATGCTCAAAGGGTGCAGTTTAACCCATAAATCACTTAACATTATCTTAATGTAACGGTAACTAAATGATAATGGCGTTTTGTTAATGACGTAAATGTTTGACTGTTAATTACTTATGCCTTTGTGTTGCTATGTTGTATATGGCATATGTAACGGTGTATACTTTTTGTAACAGTGTAAATTTCAGTTGTAGTGTGCTGCTGGTACACCTTTGCACCACAAAAAAACGAGTAAACATTGTTGAACAAACGAATTTTAAAATGAATAAACTTATACAGCTATTATTGGTTTTTGTGTTTTGCGCAACTGCCGCAAGCGCTACTACATTAAAAGGTCATGTTTATGACCAAAGCACGGGTGAGCCACTTGTTGGCGCAACTGTTATTCTTGATCAGGCCAATAAAGTAACCTCAACAGGGCTCGATGGTTCTTTTGAACTCAAGGGTGTTTCTGCCGGTTCATTTTCTCTTCGTGTTTCTTTTATATCCTATAAAACGGTTGTTAAGGAACTTGATATAAAAAAGGAAGATAACCCGCATGTGAAAATTTACATGCAGGCAAACGGAAAGGATTTACAGGAAGTTTCCATAACATCAAAAAAAGATGGATCGGCCGAGCATGAGGCCCGCCGTATTGAGCAGCAATCTGTGCAGGTGATGAATATAGTATCGGGCCGGGCCATTGAGGCGTCACCCGATTTGACGGTGGCCAACGTTATTCAACGTGTATCCGGAGTTTCGGTAGAGCGTAACAGCAATGGTGACGCGCAGTATGCTATTTTAAGAGGTATGGATAAACGGTACAATTACACCCTGGTAAATGGAGTTAAAATCCCAAGTCCCGATAATCAATACCGCTATGTTCCGCTTGATATATTTCCTGCCGACTTATTGGAAAGGCTTGAAATATACAAAACCCTTACCCCCAACCTGGAAGGCGATGCCGTTGGTGGGGTAGTTAACATGGTAATGAAAGATGCACCAAGCCGTTTCCTGGTGAATGCCAATTTAGCAGGCGGGTACAACCAGTTGTTTTTCGACCGTAATTTCCTCGGTTACCAATCATCGGCCATAAACCACAAGTCGCCTTATGAAATTGGGGGCAAAAATTTCCAGGCAACCCAAACCGATTTTCCTAAAGGCACATTAAACTATGATTCAAAGAAGCCCGCTCCAAACCTGGTAGGAAGTTTGTCAATAGGGCAGCGATTTTTCAATGATAAGCTTGGCGTTATTTTGGCGGGCAGCTACCAAAATACCTACAGGGGTAGTAACAGTACCTTTTATAGTTCGGCAGTAAACAGTACCGATCAATATGCGGTAATCACGGGTCAAAGTAAGCGTCAATTTTCAGAACAGCAAAAGCGTTATGGCTTACACGGTAAGGTTGATTACATGTTTGATAAAAACAATAAACTGAGTTTGTATAACGTATACGTAAAGCTGGATAACATCCAAACGCGGGACGCGGTATCTACCAATTACTCTACCGGTTATAATCCTTCGGCAGGTGATGCGGAATTAGGTTACTCCACCCGTACCCGTTTAACCGAGCAGCAAATATACAATAGCACTTTGCATGGCGATCATAAGCTATTTGATAACAAATTAAAAATCCAATGGTCTGCAGTTTATTCATCAGCCAAAAACGATGTGCCCGATAATACAACTATTTCACTAAGTGGCGTACGTGATAATAATGTTGACAGGCGTACCGTGGTTGATCAAAGCACCCACCGCTGGGAGCGCAACACCGATGAAGATAAATCTGGTTATTTGGATATCACCTACACAGTACCTGTTGGTAATGTAAATGTTGATTTTACGGCAGGCGGCTTGTACAGAGATAAGCAACGCAGCAGTTTTTTTAATAACTACACCCTTTACCCGGTTAACACGGCGGCACTGTATGGTACCGACTTTCAAAACTACACCGATGTAGCGTGGGCTGTTCAAAATCCAGGAGGCGCTGTAAATAACCCATTAACCTATGATGCTTCAGAGAAAACAAGCGCTGGTTACGGTATGTTTAAATTTACGGCTAATGCTTTACAGGTAATTGGCGGTGCGCGGGTTGAGCATACTAACCAGGCATATAACCTATTGTTTCCGGCTGGTGAGCTAAAACCTAAAGGAAGCCAGATTTATACCGATGTATTGCCAAGTTTAACTTTAAAATATAAACTGGGCGATAAAGACCAGCTGCATGCATCATACTTCAAATCACTTAACCGCCCGGGCTTTTATGAAATTGTACCAAGCAAGGTAGTAAATGAAGAATACCAGGAACGCGGTAACCCGGATTTGAAACGTGCTAAAGCAGATAATTTTGATTTACGCTATGAGCTGTTCCCTGATGCATCTGAGCAGTTATTGGTAGGTGGCTTTTATAAATCTATAAAAGATCCTATAGAATACACTTTCCAGGCAGATGCCACCCGGGGGCAGGATATTTATTATAGTCCGGGTAATTTTGGTACCGCGCGTAACTATGGTGCCGAGATTGATTACATTAAATTCTTTAATAAATTCGGTATCAAGGCCAACTATACCTATACCCACTCACGCATTACCACGCCTAAAACTTCAAGGGTAATTAACAGTTCAACAGGTGATGTAGAGGCCGTTTCGGTTGAGCAATCACGCCCGCTTTATGGCCAGTCTGCCCATATTGCTAATATTTCTTTACTCTATAAGGATACTAAAAAAGGTTGGGATGCACAGCTGGCCGGCGCTTATACCGGGCCACGTATCAATACAGTTTCACAGTTTTTAAATAATGACCTGTGGCAGAAAGGCTTTATACAGATGGACTTCTCGGCCGAAAAAAGATTTAAAAGTGGTTTAAGTGTGTTTTTAAAGGCGGGAAACCTGCTTAACACACCAAGCAAACTGTTCATCAAAGGCACCAATCCCGAAAATCTTAAAATTCAGGAGAAGCTTGTGTCAAACGGGCAAACGTTAATCCGCGAGGACTATTATAAACAAAGTTACCTGTTAGGTATCAGGTATAAATTATAAAAACATCATCATTTAAAAATATATAAAATGAACTTAAAACAAATTTTTGCAGGTTTCGCATTATCGGTTGTGATTTTTGCAGGTTGCCAAAAAGCAAATATTGATGTTGATACTACGCCGGCTGATGGATCGGCTATTGGTGAGGTATCCGGTGTATGGGCAAAAGGAAGTACACAGATGATCAAGGGCGATATTATTATCCCGGCAGGGAAATCATTAACTATTGAAGAGGGTGTAACGGTAGTGATGGATACCGTTGCCAAGCCAGAAATTATTGTAAAAGGGAATCTTTACTCCTATGGCACGGCAGAAAATCCGGTAAAATTTACCGTAAACGATGCTTATAAAACAACCGCCAAAAAATTTGGCAGGCTATGGGGAGGTATACTTGCTGCCCCAAGTTGTGCCGAGCTGGTGCTTGATAATACTATATTGGAATATGGCGGCTCTACAACCTCTGATGCTTCAACATCGGTAAAACAGGGTTTGTACAAGGCGGTAAGCGGCGAAAATTTGCCCGCATTATGGTTCTCAAACGTTAACGGAAAACTTATAGTAGTAAATAGCATCATCAGGAACTTTAATGAAGATTGTACCTATATAGAAGGTGGTAAAGTGATTTTTGCCAACAACTTATTTTACACCACAGGCGTTACCGGTGGCGAGGCCATGAATTTTAAATCGGGATGTTTGGCAGATTTGGCCTATAACATGGTATACAGTGCCAATACCAATGCCTTTAAACTATCAAACACCGGCGACCGCGTGCCCCAGGCGTATATTATAGCTTATAATAATACCATGATCAATACCGGCTGGAGAAGACCTACCGCTAAAGGTGGATCTGTTTGGCTGGAAAGCACCGTACGTGCCGATTTATATAACAACCTTTTTGCCAATACCCGTTTTGGAGTTAAAAGAGATACCAAGAAGCCCGAGGATAAACGATCTGTATACAGCAATAACTGGTATTACGGGTTTGACCAGGCTACGGTTAATCAGTTTCAGCCCAGTGCCGATATTGTGGCAGGTGTAAATGATGTAATTGGCAAAACTGCCGGCGCCAATGATCCGCAGTTTGTAAACTATCCATTGAGTACATCAACCAGCAATGCCGATTTTAATACCAGCTGGGATTTTCATTTAAAAGCAGGTTCGCCGGCGTTAACAAAGGGCATCACTACATTTACCAGGCACCATGCCGCAGGTATCATTGTAAATGGTATAACCTATAAATCTCCTGATCCATCAAGCTTTGTAGGCGCTTTCGGCACAAAATAAAAATAATTTATAATTCAACTCACTACAGGCGGTTGCTGTGCGGCAACCGACTGGCATTTTAATTTAATGAACAGATATAATATTTTCTATATAGCGCCATTAGCTTTATTGCTTTTTAATACAGCCTGCGGGCAAACTGCTGCCAATAAAAACAATCTCAGTTTACCTGGCATAAATTCGGCGGAGATAAAGCCCGTTGTGGTTACAGATCCGGTGGAATTTGATACGGATGATCCGGCAATCTGGATTAACCGCAATGATCCTGCTCAAAGCCTGATCATCGGCACAGATAAAAATAGTGATGGCGCGCTTTATGTTTTTAACCTGCAAGGCAAAATATTAGCTAACAAAACCGTGAAAGGGCTTAAGCGCCCTAATAACGTGGATATCGCCTACGGCTTAATGTTAAATGGAAAGCCAACGGATATTGCCATTACTACAGAACGCATGACCCATAAGCTCCGCATATACTCTCTGCCAGATTTGAAACCGGTAGATAACGGGGGCATTGAAGCATTTGCCGGTGAAACGGGTAACGAGTACCGCGATTTGATGGGTATATCCATTTATACAGCAAAAAATGGTAAGATGTACGCTATTGTAGGTCGTAAAAATGGCCCACTAAAGGGGGGATACATTTGGCAGTACTTACTTACCGATGATGGGACCGGTAATGTGAAGGCGCAGCTTGTACGTAAGTTTGGTGAGTATAGCGGTAAAAAGGAGATTGAATCTATCGCGGTAGATAATGAGCTGGGTTATATTTATTACTCAGATGAGCAGGTTGGTGTAAGGCAATATTATGCGGATCCTGAAAAAGGGAACAAGCAGCTTGCCATATTTGGAACAAGCGGTTTCCTGGCCGATCATGAAGGGATCTCTATTTACAAATTATCTGATACTACAGGATATATTTTGGTGTCAGATCAGGGAGCCAATCGTTTCCAGGTATTTAACCGGGAGGGCACCAAAAGCAATCCTTTTGAACATCGTTTAATAAAAGTGGCAAATGTTGCCGCACGCCAAAGCGATGGATCGGATGTTGTAGCGATACCGCTTAACGACACCTTTAAACACGGTATTTTTGTAGTAATGAGTAACGATAAAACCTTTCATTATTACCGCTGGGAAGATATAGCAGGGAGCGATTTGAAAATAAAATAATAAGCCTTTGCTATAAGCCGCGATAGGTAATCTGTTAATACGGGTTGCTTATCGCGGCTTGGCATTTTGTAATGTGAGGGGGCACAAATAATGTTCAAAGCCTTCAGGCGTAAGCCTCAAGATTTTTTTGCCTGATGCTTTTGCTAATGGTAAAGGAGTCGACCAATGTAATTCCCTCATTGGGGTTTATGCTAAAATAATTGCCGTTAAGTGATATGCCGTCTTCTTCCTTATTGATGCCTATCTGCAGAAAGCCGTGCCCTGTATCATAGTAGCTCATCAGTTTAACATCATCAAGTTGCGGAATATCGGCTGTAAAACGAACATCATCTGTGGTGGCTACGGGGTGCAACTCATCAAAGCCACCTGCACCTGCTATCACAAAGGATACACTTTTACCATCAGTATAATTTTTGCAAAACCTTTGATAATTATGCACATGTCCGCTGAAGACAACATCAGGCTTTTTGCCTGCGGTTTCAAAGGCATCCTCCAAAAAAGCGATCATCGGCAGGCTTGAGCCATGATTGATATCTGCCGAATAGGGTGCATGGTGTATACAAACTATCAGCATTTTATCCGGGCTTGCAGAGTGGAGCTCTTCAATAAACCAGTTTTTTTGTTCTTCGGTTATAACCCCAAATTTAGGCACGTTACTATATAGCCCAATTATGGTAGCTAAGGGCGTTTCCATGGTCCAGTAAATATTGGGCTGTACCATGCTTTTCCGTTTGGTTTGATTGCTGAAAGCAACAGGCCGGGATACAGTATCACAAAATACTTTGGTAAAGGCATCCAGACTTTTGTAGGGATGAGTGCTTAAGGGATTGATATCGCTGTCATGATTGCCGGCTATCGCGAAAATAGGACCGGGGTAGTTGCCAAAGGATTGAAAGAATTGGTTATCATATTGTTCTGCTTCCCCGTAATGGTAAACCACATCTCCTAAATGATATAAAAACTGCGGACCGTCATCCGGTTTGCTTTCTTTATTACATTGGCTGGCCATGGTATTGGCTATTAACTGCTGCAATGCCGGGTTGCCAACGCCTCCTGTATCCCCAATCATGTGGAATGCCATGTGCTGATCACTTACCTGGGGTAAAATATCTTTCAATACCAAATGGTAGGGGTATTTGCCAGATAGAGCAGGCAGTGGCTTAAATTTATAGGTATCGTCGGGTTGGTCTTTTTTAAAAATCGGTGTTTTATATTTTAGATTTTTGAGGGATTTCATTTTAATCATAATAAACTCAAAAGTACTAAATCAATATAAAGGGACGATTAAATATACCAAAGCTTGCACGATATAGACAAAACTTATAGAAGTTGTAAAATCAATCGAGTTTATTGATATTGATAAATTGGTAAATAATGATGGGCTATTTTACATGATTAATGCATTTTATGACAAAGGCCATTGTAAAATTTATAACGACAATTAGCCCGCCGTTTATTAATTTACTATTTGGTAACCTGTTTTACATGTTAATGCTATATTTTTATCAATTGCAACTATCAACAAATCATGATTAAAAGATCGTTAAAACTATATCCTATAACGCTTTGTATAATAGGTGTTTTGGCAGCATGTCATTCGGTGCCAAAAAGCCGCCCGGCTATTGATAATGAAGAGGTAAACATGCATAGTGCTTATGATGATAGTACCCTAAGCCGAAATGTTTTGCCCGTTTTAATGCCATATAACCGCATTGTTGATCCCGCAGGTAAAGTGATATCTTTTGGCGATGCTGAGGACGAAAACCATAGCATGGATGTAAGGCTTATTCCCGGCAGCGCCCGGATAGCTGTTGAAGACAGGTATGGAATTGCTGTAATAGATACCGTATCCGGCAAGGTTATCACCCGGTGGACATACAAGGCAAGCAATCAGTATAAAGGACTTTCAAGTACCTATTCGGGTTTAAAAGTGTTGAAGCTAAATAATCAAACGCAAATATTCTGGAGCGCTGCGGCGGGTAAAGGCAAAGAGTCAAAGTCGTATGTTTTCCAGGCAGTGTTTGATGGTACCACCATCAGCATTAAAAATACTTTTGATTTTAGGCCCGAAGGCGAATCGCCACTTGCCTTACCCAATGATGTAGCCATTAATAATGAGAATGGAACCAACTACCTGTACGTGGTTTTAAACGGAAATAACCAGCTGGTAAAAATAGACCTCAATACCGGTAAAACGGTATGGACCAAGCCCACAGGTGTTGCCCCTTACGGAATTGTAATTGCCAAAAACAAGGCATTTGTAACCAACTGGGCCGGCCCCGAAGCGGTGGATACCCTTACTCGTGAAACCGCAGGTGTACCTTATGGAAAAACATATATCGATCCTAAAACCGGCGCCACAGCGCTGGGCACTGTTATGGTGATAGGCCTTGCTAAAGGCGAGGTTATCAAAGAAATTCCAGTTGGTTTGCACCCCAATGCCATTATTAGCAGTGCCGATGAAGCTTTTGTTTATATCGCCAATGGCAATAGCGATATGGTTTCGGTTATATCTACCGTTTCGCTTCAAAATGTGGAGTCGATTGGTGTAAAACTGAATCCCGGCAAAAAGAGTTATATAGGCGATACTCCTAATGCATTGGCAATTGACCAATCAGGAACCACTTTGTATGTAGCCAATGGACTTGATAATGCAGTCGCTGTAGTAAAGCTGGGTTCAAAGGCATCGGGTAAGGGTGCTGCAAATAGCGAGGTAAGGGGATTTATTCCTACAGAAGCTTATCCGGGCGGCCTTGCAATAAGCGATCATACTTTGTTTGTTACCAACCTGGAAGGCGAGGGCGCACGCGTAAGCAGTAAAGAAATAAATAAAGCAGGCATTGATGCTGAAGTAGGCAATAACCCGGAGGCTACTTATAATTCCCACCATCAAAAGGCAACGGTATCTATAATTCCTTTACCCGATGATAAGCAGCTGCAGCAATACACAAAAAAGGTAAAAGATCTTAGCTTAAGCTTTAGGCAGGAAATTGCACAGCTGCTGCCGCGTAAAAATATTGCACCGCGCCCCATTCCGGAACGTATTGGCGAGCCATCTGTTTTTAAACATGTATTATACATCATCAAAGAGAACCGTACTTACGACCAGGTTTTAGGTGATATGCCAGAAGGTAACGGGAGGAAATCGCTTTGTATTTATGGCGATAGCATTACACCAAACCAGCACAACATTGCACGCAATTTTTTACTGCTCGATAATTATTATGCATCGGGCAAATGCTCGGCCGAGGGGCACCAGTGGACGGATGCCGCCATGGTTACCGACTATGTTGAAAAAAGCGTTCGTTCATGGTTCAGAAGTTACCCGCACGTGCAGGAGGATGCATTGGTTTATGATGGCAATGGCTTTATATGGAACAACGCTGCCGACCATGGAAAAACGGTGAGAATATATGGAGAGGCCTGCCAGCCGCATTTTGATAATAAACTCACCTGGACGGATATTTACAACGATTACATGGCTGGTAAACCTTTTAAATTTACCAATACCAGCACCATATCGCGGGTAAGGCCCATGTTGTCGCAAAATTTTCCGGGATCTGATGAGCACCGGATCAATGAGCAGTTAAGGGCATCAACTTTTATTAAAGAAATTAATGATTATGAAAAACAGCCCGGCGATCAATTACCTAATTTAATGGTTATCGCCCTGTCGTCAGATCATACGGTTGGTACAAGGCCGGGCATGCCAACGCCCGAAGCTATGGTAGCCGACAATGACCTGGCGCTTGGCCGGATTGTGGAAGCGGTATCAAAAAGCAGGTTTTGGAAAAATACAGTAATTTTTGTTACTGAGGATGATTCCCAGGCTGGCTGGGATCACGTATCGGCATATCGTACCACTGGTTTTGTGATAAGTCCTTATAGTCGTTTGCAGGGCAAGGTATCTAAAAACTACAACCAAACCTGCATAGTGCGCTCTATTGAGCAAATTTTAGGCTTACCACCGATGAATATTATAGATGCTACAGCTTTACCTATGTTTGATTGCTTTACAAGCAAGCCGGCGGACTACACTTATAAAAGTTTGAAAAATAAAATTCCTATTAACACTATTAATCCAAAACTAGCCTCTTTAAAGGGTGCGGCCCTGCATTTCGCCAAGCTATCATCATTGCCCGAGTATGATCATATTGATGGAGGAAACGATGATGTATTGAACCGGATATTATGGTATGCAGCTACTAAAGGTAAAAAAGCTTACCCCGCAAAACTGGCAGGTAAGGATAGCGATGATGATTGATTTTAGGTAATAAAGCAAGGCGCTCCGTTTGGCATCAGATATTTTGTAAATAAATAATACACGGGCCAAGCATCGGCCCGTTTCAATACAGAAATCGCGTTTTAAATATCTGTATGGAAAATTTTGGCTAAAGTCCCTTTTTGTTCCTTTTCTGCCGTCCCATAAATGGGGCGGCAATGAACCTTTCGCTACTTTAAATAGGATCGGTCCTTAATCATTGCCGTTGGGCTTTAGCCAACGGTTAAATTGGCGGAAATCAGTTAAGGCTTTAGCCAAAAAATATTCATGGATTTTTAAAAGCGATTTCCCTGCCCCATTTCAACTTACAGGCTATGTTACAATGCAATATTTATAGCTGAACTTATTTTGATTTATAAATAATAAACCTCATATTTATAAATCAATACCTAAAAGCCCAACTTGAAGAAGTTTATTGCATTGCTGTTACTTAATATTCACTTCCTAAATATAGGAGGTCAGTTGGCAGTGCACCAGTATTTGGTTTATAAAACCGATAAATACTACAATCATCAGATAAGTAAAGGGTTGTATAATATTAAAGATCTTACAGAAATAGCCATTCCTGTTAATTTGCCGAATATTCATGACTGGAAAAACTTTGAGAACATAGCCGGTCAGATCCAGTTTGGTAATAACAGTTACAACTATGTAAAAATGAAAATTACCCGGACTGCCATTCACCTCATGTGCATTCCTAATTACGAAACTACCCGCCCGGTTGATAATAATGTACTTAATGCCAAAAAGGTTAAGGATATACCGGTATCTCAAAAAGATCATGTTCCGTATGGCAAAATAGTAATGATGGATAACCTTAGCTTATCCTTTGTACAATTTGAGTTTAATTGCCCCATAAAAAAATTGCAAAAGAACGTGGTACAGCCTGTACAGCGTTTAGTTCATTATCATCAGGACATTCCTGAGCAACCACCTAAAGTTTCCTGCTAATTCTCTCCTTATTTAGACCACTAAAGGCATACCTGGTAGGTATTGTTGAATGTGTTTATCTGCAGTTTTTTGTATCCCGGTTGGGCAACTGCAAATAAATTGAATCATTCGCTTAATAATCAGGCATCCCTTTAATCAGCTTTAATTTGTTATGATGCTTTGTTTTTCAGGGCATCAGGCTTCGGCAGGTTTAAATACAAATTTATTTATCAAAACTAAAGTGGCATAATTCCCTGCAGGTTTACCTGTAGCGGCAAAAAGACAATCAAATGAAATTTAAAATAATATTGGCTTCAGTGCTCGTTGTAGCGCTTGGCTTCACCATAATAGCATCCAGTCAAACCTCTTCGCATGAAGAGATGATACAATTACTAAAAGCAATTAACCAAAAGAATAATACTATTTTAAATCCATTTAACCCCGAACGTAAAATTGAGTATTGTGATTCTGTACTCAAAATAGGGATTAATAACCAGGATTCATATTTATGGGCTTCAAAGGCCTCGCTTCTGCTGATGAAAGGGAAGGAAGAGCAAGCTGTTGATATTTACGAAAATATATTGAGCAAGCTGGATTTCATGCCAACAGATGCTGTTTTTTCTGAATCAGGCATCGCTTATATGCGCCTCGGCGAGCGCAGCAACTGTATGCTTAACCATACCGGTTCTTCCTGCATTTTCCCTATTAAAAATGATGGGGTTCATAAAATCCAGACTGGCTCCAGAAAAGCCATTGAAACCTACAAAACTATTTTAAAGATTCACCCGGATGACCTGGAATCAAAATGGCTGATTAATATTGCCTATATGACTTTGGGCGAATACCCGGTAAAGGTGCCCAAAAATTTGTTGATCCCCGGCTTAAATGCCGATAGTGTTGCAGGCGTAAAACCATTTAAAGATATTGCTGCAAGCCTTGGTATTAATGTTAATGGCCGGGCCGGTGGCGTTGCTATTGATGATTTTAATAATGATGGATACCTGGATATCATCACATCCGGATGGGATTTGAGCGACCCTATGCATTACTTTCAGAACAACAAGGATGGTACATTTACAGATCGTACCGAACAAAGCGGCTTAACCGGTATAACAGGCGGATTAAATATTCAACAAACAGACTTCAATAATGATGGTAACATAGATCTTTTTGTGTTAAGGGGAGCCTGGCTTACCAGGGGTTTTGGAAATCAGCCAAGCTCGCTGTTACGCAATAATGGCGATGGTACTTTTACAGACGTTACTATACCAAGCGGCTTGCTTTTCTTCCATCCAACCCAAACAGCCACCTGGGCCGATTTTAATAATGACGGCTGGCTTGATGTTTTTGTTGGTACCGAAACCTCAACCCAGGTACTTGATGCCAATTCATCTACCTGTGCATTGTATATTAATAACCACAACGGCACATTTACCAATGTTACAAAAACGGCCCATTGCGATATTGTATCATTTGTAAAGGGTGTTACCTCTGCCGATTATAATAATGATGGTTACCCTGATATATTTATTTCGACCATGACCGGTAATAAGTATCTGCTCAAAAATAAAGGTATAAAGGGCGGTGGTGTCGATTTTGAAGATGTTACCGACAAAGCTGGAATTGGCAGCAATAAGGAACGAACATTTACAACCTGGTTTTATGATTATAACAATGATGGCTGGCAGGATATTATTGTAAGCGATTATCAGTTTGAGCGCTCCCTGGGATACTATAGTGCATCCCAGGCATTGGGCCGCCCTGTTGCAAATGCGGGTAATGTATTCTTATACAAAAACAACCAGGATGGTACTTTTACTAATGTAACCAAAGAGGCGGGATTAGATAAAGTAGTGTACAGTATGGGGGGCAACTTTGGCGATATTGACAACGATGGCTACCTGGATATGTATTTTGGAACGGGTAATCCCGATTTCAGGTCGTTGGTGCCTAACAAGATGTTTAAGAATGTTGGCGGTAAAAAGTTTGTTGATATCACCACATCGTCTCGCCTGGGTAATTTGCAGAAAGGACACGGTATTGCATTTGCCGATTTGAGAAACACCGGCAGGCAGGATATTTTTGCCGAAATGGGAGGAGCCTATATCGGCGATTCGTACACCAGTTCTTTATACCTTAATCCCGAAACCAATGATAATAATTGGATAAGTTTAAAGCTGGATGGGGTAAAAGCCAATAAAGCTGCCATCGGGAGCCATATTAAACTAACCTTTACAGAAAACGGCGTTAAAAGAAGCGTGTATAAAGATGTAAATTCAGGAGGCAGTTTTGGTGCATCTCCGTTAAGGCAGGAAATGGGAATAGGGCAAGCCAAAATAATTGATGAAATTGAAATAAAATGGGCCGGAAGTGGCACCGTTCAATATTTTAAAAATGTATTACCCAATCAGTTTTTACACATCACCGAAGGGGTAGATCAATTTAAAGTAAATCAGCTTGCTAAATTAACGTTTATCGATAAGAAGGATATGTCGCTTTGTATGCCTATGACAGCGAAAATGAAGTAAGTGTTGGCTGTATTTAAAGTTGAATACAAACATTCTTTAATATCTAATTAAAATCAGCTACATTTATAGTAAAATAAACTTAGACGATGAAAAAACTATTATTACTATGCTGCATGTTAATTGGGTTAACAACAGCAAGTTTCGCGCAAAAAATGGCTGCAACCAAGCCAGAAGAAAAAGCGATGGAACTACAAAAAAAATTAAAACTTACTGATCCTCAATGCAAAAAAGTTGCTGCCATTTACCAGGAGTCATCAGAAAAATTTGAAAAGATAAAAGAAGCTAATAAAGGTGATAACGCCAAAATGGTGGTTGCTATTGAGCCGTTGCGTACTGCTACCATAAAAAAGATCAAGGGTGTTTTAACACCAAAACAGGCTGCAAAATATGATGCACTTGTAAAAGGTTCAAAAAACGCCGGCGGTAATGGCTGGAGTGACGGCTGGAGTGCAAGCAAATAAGTTTAAGGTATTTGAACCAAACTTTGTTACTATCATTAAACACAAATCCCCCGGATGAAAGTCCGGGGGATTTGTGTTTTAATCAAAAGTCGGTTGTAATAATCCCCGGTTGTTAAGTTATTGTTAATTGAATGTGTTTTTAATGCTAAAAGATAATATGCAAAAGGTATTTATTATCAGTAGCTTTAATATATCCAATTATAAATTTCCATGATCAGGCACGTGAATGTATTGTATACATTGTTGCTGATCTTTACACTGACAACAGTTTATGGCCAGGGCAAAGATCAACGGCTGTGCTTTGAGTTTTACCAGGGAACTTTTAATTGTGGAATTGATAGCAACGTGTTGGTTAAGGTTCCTGTACAATTAACACCACAGTTGGTAAAAGCCTTTTATGCCGAAGTAAATGCCGGTAATTATAAACCCTTAATGGATTCATTAACCGCCTATAAGCAAAGGAGTAATTTAAACGATTGGCTTTACTACCAGCTTATCCGGAAGGTGGCCCAGCAAATTAGTCCTAAGGAAGTTAATTATAGCAGGTATACATTGTATAAGTGGTTTTTGCTGGCTAAGTCGGGATATGATGCGCGGCTGGCTTTAACTTCCAATAAGGTGATATTTTATGTGTTTAATGATGAAAAGGTAGAAGACATTCCGTTTTTTGATGTGGATAACAAGAGGTACGTATGCTTAAATTATCATGATTATGCCCATGCCGATCTACACCAGGATCCGCCCATTCCTGTAAACGTAGATATTCCGGAAGCCGTAAATGCTTTTTCATACAATGTAGAAAAGATGCCCGACTTTAAACCCGAAGATTACTTTGAAAAAGAATTGCAGTTTACCTACCGCCACAAAGTGTATTATTTTAATATAAAACTGAACAGAGAGGTAGAGGCCATTTTTAAAAACTACCCGGTGGTTGATTTTGGATCGTATTTTAATATTCCGCTAAGCAAAGAAACCTATGGTTCGCTGATCCCGATGTTGAAAAAAAACATGAAGGGGATGAATGAAAAGAAAGGTGTGGATTATTTAATGCGGTTTACACGCTATGCTTTTTTATATGAAACCGATGAGGAAAACTTCGGGAAAGAAAAACGGCTGTCGCCCGAAGAAACGTTGTTTGAAAAATATAGCGATTGTGATGACAGGGCCGCTTTGTTTTTTTACCTGGTTAAAGAAATTTACAATTTGCCCATGATAGCGCTTTTGTACCCCACACATATTACTATGGCTGTACAGTTTGATAAGCCAGTTGGCAGCCCTATAGTTTACAAGGGGCAGATCTATTCGCTTTGCGAGCCTACGCCGCAAAAAGAAAACCTGGCAATAGGGCAGGTGTCAGCAAAACTAAAAGGTAAACCCTATGAAGTGGTTTATCAATACATCCCCACAGTAAAATAAACTGCGTGAAAATAGTATGGATTATTTAACCATCGCTGTGTTTAAATAATCCATATTATGTAGATACATAATTTATTATATTTGGGCTGATGTAGATCACCATGAAAGCATTATTCCTCAAAATCTCCTTACTGATTATTGGCCTGATTCCATCCATAGTCCTTGCCCAAACCCAACTCATTAAAAATCTTTGTGCAGGTAAAAAACAAACATTGGTGGTATATGGCACCAGTTTAACGGCTGGTGAGGGCGGTCGTGCCTGGGTTGATTCGGTGAACGCTGGATTAAATAAAAAATATGGCAACAACTTAACCGTGATCAATGCGGCAAAAAGCGCCATGTGGTCGGGTTGGGGTGTGCAGCACCTGGATGATAGTGTGATTAGCAAAAAGCCCGATGCTGTGTTGATAGAGTTTGGGATGAATGACGCTTATTTACCTTATAAAACATCGGTGGCATTGGCCCGGCTTAACCTAAACTATATGATTGACAGGATTAGGTTGTATAATCCCGGCTGCGGAGTGATTTTACAGGTGATGAATATCGCCATTAACAAGCATGCCGAGGCCCGGCCAAACCTACTTGCCTATTACCAGGTGTACAGGGAGGTAGCTAAGCAAAAGAAAATATTGTTAATTGATCACTATCCCCATTGGCAGCAAATTCTTAACCAGGGGGAGGGCGCTTATCTTAAATATGTGCCCGATGGCATCCATCCAAGTGTGCAAAGCACAAAGGCTATTATAGCCCCATATGTATTACAAAAGTTAGCCGAAGGGCGTTGAATGGAATTTCTGTAATTATAATGATATAAAGCTATATTCAGTTGTAATAATTTACTATCTATGTGTGCCGGCAAGCTACCTGTTGATGCCGGTAACGTTATTTACCATTAAAACCACTTATGAAAAACATTTTACTTGCAAGTTGCTTAATCGTTTTAGCCGTTGCCGCTTATGCGCAAAAAACGACGCCCTTATCACCACTAAAAGAAAAAACAGCTTTCCAAACAGGGAGTCCCTGGATGCCCGAGATTGACGTGCGAAGCGACATCGCCATTGTTTATGGCACTAACGACCGGCCGGGCATGACGTTTGAGCAACGTGTACAATCATGGCGCGACCACGGCTATCAAACCAATTTTATGACAGGTATAGCCTGGGGTGATTACAAAGATTACTTTTTGGGTAAGTGGGATGGTAAAAATCACCTGGGGGTAGGGCAGGTAACACAAAAAGGCGATACCATTTTTCATGGTAAGGATATGCCTTATGTAGTGCCCGATGCCTCATTCATTGAGTACATGAAAACTGCCGTGATCAAGAGGGTGATTGACGTAGGTATTACCAATATATTTTTGGAGGAACCCGAGTTTTGGGCGCGCGCAGGTTATAGCGCGGGCTTTAAAGCGCAATGGCAAACCTATTACGGCTTTCCATGGAAACCGCAGGATGCATCGGCAGAGAATACCTATTTATCAAGCAAATTAAAGTATCACTTGTATTACGATGCCATAAAGCAGGTTTCATCATACGCCAAGGCCTATGGCAAAAGCAAGGGTTTAAACATAAAAGTATTTATTGCTACACATTCGCTGGTCAATTATTCGTCATGGCAGATTGTGAGCCCCGAAGCCAGCCTGGCCTCGCTGCCCGGTATTGACGGCTACATAGCGCAGGTGTGGACCGGTACCTCGCGCGAACCAACTTATTTTAACGGTTTGCAAAAGGAGCGCGTATTTGAAAACGCCTACCTGGAGTACGGTTCAATGGTATCTATGACGGCGCCAACGGGTCGCAAAATGTTTTTTTTGACCGATCCGATTGAAGACCGGCAGCGCGACTGGAGCGATTACAAGCGCAATTACCAGGCTACATTTACCGCTAAATTATTGTATCCAACTGTATCTGATTATGAAGTGATGCCATGGCCCGAGCGCATTTACACCCATCCCTATAAAGTGGCTGGGAGTAATGAAAAGGTGCTGATTCCGCAATATTACTCTACCCAAATGCAGATCATGGTGAATGCCTTGAATAGCATGCCTGCATCGGTTAACAAGGTAACCGGCGTAAATGGTATAGGCGTATTGATGAGCAATACGCTCATGTTTCAGCGTTTCCCTACCCATAACGGGTTCCAAGATCCGCAGTTCTCCAATTTTTATGGGCAAACCCTGCCCCTGCTAAAGCGTGGGGTACCGGTGCAAACCGTGCATATGGAAAACCTGGGTTACGCGGCATCGTTAAAAAATATAAAAGTTTTGGTGCTGAGTTACTCCAATATGAAGCCTGTTTCGGCAGATGTGCATGTGCAATTAGCGGCCTGGGTAAAACAGGGGGGAGCTTTAATTTATTGCGGTCGCGATGATGATCCCTATCAATCTGTGATGGAATGGTGGAATACCAAAGGCAATAAATTCAGCGCGCCATCTCAACATTTATTTAAACTGCTTGGTGTAACCCCAACCGGCAATGACGGGCAATTTAAAGTGGGCAAAGGGGCTGTATATGTTTTAAGGCAAAACCCCAAAGAATATGTTTTATCCGCTGATAAAGACAGTGATTACATCAACGTTGTAAAACAGGCTTATGAAAAAGATGCCCATGCTGGCAACCTGGTTTTTAAAAATAGTTTATATCTGGAACGTGGTCCTTATGATATTGCATCGGTGTTAGATGAAAACGCCGATAGCAAGCCATTGACTATAAAAGGCCCAGTTATTGATCTTTTTGATCCTCAATTACCTGTACTGGCCGAAAAGATTATTAACCCCGGCGAGCAGGCTTTGCTGTATAACCTAAGCCGTGTGCCCAATAAAAAACTACCCCAGGTTTTAACATCAGCATCAAGGATATATAGCGAAAATGTGACCGGCTCAAGCTATTCCTTTGTGGCAAAAAGCCCTATAAAAACGCTGAATAGTGTACGCGTGTTGCTTCCCGGCGAGCCAAAGGAAACTTTAGTTACCGATAGCAGGGGCCAGGCAGTTACCGATGTTAAAACATCATGGGATAAATCATCAAATACGCTTTACCTGGGTTTTGCCAACAGCCCGGATGGGGTAACTGTTAATTTGAAATGGTAAGTTTATTGCTGCAAAAAATTTAGGTTCTCATTAAATATAATTGCAAAAGTTTGTTGATACAGTGTATATTGCATTGTTTGGTTAAACGTTTTAGCACTACTGTAAATCAACGCTTTAGTAATTTTAGATGAGCTATTAGGAGTTGCCCTGAAAGGGTAATCAACGCCCGATAGTTTCATCGCCCTTTAAAAAACAATTTTTTATCAATGAAAAAACTATTCCTCCTGGCGTTTGCCTTTTTACCGGTAGCAGTTTTGGCGCAAGAAAAAATAGCGTCGCCGGTTGATCTGATTAACCCGCTTATGGGTACGGCTTCCAAGCCTTCACTCTCCAATGGTAATACTTACCCGGCAATAGCATTGCCCTGGGGTATGAATTTCTGGACCCCGCAAACCGGTAAAATGGGCGATGGCTGGCAATATACCTATGATGCCGATAAGATATTAGGCTTTAAGCAAACCCACCAGCCTTCACCATGGATGAATGATTATGGCATGTTCTCCATCTTCCCGGAAACAGGTAAGTTAAAATTGAACGAGAAAGAACGCGCCAGCTGGTTCTCGCACAAGGCCGAAATTGTGAAACCATATTACTACAGTGTTTACCTTGCTGATTATGATGTAACCACCGAGATTACGCCGACAGAGCGGGCAGCCAGTTTCAGGTTCACTTTTCCAAAAAGCGATAGTTCACATATTGTAATAGATGCTTTTGATAAGGGATCATATGTGAAGATTATTCCGGGGGAGCAAAAGATAGTGGGTTATAGCACCAAAAACAGTGGCGCTGTACCTGCCAATTTTAAAAACTACTTTGTTATTTATGTAGATAAGCCTTTCGCGCTGGCTTCGGCATGGCATGATTGGAAAAAGGATAATGGCTCATTAGAGTATACCGGCGACCATGCAGGCGCTGTTATCACCCTTAAAACAGCTAAAGGCGAGCAAGTGCACCTAAAGGTAGCATCCTCATTTGTAAGCATCGAACAGGCAGAAATTAACCTGAAACGCGAGCTGGCCAATGATGATTTTGCGGTTACCGAGCAAAAGGCAAAAGATACCTGGAATAAAACATTAAGCAGGTTAAATGTAGAAGGCGGAACTATTGATCAAACTAAAACATTTTACTCCAGCTTATACAGGATGCTTTTCTTCCCCAACAAAATGTATGAGGTAAATGAAAAAGGCGAGAATATACATTACAGTCCTTTTAATGGCAAAGTAATGCCGGGTTACCTGTTTGCCGGTACAGGCTTTTGGGATACCTTCAGGGCGTTGTATCCTTTCCTTAACCTGGTTTACCCGTCTATCAATAAAGAAATGCAGGAAGGCCTGATCAACGATTACAAAGAAGGTGGATGGCTGCCGGAGTGGTCAAGCCCGGGTTATGCTGATTGTATGATCGGTAACAACTCTGCATCGGTAGTATCTGAAGCCTACCTTAAAGGCATGCGTGGATATGATATCGAAACTTTATACCAGGCCCTTAAGCATGGTGCCAATAATGAAGGCCCTAATGCTACCGGCCGTCGTGGAGTGCAATATTATAACACATTGGGTTATGTGCCTTACAACGTAAAAATAAATGAGAATGCTGCCCGTACCCTGGAGTATGCTTATGATGATTTTGCCATTTACCAGTTAGGAAAAGCCCTGGGCAAACCAAAATCAGAGATAGAGGTATACAAAAAACGCAGCCAGAACTACCGCAATATTTTTGATCCGGAAACCAAGCTGATGCGCGGTAAAAATCAGGATGGTACATTTGAAACCCCGTTCAATCCGTTTAAATGGGGCGATGCGTTTACCGAAGGCAATAGCTGGCACTACAGCTGGGGTGTATTTCATGATATACAGGGCTTAATAAACCTGATGGGGGGCAAGCAGCAGTTTGTTGCCAAATTAGATTCGGTGTTTACTATGCCACCAACGTTTGATGATAGCTATTATGGCGGCGTAATTCATGAGATCCGCGAGATGCAGATAGCCAACATGGGCCAGTACGCGCACGGTAACCAGCCTATACAGCACATGATATACCTTTATAACCATGCAGGTCAGCCATGGAAAACCCAGTATTGGGCACGCGAAACCATGAACAAACTGTACAAAGCTACTCCCGACGGTTATTGCGGCGATGAGGATAATGGCCAAACATCGGCCTGGTACATCTTCTCGGCAATGGGCTTTTACCCGGTTACACCTGCCAGTGATCAATATGTATTGGGAGCGCCATTGTTTAAAAAGGTAACCATCAATTTAGAGAATGGTAAAACCATCACCATTAATGCTTCAAATAACAGTGCTGATAACAAGTATGTGAATAGCCTGAGCATTGATGGTAAGCCATATACCAACAACTGGGTAAGCCATAAGGCTTTATTAAACGGTGCTGAGTTGAATTTTGATATGATTGCGACACCAAATAAGGTGCGTGGTACAAAGGATGCAGACGTGCCTTATTCCATGAGCAACGAAAAATAGTTGCCTGTATTATTATTTACTAATTGCCAGGGGCTTGTTTAATAACAAGCCCCTTTTTTATTGCCTGTTATTTATTAGTTTTTTTTGGTTTGTAACATTTTAGTTGCTTTTAGAGAAATATGTATTAAATAATAACATTTAATTTAATACATACTTAACGATAACCTGTTTTTTGTTTCAGTTTTAATTATTTTTTATCCGGGTAAAATATCAGGCGGATGCATTGGATGCATTAATTGAGACATCTTTTTGCAAAAAGTATTTTTGAAGTAAAACTTTTTGATATTTATAATTCGTTTATTCTTAGTTAATTGAATTTTTTTTTCATAGATTAGTATAAAAATAAGCGGGGAAAATGCCTCGCGCATTTTCCCCGCCCTAATTAACTTTTAACTGTCTTATTATTAACTAAATGTTTTTTAGTTACGGAATTAGAACGTGCAAAAGAACAAAATATTTTATTATCGCAGCCTAAAAATATTCCCTGTGGTTAATAATATTTATGTAAAGGAAACGTTACACATATTAATTGATTTTATTATAAATCTCCTGTAGGTTTATTTCTTCTAAGTTTTAACCAATAACTAATCTATATTATTCATGAAAAAAAGTCTACTCACGACTTTGTGCATTTTGTTGCTTGCTATATCACAGCTATATGCACAAAACCATACCGTAACTGGCAAGGTTACGGCCAAAGAAGATGGTTTGCCAATACCCGGAGTAACGGTGAAAATTCAGGGAACTAATACGGGTGTTCAAACCAGTGCCGATGGAAAGTATTCCTTATCGGTAACCCCAGGTGCAGTTTTATCATTCAGCTTTATCGGCTACGTTACTCAATTAATACCGGCAAACGGCACTACGCTAAATGTGGTATTGATTCCTACAAGTCAGCAACTTGGTGAAGTGGTGGTAACCGGTGCGCTGGGTATTACCAGGACGCGTAACCAGCAATCATACGCGGCTCAGCAGGTAACCGGTGAAGAGGTCAGCAAAACACGCTCATCAAACTTTGTTAACGGTTTATCTGGTAAAGTTGCAGGTTTGGAAATACGCCAGAACAACGCGCTTGGTGCATCAACCAATGTTATTTTACGGGGGGTGAAATCCATTACCGGGAATAACCAGGCACTTTTTGTTATTGACGGTGTACCGGTTAATAACAGCAACAATAACAGTGCTTCTCAGCAGGCTGGTGATGGTGGTTATGATTATGGTAGCCCATCGTCGGATATTAACCCGGATGATATTGAAGCTGTTACTGTTTTGAAAGGTGCAGCGGCAAGCGCGCTGTATGGTTCACGGGGCAGCAACGGCGTTATTTTAATAACTACTAAAAAAGGCAAAAAAGGTTTAGGTATAACAGTTAACAGCAGCGTTAGTGTTGGTTCTGTAGATAAATCAACCTTTGCAAAATATCAACACAGTTATGGTGCAGGTTACGGTAACTATTATAATGACCCAACGGGTTACTTCTTTTATGGAGACGTAAATGGTGATGGAAAATCGGATTTGGTTACCCCAACAACAGAAGATGCCTCATACGGCGCTAAATTTGATCCAAAGCTGATGGTTTATCAGTGGGATGCTTTTGATAAAACGTCGCCCAACTTTGGTAAAGCTACTCCATGGGTAGCGGCAAAAAACGACCCTACTTCGTTCTTTGTTCACCCGGTTTCAAATAACCAAAGCATCCTGATCACTAACGGAGGCGACCAGGGAACATTTAAGTTAGGTTATACCAGGAATATTGAAAATGGCATCATCCCTAACAGCAGCATTAAAAAGAACCAGGTAGACTTAGGAGCGACCTACAACGTTACGCCTAAATTAACAGTTGGTGGCGCCGTTAACTTCTATAATATTAATGGACTTGGCCGGCCGGGTACTGGTTATGATGGTGCCGCCGCCAGGAACGTAATGACCAACCTAAGGCAATGGTGGGAAGTAAACAACGATGTACAGGCTTTGAAGGCTGCCTATGAAAGAACAGGAAAAAACGTTACCTGGAACTACGCAGATCCATTAAATGGCAATTTAACCCCCATATTTTGGGATAACCCCTATTATGTACGTTACCAAAACTTTGAAAGCGATACCCGTAACAGGTATATTGGAAATGTTAACGCGGTTTATAAGCCAGTTAGCTGGTTAACTATTACCGGCCGGGTTTCGTTAGATTCTTATACAGAGTTAGATGAAGAGCGTAAAAATGTAAGTAGCGTGGGTGTACCATATTACTCAAGAACCAACAGATCATTTACCGAAACCAATTATGATTTGTTAGCTAATATTGATAAAAACATTTCAAAATCTTTCAACCTGAAAGCGTTATTAGGAACAAATATCAGGAAGGAAAACACCCAGAATATTTTTGCTACAACTAATGGTGGATTATTTGTTCCGGGAGTATACTCTATATCCAACTCCCTGAACGCTCCAAACGCGCCTACAGAATATAAAGGACTTAGAGAGGTTGATGGTGTTTTTGCAGGGGCAACACTTACTTACAACAATTTAATTACCCTGGATGCAACCATCAGAAGAGATAAGTCATCAACATTGCCAGAGGCCAACAATACTTATTATTATCCTTCGGTAGCGGGTGGTTTCATTTTCTCTGAATTGTTAAAAGATTACAAATGGTTATCATACGGTAAAATAAGGGCCAACTACGCGCAGGTAGGTGCAGATGCACCTGTTTATAGTGTAAATGATACCTATACTGTACTTCCTCCATTTGGTTCAATTCCGCAGGCCATAGTAAAAACAACCAAAAACAACCCGAATTTAAAACCGGAACGTACCAGGAGTGCTGAGGTTGGTTTGGAATTATCATTCTTTAACAGCCGTTTAGGGTTTGATGGTAGCTACTATCATACATCAACCTTTGATGAAATATTGCCGGTTAACGTATCAACCGCAACGGGTTATTCATTTAACTACTTAAACGCGGGAACGGTAGTAAATAAAGGTATCGAGTTATCATTAAATGGCACTCCGTTCCGTACAAATGATTTCAGTTGGAAAATGACCGTTAACTTTACCAAGAATATAAGTAAGGTTACTGAGCTGTTTAAAGATGATCAGGGTCAGGAAGCTAAAAACCTTGAGCTGAACAGTTTCCAGGGTGGTGTATCTATAAATGCCAGCTTAAACCAACCTTTTGGTATGATACGCGGTACCGATTTTATATATGACAAAAGCGGGCAAAAGGTAGTTGGCGCCAACGGGCAGTATCTGCAAAGCGGCCCTAACGCAAATATCGGCAACTCAAATCCTAAATGGGCAGGCGGTATCAACAACAGCTTTACCTATAAAGGGTTTAACCTAAGTTTCTTAATTGATATTCGTAAAGGTGGTTCTGTATTTTCAACAGATATGTACTACGGGTTAGCTACCGGGCTATATCCTGAAACAGTTTATACCAATGATTTAGGCAACCCCGTACGTAATACACTTGCTAACGGTGGTGGGTTTATCAGGCCTGGTGTAACTGAAGCTGGGCAGCCAAACACTGTACGTGTAAGTGCAAGTAACTATGGCGCTTTTGGTTATGCACGTTTACCAGACAAGGCGTTTGTGTATGATGCTGGTTACATCAAATTAAGAGAGGCCCTTATCGGATACTCTTTACCTCAAAAAACGGTATCAAGCCTGGGCCCTATCAAAGAAGTAACCTTTCAGTTGATTGGACGAAACCTTTGGATAATACATAAAAATTTACCTTATGCAGATCCTGAGGAAGGCTTAACATCCGGAAACCTGCAAGGTTACCAGGTAGGCGCCTATCCAACCACACGTACACTATCACTGAATTTGAAACTACGTTTTTAAGGAAAAGAATTATGAAAAAATATATAGGTTTATTTTTACTGACGTCGATACTATTCTCGGCCTGTAAAAAGGATATTGCGAGTCTGAATAACGACCCAAAGAATCCGGTACTTGTTCCTTCTTATGCATTGTTTACAAATGCCGAAAGAACATTAGCCAGCACGATGACATCATCAAATGTTAACCTAAACATATTTCGTTTAGTTGAGCAGCAGTGGCAGGAAACCACATATACGGATGAAAGTAATTACGATATTACTACCCGCCCTATTCCTGATAATTTATGGAATGCCATGTACAGGGATGTGCTTTATAATTTAGAGCGGGCAAAAACGCTGATTCCAACGGATGTAACAGGTGTTGATGTACAAAAAAATGAATTAGCTACTGCCGATATTTTGCAGGTATACACTTATTATTACCTCTTAACTACTTTTGGTAATATCCCTTATACCGATGCCTTGGATATTAAAAAAACTTTTCCAAGGTTTGACGATGCCCAAACTGTTTATAACAGCTTGCTAACCCGTTTAGATGCGGATATTGCCGCATTAAAAACCGGGGCTTCCGGATTTGGCGCTGCCGACGTAATATACGGTGGTGACATTACTGCCTGGAAGAAATTTGCAGCTACACTTAAACTTAAAATGGGCATCACTATGGTTGATGTGGATAACGCGAAAGCCAAATCCGTTATTGAATCCGCAATTGCCACTGGTGTATTTACTTCAAATTCCGATAACGCTAAATTTACATTTGTAGCAAGCCCGCCAAATACCAACCCTATATGGGTTGACCTGGTACAGAGTGCAAGGCAGGATTTTGTTGGCAACAGCACAATAATGGACCTATTGCAACCTGTTAATCCCAATGGGACACCTAAATATCCTGCTGATCCAAGGCTTCCATACTTCTTTACAGTTAACACCGATGGTCAGTACGCCGGTGCCAATCCTGGTGAAAGTGCCACATTTAGCTTATTCTCAAAACCATCCGGTCCATTGTTGGTAAAAGGCTCTATTGGCTCAATTACCAATCCTGATTTTCCGGCTACATTATTGGATTATGCAGAAACTGAATTTAACCTTGCGGAAGCGGCATCAAGAGGTTATGCAGTTGCCGGTACTGTTGCCGGTCATTACAACGCCGGCGTTACTGCTTCAGTAACCGACTGGGGTGCAACAGCTGGTGCGGCGGCAACTTACCTGTTGCAGCCAAATGTTGCTTTTGCTACTGCAGCAGGCAGTAATAATTTGCAAAAAATTGCTGTTCAAAAATACCTTGCTTTATATAACCGCGGTTGGGATGCATGGATAGAAACCCGGAGACTGGATTATCCGGTACTCTTAGCCCCCGAAACTGCGCAGACTGCTTTTCCTGTTCGTTTTACCTATCCTGTTAATGAACAAAATGTGAACCAGGTTAATTATGATAAAGCGGCGGCTGCCATTGGTGGCGATAAGGTAACTACCAAATTATTCTTTGATAAGCATTAATTAGTATAATCGCTCAAACAAAAAGAGGGAGTTGCCGGTGGCAATTCCCTCTTTTTGTTTGATGTGTTATGAATGATCTTTACAACTGCGCTACAAAATCGCGCATGGCTTGTCCCGGATCCTCTTGCTTCATAAAAGTTTCGCCAATTAAAAAGCCATTATAGCCTTCCAGTTTAAGGTGTCTTATGGTTTCAGGATCACTGATGGCGCTTTCTGATATTTTCATGAACTCGGCAGGGATGTGTTTGGCCAGTTGGTAGGATGTTTCTACAGAAACGGAAAAGTCGGCCAGGTTGCGGTTGTTTACACCAATAGCATCTAAATTGGGGTGAATGCTGCGCTCCAGCTCTTCCTGGTTATGTACCTCTAATAAAACATTCAGGCCGATACTTTTAGCCAGCGTGGCCAGCTTATCAATTTCGGCAGGAGTAAGTATAGCGGCTATCAGCAAAATAATATCGGCGCCTAATGATTTGGCTTCTATTACCTGGTATTCATCGATCATGAAATCCTTACGTAAAACCGGGATACTGTTTACTGACCGGGCTCTCTTGAGGTCGGCTTTGCGGCCCATAAAAAAATCACGGTCGGTTAAAACAGAGAGCGCTGAGGCGCCCGCTGCCGCGTAATCAGTTGTTACCTTGCTAACCCTCACCTTATCGTTTATAATGCCCTTTGAAGGCGATTTACGCTTAAATTCGGCAATTATACCGGTACGTGCAGGGTCAAGCAAAAACTCTTTGAACGAATAAGTTTCCCTATGGAAATATTCAGATTCTTCCAGTTCAACATATGAAGCGCGCTTTTTAGCGTGCGCTACTTCCCTTTTTTTATTGGCAACTATTTTATCAAGTATCGTCATGTATAAATACTAAGAACGTCATTGCGAGGTACGAAGCAATCTCTATGCTTTACAGGGTAACTATGCAAGTTGATCTGCATTTGCAGAGATTGCTTCGTACCTCGCAATGACGGGTTTGTTAATGTAAGTTCATTTTAAAGTGGCCTGCCATCCTGTGCCTCTCGAAGGGCCGCGTGCATAGGCCTTTGCCCACATGCTTCGACAAGCTACCCTGACGTATTTGCTAAAGCCCCTTTTGTCATCCTGAGGAACGAAGGATCTACTCTCCACCATGTGTATTCGCCCTGTACAGTCTACGAATAGATCCTTCACTGCGTTCAGGATGACAAACCTTTAAAAATGTTATCTCTCCATCACCGTTTCGCGAAATTTTTCCCCTCGCGATAACAGTTTGTTAATGTCATTGTTAACACAAAGTTATCATTATCCGTCAATTACCGGGTTAGCCAGTTCTGCATTATTTCTTTTCCGTACTCAGTTAATATTGATTCCGGATGAAATTGGACCCCTCTTACATCATATTCCCGGTGAGATAATGCCATGATGGAATTATCGGCCTCATCAATTGCCGTAACCTTTAATACATCGGGCAAACCATCGCTGCTTACTACCCATGAATGGTAACGGCCAACCTTAAAAGTATCGGGTAAGCCTTGAAATAATTCTTCCTGGCCATCAATAACTTTTATAGGTGTTGCAATGCCATGCATCGGCTGACTAAGATTGTACAGGCTGCCACCAAAAACTTCGGCGATAGCCTGCTGGCCCAAACAAACACCAAAAATGCTCTTTGTAGGCGCGTATTTTTTGATCACATCCAACAGTAGTCCCGCCTCTGAAGGTATACCAGGGCCCGGCGACAGGATTATCTTGTCATAAGCATCCACATCTTCAATGGCAAATTTATCATTTCTCCAAACTTCGCATTGCAGGCCAAGTTCGTTAACCAAATGCACCAGGTTGTAGGTGAAGGAATCGTAATTGTCTATAATTAATATTTTGTTGTTCATTTCTTTAATCCTTAAAAGGAAATTATATATGCTAATTCTAAATCACTCCGGGTGCGCTAAATACTAAATCCGAAATCGAAAATCCGAATTCCGAAATATTTTACAGCTCCTCGGCCAGTTCAACAGCCCGTCTTAAGGCTGCTATCTTATTATCAACTTCTTTTAATTCGCTTTCGGCTATGGAGCCCGCAACGATGCCCGCCCCGGCCTGGTAATGGAGGGTATTATTTTTACTCAGGAATGAGCGGATCATGATGGCATGGTTAAATTCGCCATTGAAACCCATATAGCCTATGGCGCCGCTATAAAAACTACGTTTCTCTTTTTCGTTCTCATCAATAAGTTCCATGGCCCGGTATTTTGGGGCTCCACTGAGTGTACCTGCAGGGTAAGTATCGGCAACTATCTTAAAGGATGATACACCCGGTAAAAGCTTGCCGCTTACATGTGATACCAAATGGATAAGGTGCGAATAGTATTGTACTTCTTTAAAAGCTTTAACCTCTACCTTCTCGCAATGCCTGCTAAGGTCATTACGGGCCAAATCTACCAGCATGACATGCTCGGCAGATTCCTTGGGGTCGTTCTCCAGGTTGCGGGCTATCTCGGCATCTTTTTCATCGTCGCCGCTGCGCTTAAAGGTTCCGGCTATGGGGAATATACTGGCCACGTTGTTTTTTATGGTGATCTGCGCTTCGGGCGATGATCCAAAGATCCTGAAATCGCCGAAATCAAAATAGAACAAATAAGGCGATGGGTTAATGGAGCGCAAGGCCCGGTAAACGTTAAATTCATCACCTTGGAAAGTACGCGAGAAGGCTCTTGACGGTACTATCTGGAAAACATCGCCCCTGAAAATATGCTGCTTCATTTTTTCAACAATGGCGATAAACTCCTCGTTGGTAAGGTTTGATTGTTCGGCAGCGCTGCTTTTAAAGCTGTATTCGGGGAAGTTTTTATTTTTAATCAGATATTCCAGTTTCTCGATACCGCCGTTTGTTGGGCCGCCTTCGGCCTGGTTATGGAAAATATACAGCTCGTTCTTGAAATGATCAACGGCTATAATGTAGCGGTAAATATGATATTGCATCACCGGTATCTGTCGGCTTACATCATCGCTTTGCTTTAGTTTAATGGTCTCGAAATGTTCAACAGCCTCGTGTGTAAAATAACCAAACAAACCATTTGAAATTATTTTAAGCGGATTGGCATCAGTTTCAAAACTGTCAATAAATTGGTTAAGCTGATCTATCAGCTCAAATGTGCCCGCCTCATGGCTCTCCTGGCTACCATCAGGGTACTGTTTTTTAAGGATACCATTGTTAAGCACCAGGCCGGCAATGGGTTCGCAGCAAATGTAACTTAAACTGTTTTCGCGGCTGTGATAATCAGAGCTTTCCAGCAACAGCGAATTAGGGAATACATCGCGAAGGCGCAGGTAAATACTTACCGGGGTGGTGGTATCGGCAAGCAGCTTTTTATGGGTGGTGGTTATTTTAAATTTGCTCATGTTATGTTTTCAAAAAATATATAATAAAAAAACCCGGCGAATTGGGGTCGCCGGGTTTCCTACTTAGGTTTACAATTGATTAGATTTATCTCTGACCAAAAACGTATCCGGCTGCCAAATTTAATTGGTGCCACCAGCTGTTTTTATGTGAGTTTTTAATCATCGAGGTCACAAATTTATAAAGAAAAATGAATTATCAAATTTTTTTAGAAACTATTTATTTGCTAAATCCTATTAGCTACGTGGAATAAGTATAATACTCACCAAAATAATTAACAAAGCGATAAAATATAAGATAGCAATAATCTTATGCTTGCCTTCGGCAGTAGCTGCTTTTTTAGATTTGCTGTGGCCAATGGTGATTAAAACGATAGCTATTATCATCATAACCCAATGTTCAACAGTAAAATAACGGCTCACGGGATTTTTCATCGTATCGCTGGTGAACTGCACAAGCGGACTAACAAAATAAAGTACTATGCCAATAAGCAATTGTGTGTGTGCCGATATCAGCGCGAATAAATTGAGCTTGCGAATGCCATTGGTGTAAGGCTTTTGACCTATCCAGCCAATTAATGCGCCAATAATGGCTGCTAATATTAATGCCAGTACAATATACCTGAAACCGGAATGAAGATGTTGTAAAAAGCTATAAGCTGTCATGCTATGGAAATTTTTTTGTGAATATACAATAAAAGCAAAACAGCTAAAACAGGTACAGCGGATTTGACTAATTACTGACCCGTTCCATTTTTTCGGGGCTTACATGTGCCGGCAATTAAAAATGCTATACCACTAAAGCCCAGGGCTTCAAAAACGCTGGTCCACTCATTACCGTTGCCGCTATGCGGATCAGCGATGGCACGTGGTATATGGAGCAGGATAAGCCATAAAAAGAGGGCTATGCCTAATAAAGTAGCGGCTAACTTTACTTTTTTCCCGAGTACGATAGCCGTGCCTGCTGCTATAAGGGCGACGCCGGCAAAGTATGTCCAAAATAAATGAAAGGGGATCCATGCTGGTACAAGCGTTGCTACAAATGTGGGGTAAACAAAGTGCATGATGCCAAAAACAATCATGGTGGTTGCAAAAAGGTAAGGGCCTGTAGGTCTTAGTTTTTCGGTTACCACATCAATGCCGCTTATTTTATGGGTGGGGAGTGATGTAGCCATAATAAAAGTGCCGCCACAAAGGGCCAGCATTTTAAAAGCATCGGTCCAACCACCCAGGTTATTTAAATTGTGTTTGATGTTATAGGGAATATGAAAAAGTATCAGCATCAGTAATAAAGATGCTCCCAAATAATCGGCCACTACATGGGCATTGATACCCGCTATGATAGCTATGGATATTAAGATAAGTAAGATGCTCGCAACGCACATGCAAAAAGTGCTTTGCCCAATAAACGCTGGCTCTGGTGGCATAATCACCGGCCTGAAACCGGTGTAAATAAATTGTTGTACGGCAATTGCAATGAGCGAAAAGGCAAAGAATGCCCGCCACACTTTATTATAGGTTTCCATAAGATTTGGAATGAGGTTTATAGAGATTTTATAATGCAATTTACAAAATTCGTAGCCTAAATTTATCTTACAGGTAAAAATATTAGCAAATAAGGTGCTGCATTGCCCTATTTATTTTGTTTGGCGAACAAAATTGAATTTTATTAAAAAATGCTTCTGTAAAATTCTTTCACCATGGCAGCAGGATTGAGTGAAAGATTGATAGCTGATGAAACGGCTATACCATAAATGCCGGTTTTAAGCAATTGCTCCACATCTGTTAATTGTATCCCGCCTACGGCAATTACAGGAATATCAACAGGTTGTTTTTCAAGCAGGCGATAGCCTTCATAACCTAATAATGGGAAATCATTGAGCTTGGTATCTGTATGTGCAAACGGCCCATATCCACAATAATCAACCACTCCCAGTTTTTGTATTTTTAACAGATCAACCGCGTTTGTAGCCGATGTACCCAACGTTTTATCTTCACCTATTACCTTACGAATGGTTACCAGATCGGCATCAAAATCTTCTATGTGTACGCCCTGGGCATCAACCCTGTCAAGCAGATCATAATGGTTAGTGATAATGAGTGTGGCCCCCCAATCATCGCAAATAACAGCCAGGTCATTTATTTCATCTATCAGCTCGTCATCAGATTTTGTCATGCAACGGTATTGTATCCAATTGGCACCAGCGGCGCAAGCTATCTCTACCTGTTCTGTATGGCTGCGGTTTGCCATGTCTTGTGTTAGATAATGAAATTTGGAAATGTATTTTTTCATTTTCGATGTGGTGTAGGGGTGGATATTTTGCCTTGTTGCTATGAATTGAAAACTAAAATAGAGACGCAAATATGCGCCTCTATGTTTTATATATGAATACGAAATAGCCCCGCACCTTGTTGCGGGGCATCCGTAACTTATTTTATTACTTCGCTAATGGTTTTGCCAATGTTGCCATCAGGTGCCTGAATGTGCAGCAATGAGGCTACGGTTGGGGCAATATCTGTCATATGCGTTTGGCGGGTTAGGCTGCCATGGTTAATACCCCAGCCCATAAATACCAACGGGATATGTGTATCATAAGGTGCCCAGGTGCCATGTGTGGTACCGGTTGTTCCATGGCCTGAAAAATATCCGGGCTTTAACACTACCTGGATAGCGCCACTGTGCTCGGCACTATAACCGTTTATAATGCGGGTACGCAAATCCTCCGGAATAGTTGCCGCATTTACTCTTTGCATATCAACTGCAAATTGCACGTCCGGTTGTTTTTGCAGGTATTGGATACAATCAAACTTAATAGCATCCTCATTTAAACCAGCTTTTTTAATGGCCGCATTATTAAAGTTAACCTGGTAATTATCCATGCTGATCACCAGCTTATCAACCTTGTATTTATCGTTCAATAAGGCGTTCATTTCTTTTTGGGCCAGGCCATCATCCCATGTGCCTGCCGGGATCTTATGATCAAGCAGGAAATTTGGGTTGTGGGCAGCTCCATGATCGGCAGTTAAAAATACCGTGTAATTACCTTTGCCTACAGTAGCATCAAGGTAGGTAAAAAATGAAGCTATGTCGCGGTCAAGTCTCAGGTAAGTATCCTCGATTTCAACGGAGTTGGGACCAAACTGATGGCCAACATAATCTGTAGATGAAAGGCTGATAGCTAAAAAGTCGGTAACGGTATTTTTGCCCAGTTGCTCGCTTTCAACAGCTGCTTTAGCCAAATCAAGCGTCATGGAGTTACCGTAAGGAGTTGAGCGGATCATGCCTAAACGACCTTTATACAATTCAGAAGTTTTAACAGGCATGGTTGGCGCATCCATTCCGGCAAATTTGCCTTCGTATTTGCTGCTGTTATCCGGTGCGCTTTGCAGGTATGTTGCTATCGGATAAAGGGTGTTCCAATCCTGTTTCAAATATTTTTCGGGGATCTTTTGATCGTTGAACTTTTTAACCCAGGCAGGCAGATCTGTCATGTAATAGGTGCTGCTTATCCAGTTACCGCTTGCATCATCAAACCAATAGGCCGCGTTTGCCGAGTGGCCTGCCGGTAAAATACCACCACGATCTTTCAAAGCAATACCAATAACTTTTGAGCGGAAATTGGTAGCTAATCTTAATTCATCAGTAACCGTGCTCACCAGCAAATTGCGGGGCGACATCTGGCCGGCTTTTGAGGTGCTGCCAACCGCAGTAACCGTACTATCATCGGTACAGTACATTGATTTACCTGTTGCCTGTACAATAAAATCGTTACCTGCAATGCCGTGTATAGCCGGTACCGAGCCCGTGTAGATACAAGTATGGCCCGCGGCGGTTACCGTTGGTATATAATCAATATTGGTGTTTTCGCAGGTGTAGCCTTCGTTCAGCATGCGTTTAAATCCGCCGGTTTGGTAACGGTCATAGTAGCGGTAAAGGTAATCCCAGCGCATTTGGTCAACCACCAAGCCAACAACCAGTTTAGGGCGGGGTACTGAGGTATTAGATGGGGCAGGTACAACGGCTTTTCTTTTTTGTGCCGATGCAGAAACAGTTACTATAGATAAGGAAATAAGCAGCAGATGTTTAAACTTCATTTTTATTTTACTTTGAATCGGCCAAATATCAGCAATGAAATTAAATAGCTATGTGAAGTTTTTGTTAATTATAGCTTATTGTTACAAAAGGCCCCGGCCGACTTTCTCTCAAAAAAAAGGTCACCATGAGTAATGTTGTTGTTGTTAAGCGAGGCTAAATGTTAGCAACGAATGCTGGCTTGCGGTATGCAGATCACGCCATACCTGGCTAATTTCAGTATCGGGGTTTGCAGCGTGTAAGCCGCAATAGGGGTATAGCTGGTCAACACATTCGCGTGCTGTTTTGGCCAGTTTCCGGCTGCTTGTGCTTACTTCATTTAGATGGAAGTTGTCCCCGGTCAATTCTCCTTGCCAGGAGGCGTCAACAGCATGGTAAAAAACTTCGCGGGCATGATGTAGCTGCTCCGTTAGTTTGGTAAGTAATTGTTTTATAATTCCTTTTTGGGCGATGCTTAAACGTTTGCCCAATTGTTTTTCTTCAAATATTGGTTTGCAGAGATCCAGGAAATGGACCGCTAAGCCGGAGATATTGGCGGCAAGGGTTGCTTCGGCCAGCTGTAAAAACGGGTATTGATATAGAGGCTCATTAACTACTGCAAATTCGGGGTCAATTTTAAAACACCTGTTGGCATTAACAAAAAGATCTTTTACCTCATAGGCATCACTGCCGGTTGCCATCATGCCAATGTATTTCCAGGCGGGCAAAATTTCCACATCTTTCCTGTCGAAAATAAAGGGGAGGATCAGTTCGGTGTCATCATCATTTAAAACAGTTTCTTCACCGTTTTTAATAATGCAGTTGGCTGTTATATGTGTGGCATGATGTACACCGCTGGCATATTTCCAGGTGCCATTGATAATATAGCCGCCATTGGTAATAGTTGCAGTACCCGTGGATGCCCCGCTGCCGGCCAAACATAAATGCGGATTGCTTAATAACTCATGGGCTATATCGGCAGATAAAAACCCGCCAAACCAGCCGGCCCCGCTGCATAAGGTTACCACCCAGCCTAAACTGCCGTTGGCCCAGGCCAGGCTTTCTTCCAACCTTACCATATCCGGTAAAGCAAGTTGCAAGCCTGAATAGACTTCAGGAACAAGGAATTTAAACCAGCCCTGCTCATATATCAACTTAAGTTGATCGGGATGCAACATACCCTGCTTTTCGGCTTGTGGTGCTGTATCGCGGATTGTTTTTACCCAGTCGGGTTTAAGATGATATGAAGGATGGTTCATTTTAGAATTAGGATTAATTTAAGAATAAACACCTTTTGTCTTAACTCTTGACTCTTCACTCTTTATTGTTTTCCCCCAGTCAAAATAACCCAAAAAGGCTATCACAAATAAAAAAATGGTGAGCAGTGTAAACATGGGTAGGTGTTTATAAAACAGAATAGGAATAGCAAACAGGTTTGATATGTTGAGGAATATCCAGTTCTCTATTTTTCGGCGGGCCAGCAGCCACATGCCTGCCCAGGCCGTTGATGATATCAACGCATCCCAAACCGGTACGTTTGATGGGGTAAAGTATTTGGCAGGGAGGTTTTTGAGCAGTACATAAAAAAACACCCAGCCAATAACAGCTATTGCCAGGCTTATCATCCACTCGGTTTTATTGCTCCGGCTGATTTTTACTGGCGGTTCGTTGCGGCGTTTTATCCAGTACCACCAACCGTAAATACTCATTACTACATAATAGGCATTGAGGATAGACTCCGCATAAAGGCCCACATCCATCAAAAGATAAATAGCTATAGCGGTGCCCAGGATGCCTGCGGGATAAAGCCAGATATTGTTTTTACGGGCCAGTAACACTTCGGCAACACCCAGTGCAACGGCAAGCCATTGCACCCAGGTGGTTTCCTTTATTTGTTCTATAAAAAGAGATAGCAGGTTATGCATTATCGTGCCTCTTTAAATAAGTGAATTTGTTTCATTGCAATTCGTATTATCTACCATGCATTAATTCGTGAAATTCGCCCAAATTCGAGCCATTCGCGTGTATTAAAAATTCAGGCTCAGTGATGCCATAAAATTGCGCGGCGCCTGCGGGAAATAGTAATTATAATTTACCACATGCCCGCTCTCGATATCGGGATAGGTAGCACCGTTGGCCTCATACTTTTTGCTGAAAATATTATTAACCTGTAAACCCAAACCAATGTTTTTAACCGAGCTGATACTGAAATTATACCGCAGCCTTACATCGCTTGTAAAATAGCTTTTAAGGTAACGGTTAACTGCGTAAGGGTTACCCAGGTTATCGGGCGCTATGTTAAAGCCTGCCGGGTTTTGGTTCATTGTATTATCTAAATATTGCTTGCTCACATATTTGCCAATAAAAGCAATCTCGCCGCCTTTAATAGGGCTATAGCTGATGATGCTTGCCCCTGTAAGCGATGGCGAATAGGCAATTGTTGTTGTTTTAAAAGTTTCTTCAACCAGTGTGCCATCATCATAATTGGAGAAAAACTGGTGATAGTTCTTGATCTTGTTGGCGCTCCAGGTAGCGGTAAGTCCCCAGTTAAGCTGGCTGGTTATCCTTACTTTACCATCCAGTTCGATACCCGCACGGTAGCTGTTATCCACATTTGTACGGATCTGCGAACCTACATCATTCAGCGCTCCTGTTAGTATCAATTGATTTTTATACAGCATATAAAACGCGTTGATGCCGCCGCTGAAAATTTTGCCTACGGTGCGATAACCGGCTTCAAAATCTTTCAGGTTTTCGGCTTTAGGTCGCTTTTGCGGAGGTGAATTTACATAGTCATCCCGGTTTGGCTCATGGTTGCCTACAGCAAATGACGCGTATACATTGCTTTGTTCATTAAGCTGATAGGTGATACCCACTTTAGGGTTAAAGAAATTCAGTTCGGCGCTTTGCTGGGCATTTTGCAGGTTTCTGTCAATGCCGTAAAAGTTGTAGTAAATATGGCGGTACTGTACATCGGCATACAGCAAAACATCATTCAAATGCCACTCGGCACGGTAAAAAATATTAAAGTCGTTCTTTTTAGCATTGTCGCGGTAGTATTCATAATTTGGACCGATACCCGCGCTCTCTTTGGTATAAATAACGTTGCCATAATGCGCGCCCGAGTATTGGTTATAAGCGCCACCCAAAGTCATGTTCAGGTTGCTTTCAGGCTGATATTTTAAGGCATAGGTAACGCCATAAAATTCATTATCCAACCAGCGACGGCGGGCCAGATCGGTATTGTTGATGGTATCAGTACCAATGATTACCGGTTTTAAACCATAATTGGCTACAGCATCCTGCTGGCGATACTCTTCGTAATAGCCTTTGCCTTTGGTATAGTGCAAAGCGCCGCTGAATGATAGCTTGCTGCTTATTTTTTGATCATACAGTAACTGGTAGTGGTTTTGCAGGTAATCATCAACCTGGTCTTTATAAAACGAGCCATCGGCCATTAAACCCAGTTCATTATAAGTGCGATTGTCTGAGCGCGTATTATCGCCTATCACATAATCGGCAATACCGTTCCAGGCCTGGTAGGTACGCTCATGGCCGGATATGACGTTGGCCCTGATGGTGCTGTTTTTACCGTACCAGGCAGCGCTCAGGTAAAGTGATTTTAAATCGGATGTTGCCCTGTCAATATAGCCATTGGAGTGAATGCGCGACAAACGGCCATCTAAACTAAAATGCCCACCCAGTAAACCGGTGCCCGCATTAACAGTATTTTTGATAGAACCGTAAGAGCCTGCCGATGTATTGATCTCGGCATAGGCGGTATCTCTGCGGGTGGTTGTTTGAATATTGATGCTACCGCCAAATGCACCGGCGCCGTTGGTTGATGTACCAACACCGCGCTGTACCTGGATGTTATCAACAGACGAGGCCAGATCGGGCAGATCAATAAAGTATGATCCCTGGCTTTCAGCGTCATTCAACGGAATTCCATTGATGGTAACGTTAACCCTTGTGGCATCAGAACCACGGATGCGGATCCCGGTATAGCCTATACCAGCGCCTGCATCAGAGGTAGTAACTACTGATGGCGTAAGGCTTAAGAGGTAAGGCAGATCCTGCCCGAAGTTATTTTTAGCCAGATCTTTTTTGCTGAGGTTGGTAAAAGCAGTGGGCGAGTTTTTAACCGCCCGGGTGGCGCTTATGGTCACCTCTTCGGCAGCAAACGTATTGCTGTTGAGGGTTAAGTTAATAACTTCATTAGCACCTATAACGATGTTTTTACTAATAGTTTGATAGCCAATGTAACTGGCATTAAGCTGGTACTTGCCGGCTTTAAGGTTGCTAAGCTGGTACTTGCCGGCTGCATCTGCAATAGCGCTGGCAGCAGGATTGGTAATGGTGACTGTTGCGCCGGGCAGTGCTTCGCCAGATTGGTTAGTGATTTTTCCGGTTATGGAAAGTTGGGCCGATGCCAAAACGGGCAACAGCAATACGGCGATGGCCAGGTAGAAAAACTTCAAAATGTGTAAAAAAATTAAATTAGTTAAACCATCTGCTCACCAGGGTACAATGGCAGTACTCTTAACATGTTACCTCTCCCTACGCCGGCATTACCCGGATCAGGTGCGAGCCCTCTTTCCCTTTAGGGGCGGGAGGCTCTGGGTTTGATCTCAGCCTGTCTTTCAGTTTGGTTAAAACAATTTGTTTTGATTACACCAAAGCAAGGCACCCCTTGAGAATTATTGCGCAAAGGTAGGGATTTAGTCCGAAAGTAATGGAGCGCAAGATTTTTAAGGCTCTTTCCTATAAATACCCTCTACAAATCAGGTGGCGGCTTACGGTGCAAGCGGCATTTTTTATTTTGCACACAACAGATGTTGGATCGTGGCTATCAGCTTGAATTATTTAATGCATTAGCCCTTGTATACCAGGGAAATCGCTTTTAAACAGGAGGCACCTACGGAGCCAAGAAGCAATGTCTTTTTGCTATAAACACGTAACTCCGCTGGAGTTGGAAATGGTTGGTGTGTCATTGACTCCGTAGGAGTATCGTGTTTATGGCACGACAAAACCCCAAAGCCAGGCTCCATAGGTGCCTCCTGTTTGTTTTTAATTTTAAAAGTGATTTCCCTGCCTTTGTGTACGGCTTAGTTGCCCGTTATAAAAAATAGTATAGTTTTGTTTTGAAAATGATAACCGTAAAACAATTAGATGCCGGCAGGAACAATAATTTTGATTTGATCAGGTTCATTGCGGCCACGCTGGTTATTTTCTCACATTCATATTGGCTAACCGGTAATGAAGCCAACGAACCAATGGGCAAGTTTTGTGGTATCGTTAATTTTGGATCATTGGGACTTAAAGTTTTCTTTGCTATTAGCGGTTACTTAATAACCAAAAGCCTTTACAGGCAGCCTTCACTTAATAGTTTTGTTTGGGCGCGCCTGCTACGTATATTTCCAGCATTGCTTTTTGCGGGTATTTTTTGCAGTTTGGTTATAGGGCCAATTTGTACAACCTTACCATTGGCCCAATATTTTGCAAATAGCGACATATATTACTTTGTATTGCACATGGCTACATTGCACGGTAATTTTTATGTGTTGAAGAGCGTTTTTGCCTCCAATCTTATATCTATAAGTGTTGATGTACCGCTATGGACGTTGCCCGCCGAGCTGTTCATGTATTTTTGTGTATTGCTGTGGGGCGTAGTGTTGGTGCTTTTAAAGAAACAATTCAAAGACCTGCTGTTGTTGCCTTTAATAATTATAGTATATATTATTTGGTGGGGTATACCAAATTCGCCCGAATTTGGTAAGTATCTTAGTAGTTGGGGATTGGTGTTTTTCCTGGGAGCTATGTGCTATTTATTTCGCCATAAAATAATTGTTAGTATACCGCTGTTGCTGGCCATGTGCGTGTTTTTTATCGTCCTGTTTCATTTCAGATTTCCTTTTATCGATACTGTGCTTAATATAGTGGTCATATACGGCATCATGGTTTTTTCCTATCACCCAAAATTGCAGGTAAAAGGCTTTCATAAGCTGGGTGATCTTTCGTACGGGCTTTATATTTACGCATTTCCAATTCAGCAATTGCTGGCCTTGAAATTCCCGGCGTTAAAACCTGTCGAACATTTCTTATTGTCGTTTCCGCCAACGCTGGCTATCGCCGCTTTATCCTGGTATTTTGTCGAAAAACCGATGTTGGGCCTAAAATCAATAAAACTATCTGGGTTTAATAGGTATTTTACCCGGTAAGTATATCAGCATCTTATTATTGCACCAGATCTGGCACCTGTTTACAGTAATTACACAATAGCGTGCCTGTTTGAACACACTTTTGATTCAACAAATTCAAATTCCGAAATCGAACATTCCAAATCCGAAATCAAAAACTTACTTTTGCGAACTTTTATAAATATAGTTATGCTTAGAACTCACACCTGCGGCGAATTAAATATCAGCAACTTAGGCCAATCGGTTACTTTGTGCGGATGGGTACAAAAATCGCGCGATTTGGGCGGTACCACGTTTATTGATATGCGTGACCGTTATGGTTTAACCCAACTGATTTTCAATACAGATACAGACGCCACCCTGCGCGAAAAAAGCCGCGAGCTTGGTCGTGAGTTTGTGATCAAGGTAACCGGTAAGGTGCTTGAACGCTCCAACAAAAACACAAAAATATCCACCGGCGAAATTGAAATTGCCGTGGAGGATATAGAGATACTAAACTCGGCTAAAACCCCGCCTTTCCAGATTGAGGATGATACTGATGGCGGCGAGGAGCTTAGGGCCAAATACCGCTATTTGGATTTGCGCCGTGCGCCAATACGCAACAACCTCATTCTGCGCCACAAAATGGCACAGGAGATTCGCAAATATTTAAGTGATCTTGAGTTTATTGAGGTAGAGACCCCGGTATTGATCAAATCGACACCAGAGGGTGCCCGCGATTTTGTGGTGCCAAGCCGCATGAACCCGGGCGAGTTTTATGCTTTGCCGCAATCGCCGCAAACATTTAAACAGTTACTGATGGTAAGCGGTTTTGACCGTTATTTCCAGATAGTGAAATGTTTCAGGGATGAGGATTTGAGGGCTGATCGCCAGCCGGAATTTACGCAGATTGACTGCGAGCTGTCTTTCATCACCCAGGAAGATATCCTGAATATTTTTGAAGGTTTAACCCGCCACCTGTTTACTACGGTAAAAGGCATCGACCTGGGCGATTTTCCGCGCATGCAATATGCTGATGCTATGCGCCTGTACGGTTCTGATAAACCTGATGTGCGTTTTGGGATGGAGTTTGTGGAGCTGAATGATATTGTTCAGGGTAAAGGCTTTGGCGTTTTTGATAATGCCGAGCTTGTTGTAGGTATTAACGCAAAAGGTTGCGCCCACTATACCCGTAAACAATTAGATGAAATAACCGAATGGTTAAAACGCCCGCAAATTGGTGTTACCGGCATGATCTATTGCCGCTATAACGAAGATAGCACGCTAAAATCATCGGTTGATAAATTTTACAGCGAAGATGAACTGACCAACTGGGCAGCGGCATTTGAAGCTGAAAAGGGCGACCTGATGCTGGTATTAGCCGGCCCTGCAGATAAAGTACGTAAGCAACTGAATGAGCTTCGCCTGGAGATGGGCAACCGCTTAGGCTTACGCGATAAAAATAAATTTGCACCACTTTGGGTATTGGATTTTCCGTTACTGGAGTGGGACGAAGAAACCAGCCGTTACCATGCCATGCACCATCCGTTCACCTCGCCAAAACCAGAGGATATTGCCCTGCTTGATACCGATCCGGGAGCTGTACGTGCAAACGCGTATGACCTGGTAATAAACGGTACCGAGGTTGGCGGTGGATCTATCCGTATCCATGACCGTGCTACCCAGTCGCTGATGTTTAAGCACTTAGGTTTTTCTGCAGAAGAGGCGCAAAAGCAGTTTGGCTTTTTGATGGATGCCTTTGAATTTGGCGCACCTCCGCATGGTGGTTTAGCTCTTGGGTTTGATCGCCTGGTATCTATTTTCGCCGGTTTGGATTCTATTCGTGATGTAATCGCGTTCCCTAAAAACAATTCGGGCCGCGATGTGATGATCGATTCACCATCAACGATAGCTGATACGCAGATGAATGAACTTAAAATTAAAACAACGGTATAAATAAGTTTTTTTGAATTGTAGCGTTTGTTGTGGTTAAAGCGTATTCAAATTAAACTGATCTTTATTTAAAATGAAAAAAATTCTATTCTTATTTTTACTACCGTTAGCTATTTTTTCTTCGTGCTCAAAAAACAGCGATGTTGTACCTTATGATGCTGCTAAACAGGCGGCCATTGATGATGCTACTATAAAAACCTATCTTACCGCTCATCCGGAAATTACCAATGTGAAGGATACTTTAGGCGTTTATTACCAGGTTATTACGCCGGGAACAGGCGTGTATCCTACAGATGCATCAACAATTAATGTAAATTATACCGGCACACTGCTTGATGGCACCCAGTTTGATGCCAATACAAATTATTCCCAAACATTAGGAAATTTAATATTGGGATGGCGAATAGTATTGCCACATGTAAGAACCGGGAGTAAGGTTTTAATGCTTATTCCATCAGTTTATGGCTATGGTAACTATGCAACCGGAAAAATACCTCCTAATTCTGTTTTGTTATTTTCGGTTACGCTAATAGCGCCCAATAACCAATAATATTTTTAATTATTAAAAGAGGCCTGGAATTGTTAATTCCGGGCTTTTTTAATTTGGTATATTTCCGATGTTTTAATACACCTAAAAAGGTTAGTGATTATTTGAATGAAGAATTTATTGTTACTGCTATTTATTGCATCCATTGCAATAACCTCCTGCTCTCGCGCACCGTCTGTTGATAAGGTAAAGCAAGCCAAAATCGATGATTCAGTTATCCGCGTTTATCTTTCAAACAACCCTATGATCAAAGCGGTTAAAGATCCATCGGGGCTGTACTACCAGGTTGTTAAACAAGGTACGGGCGCTTACCCCAACAGCAATTCAATGGTGACCGTAAATTACAAGGGCAAACTGATCAATGGCGGGCCCTTTGATTCAGCTAACGGTTTTTCCAGTTCACTTGATGGATTAGTAAAGGGCTGGCAAATAGGTATCCCACATGTAAAAGCAGGGGGTAATATTTTGTTATTTGTTCCCTCGGCTTTGGGTTATGGTCCAAGTGGTGGTGGTCCTATACCCGCAAATGCAGTTTTGATATTTGATATCGACTTGGTTAGTTTTAAGTAAACCATCAAAATTGGCCCGCGGGGGAGGGTTGGAACAGTGCCTGAAATATGCTTACGCATGTGTTAGTACATTCAAAGTATTGTTCTTATATTAACTGTTCCAAAAACTCCCTATGAAAACAAAATCGATCTTGTTTTTTTTATTGTTTGCAGTACAGGCATTTGCACAAAATGCTGCCCGCATAACACAGGTTAGTAACAAGGCCGATGCCCTAAAAGACCAGGTAATTGCCTGGCGGCGCGATTTTCATGAGCATCCCGAACTTGGTAACCACGAGGTACGCACATCAGCTATTATCGCTAAACATTTGCAGTCGCTGGGGATCGAGGTGCAAACAGGCATAGCCACAACGGGGGTAGTGGGCATTTTAAAGGGAGGTAAACCCGGCCCGGTAGTCGCTTTACGTGCCGATATGGACGGGTTGCCTGTAATTGAACGCACAGATGTACCTTTTGCATCGAAAGTAAAAACTACCTATAATGGGCAGGAAGTTGGCGTTATGCATGCCTGCGGTCATGATTCGCACATGGCTATTTTAATGGGCGTGGCACAGGTGCTTTCCACTATGAAAAGCGAGTTGCATGGTACCGTTAAATTTATTTTTCAGCCCGCTGAAGAAGGGGTTGAACCCGGTCAAAAAGGCGGTGCGGAGGAAATGGTGAAAGAGGGTGTACTTGAAAATCCTAAGGTTGATGTGATTTTTGGTTTGCATATCAACTCACAAACCGAGGTTGACAAGATCACCTATCGCCCGGGCGGAACAATGGCCGGGGTTAACGATATGCAGATCATTGTAAAAGGACGATCGGCACATGGAGCCTACCCGTGGTCGAGCATTGATCCTATAGTGGTTGCAGCCGAGATAATCAATAACCTGCAAACCATTGTAAGCCGAAACATCAACGTTACCGAAAATCCGGCGGTTGTAACTATTGGTGCTATAAAAGCGGGTAATCGTTCAAACATTATACCCGAGAGGGTGGAGATGCTGGGCACCCTGCGCTCTTTTACCGCGGCCGACGAAAAGCTATTAGTTGAACGCGTTACACAAATAGCAACCAAAACTGCTGAAGCTCAGGGGGCCACCGCCGAAGTGAAGATACCTTACAGTAATCATTACCCGGTTACTTATAACAACCCGGAGCTTACCCAAAAAATGCTGCCCAGTTTGCAAAAAACGGCAGGGGCCGAAAATGTATTATTGCGCCCGCCGGTAACCGGGGCCGAGGATTTTAGCTTTTTCCAGGAAAAAGTACCGGGACTGTTTATCTTTTTAGGCGGAATGCCTAAAGGAGGTGATCCGCTTACTGCACCATCACATCACACACCAGATTTTTATATTGATGAAAGTGGTTTTACTTTAGGTGTTAAGGCTTTGTGTAATTTAACGTTAGATTATATGGCATCCAAAGGGAAGTGATATAATGAAGTATTTTATAGGATTGGTTCTCTTTTTATTTGTAATTGATGCTTAACTTTATAAATTCAATTTCGAAAAGAATGGGCTACATTAACTGATATGATGAGGAAGAGCATATTTACTATGGTGCGTGTGGGCCTGTTATTGATTTTGATAACCGGGCAAAAAGCCATGGCGGCAGGTGTGAACTTAGCCGATACTGTTAAAAAACTAAACCCCGAAGTTCTGCAATCCGTTAATACGGTGTTAAAAGCATGTTATACTTTTGATATTGATAAAGTTACCGATATGTACGCGCCAAACGCGGTTGTTACCGATGAGCAACAACCTTTTTCGTGGAATGGCCAGCTGGCTGGTGTGCAGTGGGTAAACTCGGTTCAAAAGGCTGTTCAGGAATTTAAAATAAAGGATTTTACAGTTATCGTTAAACGGATCAAGATTTTTAGGCAAACAGAGGAGTTAGCCTATTTAATTGTCCCGGTTGAATATACGGGCACAGTAAACGGTGATCCATTTAATGAAGAAGGCGCATTTTCTTTCGTGTTTCGTATCGTAAGTGGTAAATGGCTCATCAAGAGTCAGGCCTGGGTGCCCAAGAATGGCCTGTGATCTATTTAAACATCAACTACTTATATGGAGCCTGTACTTATATTGTTTAAAAGGTTTAATGATTTAGCCCTTGCCAATGCCCTTACTGCGGTATTGGATGAGCACGGAATTGAATATACCATTGAAGAAATAGGTACATCATTTGATCCCGCTTTCAGGCGAACCGAGCTATCAAGCGAGTTTTCTGTAAAAATAAAAGCTGAAGATTTTAAAATAGTGGATCAGCTGCTGAAGGATAGCGAAATTGAAAATATCAACAACGCGGATCATGATCATTATTTGTATGGCTTTACAGATGAGGAATTGATGGATATACTTGCAAAAGCCGATGAATGGAGCGCTTTTGACTATCAGCTGGCCCGTAAAATACTTATAGAACGTGGGGTTTCCATCAATGAAAAAATGTTAACCGACCTGAAAGCCGACCGCCTTGAAGAACTAAAAGCACCCGAACCATCGCAAAAAACATGGATAATTGTGGGCTACCTATTTGCCCTGGCCGGCGGCATATTGGGCATTTTTATAGGCTGGCACCTGGCAACCTACAAAAAAACATTACCTGATGGTGAACGGGTATATGGTTATAATGAAAACGACAGGCAGCAAGGGAAATGGATTTTTTATATTGCTATCGCGATTTTTGTGATTAGTATTATTTATAAAATAGCGCCGGTATTTACGGAAAATTAACGGCCACATGAAAAGAAAGATACTACTATTATGTGCGTTAACGATTTATGCGATAGCAGCAGCAGCCCAACAAAAAGACATTTCCAGGGTAACTGATAGTATAGTTAATGAGGGCAAGGCTCTTTTTCGCTCTGAATGGGCTTCATGGTATGGAACAGATATATTTTTAGAAAAATGTAAAGATAAGCGTGACCAGGTTGGCGGCTATTTGTCCTATGAAACCCAAAATGGTTTAGCAAATGTATTTTTCTCAAAAGGGGAAAAGCCAGCTGTATTGGGCACAACTTTGTTTGGTAATGATTTTAATGAAAACAACTACAAGTTTGATACCGTAGTTCGAAAGCTCAGTGAAATAGAGCAGGAATTATACAACATGAGGCAAGTCGCCATTAAGCGGGTTAATACTGATACTACATTTAAATATTATAAAAATACAAGCCTAAATCCTGTGCCCATAATTATAAAAGGTGTTAAAAAGGTGTATGTTTTAACTGGTACGCATGAGCAGGGAGTGGTTGTTTTTGGTAATGATTATCTTATAAACTTTGACAATGACGAGGTTGTAAGTGTGAATAAATTGCACAAAAATATTATTCCGGCTTACTTTACTAATGTCCCTGCCGATAGCATTAAGAAGGAAGTTTCTTCAATGCATTCACATTTGCCCCAAACCGGTGATTTTATTACGGCAACAGATATTTGCACCTTAATGCTTTATGAAAAGCTAACCACCTGGCAGCAGTATTATGTTATATCGGAAAAATATGTATCTATATGGGATTGCAAAAAAAATGATCTTTTTGTAATGACAAGGGAAGCGTGGAAAAGAATCGCTGACGATCAGGCTATCAGGCATCCAAAAAAACAATAAACTTGGCCAATCTCCTCTTCATCTGTAGTAAAAACCAATGGCGCAGCCCTACTGCCGAGTTACTGTTTAAGGATCACCCGGAACACAAAGCGTATTCCGCGGGAACAAGTGATAAGGCACGTACGCGGGTGAATCAAAAAATGATTGACAGGGCTGATGTTGTGTTTGTAATGGAGCGCAAGCACAAGGAATTGCTTAAACAACGATTTGAAATGGGTAACAAACCTTTAATTGTACTTGATATTGAAGACGAGTACCAATTTAACGACCCGGAGTTGGTGAAGATATTGCAGCTTGTATTAAGCGATTATATCTAAGACGTTGTCTAAATTTGATTTATTAACTTTTAATGAAACACATAGCCATGCGTCATTGTGAATCCATCAGGAGTAACCCTGAAAAGATGGCGATGACGTATAGCAAGCGCTTTCGTAGAGACGCATATTTGCGTCTCCAGTTATACAGAGCGGATTTGCCTTTCCGATTTGCACGCTGGAGACGCAAATATGCGTCTCTACAAAAAAAATACTAGTCTCAACAACTTTGTAATTGCTACAGTTTCCAGTCGGGCCTTTCAAAGTGGCAGGTATATCCGTAGGGGTGTTTCTTTAAATAATCCTGGTGTTCCTCTTCGGCGTTCCAGAAATCAGTTGCGGGGACAACTTCTGTTACTATTTTCCCTGGCCACTTACCAGAGGCTTCCATATCTGCAATTAAAGCTTTGGCAGTTTCGCGTTGTGTTTCATCCAGGAAAAAAATGGCGGACCGATAAGAGGTACCGATGTCATTTCCCTGCCTGTTGCGTGTTGTTGGATCATGAATTTGGAAGAAATATTCAAGCAGTTCACGATAAGGCAAATGTGCGGGATCAAATATAACCTCTATTGCTTCGGCATGTGTTCCGTGATTTTGGTAAGTTGCATTACGTACATCACCGCCTGTGTATCCCACTACTGTTGAAATAACACCCGGGTAATTTTTAATAAGGTCTTCTACACCCCAAAAGCAGCCACCGGCCAAAATCGCTTTTTCAGTATTCATATGGCTTCGTTTTTTAATAGATTAAAGGTAGGGTACAAATGGGTAAACGGCAAGGGTTAATGTGAAATGATGTGGTCTGTGAATCCCGCAAATCATCATTAAAGGTAAACCCGCTATTATGTGGTGATTCCTGAGGCTAACCCCTTGATTGTTATTTTTGTTGCTGGAATTTTACCTTAACTGTAACTTCTTCGGGTTTGCCCGTACTGTTCCCTACCCAGGTGGGGCCAGCCTTTATCAGATCAATAGCTTTTTGATCGGCTGTGGGGGTAAGGCTTTTTTTGATCTTAAAATCGGTCAATGATCCATCGCCATTAACGGTAAATGTTACGCTAACGGTACCGGTAACTTCTCCGTTGGGTAAAACGGCATTGGCCTGCAGGTATTTTTTAAGGGCGCTCATATTGCCTTGTGGGTGGGCGTTTACAATAGCTTCTTTTTTTACACTTCCGTAGCCAACCGCAACTTCATTTAGGGCGCCATCGGCAGGGTTAAGTTCAACTTTTAGGCTATCCCCGCCTTTTACGCTCACCTGTTTAGGTAAATATCCAATGGATGCTATGGCTAATGTTTGTTTATTGCTGCTTGCCGGCATTGAAAAATAGCCGTTCACATCGGTCACGGTACTTTTATTGGTTCCCTCTATCCTAACGGCCGCGCCAATAACAGGAGCGCCATCGGTTTTGCCAATAATTATTCCATTTATACTGTTATAGCCAAACTGAGTTTTGGAATCTTTGGAGGTTACTATGGTTAAGCCATCAACTTTGCCCTTTAGTTTAGATTCAAAAGGAGCAGAGGCTTTGTCCCGTGCTTTTTTTGCAAGTGCTGCCAGGCTATCGCTATTGTTCTTCGCTTTTGGGGTTTCGGTATAATTTGATGCTACTATCTCGCTTGCAGATACAACTTCTTTATCATCATCAGTTTGCTCTTTTGGTTTTGCAACTGCAAACATAGGAGCTGGCGGCAGGCTGGCGACTGTATTATTATCGCCCGATGATATTTCGTCCTGGTAAACAGATTTATTGCCCGATTTTACTATCGTGGTTTGTTTTGCATTTTGAGTAAGCAGAGGAGCCTGGACAACGGTAACAGGCTTAGCCGGTGTTACGGTATCCTTTAACTCAACATTTGTTTTATCTTTTTTAAGCGTGACCAGTTGTTGATCGGCAGTTTTTTCGGTTACCGGAGCTTTCCTTAACCACAAGGCGCCAATGGTTAATATCACCAAAACAGATGCTGCTATTGACCATATTTGCCATGAAAAAACACGACCTTTCTTTGGTTCAATGCGCTGATGTAATCTTTCGGTCAGTTTGGCCAGGTTGACCTGCTGGTCTTCGGGAGCTGCTTCAAAACCTTCAATTGCATCCATTAAAAAAGGATCATCAAGCGCTTCCCGTTCAAGCCTGTGCATAGCTTTGGCATCAAGCTCCCCGTTAAGGTACTTCCTGATCTGCAATATGTCGGCTTTTTTAGTATTCACTTTTCTTCTCCAGGCAAATTTTAAGGTTGCGCTTACCGTTTTGAATGTAACTCTTTACTTCATTCAGGCTAAAATTGGTTATATCGGCTATTTCTTTATAGCATTTCTCTTTTAAATAAAATAAGTCGATGCTTTGTTTTTGTGCACCGGCCAGTTTATCAATACACTGTTCTAAGGCTTTATAAGCTTCTTCGCGGTTATTATCATCAGGATGCAAAAACGGGGTAAATTCCATAACGTCATCTAAATTAACCACTGTTAATTTTTTGCCCGCCCTTAATTGCATTAAGCAATAATTGCGCCCCAATACATATAGCCAACTCCTGAATGTGTTGATGTGATGATTTTTAACCTTTATTATCAGCTCCTCAAATATCCCCATCACAGCATCTTTGGCCAGGTCCTCATCTTTCAGATATTTTAAACAAACGCCATAAACCAAAACCATATATCTTTCATATAGTTTTCCTAAAGCCGCCACGTCGCCGTTGTTACGGTATACGATAAGCAGTTCTTCATCCGTTGATGTGTCTGTTTTACCTGGTTTAATAAAATTGGTCATTAAAAAGTGCAAAATAAAATTTTAAAACCACTTACGGAAATTAAGAATTGGCTGCACCTGTATTTATAAAACGAAAAAGGGCAAAAATGTTGCATCCATTTTAATAAATATGATAATCCATATCAAATTAATGGCGGCGTTTGTGGATACCGGGGTGCGTTAACGGATTAAAGTTAGCGGGGGATTTGCGGGGTTAATTAAACCGGCATAAAATGAGCAATTATGCTGGTTGCTATTAGGAAGATGAATGCCCGACATGATGTGCCGGGCATTTATAATATTTACGCTGATGTTGGTGTGGCATCCAGCTGGGTAACAAATAAATGCGGTTTTGGAATCACGATCTGGTGCTCGTCAAAAGCTTTTTTAACCAGCTCCTGTACACCAAAAAGTACGGTCCAATAATCATTGGCTTTGGCAAAAGGGCAAATGCCGAGCACTATTTTACCTTCATGTAGTTTAGAAACATTAATAACAGGCGCCGGAGTTGCCAATACCAGCGGATGCGAGAGGCAGGCATTAACAGCTATCTGGCGTACGTTGTCCATATCGCTTTGCGGTGCAATTTCAAGTGAAATATCTACCCTGATATTGCCATGCCTGCTGTAGTTAACAATGGTATTGTTTGATACGGCGCCGTTTGCAAGGATGACGGTTTTATTATCGGGCGTAAGTAAAATGGTATTAAAAATCTGTATTTCAATTACCGCGCCGCTTTGTCCCTGCGATTCAATGATATCGCCAATTTTAAATGGTTTAAAAACCAGGATCAAAACACCGCCTGCAAAGTTGGCTAATGATCCCTGCAGCGCCAGGCCCACAGCTAAGCCAAGCGCACCAATAATTGCTACAAACGACGTGGTTTGGATGCCCAGCATGCCGGCAACCGTTATAAGTAATAATACCCTTAGGCCGGCCATCATCAGGCTGCTCAAAAATGATTGAAGGGATACATCAATTTTTCCTTTAGCCATGGAAGCGTTGAGTAAACGCCCTATCCAGCTAATAACATACAGGCCGATAATAAATACCAGCAGTGCACCAAGTAACTTAATACCGAATGTGCTTAACCACGCAAAAATTGCGGTGGAGTAAAAGGATACATTTTGCATAATAAAGGAAGGTTTTGGAGATTAATGGAATTTATTTTTATGATTAGTTGTTACAAGACTATGGCAGTTAATGCCCGGTTAATATACAAATTAAAAGCGGACTGCTTATTTGTAAGTGAAACATTAACAGGCACTTAATAATAAGTGGGACTGGTAAATAAATTTCCAATTGTTCATATTTTTTAATTAGATATAAAATGATATTTACTGTATTGCAAATCAGAAAGGTTTTAATTAATTACTTTTCATGCTCAAATTAAAATGCCGAAAAAAAATTGTGAGGTGAGTTGTACTATTCTCTCTGGAAATAAAAAAAACTGCTACATGCCCTGTTTTTTGGGGAGTTAGGCGGTTTTGAGCCGCTCTTTTTTTATGAAAAGATGTTTGTACAATAAATCTTTAATTATTGCTATAGCCTAAAGTTTTATTATTTTTGGACACATAAAATTAACGACATGAATTTTCCCGCTGAATTAAAATACACTAAAGACCACGAGTGGATAAAAGTTGAAGGCAATGAAGCTACTATCGGCATTACCGAATTTGCGCAAAGCGAACTGGGCGATATTGTTTATGTAGATATAGCATCCTTAGGGAAAGAAACTGCCAAAGATGAAGTTTTTGGCACGGTTGAGGCTGTAAAAACAGTATCGGACCTGTTTATGCCGGTAACCGGAACAGTGACGGAAATTAACCCCGCCCTTAATAATCAGCCCGACCTTGTAAACGCTGATCCGTATGGCGAAGGCTGGATGGTGAAAATCATCGTTGCCGATCTGTCAGAAATAGACGGCTTGTTATCTGCTGATGACTATAAAGCGGTTGTTGGCGCTTAATGAAAGCAATATTAAAATATCATGGGCTCACAATTTTGTGGGCCTTATTTATTTTTGTCATTTGCTCTGTTAACCTGAGCTCTGCCAGCGATTCGCCGATGTTTTTCCCCGGCTTTGATAAACTTACGCATACCGGGCTGTTTTTTACGCTGGTTGTACTGTTTTGTAACGGTATTATAAGGCAACAAAAAAGGCATACTTTCACGTATAAGCAGATAATAGTTGTTGTTTTAGCCGCTGTTTTTTTTGGCGGAGTGATAGAAATCTTGCAACTAACTATTTTTACCTGGCGCAGTGCCGAGTGGAACGATTTGTTTTGCGATGTGCTTGGCATTTGTATGGGGATTTTTGCTGTTGTATTAACATTAAGCGCGGTTGGTAATGAGAAAAAGTAAACTAATTATAATTGGAGCGGTGATACTATTCAGTTGCTCTTCTTGCGGTATATTTAAAAAAGGCTGCGGATGCCCAACATTTGGTGTTATCAAAAGTGCAGTTGATGCCCATAAATTCTGTTAAACTTTATTTCGATAAACGGTTCAATGATGTTGAACTGCTAAAAAAAATAAGAATCTGTGAAAGCTTACGGTTTCATACCAAGAAGTTTTCACAAAAAATATTTTTTCAAAAGTGATCCTTGTCATTTTTAACCATTCTTATTTGGATTTAATATAAATAAGCTTACATTTGCTCAGGTTAAAAAATATACGATGACACTTTCACAACTTGAGGTAGGCGAAATAGGTATTGTAAAGGAGTTTACTGATCTTGAAATGTCGGTAAAATTGATGGAAATGGGATGTTTACCAGGTGAGGAAATCAGAATTTCGCGTATTGCACCTCTTGGAGATCCTATAGCTATTCACGTTTCCGGCTACCAGCTAAGCTTGCGTAAGTTTGAAGCCTCCACTATTATTTTGCAGTAGTTTTGTAAACATTGAAAGCCGATATAAGAGTTGCACTTGTAGGAAATCCAAACACCGGTAAATCAACTCTCTTTAACATTTTAACCGGTCTTAATCAAAAAATAGGAAATTTTCCGGGCGTTACTGTTGATAAAAAAACAGGATTTTGCCAGCTGCCTGATGGTCGCACGGCTGAGATCATTGACTTGCCCGGTACCTATAGTATTTACCCCAAAAGTAAAGACGAATCCATTGTATTTTCTGTTTTAGCCGATAAAGCCAGAGGCCTTGTTCCGGATTTGATTGTTGTAATACTTGATGCATCAAACCTGAAACGCAACCTGTTGCTGTATACCCAGATAGCCGATTTAAAAATACCTGTTGTAGTAGCACTCAACATGATCGATGTATCTGAGAAAGCGGGTATTACTATTGATGTTGATTTGTTTGCCAAAAAGCTGGGTGTGCCGGTTCTACCTATTTCGGCCCGGAAGATAAAAGGGATCGATCAGCTTAAAAGCACCATCGCCTATGCCAATAAAATTGCGCTGCAGCAGGAGACTATTGATGTTGAACCCATTGCCCCGAAACTGATAGCCCAAATACAGCAGGAATTAAAAATTGATAATCCTTACTTTGCCCTGCAGCTAGCCCATCAGCATGAAACCCTGAATTATTTATCGGCTAAAGAAAGCGATCGTATAGAGGAGCTGGAAAAAGTACACGCCTTCCATTCTCAAAAGGCTCAGGCTACAGAAACCATCGCGCGTTACAGTTTTATAAACGACCTGTTGTATGATACGGTTAAGAAGCCCGAAACTGCACAGGACGAATCTGTAAGCAATAAAATTGATAAGATACTTACGCATAAGGTATTCGGCTTTATCATATTTTTTGCCATACTGATGTTCATATTCCAGGCCATATTTTCATGGTCGGCCTACCCGATGTCGCTTATCGAGAATTTATTTATCTGGCTGCAAAGCAGTGTAAACAAGGCTTTACCAACCGGTCCGTTCACCAGTTTACTGGTGAATGGTATTATTGCCGGTTTAAGCGGCGTTTTGGTATTTGTACCACAGATAGCCATTTTGTTTGCCATGATATCCATACTGGAAGATACCGGCTACATGTCGCGTGTTACTTTTATGATGGATAAGGTGATGCGAAAAGTTGGCCTCAACGGTAAATCGGTAGTGCCGCTTATTGGTGGTTTTGCCTGCGCCGTGCCATCTATCATGAGCACCCGCAATATCGAGAACTGGAAAGATAGAATGATCACCATAATGGTTACCCCCCTGGTAGCCTGCTCTGCCCGCTTGCCGGTTTATACCTTACTTATTGCCCTTGTAGTGCCAAACCGCAATGTGTGGTGGCTGTTTAATTTGCAGGGACTGGCGCTTACAGCCATGTACCTGTTGAGTATTATATCGGCGGTAGTAGTGGCCTTTGTAATGAAGTTTATTTTAAAGGCCCGCGAGCGCGGTTACTTTATTATGGAGCTTCCTGTTTACCGGATGCCCCGCTGGAAGAACGTAGCCTTTACGATGTATGATCGTTCAAAAACATTTGTACTGCAGGCGGGTAAAGTTATTATTGCAGTATCCATCATTTTATGGGTATTGAAATCATACGGTCCTGGTGATAGGTTTGCACAGATTGACAAAACATACAGCCAGCCGCAATATACTAAATCCATGAAACCCGATAGCCTGAGCAAGGTTATCGCGTCCGCAAAATTAGAAAACTCCTACGCCGGCGTATTTGGTCACGTAATAGAGCCGGTTATTAAACCGCTTGGTTTTGATTGGAAGATAGGGATAGCCCTCATCAGTTCATTTGCCGCCCGCGAAGTGTTTGTAGGTACCATGGCCACCATTTATAGTGTGGAAGGCGATGCGGACAAGCTGGAATCTGTGCAGCAAAAAATGCATAGCGCTACTAACCCCGATACCGGCAAGCCGGTGTTTACTTTGGCGGTCGCGTTTTCGTTGATGATGTTTTACGCTTTTGCCATGCAGTGCGCCAGCACCGTGGCGGTAGTATATCGCGAAACCAAGGATTGGCGCTGGCCCGCCGCGCAATTCGCTTATATGACGGCTTTGGCATATACCGCCAGTTTTATAGTTTATCATTTCCTGAAGTAGGTTTTGGTTCATAGTTGATAGATCATGGTTCATGGAATGTTTTTTATTGGCACTCAACTGTGACCTGCTTATGTGTCTTAAGTTCTGCCTATAATCGATGGACTATCAACCGTGAACCGCTAACAAATAATAATCTCTTTGTAATTCTTTAAAAACTATCGGCTATGATCAATGAACCATCTACAATGAACTGGTGAAATCATTATATTTGTGTTGAGGTAAACATTGGATAAAGTAAAAGTTTTAGAAAGATATGTCCCACCCGATGCTGCCCCGCTCATCGGCCGCTGGATCGACTACTTTAAATGCGAATTTAAAATTTCACGTAACCGGGGCACCAAGTTTGGCGATTACCGTTCGCCACATGCCGGTAAAGGTCACCGTATATCAGTGAATTATGATCTTAATCCCTACGCTTTTTTGGTAACCACCGTACACGAGTTTGCACACCTGCATACCTGGAACCAGCATAAACAAAAAGCAAAGCCCCATGGAGCCGAGTGGAAAAACAATTTCAAAAAAATGATGCAACCCTTTTTTGAAAAAGACATTTTTCCGCATGATGTAAAGCACGCTATAACCAGCTACCTTGATAATCCCGCGGCTTCCAGTTGTTCAGATCTTAATCTTTACCGGTCATTACGCAAATACGATGCGCCTAAGGAATCATCTGTGCTCACGGTAGAAAAAGTTCCCTTCAAGGCCCTGTTTAAAATAAAGGGCGACCGCGTTTTTCGTAAAGAAGAGCAGTTGCGCAAGCGTTTTAAATGTGTGGAGATAGAAACCAAGCGGGTGTATCTGTTTAGCCCGGTTGCCGAGGTGGAATTGGTGGAAGGGTAAAGTAATACCCCTGTCAATGGCGTATTTATAAAACAGATTTGTCATTCTGAACGCAGTGAAGAATCTGCTATTCGCCATGCTTCTTTGCCCTGTAAAGTCTGCGATTAGATCCTTCACTATCGTTCAGGATGACAATGCTATTAGACGTCATTTATCTTTAGCGTACCCCAATTTTACAACTCCCAATCACGTTTTTTTCAAACCTTCATACCCAACAAATTAAATCCGTACTTTTACCCCATGGCAGAAGTTAAATCATTTGTGAATAATCCTTACCAGGAAAACACTTATATTTTATATGATGAAACCGGCGAATGTGTTATTATTGATCCGGGAATGTACACCGCTACAGAGCAAAATGTGGTGGTTAATTTTATAAAGGATAATAACTTAACCCCCGTTCTGCTGCTAAATACCCATTGCCATATTGATCATGTGCTTGGTAATAAATTTGTGTTTGATAAATATGGGCTTAAGCCTAAATTTCATGAGGGGGAGTTGCCTGTATTGGCAGCCGTAGTGGCTTATGCGCCTCAAATGGGTATCAGGTATGAGGTTTCGCCAATACCGGAGGAATATCTGCCCGAAACCGGAACCATAAAATTTGGCAACACAGAGTTGGAGTTGATTTTCGCCCCCGGGCATTCACCAGCGCATTTGTGCTTTTATGATAAGGCGGCCAATATTTTAATAGGTGGCGATGTTTTATTCAGGATGAGTATAGGCCGTACAGATTTGCCTGGCGGTAATTTTGCCCAATTGATGGATAATATCGAAACCAAGCTTTTTGCTCTGCCCGATGACTGTACCGTTTATCCCGGTCACGGGCCGGAAACTACTATCGGTTTTGAAAAACAAAACAATCCGTTTCTTACTTAAGTACATAACGTAATACTTATCACTCAAAACCAATTTGAATACTTCGGTCTATATAGCTAAACGGTACTTGTTCTCGGGCAAGAAGATGCATGCCATCAATATCATATCGGGCATATCCATGCTGGGCGTGCTGGTAGGCAGCGCGGCCTTGATTATTATATTATCGGTGTTTAATGGGTTCGAGAAAGTTATCCTTTCTTTATATAGCAATTTCACTCCCGAAATAAAGATCGAAACCCGGCTTGGCAAAACTTTCGATCCTAATACGCCCTATTTTAATGCATTGCATAAAGATGCCAGCCTCTTTTCATTCACGGAGGTGCTACAGGAAAAGGCCCTGATAAGATATGGAGATAAGCCGCTAATTGGAATTATAAAGGGTGTGAGCGATGATTTTTTAAAAAACAAACAGCTGGATAGCACTGTACAAAACGGATCTTTTACCTTAAAAAGCGGGGATAAGTATTTTGCAGTAGTTGGGGCAACTATACAAGGTAGCCTGGGCATCAATGTTCATGATGATCTATCGCCCATACAAATATTTTCACCACGGCGTACTGTGGTAAGTTCGGCAAATCCGCTTGATGAGTTTGAAGTGCGATCCATTAACGCATCCGGAGTGTTTGCCATACAGCAGGAGTTTGATGATATTGTGGTAACACCAATAGAGTTTGCCCGCGACCTGCTCAATCAGCCAAAAGAAATTACATCGCTGGAGCTTACTTACAAAAAAGGCACCGATCTATCGGTGGTACAAAACAAAATTAAGGATGCCATAGGCAAGCAGTACACTATAAAAAATCGTAAGGAACAAAATACCGAGCTTTATAAAACGTTAAATTACGAGCGCTGGAGTATATTTATGATTTTAACCTTTGTACTTATCATAGCCATATTTAATATCATAGGTTCATTAACCATGCTGGTTATTGATAAGCGCAAGGATATAGCCATTTTAAGTAGCCTGGGTGCCAATAAACGATTAATACAAGGGGTATTTTTTTTTGAGGGGATGATGATATCAATATTTGGTTGTATTGTTGGTATAGCACTGGGCCTTGCATTTTGCCTGGTTCAACAGCGCTTTGGATTTATAAAAATGGGCGCGGCCACTTCGGTGATTGATGCTTACCCGATAGATCTTAAGATATCTGATTTTGGCCTGGTATTTTTAACAGTAGGGGCCATATCTGTTATTGCATCGGGTATTAGTGCACGATTAAGTATTAAAGGATTGGATGAAATCAAACAGGATTTGTAAATTTGTTATATGAGGATAAGGTATATTCAAAATTTCGCCTTCTTAATTATTCTTTTTTTGGCAGCGAGCTCATGTAACGGAAATTCGAAAAAAGTAGATATACCTGTTGTTTACAAAGGTTTGTACAGCTTTGGTCCCGAAATAAAATCATTTAAAGATTGCGACAACGGCACAGAATTTTGGGTTGCAGATAGCTCGGCAACGTTGGAACTGAAATACTCGCAAATGAACTTCGAAAAACCATATGAGCCGGTTTATGTTGAGGTAGAGGGTATTAAATCAAAGTCGGGTAAAGAGGGGATGGGATCTGAATATGATAGCACCCTTGTTGTAAAAAAAGTAATAAAAATAACAAAAGAGATACCGCAGGATATGTGTAATTAACACGATATTCAACAAAGGTTAATCAAAATAAATAAAACTCATCTGCCGCAGTGGCGTTAACTTATCATCATGGAATCAAAACGTCAGCAAAAATTTGCCGGAGTAATACAGGAAGACCTGGCAGCTATATTTCAACGCGAGGGTATGAACTATTTGCCTAATACCCTGGTAACCATAACCAAAGTACGTGTAACCCCCGACCTGGCCATCGCCCGCATATTTTTAAGCTTTTTTGGTAATACTAATTTGCAGCTGGCTTTGCAAACTATAAAATCGCATGCTTCTGAAATTCGATATAAACTGGGTGCCCGTATCAAAGATCAGGTAAGGATAATTCCGCAGTTGGAATTTTTTGTGGATGATACCAGCGAATACGTGGAGCGCATGGATAAAATATTTGATAAAATAAGTAAAGAAGAACGCCAGCCGGATACAGAATAGCGATTTATCCTGATGGATCATCATGAACAGCTTCATATTTATTTAAAAAGCCACCCGGATGCCATTGGCAGGGTGGTTGATTATAATGCCGGCACCGACCGGCTTTTTTTGTTAGATTTTACTGCTGCCAACACGGAACTAACTACGGATATTATTGCCGATACCCAAAAGTTTACGGATTGGGTAAACTACAAACTGAAAGCAAATAACTGCCGCTACGGAATTGGTGGTTATATGGAACATCGCACTATTTATGCGGTAAGCGCCCATTTTGATACCGAAGATGAGCCACGTCGCTTGCATTTAGGCGTTGATATTTGGGGAGCCGAAGGCACACCTATTTATACTCCCTTTGACGGCAAGGTGCATAGTTTCCAGGATAACAATAACCTGGGCGATTACGGCCCGTGTATTATTTTAGAGCATAATCTTAGTGGCTTAACGCTTTATAGTCTTTACGGCCACCTGAGCCGCAAAAGCCTGGAGGGATTGGCCGTTGGGAAGCCTGTTAAAAAAGATGAGCAAATAGCCAGTCTTGGCAATAATACCGAGAACGGCCAATGGCCGCCACATCTGCATTTTCAGCTGATGTTTGATATGGAGGGGAAGTTTGGTGACTATCCTGGTGTATGTAAATACTCGGAGATGGAAAAGTATAGGACGAATGTGCCCGATGCGGGATTGGTGCTTGGGTTTTAGCCCCCCGGCTCCCTCCTCAATGCTATTATGTTAACGAGTTTCTCCCCCAGCGGGGGAATAGCTTTGTAGCAAAAAAGCAAAAATGAAGCTCCGTGCCAGAGGTACGGAACCTTAGGTAGCGTACCTCTGGCACGCAAAAGACAATTTATTTATGTTTTTCTACAAAGCTTTTGCTCCTCTGGAGCAACCCATCACTCTCCTAACTTAATAACATTGGCCCCCTGAAGTGGGAGCTTAGTGTACACAAGTAAAAAGAGCAGCCTGCACCGTTAGGTGCAATCTGTTTGTAGAAAGGATATACCCATTAACTTTGCCTCGTTAGAGGTTACCTTTCAATAGCAATGTTATTTACCTTGTTAATTGGGGGGCACTTACCTTTTTTATTTACTGTTTATAACTAATAAAAAGGGACAGTCTGCACCGATAGGTGCAACCTGTTTGTAGAAAACGCATGCGATTACCTTTGCCTCGTTAGAGGCTACCCTCCAACAGCAATGTTATTTACTTTGTTAATTGGGGTTGCACCTACGGAGCAAAGCTTGATTGTTGTTCAAAATTGCTACAAACAGGTAGCTCCTACGGAGCATACATGGACACCATCGCTGTTCGGAAGAAATAAAAAGGCGGTCATGCCGATGCAGATCGGCATCTCACTTGCAAGGCAACCCTTGTGCTGGCTTCGAATTATCTATAAAAAAGTCAACCTTTCTGATGGGGTGCTGAAATAAATTCAGCATGACTTGTTGTTTTTTAAGAAATTATACGATAAGCAACGTGCATAGCATAATGATTACCGGTTCTGTAAGGTGGCGAAATAAATCCGGCCTGAATCAGCATAAATAACGCCATAACAATTCCACAAACCCAATCATTATCCCCGTTTTATTGTCGATATTTATACTATGATAAGGCGCTTGCTCATCGGTATAATAGCACTAACTACGGTGTTTGCTGCAAAAGCTCAGCCTGCATTTAAAGGCGGGCAAAATGCACTTAATAACTTCCTGCTATCAAAAATTGTTTATCCCGAGTATTCCCGGCAAAATTGCATTTCGGGTACTGTTACTGTTGCTTTCAAACTGGATAAGACGGGTAAAGTGATGGAGGCCAGGGTACAAAACGGACCCGGTATCGATCTGGATGATGAAGCCTTAAGAGTGATCAGGTTAACATCGGGCCAATGGATAATTCCGGCTGATTATAGTTCAACTACTTACCTGGTTCAGCCTATACGCTTTGATCCCGACCCAACACGTTGCAGCACATCAACGGCAAATGACGTGCAGGTAGCAATTGCCAATTATAGGAGCAGGCAGGAACTGGAAAACGCGGTTACCAATTATTATATTAATAAATATCAGGGTAAGGGCGATCCATCTAAAGAATCACTCATCATTGCCTTAAAAAAACAATTGGGATTCGATGACGAATTGGTTGGCGATTTGCTTAGCCAGGCTAATGAAAAGCTAAAACAAGGGGATAAGGAAGGCGCTTGTACCGATTGGAACTTCATCCGCAATATTGGCAGCGATAGGGCCGATAGTTTTATTGAAAAATATTGCAGTAAAAAGCCTTAACCAAATTATAATTCGATTAAGGCTTTTTGATTGCTTGCAGAATAAAAATCAGGCAGTTAAGCTTACCAGCTCAACTTCTTTAATGGCCAGCAACATAAGGCGGCCCTGGTATTCAACCCAAACATCGGCAAAACCGTTACCATCATAACCTAAAAACTTCATGAAGGGGTTGCTAATGTTGAGGTTTTTCCACCTTTTACCAATGTACTTAAGTAACTGACCACTTTTTAATGTTGTGTTTGCCATAAGTTTTAATTTTTAAAGTGTGAAACAATGAACTAAGGTAATTAACATTTGCGAAAATATTTAACCCGTGGAAAATAAATTTTCTTTTGTATCTGGTTTATTACAGCAAAGAAAACAGTATTAAGTTGCCGTTACTCTATGATAAAACCAATGCCAAATGGGTAATGTTTTGTTTGTTAGTGCTTTATCGGTAAAATGTTATTTTGCTTTAGTATAGCTTTTGGGGTCGAGCGCACCGGGCGACCAACCTTTAAAAAAATCCAATATTTTGTCCTTACTGTAACCTTTTCCCTCTTCCAGGTATTCGGAGTTTTGCGTGTGGAGGCGCGTTCCTTTACCATCGAGCACAATAAAAACCGGGAACCCAAATCGTTGAGGGTAACCCAGTTTGGCTAAGGCCTCTTCGTTCTCGTTTTCCTTGCTGTAATTTACATGTAAAACAATATAGTTGGCATTAAGGTATTTATCCAGTGTGGTGTCTTTGGTTACCAGGTCATTAAAGCGGATACACCAGCTGCACCAGTTGCCGCCTATTTGTAAAAGTACATTTTTATGTTGCGTTGAAGCTTGTTTAACAGCAGCTGCAATATCTGCTTTGGCATCGGCCGATGGATTGTAAAGATGAGGCTTCTCCTGTGCCCTTACAGCCAAAGAAAATGCGGAGATCAATATTAACAAAAGCAATTTTTTCATAAGTGGAAAAATATTTTTTCGCTGCTGTATCAGCAATAAACCGGCGTAGATATGTAAGATGAACAAATTACAGGTTTAAGGTAGAGAATTATTTATAATAATTCAACAAGATTGGTCAAATACAGGCACTTGTAAACACAATGTGGAAAACTTCCAAATTGAATGGTAACTGAAGAGTAATATTTTTGATATAGAATACCCTAACAACACCCCGATTATTATCGGAAATTTAGGGACGATATGTGAAAGCGCTTATTTAAAATTGAGTTTTTTCAGTTATAAATAGTTAATATGTGTTAAGCCCCGCCCAATGCGGGGCTTTTTTTGGCTCTGTGCCGGGGTTTTACCTGGTAAAATATTTTTCAATAACAGTGTCTTTACATTAAAATCATCCACACGTTAATTTGCATACTAACACCTCCCGAAAGTTTTCACATAGGCTTATCTAAGATTTAACATTTACATTATTTATCCTTTGCTTTTTTTTTACGACATTTGCGCCGTTAGAACTTTTAGTTATAGGCTATAACCAATAATTTATATGAATTATACCATCAATAATTTACCCGACCGTACAACTAAACCCCGTGATAAAGGCATTACCATGGTGATGGATAAAGGTTTAAGTTTGAGGCAGGTGGAAGATTTTATTGAGGTTGGTGGCACACATGCCGATATTATTAAGTTGGGCTGGGCCACCTCATACGTGACCCCTAACCTAAACGAAAAAATAAAGCTATACAGAGAAGCAGGCATTCCGGTTTATTTTGGAGGCACTTTGTTTGAAGCATTCATTGTACGTAACCAGTTTGATGATTATTGCCGTTTGCTTGATAAATACCAGATGGAGCATTGCGAAGTATCAGACGGATCGATCACTATTGAACATGATGTTAAATGTGAGTACATCCGTAAACTGGCAAAGCAGGTTACCGTTATATCAGAAGTTGGGTCAAAAGATGTGCAAAAAATATTTGCGCCATACAAATGGATAAAACTGATGAACGCCGAAATTGAAGCGGGTTCATGGAAGGTGATTGCTGAAGCCCGCGAAAGTGGCAACGTGGGGATCTATCGTGATTCGGGAGAGGTGAGGCAGGGCTTGGTTGATGAGATCCTTACCCAGATACCCGAAGAGATGATAATATGGGAAGCCCCCCAAAAGGCGCAGCAGGTTTGGTTTATCAAATTAATTGGTGCCAACGTAAGTTTAGGTAATATTGCCCCGGCCGATATTATCCCGCTGGAAACATTACGCCTGGGTATCCGGAGCGATACTTTTGATCATTTTCTGAGCTTATAATTAACCTTATCATACAGTGCCAAAGCCTTCGGATGAAAATTCAGAGGCTTTTTTTGTGCCTTTTAAATCAATAATTAAAACTCCATGTTTCGTTACAATATCTCATTGTGACAGGGAAATCGCTTTTAAAAAAAACGCCACGTCATGCCGAATTTATTTCGGCATCCCACAGGACAATCACGCCTGTCAGGTCACCGACTTTCCTACTGCAGACTTATCCCGTGCTCAATGCATGTGGGATGCCGAAATAAATTCGGCATGACGTCCGCTTTTTAACTTTCGAACTCCCTCAGACTGATGGAAAAGCCGCTGTAAATTTTAAAAGCGATTTCCCTGCCTATTGTGATTTTTGGATATGGCAGTTACCGTTTCTGTGTATATCTTTAGGCATTCATTTTAGGGGATAACAAATTATAATACATGAAACATTACGGGCTGATAGGTTTTCCACTTTCGCACTCCTTTTCAAAAAAGTATTTTACCGAGAAATTTAAAACCGAGGGCATTGAAGATGCGGTTTATGACCTATACCCGCTTGAGCATATCAAGGATCTTCAGGATCTGCTGGACGAAAACCCTAACCTGGTAGGCCTTAATATTACCATTCCGCATAAGGTTTCAATTATACCATACCTGGATTGGATAGAGCACGATGCCCGTACAGCCGGAGCTGTAAATTGCATCTGCATTAGTGCAGAAAGTCCGCTACAGGCGGCTTTTACCGGCGAAGTTGGTGTGCAAGGTCACGATTTCAGGCTTGAAGGTTATAATACAGATTTGTATGGTTTTGAGATGTCGATAAAGCCACTCATCAATGATACTAATGACGAGGCATTGGTATTGGGTGATGGCGGCGCGGCAAAGGCTGTAAAATGTGTGTTGGAGAATATGGGCATCACTTATAAAACGGTAACCCGCAAACCGCACCCCGATCACTTGCTATTCAGCGATTTGAAACCGCATCACATAAAGAAACATAAGATCATCATCAATACAACACCATTGGGGACCGCTCCTAATATTGATGAGTGCCCGCCTATCCCTTATGAAGCTATTACTGATGAACATTTACTGTACGATCTGATATACAATCCAGAAGAAACCCTGTTTTTGAAACGCGGGCGTGAGCAGGGAGCGGCAACAAAAAATGGGTACGAAATGCTGGTATTGCAAGCAGAGAAATCCTGGGAAATATGGAATACTAAAGATTTGCGCGCATGAGATATGCCGGTTTATTAGTTGTGGTGTTGTTATTGTTTGCTGCCTGCGGTGGCAATCATGACTATTCGCCCAAGCCGCGGGGCTATTTTCGCATAAAACTCCCCAAAAAGGAATACCAGGATTATACCGCTGGCTGCCCTTACACATTTACCTATCCTAAATATGCAATCATTGAGCCAGATTTGAGCAGAAATGCCAAGCCATGTTGGGTTAACATGCAGTTTCCGCAATTTAACGCCACATTGCATTTAAGCTATCAACCGGTTACTTCAAAAAAAGAATACAATCAACTGGTGGAGGATGCACGCACCTTCGCTTTTAAACATACGGTAAAAGCTACTTCTATAGATGAGGGCATAATAGCCTATCCCGAGCGCAAGGTTTATGGTATTTATTATACCATTGATGGTAATTCGGCTTCATCTGTGCAGTTTTTCTTAACAGATAGTACAAAAAACTATCTCCGCGGCGCACTTTATTTTAACTCTGAACCAAAGCTTGATTCCATTCAGCCGGCACTTAATTTTGTTAAGAAAGATCTGGAGGTGTTGATTAAGAGTTTAAAATGGAAGTAGGGGGAAGGGGCTAAAGATGTTAAGAGCAAAAGATTACCCAGAGAAATACAATCCCGGACTCTGAAGGAGAATTGACATTTTAAACGGTTTGTCATCCTGAGGAACGAAGAATCTATTTGCAGACCGTACAGGGTGAAGAAGCATGGCGAATAACAGATCCTTCACTCCGTTCAGGATGACAAAAAAGATGATTTCTTACTCCACTTAATATTCCAACAACTTCTCCACCGTTTCCACTAACCTTGCCTTCGCCAAAAACTGGTCTTCCAGGGCTTTGTTCATCGGTATAGCGGTATCAAGGCTGCCACAGCGCATTACCGGGGCATCCAGGTATTTAAAGCAATGCTCGGCAACGTGGGCTGCTATTTCGGCACCGAAGCCGCTGGTGAGCGTATCCTCATGCAGTATCAATGCACGCCCAGTTTTTTGTACGCTTTTTTCTACAGCTTCTTTATCCCATGGCAACAGGCTGCGCAGGTCGATGATCTCTAAAGATTGATCAGGGTGCTTAGCCGCGTACTCCAGGGCCCAGTGTACACCCAAACCGAAGGTGACAATTGTAGCTTGTTCGCCTTGCTGTACAATATTGGCTTTGCCTATTTCTATCAATATATCGTTATCCGGTACTTCGCCGCTGATGCTGCGGTACAGGTATTTATGTTCAAAATAAATCACCGGGTTGGGGTCGTCAATAGCGGCCAGCAATAATCCTTTAGCATCTGCAGGGAAGGCCGGGTAAACAACTTTTAGTCCGGGTGTTTTGGTAAACCAGGCCTCATTACTTTGCGAGTGAAAGGGACCCGCTCCTGTGCCTGCACCGGTAGGCATCCGTACTACCATATCTACTGCCTGTGCCCAGCGGTAATGCGTTTTGGCCAGGTTATTAATGATCTGATTAAAGCCGCAGGTTACAAAATCGGCAAATTGCATTTCAACAATAGCCTTATAGCCGTTTAGCGCCAGGCCCATACCTGCACCCACAATGCCCGATTCGCAAATGGGCGTATTACGCACCCGGTCTTTTCCAAATTCTTCAACAAAGCCCTGGGTAATTTTAAAAGCGCCGCCATACTCGGCAATGTCTTGCCCCATGATCACCAGGTTTGGGTGTTTGCGCATGCCCTGCCGCAAGCCATCACTTATGGCATCAATATAACGCTTGCTGGTTGCTGGCGTAACCGATGGCTGATTTGCCGGGAATTGATATGACCGGTACATATCAGCAATCTCGGTTTCCACATCCGGAATAATATCGGCCTCGCTATAAACCTTTTCAAACTCCGATTCGATAAGTGTCGTAAACTCTTTCTTGATGATCGGGATCCAGTTTGGCAGCAATATGCCTTCGTTCAGTAAATATTTTTCAAAATTGGCCAGCGGATCTTTGGCGCCCCACCACTCAAACAAATTTTGCGGAACATATTTTGTGCCTGATGCTTCCTCGTGCCCACGCATCCTAAAGGTCATGCATTCCAGCAAAACCGGGCGGGGATTTTCGCGGATGCTATTTTTAATATGGGTTATAGTATGGTATACCTCCAAAATGTTATTACCATCAATGCGGCGACCTTCCATGCCGTAGCCTATGGCCTTATCAACCAGCTGGCTGCAATGGTATTGTTCGTTTGTTGGGGTTGATAGGCCGTACCCATTGTTTTCTACCAGGAAAATAACGGGTAAATTCCAAACCGCGGCAATATTAAGCGCCTCATGGAAATCACCTTCGCTGGTAGCTCCTTCGCCGGTAAATACCAGGGTTACTTTCTTTTGGTTGGATAGTTTATCAGCCAGTGCAATGCCATCTGCAAGGGCCAGTTGAGGCCCCAGGTGAGATATCATCCCGATGATCTTATAATCCTGCGTGCCGAAATGGAAAGAGCGGTCGCGGCCCTTGGTAAAGCCGGATGGTTTGCCCTGCCATTGAGCCATTAAACGCGAAAGAGGAATATCCCTTGTTGTAAAAACGCCCAGGTTACGATGCATGGGCAAAATGTACTCATCGGCCTCCATGGCTAATGTGCTGCCTACTGCAATGGCTTCCTGGCCAATTCCTGAAAACCATTTGCCAATACGGCCTTGCCTTAATAAGATCAGCATTTTCTCTTCAACCAGGCGCGGAAGCAACAATTTTTTGTAAAAAGATACTAAAGTGTCGGTATCAAGGTTTTTACGATCGAAAATCATAATGTAAAACTACTGAAGTTTTTAAATGGGGAAGCCCTCAACAAGGCTAAAAAATAATATTTTCGAGTTAAACTTTGTATGTTTGGTAATCCTAACAAAGAACTTATGAAACGAATTGGATTTTTACTATTGGTGGTGTTGTTGCTCATTGGTTTTGCGGCCTCTTCTCAAGATTATTTTTTGTTGCCCGGTAACTTCTATATGAAAAAGGGCGATAAGCTCAATCTGCATTTATTAAGCGGGAATGAATTTGTGAAAGAAGGTGAATACAAGTATGAAAGCGGGAAGATATCCAAATTTGTATTGTACGAGGGCAAGAAACAAACTGATTTAAGTAAGTCTCCTAAAGATACATCAGCCAATATTTTAAACTATAAACTGGAGAGCGCTGGTTTAGCCATGGTAGAGGTGGTTAAAAGTGAAAGCGTAGAATCGGAAAGGAATAAATTTTTAAAATACCTCAATAGTGAGGGACTTGATAAAATTGCCGAAGATGCAAAGAGCAATAACCAGCAATATTTTGTAGAGAAATCCACACGGTATTTAAAAACGCTTATTGCTGTTGATAAACCGAATGACAGGGATTTTGACAAACCATTGAACGAGGATTACGAAATTATCATCAAACAAAATCCTTACAGATCTGATTACGGGGATGATGTAACAGGTGAGGTGCTTTTTCACGGAAAACCATTAAAAGATGCCGTAGTTATTCTGTATGTTAAAACCATCAACGGTAATGTTTTTTCTCAAAAATTGAGTGCTGACGCGGGCGGGCTTATTTACTTTAAACTAAGCCGGGAAGGAATCTATATGTTAAGTTCGGTACATATAGAGGCATCCAAAGATAAAAAGGCCGATTTTGAAAGCTGGGGCACTACCTACACTTTTGCCTTTACCAATAATGGCACCATGCCCGATACCTACAGGGAATTTGGGTTTGGAAACAAACATTGATTTGTTGGAGCAAGGATTTTTGGAGCAAGGAACAAGGATATTTGGAGCAAGGATTCATGGATAAAGGATCGCGGCTTCAATTGCTAACGGCGGGGACATTGCTTATATAAAAACAGGAAAGCCTTTCGGTTCATACCCGAAAGGCTTTCTTGTTTTTAATCTTTATAGTTTTTAAAGTGGCTTAGGATATAGCAGGATCATAAACTCATTGTTTCTGTATCTATATATCCTGGTTCCTTGCTCCAAAAATTCTTTATTTAATCTTTTTTGCCAGATCAGTCAATGGCATGGTAACCATACGGCCAATAGGTTTTTTACCCCGGTAGGTTATTACTTTCAGCATAGTTGCATCCTTAGGTGCATCTATTGGGCTGGTGTACTTAGGGTAAAAATTATCGGGCAGTGAGTTATCGAAGCTGTAATAAGTTTCTAATCCCGGTGCCTCATTGGTTAAAGTGATCTTTAATGTACTATCGGGATTGCGGATAGCGCTGAAAGAGGGGTCATAAACACTTGGCGCATATTTGGTTTCAGATTCATCAAGTCGTTCAAATTGTTTTTCTACCTTCCCGAAAAAGTAATTCCAATTCTTTTTTTCCCTTGGCGACCATACCGATTCGGCAATAGCCATACCTCTTGGCCAGGTCATATACTCCGCCTGGCGCATGTTGTAAACCTGCTCTGTCCATAAATTGGCCTGCCCGCCTTTTATCAATTTGGCATCTACACCTTCGGGTACAGGTTCAAATTCATAAGTTTTATTCAGGCGCAACTTAGCGTAAACATGGGTTTCGTTCACGTCGCTTTGCATGTAATCAAGGTAAGCAAATGTAGTTGGGCTCATTACTACATCATGCCCCATTTTAGCGGCTTCAATACCTCCCTGGATACCTCTCCAGCTCATTACCGCGGCATTGGGGCCTAAGCCACCTTCCAGGATCTCATCCCAGCCCATGAATTTTTTACCCTTTGATTCCACTATTTTTTCCAAACGTTTTTCAAAATAGCTCTGTACTTCCTGTTGGGTTTTCAGGTTTTCTTTAACCATTAATGCTTTAACGGCCTCGCTTTGTTCCCAAAAGTTTTTGGCACACTCATCGCCACCCATGTGGATGTATGGGAAAGGGAAAAGCTGGGCTACTTCGGTTACAACCTTATCTAAAAACTCGTACACGTTTTCGTTGGCAGGGCATAACGTGTTATCAACAATAGCGGTGTTGTGCTGGCCTTCCCATTTCATAAAGGGCTCACCAGAGTTTACAACGTATTTATCGGCACCAGGAGTACATGATAATTCCGGATAGGCGGCAACGGCAGCAAGGCTATGGCCAGGTACATCAATCTCTGGCAGGATATTTACAAAGCGATCTTTTGCGTATTGTACCAGGTCTTTAATATCTTCCTGGGTATAAAAGCCACCATAGGTACGGGGCTCATCTGGCGAGGGCTGGCTGAAAGTGCCAAACTGCCCAACTTTTTTAATATTATGAGCACCAACCGTGGTAAGTTTTGGCAGACTTTTAATTTCAACCCGCCAGCCTTCATCATCGGTTAAATGCAGGTGCAGCAGGTTAAGCTTGTATTTAACCATGGCATCTATATATTGCTCAACCTCGGCTTTGGTAAAAAAGTGGCGCGATACATCAAACATCAAGCCTCTCCAGCCAAACCTGGGGTAATCGGTTATCTCAACGGCAGGGGCTGTCCACTTAACACCCTTTGCCAGTTCTTTGCCTTCAATCTCTTTTGGTAATAGCTGTATAAAGGTTTGCAAGCCATAAAATAACCCTGCGGCCTCATTTGCCCTTATCACCACCTTTTTTGCTGTTACTGATAAATAATAGCCTTCTGATTTTAAAAGGGTATCCACCTTTTTATTAAGTACAAGTTTGATTGATGCGGCAGGTGCTACACTTTTGGTAGTTACCGTGATACCTGCGGCGGTATTTAACTTGTTTTTAAGATAGCTGATTACCGGACTTAGCTCGGGCTGTTTGCCGGCCTCAACAATAATTGTTTTGGGTAAAATGAAATTACCTGTTTTTTTAATAACCTTAACAGGTTCTGGAATAATAGATAAGCCATTATTGGTCACCTGGCCAAATGATAATAGATGCAGGCTACAGCAACATAGCAACAGGGATAGTTTTTTCATACTTGAATTTGGTTTATAAGGAATACTTAATTGGAACGTTATGCAAATTAAACTTTTTAAAGAATATTAAGAAGTTTGTAATGAAAAATTCTTGTTACAACAAAAAGCCCCGCTTCGTATTACGAAACGGGGCCTTGCATATTTAATTAAGCTGTTTATTTAAGCGTAAAACCTGTTTTACCCATTGTGCTGCCATCGGCATACAGCAATACGGTATAGGTGCCTTTTACAAATGGAGGGGTTGGGTTAACCCAATCAATGGTATACTCGGTACCGTCATCCTTAAAATCAATAGATGTTTTATAGGTGTATTGCAGGTCTGCGTTATCGGCAGTGAAAGTTCCGCCATCAGGTGCGGTGATCAGGTTGCCTGTTGGATCAATAATGCGTACATAAATATCATGCAGCGCTTTTGTAGCCAAAGTGTTGCTGGCAACAGTGAAATTGATCTTGATTTTTTTTGCTGGCCCGGCACGGGTAACGTCAACCTCTTTGCCGCTGCCTTTAATTTTGTAAGCTACTATATTTGATGTAGCCAGCTTTATTGCTTGTGCTACTTTTACTTTAGCATCAAGGTCCTGATTTTGTTTCTGCAGGGTATCGGCCTTTTTAGCAACAGTTGCCAGGTTGCTTTTTAAGGTATCCCGTTCGGTTGTTAAGGTTGCGTTTTGTTTATGCAGCTCTTCAATATCGGCTGTATACTTAGTTACAAAGTAACGGAGCTGTTTAACATCTTCCTCGGCTTTTACCAATTCGGCTTTGGTTAATTTGCCTTTGGCCAGTTGGGTTCTTAATACCTGGATCTTCGCTTTTAACGAATCATTTTTTGCGGTTAACTCTTTGGACATTTTGGCCTTGCCAGCGGTTACCTGATCAACCTGGGCCTCAAGGCTGTCAAGATCAGCTTTTAACCTTGTTTGTTCATCCTGTTGGGTGACTATCCGCACATCCGATTTGTTTTTTTGGAGGTACAGGTACACATCGGTACCCAATAAAGCCAGTACCACCACGATAAGAAAGTAAATTACGTTTGAATTTTTTTTAGGTGGTTGCCCAGATTGATTTTCCATAGCAATTAAATGTTTAAAGTTTAAATACAGTTTTAAGTAGAAAGCTATTTTAAAAAAAAACTTCTGTTTAACTGTGGTGTTTAGTTTACAAGCATATCTATATTAATTGATATTACTTGTTTTTATTACAATTTTAAGTGTTGTTTAAAAGTATTTACACAACGCTATTAAACGTAAAAAGGTTTAAAATATGATTTTTTTTAAAAATTGAGATTTTAAAATGGCGTTGGTAAAGGATAAAAATAAGTACAATAAGCCAAAATCGCAATATGAGGACAAATTTATATAGTATAATAAAACCCCTACCATATGAGTTTTATATCTTTGCATCTTTAATTAATTAGGTTTAATGCATATATACCGCCCGTTTTTACTATTGATAGCCACCCTGTTTATTGTTATAAGCGTTAAGGCACAACCGGCTGAACCAACAAATGCGCCTGTAGCAGCTAAGACCGAACCCAAACGCGAATTTAGAGGGGTGTGGGTAGCAACCGTAGTAAACATCGACTGGCCAACCAGTGCCAAATTCACATCCGAAAAGCAAAAGCAACAACTGATTGATATATTAAACTCGCACCAGGAAACCGGCATCAATGCCATTATGCTGCAGGTAAGGCCTGCTGCCGATGCTTTTTACGCGAAAAGCCGCGAGCCCTGGTCAAAATATTTAACGGGCAAACAGGGACAGGGACCCAGCCCTGCATATGACCCGCTGGAGTTTGCTATTACCGAAGCCCACAAACGCGGAATGGAACTGCATGCCTGGTTTAATCCTTACAGAGCAACTTTTGATGGTAATTTTGCGGCACTTAGTCCGCAGCATATTACTAAAATAAAACCGGAGTGGTTTTTTACCTATGGTGGTATCAAAACATTTAATCCGGGTTTGCCGGAAGTGCGCGATTATATTGTACAGGTGATATTGGATGTGGTTGATAATTATGATATCGACGGCGTACATATGGATGATTATTTTTATCCATACCCTATTGCCGGGCAAAAAATAAACGATGACGCCTCCTATGCCAAATACGGCGAAGGATATGATAATGTAAAAGATTGGCGCCGTCATAATGTCGATTTGTTAATAAAGATGATTGGCGATAGCGTGCATGCGCATGACCCGGACATTAAATTTGGTGTAAGCCCGTTTGGCATCTGGGCTAATAAATCACAAAATGATGAGGGATCTGAAACCAACGGAGGATCATCCTATTATGAAAATTACGCCGACTCACGCGAGTGGATCAAAGAAGGATGGGTTGATTATATAAACCCGCAATTGTACTGGCCTATAGGCAACCGGGCGGCAGCTTTTGATAAATTGTTAAACTGGTGGAGCGATAATACCTTCGGCCGGCATTTGTACATAGGGCAGGCGGCTTACCGCATTAATGAGCGTAAAACAGCAGCCTTTAAAAACCCCGGCCAAGTGCCCGAACAGATCAATATGATCAGGAATAATCCGCGGGTGCAGGGGAGTGTTTATTTCAGTTCCAGTTCGCTTACCAATAATCCGCTTGGCATTACCGATTCTTTGCGGAACAATTATTACAGGTACCCGGCGTTGCCCCCCGTTATGCTTTGGCGCGATTCTGTTGCTCCTAATGCCCCGCAAAATGTTACTGTCCGGCCGATTGTAAATAAAAACAGCGTTATGGTAAAGTGGCTTACACCTACGCTTGCTAAGGATGAAGAAGCGGTGTATGGCTACGTGATATACCGGTTTGAGAATGATAATGAGAAAATAAATATCGACGACCCTAAAAACATCCTGAAGATCATCTACAATACTAACCTTACCTATGAGGATAATACGGTTCAAAAAGGCAAGACTTATTTTTATGTAGTGACGGCACTTGACAGAATGAAGAATGAGAGTGAACGATCGCCTACCATAGCGGTCACGGTACCTTAATGTTTAGCTGTTCATTATAGCTCCGCAGTTGATATCCAGGCTTTGGCCGGTTATACTTTGCTGGCTTAGCAGGTATGCAACCAGGTTAGCAACCTCTTCTGGCTGGCTCATCCGTTTTAGCGGTACGCTTTGCATGGCTATTTCATAAAACTCCTGTTTGCTTATGCCAATGCCATCGGCAATACCCTGCAATCCGTTTTGCGACATTTCTGTATCAACCCAACCGGGGCAAATAGCATTTACCAATATTTGTTGTGGGGCAAACTGTATTGCCCATGAACGCATCAAGCCAAGTAAGCCCGCTTTTGATGCGCAGTAGGCCGAATAATTGGCCACACCCAATCTGGCCAGTATCGATGAAGTAATGAGGATATGTTTATTATTCCCTGATGCTTGCAGGGCAGGCAAAAAAGTATTTACAAAGTTGTAGGTGCCGGTAAGGTTGGTGTTAATAATATCTCCCCACCGGTCATCGTTGCCCCAGTAGTTTTCGCCGCCAATGCCAGAGTTGGCTATGAGGCCGTTTACCGCTGTATCTCCTAATTGCTTCAGTGCATTAGCTAAGCTTTCCTTATTGGCTATATCTGCAATAAGGATCAGGTGCTCTCCTTTGGGTAGGGTTGATAAAGTTTCCTGCAGCTTATCGGCATTGCGGCCAAGTAAAACACAATTGTGACCATCATTAGCCAGTTTTTGAGTAATGGCTTTGCCAATGCCGCTGCCAGCGCCGCTGATAATATAGGTGTTAGTCATTATTATAGTTCAATAAGTTGCATTTGTTTAAGGCGGTTAAGATAAATATCAATTTCTGAATCGCCCATACCATAAATTTTTTCTGTAGACCAAAAGGTCTGGTATATTTCAATTTTGGTTTTGATGCCGCTGTTATAAATATCCAATAGCGTTTGTTCTATATAATTCAGGCCGTCGGTATTGGTTCGTAGCCTTTTTATATGGGCTTGCAGGGCAGGCTTAAGCAGGTGCAATATTCCCCAAAATGAGTTTTCATCAAGCCATAGCTGCAGATCATCAGCATTGCCATTTACATACAATGGCCAGGCCTCGGCGGCAAGTTCAAATTCCCATTCACTGAGCTGCTCCCTGCTGTCATAAAGGTCTTCCAGCTGATCGCCATTTAACTCACCCATCCCCCTAAAATCATCTATTCCCGGATAACATGCCGGGCAAATAAGGTATACCGCCGGCAATGACATATTGGTTTGCTGATTTAACATTTGCATCACCCCCAATAGATTTACCTGGCAATGCAGGTCGAACTCAAACCAGAGGTTAATCTCGTCATAAGATCCATTCAACTTGCCCAGTTCTTCAATCATTTTATGCTGATAATCTTCAACAGGCTCATTAAATGTTTTACTAATCCATTCGGAGCGGGCTGTCCAGAAACTTGCCGATGAAATATTTTCCTGCAATGGCCCCTCGGATAATACTTCGCGCCAAACCATTACATCGCCATCAAGTCCGGTTTGATTGAAACCGTATAATGTAGAATCGCCATTAAGGATATGTAGAATACTGCTCATAGATGCCTTATTTTATTACAAAGCAACGTGTTTTATGATAGTTTGGGTATGGGTTTGTAAAATAAAAGTGTGCCTGTTCTGAATCTTTCTCTGTTGAGGGGTTTATTACCATCCCTTCAGCTTTTTTAAATAGGCTGTTAATTCAGCGGCAATAAGCTGGTGTTCGTCAAGATCGGGATGGGTGCCGCAGCCGTTATAATACCTGCGCGAGAAAAAGTATTTATATACCTTTTTATCGCCGTTGGCATTCGCATAGGCTGTAATTGCTTTAATATAACGTTGCAGGGCATCTGTTAGTTTGCCATCTGCCATTGGGCTGGTTAAGCAAACAATATCGGCCCTGGGGTACCTTTGCCTTATAGTACCAATAAATTGAAGGTAGGCGCCACAATACAAGACCGAGTCCTGTACGCCATCATTTTGCCCCAGGCAAATAGTAACCAAATCTGGCTGATAGCGCTTAAAATCCCATGCTATGGAATCATTGCGGAGGTATACTTTATCAAATACCTGTGGCATAACTACGTTCATATTGCAACAGCTATGTACAAGGCCAATACCTGCTACCGAGGTAAGCTGCCAGTCGGCGTTTAAATTACGCGATGTGGTTGGCCCGTAGCTCATATAGGCGTTGTGCTGATCGTACCATTCGCCTTTATCGCAAGGTACTACTGATTGATCCATGCCTGCACCACTGGTGATAGAATCGCCGATGTACTCTATTTTATGCTTTGCCTTTGATGTTGCTAACAGCTTGTTGCAGCGGATGCCAAGGAAATCAATAAACCCGATCATTGATTCTGTGTCTTTACAGATCAATACAGTGTGGATACCTTCATCCAATCCATCGGCTATAGTGATCACATTGGTTTTACCGGTGGTTTGTATACGATAAGGTTTTTTGTTATCAACGGCAATCTCCAGGTAGTTATGGCTTTTGCCATACATCTCCTGGTCGTTAATAAGTAACTGGCATTTACGGCCTTTAAACCGCACCTTGATATATACACCAGGCGACCACATCCTTGGCCTTAATAGGTCTGACAGATCAACCCTTCCAATATATTGAATGAGGGGGTTATCGGCCCGGTACAGCGTGAGGGAATCGGCCGGCGACGCCTGCGCGCTTATTGACAAAATAATAATAAGGAATAAAGCTGCTAAATATTTCATACTCGGTAATATGCAATGGGGTATGGTAAAAATAGCTATTTACCGGGTATGCCATTAATACTTTTATAGCGTTTAATGAGCCCCAATTAAATAACAGGATGTTGCGCCGAATTGCTCAGTATTGGCCAATAACAAAGCAGGCCGCTTCATTACTGAAACAGCCTGCGCCTGCATAAAAAAAATTGAATTGAATTTATTATTGTTGATCCGGCTCGTCAGATGGTGTACCTACAATTTTGTAAACGGTATCACCATTATTATTTCTACTTTCCTGGTAGTAATAACCATCAGGAGAAACAAATAGCTTTTCGCCATTAATCTTTATTTTTCTGCAATCATCAGGTAACTGGTTAACAATATCGCCTATTTGCGGGCCTTGCTGAACATCGCCATTGCCGCCATTATCGGTATTTAACTCGCCATCTTTACCTGCAATTACATAAACCTGTGTGCCATCATCTTTGGTATATGGTTGATAGTATACACCATTTGATTCATAGTACTGCTCGCCATTAATGCTGATAGACTTGGCATCTGATGGCAGGTTTTTAACTTCGGCACCTATAGGTGGTTCAACAACAGTATATTGATCATTATATTGACGGTAGTATAAACCATCGCTATAGTAATATTGATAATCGCCGTACCAGAATGGATAATAGCCGAAAGGCAAAAATCCTATGCTGAAACCAATACGTGGATAATAGTATGAGTTATAATAGTTGTGATATGGGTAGTATCCATGGCTTCCAAAATATCCGCCACGGCCGCCATACCGGTAACCATTTGCATAAACCCTATTGCCGTATCCGTTAGCGCCATTGTAGTAAGAACCACGGCCGCCATTATAAGCGCGCCTGTCAACACTGTTATAGCTACGGGTACCGCTGTAAACGCGTTGTCCGCCCCCGTTTATGCTACTGCGTTGAGGAGCTACAGCTACGCTATTTGTCCTGTTGCCATAGCCACGCTGAGGGGCTACATTTACATTACCACGGGTTACATTACCATTGCCGCTAAAGCCACGGGATACCGGGGCTATAGCTGACCGCTGACCACTGCCGCCGCCACCATTAAATGAAGGACGGGCAACACCTACGTTGCCGCCGCCTGAAGAACGGGAAACGCCAACACTTCCGCCGCCACCGCCGCCAGATCTTGAACCGCCGCCACCGCCACTGCTGCTTCCGCCACCACCGCCGCCGCCTCTATGCTGTGCATTTGCTGTAAAAGCTAAAGGCAAGCTCAACAGGCCTGCTATAGCGAATGAAAATAAATTTTTATATGTCCTTTTCATGATCGAAAGTTTTTTAACTGTTCAGCAGGTATTTTGCTGATGATATATAAGTATAGACTAAAGAATGTTTAAACGGTTTAATTGATATTTAATAATTATTTACAACATAATACAAAAAGCACACCAATATAAATTTCACCTTAACAACAACCCTAAAAAGCCGTTTTTATTACACTGCGCTTATTAATTTAAAGCCTCGGCAATCAGCAAAAAAGGCTCTTCAAACTGCAGGCTAAAAAAACCGTCACCGGTGGTTTTATAAAGTCCTTGCCCGGTGTTTTGCAAGCCTTTGTATTGCAGTCTATTAGGTAATGTTAATAACTCAATTTGCTCGCCGGCAGGTTTCCATTTGCTGAAGCCCGATGTAACGGGATAAATTTTTTGCCGGTTGTTAAAAATAACCAGGTTAATTTTATCAGCATAGGGCAAAAAATCGTCTAATGCCAACTCGTCAGTAATAATGTTCACCGCCGGATAGCTATTAGCCGTAAGGAACTTCAATGCTGTAACGGCCAGGCTATCATTTGCCGCCGGTATCAGTTTGATATCCGATTGCTGGATCACCTCATCTCCATAGCTAACTATCCAATCTACCTTGATCCCAAAACTGTTTAGCTTTTCGGCAGTATCGGGTATCGTGATCACCGTTGGGCTCCACTCCAGTAGTTGGCCCAGCAGTTCTTCCTCAAAATTATCTATCCCCAGCACCAGTAATGCAGGCTCCTGTTTTTCGCGAACAATATGATGGGATGACATTTGATAAAGTTATGGGGAATAAATGAATATTTAATGAAATGAGGTGTATGGAAAATGTTAAATTATAATATTTAACATTTCAGGTTTTTTATGGAAGGAGAATAAAATTTAAAGTATTTTCTTTTCTCAATCGTCTTAATAAGCATAACGCGTAAGATGATTGAGAAAACTAATATTTAAAATATGTTAATTGAAAACAAAAAAATATCAATTGTAGGTGGTGGCCCCGGCGGATTAACACTTGCTCGGCTTTTACAAATGAACGGTGCAGATGTGAAAGTATATGAAAGAGACTTAAATAAGCATGTACGGGTGCAGGGTGGTGCTCTTGACCTTCACGAGGAATCTGGATTAGCAGCTTTAAAGAAAGCGGGATTAATGGAGGCTTTTAAAGCCAATTACAGACCAGGAGCAGACAAAATCCGCATCGTAGATAATAAGGCAAATATTGTGTTTGATCAACACGTATATGAAACAGTTGAAGCATTCGGAAATGAATGGTTTAGACCGGAAATTGACCGGGGCCCGTTAAGGGATATTTTATTAGCATCATTAAAACCGGGCACTGTAGTTTGGGACAGCCATATTGTATCACTTGAGTCGGTTAATGATTCCTGGAAGCTTGAGTTTCAAGATGGCAAATCAGCTATGGCAGATATCGTAATTGCTGCAGACGGTGCTAATTCTAAAATTCGTTCACACATAACTGCCGTAAAACCTTTTTATGTAGGTATCACAATGGTAGAGGGATTTGTAAGCGATTCGGAAAAAATAACGCCGAAAATTCACGAACTGCTTAAGGGCGGGAAAATTTTTGCTTTTGGAAATGAAAAATCTTTAATTGTAAGTTCAAAAGGCGATGGTAGCCTGGGATTTGCTACAGGTTGTAAAACGGATGAATTTTGGTTTCGTGAAAGTGGAATAGATTTTAAAGACAATGTAGAAATGCTGACCTGGTTTAAAAAGGAATTTTCTGAATGGGGCAGTGTTTGGTTGGAATTGTTTGAAAATGATAAAACAAGTTTTATTATAAGGCCGCAATATTGTATGCCCTTAGATCAAAGCTGGGAAACAATACCCAATATAACCATGCTGGGCGATGCCGCCCATTGGATGCCACCTTATGCCGGAGAAGGTGTAAATATGGCTATGTTGGATGCGTTGGAATTAAGCGAATGTTTAACCAATCCGGCATTTACTAATATGCAAAAGGCTATTGCAAGCTATGAAAAACAAATGTGCGCAAGATTTGCTGATGTTGGAAGAATAACGCTTGAATCAACCGCATCATTACACTCGGCCAATGCGATAAACAATATGTTGGCAATGTTTGAGCAATAGAGAAATATCTCCCCCGGTTACCATAAAAGCCGGGGGACAAGTATTTGTTGGTTAAAGCCCTATTTTAGAAGATAATTTCATTGTAATTGCAGCAATTCATGTTCCAGGTAACGAAAGCCTGGTCTGGATGAAACATCTGCTGCCATACAAGCATCCCTGATACCGGCGATCTTTATTAAATTTTCATCACTTTTTGCTTCCTTATTAAGGCTAAGCAGATCATCAAGCAGGCAGCCATAAGCTCTCACTTCAAGCCGCTCAAGTGCTGATGCTATTTTGCTATCTGTTTTATTGTAAAAGGTAGCGGCCCCAAAATCGCCAAATAAAGTATTTCCTTCATCATCTATTAAGGTATTATGGGTGTACATATCACCGTGCATAATGCCTCTATCATGTAATTGAACAGCAACTGAGGCAATGGTACTGGCTATTTTCACTATTTGCAGAACAGAAAGGGCCATATTTTCCTCAAAAACATCCCTGGTGCAGCTTTGCAGACTGGGGGGTAAACCGAGGTTATAAAAAAATGAGGGGATCAAACCCATAACTAAACCTTTTTTACCTTCGGGATGGGCTGTTATCTGGCCAATTAGTTTTACCAATCCGTGATGAACTCCTGCGGTAATACAGGCATCCATCTCATCTTCCGGCAATCCGTCGCTGGTGACTGAGCCTTTAAAGGTTTTTACGGCTACTTCTTCTATTTGGCCCGCCAGTTGCCTGGTTGCCTTGGATATAATGCCCGATGCGCCTTCTCCAAGCTTATAATTGATCTCCAAATCACGCCAGTTAATCAAAACAAGTGGCTTCACAACAGGTTTTTCGCCAAAAGGGTTTCCTGAAAATGCCAGCCACGATAGTTTCGGCATTTGTAAAAGCCATTCGGGCATACTACTTAGCTTATTGGCCGAGATTCGTAAAAGCTCCAGGTTACTACAGTTACTAAGTTCCTGGGGTAACGTTGTCAACTTATTACCGGCAAGCATTAACTTTTGCATCCTTGTGCAATTGCCTATATCGGCCGGTAGTTTTGTAATGTTGTTATTGGTAAGTATCAGCCAGCGCAGATTGGGGTTAAGGGATCTTGCCGGTACAGTTGTTATTTGGTTTGCTTTAAATCCAACAATATCCAGCAGCGGGCAATCGGCTAAAACTTCGGGTAATATGGTGAATGAATTTTCTGAGCAGAAAACGGTCTTCAGCTTTTTAAGCCGGCCAAAATCTGCAGGGAATGAGCTAAGGTTATTCCGCGAAAGATCAAGCGTTTCCAGCGTATCTGCCAGTTCAAATATTTCTTCCGGAAAAGAAGAAAGCCCTTCGGCGAGCGACAACGAAACGGCTCCTTTTAGTTCGCCGTTTTGTAGCTGTAATAATGTTTGCATGGGTAAGGTTCAGTTAAAATAACCCCTCAATAATATCAGCAGCCGATAGTCCTTCTGCTTCGGCATGGTAGCTGCGTACAATGCGGTGGGTTAAAATAGGTTTGGCAACGGCCTGTACATCTTCAATATCAGGTGAATATTTCCCGTTGATAACGGCATGGCATTTGGCCCCCAAAACTAAAAATTGTGATGCGCGCGGACCGGCACCCCAGGTAAGTAAACGGTTGATGTGTGGTGTGGCAAACTCGGTATTGGGGCGGGTTTTTGATACCAGCTTTACGGCGTATTCCATCACATGATCGGTAACCGGGATGTTACGCACCAGTTGCTGAAAGTAAGTGATCTGCTCGGCGTTCAGTATTTTTTTAACCTCCACCTTTAACGTGCTTGTGGTGTTTTTAACAACCTGCAATTCCTCTTTAAATGAGGGATAATCTAATGCAACGTTAAACATAAACCTGTCAAGCTGTGCCTCGGGCAGGGGATAGGTTCCTTCCTGCTCAATAGGGTTTTGGGTAGCCAGTACAAAAAAGGGTTTTGCAAGCTTATGTGTTATACCGGCGGCGGTAACCGCTTTTTCCTGCATAGCTTCCAGTAAGGCAGCCTGTGTTTTGGGCGGGGTACGATTTATTTCATCGGCCAGGATGATGTTACTGAAAACGGGGCCGGGTATAAATTTAAAATTTCTGTCTTCGCCTAAAATTTCTGAGCCGATGATGTCTGATGGCATCAGATCTGGTGTAAACTGGATGCGTTTAAAATCCAGGTCAAGTACCTGTGATACGGTTTGCACCAGCAGGGTTTTAGCAAGGCCGGGTACGCCTACCAGTAAACAATGCCCGTTGCTGAAAATAGATATCAGCACAAATTTTACCACCTCGTCCTGCCCAATGATTACTTTTCCTATTTCGGATCGTATTTGCTGGTAAGCAAGCTTTAAAGCATCGGCTGCTTCAACATCAGAACGGTGTGGCATAGATTGGGTGTTATTTAGTTTGGGCGCTTGTACTTGTTGGTGTTGTTACCCATTTTTTCAGGATATCGCAGGTTTGGTATTCCTTGTCAATTTTGATAAAAGTTTCTTTGCGGCGTTTATCAAACCATTTGTTTACCGTTTTGCTGTTTTTATCCTCAAAAGCAAACTCCTTTAATTTAGGAAAATCCTGTGCCAGGTTTGCCTTGTGCGCATCGGTAGCTGATTTCAAATATAAAATTTTGTAACTCTTTTTGCCGTCGGCGCCGGTAAACAAATCGGGTTTTGAAATGCTGCCAACTTTCATGGTATCAATAGTAAGTGCAACTTTAGGGTCAAGCTTATCGGTAGGGATAAAGGTTGAGCGGTTTTGCACGTTTTCAGCATTAAGCATCATACCTCCATTGAATTTGGTTTCCTTATCGTCTGAATAATAGGCTGCAGCAGCCGAAAAGTCAAATGTTTTTTTGTTTGCCAGTATCAGCGTATAAATGCTATCAGCTTTGGTTTTAGCTCTATCCAAACTGGCCTGGGTTATGGCCGGCGAGATTAATATATGCCTTACGTGTACCTGCTCTCCGCGGCGCTCAATAACCTGTAAAAAGTGAAATCCAAAATCGGTTTCAAATACGGGTGATAGCTGCCCTGCTTTAAGTTTAAAAGCGTTGGCCGTAAACTCTTTTACAAATATGGTACGATCGGCAAAACCAAGGTCGCCACCCTCAACTGCAGATTGTGGATCCTGTGAGTAAAGCCTTGCTAAGGTTCCAAAGTCTTCTCCTTTTTTAACCCTGGCCAGCAGTTCTTCGGCCTTTTGCTTATATAATTCCTTTTCTTCTTTATTCAATTTAGGCTGAAAAACTATCTCGCCAATCTCTACCTCTTTATTAAATGATGGCAAACTATCTTTCGGAATGGTATTGAAGTAATCTTTAACATCCTGAGGGGTAACATTCAGTTTTTCGGTAATTTTTGCCTGCATTTTTTGAGCAATCATTTGCTCTTTCATGTCGGGGCGTATTTCATCCTTGTATTGGATAAGCGAACGGCCTAAAAAGCCTTCCAGTTTATCCTGGCCTCCGGCCCGTTGCATCATTTCGCGCATCCGGCGGTCAACACTGGCGTCAATATCATCATCTTTAACATCAATACTATCAATAATAGCCTGCTGGGCCAACAGTTTTTGAGTTAATAATGATTGCAGTATGCGGCATTTCATATCCGGGTTTGGCTGCATACCCTGTACCAGATATTGGGCGTATTGTTGTTCAATATCAGATAATAGTATGGGGCTGTTACCAACAATGGCTGCAATTTTATCCAGTGTTTTGCCGGGTGTTCTTGCTGTAGTAGTATCGGCCTTTGCAGTTTTGGCCGAATCTGCTTTTATCTGTGCCCTGGTAACTGATATAATAGAAATAAAACTTAAAACTAATAACCCTAACTTTCTCATGTAATGCTTATGTACTAAATAAAACGGATTAAATGCATCCGTTAAAACTTCAAATTTCGGTAAAATTTATTAATTATAGCTGTACAATTAATTTCAATAAAACACAGTTTGCTATAATTGTGCTAATATGGTTATAATGCTTGAAACCGTTTAACTACTTTTGGTTAAAATTTGTTAAAGTGAAAGTTGAAAACCCCGTTGCCCTGCACTTTATTTTACAGGATGAGCTTTATCTGCTAAATACCGATAAGTCACAATATGAAAATATAGTTATGACCGCGCCATTAGCGGAAGAAGCCACGCCGATAATTACAGAGGCGATACCAATAGCCAGACAACCTGAACCTGTACTTGCAACGTTACAACCTGAAGTAAAAACGCCGCCGGTTAGTTTTAATTATCTGGGGAAAAATTTAAAAAGCTTTTTGGTGCTGGTACATTACCCCGATTTGGAATTTATTGATGAAACACATTTGACAGCACTTACCAGTATCATTAAAAGAAAGGACCTTGCTGTTGATGACATGGCTATCGTTAACCTGGCTAAGCAGGTGAATACTCATTATGATGAATTGCTAAAGTTTTTTAAGCCTGCGAAATTGTTGGTATTGGGAAATAAAGCCCTGCCACAAGGTATTCCGCCATTGGTATTAAATACCCCCAAATCATTAGGCGGTTTTACCGGCCTATATAGTTTTGCCTTTGGCGATATGATGGACAGTGTTGATCATAAAAAGGCATTTTGGGAACAAATGAAAACACTATAATTTGAAGATTAGAAGCTATTTAAATTTGATTCAATAATGTTTTTATACTTCTAATGAGGCATTTAACCACCCGTCATTGCGAGGTACGAAGCAATCCCCAAATTACAGGGCGGATTTGCACAGCGGATCTGCAGAGTTCGGGATTGCTTCGTACCTCGCAATGACGATCTGTTTTTTATTTTTAGACAGCCTCTTAATCTTTAATCCTTTGTCAATAATCTGAAACATGCACAAATTAGTATTCGCAACCAATAACCGCCATAAGCTTGATGAGGTAGCCGCCAAAATTGATGGTAAAATTGAACTGCTAACCCTCAATGATATTGGCTGCTACGATGATATTGAAGAAACAGGCACTACTTTTAAACAAAACGCTTCGATAAAAAGTCAATTCATTTATAAAAAATATAACCTGGACTGTTTTGGGGATGACAGCGGTCTGGAGATAGATGCCCTTAATGGCGAGCCGGGAGTTTATTCTGCACGTTACGCAGGCGGGCATGGTAACCATGCGGCTAATATTAAAAAGGTATTGGATAACCTGGAAGGCGAGACTAATCGCAAAGCCCGTTTCCGCACGGTAATATCGCTGACCTGGAACGGAGAGGAGCATTTTTTTGACGGCACGGTAGAGGGCAGTATTCGCACCGCGCCCAGTGGTACCGATGGTTTTGGATACGACCCTATATTTGAGCCGGATGGTTACAATATCACCTTTGCCGAAATGAGCATGGATGCGAAAAATCAAATCAGTCACCGGGCTAAAGCGATGGAACTACTGGTTAATTTTTTAAGCGCCAGGTAGAATATTAAGTTATGATTAATTTTCATGTAACCTTTACGCTAGTAATACGTAAATAGGTAGTATACCGAACGCCTCATGAAATTAATAACCCAAATAAGACATATCTGTTTTTCAACAGATACCGATCATCGTTTTGCAAAAAGCCTGAAGAAGGTAAAAGAAGCGGATCAGGTCAGCGCATCAATTAATGAACGTTTGCTGGAGATTAAAAAAAACTTTAATTCAAAAAGTATCGAAGTAAGCTAAGCGTTTGGCAGGATTTATGCTAATGAGCATTTAAATAAACTACTGTCATGAAAAAGTTACTTAAAACCCCGATTGCAATTCTATCTCTCATTTTTGTATTATCAGCCTGTTCATCTACAAAAAACACAGTTTCAACTAACGTATCCCGCGGCAAATTTGTTGGCACCTGGACACTTAATAATGTGAAATATGATGGTTTGGTTCAAAATGCCGTTCAAAACGTGTTTGACCAGGCTGCCCCGGAAGCATTTGTTGGTAGCACCTGGAAACTAACCAATAGTGGTAATGGTATTTATACCCTGGCTAATGGTACATCACAAACCATATTTTGGTCGGTTTTTAACGGCGGAACAACAGGTACACAATTCCAGTTCAAAAAAATATTTGAAGGCGATAAAGCTAAAAATGTAGCAGAAGGCTACCGTTTGGATATTGGAAACAATGATGGCTCGGCCATGACGCTTAAATCACCAGTTACCGTGGGTGGCGGAACAGGATATATTATTTATTCGTTCACTAAAAATCCGTAAGCTTTAGGTTAAAGGTAAAAGGAGAAAGGTAAAATGTTCTCCTTTTTTTAGGTCAAAATAAAAGGGTAAAGGCGAAAGATGATGTGATTCACTTATGCCTTTACCCTTTTTACTTTTATATGGAGACTTGGAGGCTGCGTCTTTTATTCTTTGTCCATCAAATCCTTACATCCACAAAAAAACTTTCACCTTTCGCCTTTCACCTTTTTGCCTTTTACCCTTCACCTATTATTCAGCTGAAGTAAACTTCAGGCAAACCGGGTTTCCAATGTCTATTTTAATACCTGTTTGTTGTAATCTACCTGTATTTTGATCTATTTTAAATACAAACATATTGTCGCTGCCCTGGTTGGCTACCACCAAATAATTCCCTGAAGGATCTATAGCAAAATCGCGTGGGTTTTTGCCATAGGTCGACTGGCGGGACACAAAAGTAAGTTCGCCGGTTTCCTGGTTTACAGCATAACAACTGATCTCGTTGGTTTCTAAACGGTTTGAGGCATAAAGAAATCTTCCATCCGGAGATATGTGGATAGCCGCTGCCGCTGTTTTGCCGGTAAAGCCATCGGGCAATAAGGTTATTACTTGTTTTTGTTTAAACTTTCCATTATCATAATCAAATACAAAAATATTTGATCCCATTTCAGTTACCAGGTAAACACGTTTTTTATCCACTGAAAATTCCAGGTGGCGCGGACCGCTACCTGGGGTAACGCTAACAAAAGCAGGATTGGCGCCTGTTAATGGCGACTCTTTACCAGCGCGATAGCGGTATATGTTTATCTTATCGGTGCCAAGGTCATTATAAAACAAATACTTTTCATCGGGCGATAAAATGCTCATATGCGCATGTGGTCCTTGCTGGCGCTCTTTGTTTGGCCCCTGGCCATCATTACGCACAGTTTCACTGCCATTAGCTAATGAACCGTCCTTATTTATAGGCAATACCGTAACCTGTCCGCTTGAATAGTTAGCCACAAAAGCATTTTTTTGAGCCTTATCAACGGCGATATAACAAGGATCGGCTCCTAAGGATGATTGCTTATTGATAAAATCCATTCTGCCGGTTTTAGCATCAAATGTAAATGAGCTTACCTCACCTTTGGTCACTTCATTTACAGCGTAAATAAATTTGTTGTTTTTGCTTAGCGTTAAATAGGAGGGATTAGTTACACCATCTACCTGGCTTAAATAAGCCAGCTTGCCACTTTGTGTATAAAAACGGTAAACCACAATACCTTTACTTGTGCCGGTGGTGTAGGTGCCCACAACAAGATCAAAAGTTTTGGGGATTAGTTTTTTATCCTGAGCAAAATTAAGCAGCGGCGATAGCATCGCTATGATCAAAAGGACTTTTTTCATATGGGTAAGAATTGATTAAGGAACGCAAGTTAACAAAATCGGCAAAAAAAATGCCCCGTTGGTTAACGAGGCATTTTATTATTATTTTATCAGGTGTTTAAGCTGGATGATCTCACTTTCTTCCAAATGGCGGTAGCGGCCTCTCGGAAGGTCCTTTTTGGTAAGGTTGGCATAAACCACCCTGTCCAGTTTTACAACTTCGTAACCAAGGCTTTCAAAAATGCGGCGTACCACACGGTTTTTGCCACTGTGTATCTGTATACCTACTTCTCTTTTTGAACCACCGGCTACATATGATACCGAATCGGGTTTTATTAAACCGTCTTCCAGCTCAACGCCATAAATGATTTTGTTAAGGTCGCCTTGTGATAAGCTTTTGCTTAGTTCAACCTGGTACAGTTTGCTGATGTTACTGCGCGGGTGCGAAAGCTTGTCAGCCAGTTCGCCATCGTTTGTCATTAACAACAAGCCTGTGGTATTCCTGTCTAAACGGCCAATTGGGTAAATGCGTTCTTTAGTTGCTTTTTCAACCAGGTGCATTACCGTACGGCGTTCCTGCGGATCTTCTGTAGTAGTTATATAGTCTTTAGGTTTATTTAATAATACGTAAACCATTTTTTCGCGGCGCAGGGTTGAGCCATTGTATTTGATCTCATCTCTCATAGGATCAATTTTAGCACCCAACTCATCAACTACCACCCCATTTACCGATACCACACCGGCAATGATCAGCTCATCGGCCTTGCGGCGAGAGCAAATACCTGCATTTGAAATATAACGGTTAAGGCGGATAAGTCCGTCGTCCTTTGTTTTGCTTTCTGCAGGTTTTTTACGACCACGCATGGTTTTTGCCGGCGCGTCAAGATCTTTGGTTATTTTATCATATACCGGCTTGCGTTGCGGCCTGTCGGCGTTGTAAGCTGGCTTATCTTTAGAGAAACTGCCTTCGCGTTTTTTAAATCCGCCATCGGCTGGCCTGTCGCCAAATTTTTTCTCTGTTGATCTTTCTGCTCCTGCACCAAATTTACCTTCGCCACCTTTATCCGCGCCGAAGCTTCTTTTAGGCTTATCGCCAAAATCTGCATTTGATTTACGCGTACGTGGAGATGAGTATGGTTTCTTTTCGCCTGGACCAGAACTTGCGCCGAAGCTTCTTTTTGGTCTTTCTTCGCCTTCGCCGGATGATGGTCTGCCAGCGTAAGGTTTTCTTTCACTCGGGCCAGAACTTGCGCCGAAGTTTCTTTTAGGTCTTTCTTCGCCTTCGCCGGATGATGGTCTGCCGGAGTAAGGTTTTCTTTCGCTTGGACCAGAGCTTGCGCCGAAGTTTCTTTGCGGCCTGTCGCTGTCACCAGATGCTGGCCTGCCAGAGTATGGCTTGCTGCGTGGTGAAAAGCTTTTTTTATCACCAGATGAAGCGCCGTCCCTGAAATTGCTTTTAGGTTTATCGCTATCGCCGGATGTTGGGCGACCAGAATATGGCCTTGATCTTGTAGATGATTTTTTATCGCCAGATGAAGCACCGTCCCTAAAACTGCTTTTGGGCTTGTCGTCACTGAACCTGTTGCTTTGGAAAGGTTTTTCCGGGCGGGTTAATTTCTTTTTATCTCCGTTTGGAGTGGCCTTGCCTTTTGAAGCGGATGATGATCTTTTGGGTTGATCATCACTTCTTGAACTTCTGCCGGTAGAGTTTCTACCTGTTGCTTTTCCCGGCTTGTCGTCGCGACTACCTGTTGGTCTCTTAAATACCATATTTTTTTGTTTAGCGCTTTCGCAGCGTGAGGGTCAAAGTTACGCTTTTTTGGCAAAAACTAATCAAAAATTTCAAAAAAATATTGCGGTTCAAAAACGGGGTTTAAACAGTTTTAAACCCCGTTTTTGAACCGAAAACCAACACTAAAAAAGTTAGCAAAAAGCTAAGTATTTGATTATGTGAATCGTATGACCTACCTTTGCAGCACATTTTACCTAATGTATAGTTAATGATAAAAAAAGAAATGATTAAAAAACACTTACTTACGTGCTCCGTAACGCTGGTGCTGGTTCTCATTTCCATGCTTAATATCTTCAGTACAACAATTACTGAATCGGTTGCAAAGCCGGCACGATTAAGCGATCGAACCTCGAAATTTATTTTTATTAAAAGCAATACCGCTGCCTATAATTTTGCAGCCGAAGCTTTACCTGTTAATGATGCCAGGGTTACTTTCAAACTCAATAAATCGCTCAGGCAGCATGCTTTTAAGAATGTACAATCAACCTTGCTACATCGTAAGGCCGAAGTACTGTTCCCTATTATTGAGCCTATATTGAAGTTTTACGGTATTCCTGATGATTTTAAATACATTCCACTTGTGGAGTCGGGTCTTAAATCGGGCACTTCTTCCAAAGGAGCATCGGGTTTATGGCAATTTATGGCAGGTACCGCGCGTACCTACGGTTTAAAGGTAGGTCATGGGGTTGATGAACGGCAGAACGTTCGCAAATCAACCATTGCGGCCTGCAAGTATATTAAAGAACTATACGGTGAATTTAACAGCTGGACACTGGCTGCCGCTGCTTACAATAATGGCTCTATTAAATTAGCTAAAGCCATCAACAAGCAAAACGAAGATAATTATTTTCGCATGAGCCTGAACCGCGAAACCGGTTCATATGTTTACAAGCTTATTGCCATGAAAGCAATTATTGAGCAGCCTAAAAAGTTTGGGTATAAAAACTACATTAATATTACCCAGCCAACACAACTGCTGGCATTTAATTGATATTGACTGTCAATGTCATAATTAATTAAAGATTACACTACGGAGCACTTTGAGGCCGACCTTCCCAGCTGGAAGGTCGGCCTTTTTTGCGTATATTTGCGGGCTAATTAGTGCGTTACTGAATTAGTGATTTGGTGATTTTTTTGCTTCTCCTGTTTATGATTGGCGAGGTTTTTTCTAATTGGTCTTAAAAATCACTAACCCGCTAATTCACTAAATCATCCTTAATATATGATTACAAAAACTGTTGATCTGGGCGAGCAAAGTGAAGTTGAAGTTTACGGAGCCCGGGTACATAACTTAAAAAATATTGATGTTTCTTTTCCGCGCAACAAGCTGGTGGTAATTACCGGTTTAAGCGGCAGCGGTAAATCATCACTGGCATTTGATACTATTTATGCCGAGGGGCAGCGCCGTTATATGGAAACGTTTTCGGCATATTCCCGTCAGTTTATGGGTGGTATGGAACGGCCGGATGTAGATAAGGTATCTGGCCTTAGTCCGGTTATTGCTATTGAGCAAAAAACCACCAGTAAAAACCCACGATCAACCGTAGGCACCATTACCGAGATCTACGATTTTATGCGTTTGCTTTTTGCCCGTACCGGGGATGCTTATTCCTATACTACCGGCGAGAAAATGGAGCGCATGTCTGAAGATCAGATCCTGAAAACCATCACCGAAAAATTTGACGGCGAGCCGGTTAATATCCTGGCCCCGGTGGTAAAGGCCCGTAAAGGTCATTACCGCGAATTATTTGAATCCATACGTAAGCAGGGATACCTTAAGGTTTGGATTGATGGTGCCATGGCCGATGTGGAGCCTAAGATGCAGGTGGATAGGTACAAGATTCATGATATTGATATTGTGGTGGATAGGCTGGTTGTAACAGAAAAAGATAGCAAGCGTTTATACACCTCTGTACAAACCGCGTTAAAAATTGCCAAGGGCATCATTAGGGTGGGCGATAAAGATGGTAATGTAGCCTATTACAGTAAATATTTGATGGACCCGGTTTCGGGCATTTCATATGATGAGCCGCAGCCCAACACATTTTCATTCAACTCGCCTTATGGCGCTTGCGAAAAATGTAATGGCTTGGGTTATATTTTTGAGGTTGATGAAGCTTCTGTTATTCCTAACCCTAAACTTACCATCATGAATGGTGGTTTGGCGCCGATAGGTGAATACCGCGAAACGTGGATTTTCCAGGTGTTGAAGGCATTAGCAAAAAAGTATGAATTTTCGTTAACCACGCCGATAGAAAAACTAAGCCGCGATCACCTAGATATCATCCTGAATGGCGCGCCCGATACGATTAATGTTTCTGTTGAATACAACAAGTGGAATGTGCAAAGCTACTCCATCACTTTTGATGGTATTGTGCGTATGCTTGAGGAGCAGCAGGAACGCCGCAATGATGAAGGCATGGACGATATGGAAAACTATCGTGTGCTTAAAACCTGCCCCGTTTGTGAGGGTGCAAGGTTGAAGAAAGAGTCGTTACATTTTAAGGTAGATAACAAAAACATATTTGAGCTGGCCTGCATGGATATCAATCATCTGCAGGAATGGTTCAATGGGCTGGAAGACAGGCTTACCGAACGCCAGAATGTTATCGCCAAAGAGATATTGAAAGAGATTAGAGCACGAATAGTGTTTCTGCTGGATGTAGGGCTGAGCTATTTAACGCTCGATCGTACGGCCAAAACGCTTTCAGGTGGCGAGGCGCAGCGCATCCGGCTGGCCACGCAAATTGGCTCGCAGTTGATGAATGTAATGTACATTTTGGATGAGCCAAGTATCGGTTTGCATCAGCGCGATAATGAGCGTTTAATAAATGCCCTCAAAAACCTGCGCGACCTGGGTAACACCGTTTTAGTGGTTGAGCACGATAAAGATATGATACTGGAAGCCGACCATGTGATAGATATGGGCCCGGCAGCCGGCGTACACGGCGGGCAGATAGTTGCACAGGGAACTCCTGCGCAGCTAATGAAAGAGCATACGCTCACAACCTCCTATATTAATGGCGAGCGTTCTATCGCTGTGCCCGAAAAGAGGAGAGAGGGTAACGGCAAAACCTTAAGCCTTAAAAAAGCAACCGGTCATAACCTTAAAAAGGTATCGGTTGATTTCCCCCTGGGTAAGCTTATTGGCGTTACAGGCGTATCGGGTAGTGGTAAATCAAGTTTAATTACCGAAACTTTATACCCTATTTTAAACCATCATTTTTTCAGGGCCAAAAAACATCCGCTGCCTTATGATAAAATTGAGGGCCTGGAAAATATTGATAAGGTGATCGAGATAGATCAAACACCTATCGGGCGTACGCCACGCTCAAATCCGGCTACTTATACCGGTGTGTTCTCGGATATCCGTAATTTGTATGTTGCTTTGCCCGAGTCGCGGATCAGGGGATATAAACCGGGACGTTTCTCGTTCAACGTAAAAGGTGGCAGGTGCGAAACCTGCCAGGGTGCCGGTATGAAAGTGATAGAGATGAACTTTTTACCGGATGTACAGGTGCCTTGCGAAGAATGTGGCGGTCGCCGTTACAACCGCGAAACGCTGGAAGTACGTTACCGCGGTAAATCCATCAGCGATGTACTGGATATGAGTATTGAAGATGCCACCCCATTTTTTGAACATATCCCGGCCATCTATCGTAAAATAAAAACCTTGTTTGATGTGGGGTTGGGCTATATTACGTTGGGCCAGGCATCAACCACCTTATCGGGTGGAGAGGCACAGCGTGTTAAGCTGGCTACCGAATTATCCAAAAAAGACACAGGTAATACTTTTTATATATTGGATGAACCAACAACCGGTTTGCATTTTGAAGATATCAACGTGCTGTTGGGTGTGCTTTATCAATTGGTTGATAAAGGCAACACGGTTTTGGTTATCGAACACAATCTGGATGTAATTAAGGTGGTTGATCACGTAATTGACCTTGGTCCCGAAGGCGGCTCTGGTGGTGGAAAGATCCTTTTCAGCGGTACGCCCGAAGGTTTGTGCAAGGTAAAAGATAGCTTTACCGGCCAGTTTTTAAAGAAGGAAATGGGGCTGTAGGAAGAAAAGTTACAAACCACACGTACAGCTTCTTGTACATGTGGTTTGTGTTTTATATCTTTATTTAAAATTAAGCAGATGGAAGTCACCACATATACAACCTTCAGGCAGCAGTTAAAGTACTTTTTGGATAAAGTGCGTAATGATCATAAACCTTTGGTAGTTACAAGCATCAACGCAGAAGACGTTGTGGTTATTTCCAAAGCTGATTATGAGAGTATGGAAGAAACTTTCTATCTACTTAAAAGCCCAAACAATGCCGCCCGGCTTATGAAAAGTATCGAGGATTTTAACAAAGGTATCGGTACAGAAAGAAAACTTATTGAAGAGTGAGAATAATTTTCGCTGATCAGGCATGGGATGATTATTTATACTGGCAAGCCACAGATAAATCTATCCTAAGAAAGATAAACTCTTTGGTAAAAGAAATAGAAAGAACCCCTTTTGAAGGTTCGGGCAAGCCAGAGCCTTTAAAACATAATTTAGCAGGATTGTGGTCCCGCAGGATAAATCTGGAACATCGTTTGGTATATAAGATCGAAAATGACTCGATTCATATACATCAATGCCGTTATCACTACTAAAAAAACAACAAATAACTCACATGCTTCAGCGTTTGCCTTAGCTTTTCAAGGGCGATACTTACCTGGCGTTCTACAGTTTTGGGCGAGATATTAAGCTGGCTGGCAATCTCTTTATACTTCATATCGCTAAAGCGGCTCAGTACAAAAATTTCACGGCATTTTTCTGGGAGGGTATTGATGGCAGCTTTTATCTGGCGGGCCAGTTCCTTTTCTTCGTAGCCGTTTTCAACAGTGCGGCGCATTTCATCAAACAGATCGTTTTTTTCAAGATAGCTAACGTATAGGTTCTCTATCTTTTGGTGCTTTAAATAATTAAGACTGCGATTTTGCACCATCTTATATAGGTATGAGCTTACCGATGTTGAAAAAGTAACCTCGTGCCCTTTCTCCCATAAATCGGTAAATACATCAGCTACTATCTCTTCGGCAACCGACAGGTCATTCACAAAGCGATTGGCAAAAAGCGTAAGGCGGGTGTAATGAAGTTTAAATAAAACTTCAAACGCCCGGGCATCACCCTGCGTGAGTTTTGTAATTAAGGCGTCGGCGGGTTTGGTAATCATCTATTCATATTACAAGTAAAATGAAATACTTTTTAAAAAACTTTAACAAGTTAGCGATTAAAATTTGAAAGATTCAAATTTAATATGGAAATAATGATAAGCTAATGTACAAAAATTCTGTGTTAACTGCGTTGTGCGCAATTAGCGGGTGGCTTTTTATGATATCTCCCAATTTAATGAAAAAATATTTTCAAAGCGCTTGAGGGTATCCGCTTTTTCAATTGTCTTGTAGTCATAATAAGAATGGACAACGAAGAGATAAAAATTTTACTGGTAAAGTATATAACCCGCGAAGCCGATGAAAAGGAGACCGCGCAGGTAAGGGAATGGGTAAGCGCGCACCCGGAGAATGAACAGTATTTTGCACAGTTGTATGAAACCTGGCAAAATATGCTGTACCTGCAGCAGGGAGTGGTGAATGAGGAAAAATCCTTTGATAAATTTGCTTTGGCAACAATACCGCAGGAGGCAAAATATGTGAGGCTAAAAGTGTGGAGTAAGGTAGCCGCTGTGGTAGCCATGTTTGGCGTGCTTACAGCGTTGCTGGTAAACCATTACTCACAAAATATTCAGCGTGTAAGGCAGGTATCGGTTAAAAATGGCGGCATCAAAAAAATAATTTTAAATGATGGTACCATTGTTTGGTTAAACGCAGGGAGCAAGCTTAATTACAGTACTAATTTTAATAAAACCAACCGCACGGTTTACCTGGAGGGCGAAGCTTTTTTTGAGATAGCTCCGGGGAAAAAAACTATTCCTTTTTTGGTTAACACTAAAAATTATACCATCAGGGATATCGGTACAAAATTTAACCTGAAGGCTTATCCTAACGATTCGTTTTTTGAAACAACAGTGGTAAAAGGAGAAGTATCAGTTGAGGGCAATGTAGATAACAACGCCAATGAAATGAGCCGTATTTATGTGAAACCACAACAGGTGCTCAGGATCTTTTATCCCAAAGCAGAGCGATACGCGGCAAAACAGGATGATAAAGAGCTAAAAAACCTGAACGAGATACAGGTGCTGCAGGTGGATTCGGCGAAGCTGAACCGGTATGACGGCTGGAAAGATGATTTGCTGGTGTTTGATGGCAATACGCTTGATGAGATCTCCCGGGTGCTGGAGCGCAGGTACAATGTGAAAATTATGATGGATGATACCGTGCTGCAAAACATCCGCTACTCCGGCAGTTTTAAAAATGTGGCCAGTATTGATAAGGTTCTGGAGTTAATAAAGGGCAATACGGCTATCAACTATGCTATAACGGGTAACACTGTAAACATTACTAAAAACAATAAAAATTAATCAGCTAATCTTAAAAACTAAAAAACAAACTATGATAAAAAACTAACGCTCTCTTTCAAAATAAAAAACCCGAAGTGCGCTAACACCCGGGTCCTATAAATCAATAGCTAATACCCTACGCTTGGGGAAGCATCGTATTAACTAATTAAAACACAAATTTATGATAAATTTTGACAGAAAATCTGTAATGGCTGTGCGTGCATGGCAAAAAACGATTAAAATTATGAAGCTTGTAACTGTTTTACTCTTAACGGGAATAATGCAAATACACGCTGCCGCTTACTCGCAAAATGTTTACAACTTTAGTGTGAACAATATATCTGTTAAACAGATGTTTAAGCAGATTGAGAAAAGCAGCAAGTACACGGTTTTTTACCGGCTTGACCAGGTTAACGTAGATAAAAAGATCAACGTTGAACTACAGGATGCCAGCATTGAAACGGTAATGAACCATGTACTTAAAAATCAACAGCTCACCTTCCAGGTGGTGGATGATATCATTATTATTAAACCAACAGATGGGGAGGCCATTGTCACCCTTACGGTAACAGGTACAGTTACCGATGCTGCCGGCGCACCATTACCGGGAGTAAGTATAAAGCTTAAGGGAAGTACCTTAGGTACAGTTACCAATATTGATGGTAAGTATAGCTTAACGCTGCCCGATGGTACCGGATCACTTCTTTTTAACTTTTTGGGTTTTACCCCCCAGGAGATAGCTGTTAACGGGAAAACCATCATCAACGTAAAATTGGTAGAGGAGTCAAAGGCCCTCAACGAGGTAGTTGTGGTTGGTTATACCACCCAAAAGAAAAAGGACCTTACCGGTGCTGTGGCTGTTGTAAATGTTAAAGATTTAAATAAACAGGCTTCATCATCAGTAAACAGCCAGCTACAGGGCCAGGCATCTGGTGTTACAGTAACGGGCTCGGGCCAGCCGGGCGAAGAACCCCAGGTACACATCAGGGGTTTTAACACATTTGGAGATAATACGCCATTGTACGTGGTGGATGGAATGGAAACTTATGATGTAAGTACCATTAACCCCAATGATGTGGAATCGTTACAGGTGTTAAAGGATGCAAGTTCAGCCTCTATATATGGGGCGAGGGCGGCAAACGGGGTTATCATCATTACCACTAAAAGAGGTAAGGGTAAAGTAAGTGTACAATACGATGCTTATTATGGCACACAGGTGCCTAAAGGAGGAAACGTTTGGAATACGCTTAACCCGCAGCAGATGGCCAACCTGCAGTTAACAGCACAAAAAAACTCGGGTATTACTGATCTCCAGGATCCGTTGTATAATCCTTCGGGTACCGGAACAACCTTTACACTGCCTGATTATATAACACCTGCCGGGGCTAAAGAAGGTGATCCATCAGTAAACCCTTCAAAATATTATGTAAACCCTTTTTATACATCGCCCAACGACTATAATAATTTTTACAGGATAACAAGGGCCAATAAAGCCGGTACAGATTGGTATCATGAGTTATTTAATTCCGCGCCGATAGAAAGTCATAACTTAACATTAAGTGGCAGTACCGAACAGGCAAACTACCTGTTTTCGCTTAACTATTTTAATCAGCAGGGTACGTTGATAGATACCTATCTTAAACGGTACACATTACGCTCAAACACCAACTTTAATATAACCAAACACATCAGGGTAGGCGAAAACCTGTCATATTCCATTACAAGAACGCCACAGGTAGCCGCGGCCAACCATGCACAGATCACCGCCAACAGTCCGGATGGCGTTATCGCTATGGGCTTGAGAGAGCAGCCAATAATCCCGGTTTATGATATAAAAGGTAATTATGCCGGTAGTTATGGTACCGGCCTGGGCGATGCCAATAACCCGGTGGCTATACAGCAGCGCACCAAAAACAATGGTTCTACAGCTTACCGCCTGTTGGGTAACATGTTTGCCGAAGCGGATATTTTTAAGGGGCTTACCCTGCGTACCAGTTTTGGAGGCGATATCACCAATAGCAACGACCACGCGTTTACCTATCCAACCTATGAAAACGTTGAAAATTCTCTCATAAACAGCTATAACGAAAACTCTGCCAATAGTTACAGTTATAACTGGACCAATACCCTTACCTATCAAAAAATCTTCGGGAAGCATAATCTTAACGTTGTGGTAGGTACCGAGTCGGTTGAAACGTATGATAAAAGCCTTGGAGGCAGTATACAAGGCTTTTATAATTTTGATCCTGATTATGTGAACCTTTCAACAGGTACAACAAACAAAAACAATTACAGTAGTAAAAGCTCCACATCGTTGTTGTCTGAATTTGCGCGTCTTGATTATATTTATGATAACAAATACCTGTTTAACGCCACCATTCGCCGCGATGGTTCATCAAAATTCCCGGTAGACCAACGCTACGGTTATTTCCCTGCATTTAGCGCGGGCTGGCGTATCTCACAGGAGAGTTTTCTTAAAGATGTAAAATGGCTTACCGATCTTAAAGTAAGAGGTGGCTGGGGTATAATGGGTAACCAGATTAATATGGGATCAAAGGATGCTTATACCACCTTTGGTACTAATATTGGCCAGTCATATTATCCCTTAGATGGTAATTCCGCATTGTTGCCGGGCTTTTACCAGGATCAGATAGCCAACCCACATGCTTTATGGGAAAAGGACATCAACTCCAACTTTGGGTTTGATGCTACCATACTTGATGGCAAAATAGCAATAACAGCCGATTACTATCGTAAGGATATAAAGGATCTTTTATACGCCGCCACGCAATTAGGTACAGCCGGTAACGGGCAGGTGCCCGCTCAAAACGTGGGTAAAATGAAAACCGAAGGCCTTGATATATCTGTAACCGGCAATATCAGAGCGAGCAAAGACCTTAATTTTAGTGCTACCGGTACTGTAACTACCTATAACAATAAAATATTAAAAGTATCTGATGACAGAACCTATTTTGTAGGCGATGCCACAAGCCGCTTTGATAGCCCAATTACCAGGAGCGCCGTGGGCCACTCATTAGGTGAATTTTACGGATACCAGGTAGTAGGCTTTTGGAATAACCAGGGCCAGATTGATGCCGCCGATGCCAGTGCTCAAAAAATAAGTAACGATCCAAATGCAGTTTACCAATCAGATACAAAGGTTGGCCGTTTCAGATATAAGGATGTAAATGGTGATGGTATAATTACCGATGCTGACCGTACATTTATTGGCAATCCTAATCCTAAGGTTACTGCAGGGCTAAACCTGGGTGTAAATTATAAAAACTTTGATGCCAGCATATTTCTTTATGGCTCATTCGGCAACAAATTGTGGAACAGTGTTAAATACTGGAGAGACTTTTATGCTTCATTCGGTACAGCTAAAAGCTACACTGCCCTTAATGATTCATGGACTCCAACGCATCAAAATGCCAAGGCTCCTATACAGGAATTGGATGCATCAACCAGCAGCGGAGCAACCCCAAACTCGTATTTTGTTGAAAACGGAACTTATGTGCGTATGCGTAACGCGCAAATTGGCTACTCTTTTAATATCAACAGTTTAAAAAAGATTGGTGTTCAAAAGTTAAGGATCTATGTATCGGCAACCAACCTGTTTACCTTAACAGGTTACAGCGGGATTGACCCCGAGCTGAGTGGTAATACCAAAGACTTTGGTATTGACGAAGGCAGCTATGCCAGTCCACGTACATTTTTATTCGGAGTTAATTTTTCATTATAACAACAGCATTAAAAGTATTACAATGAAAGCAAAAAAATATTTCAGCATCATGTTGTTCAGCGTTTTGGCTCTTGGTGCATGTAAAAAAACATTTCTTGATAAACCAATTACAGGTGCGCTTGAGCCGCAGTTTTTGGAGACAGAAGCAGGAGCTAATGAACTGCTTGTAGGCGCTTATGCCGTTTTAGACGGACAGCAGGGTGGAGACGCTGCTATAGGCGGCGGCGGAGCCTGGGAGGCATCGCCCGATAACTGGATATATGGAGGAGTTGCGGGTGGTGATGCTTCAAAGGGAAGTATTGCCGGTGATCAGCAGCCCATTGAACCTATCCTTAAGTATAACCCCGATGCAAGCAACGGCTTTTTTGATAGTAAATGGAGGGCCGATTTTGAAGGCGTTTCAAGAACCAATAACACTATTAAAATAACAGGAAAGGTTGCCGTAATTACTGCCGCGGCAAAAACGAATATATTGGCCCAGGCGAAGTTTTTACGTGGGCATTATTATTTCGATCTGAAAAAGATGTTTAATAATGTGCCTTATCTTGATGAAACCACAACGGATATCAATCAGCCCAACACAACTGATATTTGGCCAAAAATTGAGGCTGATTTTAAATACGCGTATGATAATTTGCCTAATACACAGGATAATGTAGGCCGTGCCAACAAGTGGGCGGCGGGTGCTTATTTAGCAAAAACATATTTATATGAACATAAATATGCCGAGGCAAAAGTGGTTTTTGATGCTGTAATAGGCCAGGGTGTAACAGCATTGGGGCAAAAGTATACGTTGAACACCAAGTTTAACGATAATTTCAGGGCCGCAACTAATAACAGCGCCGAGTCTGTTTTTGCGGTGCAGGCAGCTGCCAATACAGATCCGGGTGGTCCTTCAAATGCCAACAATGGCGATATGCTGAATTTTCCTTACGGTAATAGCAGTCCGTTTAGTTGCTGCGGTTTTTATCAGCCTTCCATTGATCTGGCAAACCATTTCCGCACAAATGCGGTTACCGGCTTACCATACCTTGACGATTACAACAGCCATGCTTTAAAAACGGATATGGGCATTGCCGCCGATGGAGATTTTACCCCCGAGGCTGGAACAGTTGATCCGCGGTTAGACTGGACTGTTGGTCGCAGAGGCATTCCTTTTCTTGACTGGGGCTTACACCCAGGTACCGATTGGATAAGGGATCAGCAGTACGCGGGCCCTTACTCGCCCATTAAAAATGTTTACGGCCAGGCCGAGCAAACTACCAATGGTGATAATACATCATGGGCTCCAGGCTCTGGCATCAATTATAACCTGATCCGTTATGCCGATGTATTGCTCATGGCTGCCGAGGTTGAAGCACAACTTGGTAATTTTGATAAGGCAGAAAGTTATGTTAATATGGTGCGCAACCGGGCCGCCAATACAACAGGGTGGGTGCATAGTTATAAAAATGATGATAACCCTACCGCGGGCTTTACCAATACGCCTGCAGCAAATTATAAAGTGAGCCCTTATTTGCCCGGCGCTTTTGCAAGTAAGGATTTTGCACTTAAAGCCATTTATTTTGAACGGAAAATTGAGTTAGCCATGGAAGGTCATCGCTTTTTTGACCTCGTAAGATGGGGTATTGCTGATACAGAGCTTAATGCTTATATCGCTTATCAAAGTACGCTAACCAATGATGTTAAAGGGGGCAAGTTTGTGAAGGGTAAAAGCGAATACTACCCAATTCCACTTACCGAGATTGACTTGAGCGCGAAAAGTGGCGCCCCGGTACTTAAACAAAACCCAGGATACCATTAATTAATGCTGCCGGGATAGCAATATCCCGGCATATTTTATAGACTACCGGGTATTGTTCCCTGCTGCAAACCGGTAAAATTTTTTTTAAACCAAAACATGAACAAATCATCAACACGATTTTTATCGCTGGATGTATTTAGAGGGATGACCATATGTTTTATGATCATTGTAAATACACCTGGTAGCGGTGCGCAGGCATTTTCGCCATTGGAACATGCGGCCTGGCATGGTTTTACACCTACCGACCTGGTTTTTCCTTCGTTTTTATTTGCCGTTGGTAACGCCATGAGCTTTTCAATGAAACGCTACCTGGAAATGGGCAACGCAGCGGTGCTCGCCAAAATATTTAAACGTACCCTGCTGATATTTTTAATAGGTTACCTGATGTATTGGTTCCCCTTCTTTAGCTTAGATAAGGGACATGTTGAGTTTTCGCCTATAAGCCATACCCGTATTATGGGGGTTTTGCAAAGGATAGCATTGTGCTATTGTTTTGCATCGCTCATGATCCATTTTCTGTCAAAACAATCGGTTATCATATTATCGGTACTGTTTTTAATTGGTTACTGGGTAATCCTGTTGGTTTTTGGTGATCCATCAAACCCATTGAGTATGACCGGGAACGCGGGTATCTTTCTTGATAAATTTGTACTGGGCGATAACCACCTGTATCATGGTGAAAAGATAGCTTTTGACCCCGAAGGAATATTGAGTACGCTGCCTGCTATTGTTAACGTAGTGGTTGGTTATTATGCTGGTAAGTTTATTCAGCAGAAGGGCAAGGGGTATGATGTGATATCTAAAATGTTGCTCATGGGCTGCCTGTTCATATTCCTGGCCTTGTGCTGGAATATGGTATTCCCTATCAATAAAAAATTGTGGAGTAGCTCATTTGTACTGGTTACAACCGGGCTCGACCTGGTGATCCTTTCTTTCCTGGTTTATGCCCTCGAAATAAACGACTGGAACAAAGGTAACTGGACCCGTTTCTTTACCATTTTAGGTAAAAATCCGCTGCCAATTTATGTATTGTCAGAAACCCTGGTTATCTTTTTTTACATGTTCACGGTAAAGGGCGGCAGTTTATATGGCTGGATAAATGATAATTTTTACCAGGTAATAGCGCCGGGCGCAATAGGCTCACTTTTGTTTGCTATTAGCTACATGCTCCTGTGCTGGAGCGTGGGTTGGCTGTTAGATAAGAATAAGATCTATATCAGAGTTTAAAAGATTTTTTTAATATCCCCTACAACAGCGTGGCCGTGAAAATGGTCGCGCTTTTTTCTTGCAAAAAAAACTTTTTGTCATCCTGAACGCAGTGAAGGATCTGTTGTTCGCCATGCTTCTTCGCCCTGTACAGTCGGCGAATAGATCCTTCGTTCCTCAGGATGACAAACCTTTTTTACGTCATTTTCTCCTTCAGAGGCCACCGGATTTTATGACTCGACGGTCGGTTTACCTATTTTAGACAGCCGCTAAAGTTCTATATAGCTAAATGATAGATACGGCCAGATGCCGGAGCGGTATCAGTTACCTGGCCCAGGTATTTTTTGGATACCGATTTTGGCGCGAAACCAAAATCAACAACGGTAACGTTAACAGTACCATTGATGGATTTATCAGCGGGATTAAGCAAGCGGTAGGTATCGCCGCCGTAGCTAAAATAGTTATCGGCAACTTTGGTGTTATCAAAGTTGTAGGTGGCTTTCAGGCTGTTTACCGAGAAGCCGGAATCTTGTACCTTTTTGCTGATCTGCTCAAAGTTTACCGGCACATCATTTTTAAAAGTAATAAGATAAGTATTGCGGATCAGGTCGGTTTTAATTTCGCTTACAAAAGGAAGTGCACGTAAAGATTTTTCTGTTGTTTTGGCACAAAGGGCACATGTAAGGCCGCTAACCTGCAATTCGGCTTTGGTAAACTGTGCTTTGGCAACGGTAGCAGACAGGGAAAACAGGATGATGAATATTTTGAGCGTTTTCATTTTTAAACTACTTTTTGAGATAAACCGAAAGTGAAATTGCCGGGGCGTTCAATTAATTTATCAGTTACGGAAAATGAAGGTTTGGATAAATGTTGCGGTACCTCGCGAGGGTTCGTCGGTTGGTTCCCTGTCAAAAACTTTCGCAAATACAGATTGCCGTGGTGAATAGAAAAGGTTTTTAAAGGGTAACTGTGGTAGTGCAAACGCGAATACTTTGCTAAAAAAAGATGTTGCTTCGTCGTGGAAAGTATCATTAATTTTTGGCTTAACGGGAGTGCGTTTGCAACAATTTGTCTTTCCTGTTGAACTACAATTGATAACTGCCGTATTTGTTTTTACAGAAGCAGCTTTGCTGCCAACATAATGGAGATTAAGAGCAAAGCCCAATACCGTAACAGCGTACAGCACAGTTAGTAATATCGCTCCTGATCTTTTTAACATATAACAAATGTAATTGATTAACTCATTGATTACAAATTGTTTTTTGTGTTATTATAATATCCGTAAAATAAAAAACCCGGCCCTCGCGGCCAGGTTTTTACAATTAACTTGATCTTTTATTATAACAATATATTATTGAAATTGCTTATTACTGACCGGCTTGTTTGGCTTCGTTTTTCATTGTTGAGTTAGCAACAATTACAATCTCTACCCTGCGGTTTTTTGAACGGCCATCAACTGTTGTGTTATCAGCAATTGGTTCAGTTTCGCCTTTTCCGGAAGTTTGTAAACGTGATGAAGCAACGTTGGCTGCGGCTATAAATGATTTTACAGATTCGGCTCTTTGCACAGATAAAGTCATGTTGTGGGCGTTGGAACCAGTATTATCGGTATGGCCAACAATTAAAATATTTGTTTCGGGATTATTTTGAAGCGAGGCCGCTAATTTTTGTAAATTAGATTGAGCTTCTGCTTTAAGCGCCGATTTATCGGTATCAAACAAAATACCTGAATCAAATTTTACCAGGATACCTTCGCCTTCGCGGGTTACGGTAGCACCGGGCACGGTTTGTTTTATTTCTGCAGCCTGCCTATCCATGTTACGGCCAATAAAGGCACCTGCGGTACCACCTACAGCACCACCTATAATAGCTCCTAACGCTGTATTGCCAGCTGCCTTGCCAATAAATGCACCTACGGTACCACCGGCACCGGCACCAATTGCAGCACCCTTTTGCGTTTTGGTTAATGAGTTACAGCCTGCGCTTAAAATGCCTGCTGTTGCTAATGCTAAACTAAAAGTAGCTACCCTTATTCTTAAAGATTTCATAATATTATATATGTATATAAGTTGTTATTTGCAAAGCTAATGCCAAAAGGCATATTCCGTAATATTGAAGGCGAATCATTACTATGGCGTTACTTTTTTAACAATTAAGAAAGTGGATTTCGGGCTTGCATGCACCCTTTAGTGTGGGCACTAAAAAGTGGCTAATTTTTAGTACATCAAATGTAAAATTATCGATACACGGGAAGGGTCCCGGTTAATTATTAACCACTATTAAGGTGGCCGGAAATATAAGTTTAAAAGTGCTGCCCGCATCTTTTTCTGATACTACCTCAATTTCGATATCATGAAAGCCGGCTATTGATTTTACAATTGGCAGGCCAAGCCCAAAACTCTCCTGCTGTAACGACTGGCGGATTTTTTTGAAGCGATTAAATATGGATGGAAGCGCATCGGCGTCAATGCCTATACCTGTATCCGTAATGCTGATGATAAATTTATCATGTACTGCTACTGCCGTTACCCGGATGCTGCCACCTTCGCGGTTATATTTAATAGCATTGTTGATAAGATTAAAAAACAAGTTGAACAGCAGGAATTTATTAATATTAACCAGGTACCAGTTATCGGGTACCGAAATATCATAGCTGATGTTTTTATCCTGTAAGCGAATGGAAATTTCATCGTATACATCCTGCAGTAATTCGCTTACCGCTACTTTGTCTTCCTTTAAAAACTGTTCGTTCTCTATTTGCGATATCAGGAGTAGTGTTTTGGTAATGCTTTTTAAACGGTTCAGGATCTTTTGCATCTCCAGTAAACGCACCTTGATCTCGTCGCTGATATCCTCCTCCTCAAACATGTTCTCAATTTTTGATTGAAGGATGGAGATTGGGGTCATGAGCTCGTGCGAGGCATTAGAAATAAACTCGCGCTCCTTGTGGAATTTATCAGCAATGGTCTCAATCATTTTATGAATGCTCAGATCAAGGTGTTCAAAATCAGAGGTGTTGGTCCGCACTTTTCTGTACGACTGGAAATTGGGGAACTTTTGACCAATCAGTTTTGTTTTTATAATAGTGCGGAGTGGCTTAAGCACATAATTGGAATAAACCTGGTCAGCAAGGATGGTAAGCAGGATCATGCCCAGCAATACCTGGAAAGCTATATTTTGTAGCGGGGTACTGGTTTCATCAAGTGTATCAACACTTTTGCCTATCTCCAGCAGGTAATTTTTATTTTTTACTTTAAAAGTATGGCTTAATATGCGGTATTCAAGCGTATCTCCCTCGCTAAAAAGACGTTTCCCCCTTTTAATGGTATCTAAATAATAATTGGGTTCAACCTCGTCAAGACTTATATATTCGTCTTTGAGGGGCAGGTAACTTCCATACCCTTCGCCGTTTACAATATAGGTTTCAATGCCCCGGCTTTTTACTATTTGGAGTAGTTTGTTTTTTTGTTTTATGAGCTTGCTATCTACATAATTACTACTGATATTTTTGATCAATACCGGTACCAGCAATACAAATAGTATGGCAATCACCAGTTTTGATATGGCGTTAAAAAGCGTAAGTTTTGTTCTGAGTTTCAATACTTAAGCGTTGATTTTAATTTTGTAGCCCAGTCCTCTTACGGTTTCCAGCCAATCGGGCGATGCAAAGGCATTTAATTTTTTCCGGATATTTTTAATGTGCGCATCTATATAGTTGGAGTCGTAATCATTATTAACCACACTGCCCCAAATGTGTTCACTTAGCTGCATGCGGGTAAGGGTGCGATTTTTATGTAAAATTAAATAAGCAATAAGATCAAATTCCTTTTTTGTGATGGCATTTACCGTACTGCTGCCGTATGTAATGGTACGGTTTGTAAGATCGATAAGGAAACCGTCGAGTTCAATTATATTGTTTTTAACACCAAATTTGCGGCGGATTATGGCCTGCATGCGGCTTTGAAGTTCCAATAACGAAAATGGTTTGGGCAGGTAATCATCGGCGCCAAGATCGAGCCCTTTAATTCGGTCGGTAATTTCGGCGCGTGCTGTAAGTATGATACAGGCCGCGTCCGAATCGAGTTTTTTGGCTTCTTTCAGCAGATCAAGTCCCTCATAATCTGGCAGGCCCAGATCTATCAAAATAAAATCGTAGAGATTGGTCGCTATTTTTTCTGATGCCGAAGTTCCATCGTAACAAACCTCGCATATGTAGTTATAATTTGTCAGGAAGATTTCAAGTTCCTGTGCAAGTGCTTTTTCGTCTTCAATTATTAAAACATTCATATACCCGGTTTAATAAAAGAGGTAGTAAAAGGTAAAGTTAAAAAATGATTCTTTTCTGTTTTCAAGCGCCCCCTCAACGTTAACGGGGATAGAGTATCGCCACGATGCTTCCAATGTATAATGCGGCCTGTTATAGGCAATGGGCAATTTAAAACTGTAGTTGAGCATCTTAAACTTCCTGTTATAACGTGCAGAGTTAGGGTCATTGTGTACATAAATATTGTCTATATCATCTTTAAAACGATGGTCAAGAGAATAGCGCTGTACAAAATTTTGGGTGCCCGTTATAAAATTAAAGGATGGATTAAAGGAAAGGTAATCCTTGTCATCAAAAATACTCCAGCTGGTTTCAATGTATTTGGAGTTGGTTACGGTTACAAAAAAATCATTTGATTTGCCAAAAAGGTAATCCATGATCACACTTGTTTTTACGAAGTGCCAATCATAGGAGTTTTTGAGGTTGACATCATTTGATGATGCCGATTTTATAACATTGGCATCTTTATTAAAAATAAAGCGCGTGTAGCTTGCCGCTCCCGAAAAATCTTTAGAAAATTTGTAAAAATATCCACCACCCAAATCTACTTCATCAATCGGCGTGTATCCCAAAACTTTGAGTATTGAACCGTAGGCAAAAAAGCCCTGTTTAGTGTTATAGATAAGATCGCCGGTTACAAACGGGTATTTAACTGGCCCGGTACGACCAAAAAAGAGTGCATCGCTGCCGTAATTTACCCCTACAGAAACAGATTGCTTTCTGATAATGGTATCCGTATCGGCAACAACATGGAGGTTGTTGCTCGTAAAAAGGTCTGTGTTAATACCTGCAGCATATAAGGTATTACTACCCATAACAAAAAAAAGTAAGCAAAGGTACTTCATCAAAAATCGGTAAATTGTTTGTTAACCTGTTTAATTGCCATTTCTTCGTGGTATTTCTGGCGGACGCTCCAATCCTTCGGGCCGACGCTGTCTTTTCGGTTTTGGTTTGGCTGGTGTAGTATTGCCATTTTCGTCAACCTTTTCGGGCTTTGCCTGTCTTCTTGCCTTAGCTACCTCTTTAATTTTATTTTTTTCATCCAGTTCCTGCTGTTTTTTGCTTTTTGACAATATAGTATCCGCAGATAGATTATCATGCAATACCGTAATCATACGGAAATTATAAACAGAATTTAACGGGCTGTTTTTAATAACGGCAGATGATAAATATGGTGCAAATATCAATACGAGGACAATATACGCAAACCACTTTATCATTGGGGGGAAGAAAAACTTAAAATTGTATTCAAATATCGGTCAATTTAAACAGTAATACCCAAGGGGGAGGGGGCTGTTGATAACAATTACGTTACTAAATTATTTAACCGGCAGGTATTGCCCGGATAATTTGTAAATAAACACGTTGCCTGAATAATTGATAGGTTATAATTTATTTTATATCAGATGCTTACATCTTTTGATGTGTAAACCCTGTTTTGATCATCAATAATGATACAAGCTATTTGATTTAGCTGGTTTATTAAATACATACCTGCGTTAACGCCAATATTAATTACCGGCGAAGCCATTGCATCAGAAAGTTCGGCTGTTGGGCTAATGATGCTCACGCTTTTAATTTCGCTTACCGGGAATCCTTTGTTGGCATTTGTCACGCTTTGGAATTTCTTTTTACTTACACTGGCATATTTCTCGGCATTTACTGAAGTAGCAAAACCCATGTCGCTAATGTTAAGATGGGCAAATGGTTGTTTTCTTTGCTCCGGATCGGCAGCTGCAACTGTCCATGGTTTATGGTTAGGCTGGGTTCCCCAGGTTAGCAAATCGCCGCCTGAATTAATTACACCACTGTTTACGCCGTTCATTTGTAAAACGTATTTTGCCCTATCGGCAGCGTAACCTTTGCTATTGGCACCAAAACCAATGCGCATGCCTTTTTCTTTTAAAAAGATGGTTTGTTTAGCGGCGTCAAGTATAACACTCTGGTAGTTGGTTTGCATTACCGAATATGGAGCGGTTTTAACAGGAGCATTTTCAACAAGTGCATTATCATTACCTGTTACATTATTGCCTGTAAAATAGGTAATATCAAAGGCACCATGAGTAAGTTCAGATATTTGCAAAGCTCTGTCAATCAACCTGAATATTTCGCCATTGGCTTTTACCGGTTCAATGCCCGCGTTACGGTTAATTTGTTTAATGTTACTATCATCGCCAAAGGCCGAAAGTAATTTTTCTACCCGGTTAATTTCACAAATGGCAATGTTTATTTGCTCATTGGCCAGTAAGTGATCGTTCCCAACAACACTTATCTCAAACTTATCACCCATTGCGTAAACGTTGCGCCTGTAGGTGGCTAAATTGTTACTTAAAGTTTTTACTGCCAACATAAATGAAATTCTTTATCGTCAAAAAATCAAACAACTCTAATCCTGTTGCAGGGGCGATAAATTTCCTGATAAAAAGGCTACACCGTTACTCTGCAAAAACTAAAGTAGCAGGCTTGTATGAAAATAAGATGAAAAAGGGCTTGTAAATAACGTAAATCGATAATTTACTGCTAATAAAGTTGAAATATTCTTAAATTAGGACGAACGGTTGACAATCTGCAGATCGTTTTTTTAATTAATCTATTAAAATGTTCTCGCCAAATTTTTGAGATACGGTGGTGTTTTCTTTACCGTTGATGCTAATCACAAGGGAATTATCAAAGGGGATCTTTTCTATCAGTTGAATGCGGGTGCCTATGCCAATATCCAGTTTAATAAGATATTGTAAAAAGGTATTGCTGGTATCGCGAACCGCCGCTACACGGCAGGTGGTGCCGGCTTTAAGATCGGTTAGGGTTACTGAAAATGATTTGGGGACCTTGCCATTGGCTTTGGGTATCGGGTCGCCATGCGGATCGTACTCCGGGAAGCCCAGGAATTTATCAAGCCTGTCGGCCAGTGTAATATCGCTGATATGTTCCAGTTCCTCGGCAATATCATGGATCTCGTCCCAATGGTAGCCCAGCTTCTCTAACAAAAAAACTTCCCATAAACGGTGCCTGCGTACTATCAATGTAGCATCTTTTAATCCAAGCTGGGTAAGTTTTACGCCCTGTTTTTTATCATAAGCTATTAATTGCTTTTCGGTAAGCTTGCGTATCATATCCACTACCGATGCCGGGTTGTTACCCAGGGTTTCGGCAATTGCGGTAGGCGTTATCTTAACATCCTTTTGCTGTGCAACGCGATAAATCGCTTTTAAATAATTTTCTTCTGATAGTGTATACATTGCTGTTGACGGGCTAACACACAAACATAAATAAAAACCAGCCGGTTTGTCATGATCAGGCGTTACTAATTGTTGTCATAAGCGCCTAAACGAAAACAGGCCTCCGTTTTAGGGAAGCCTGTAAGTATTAAATTGTAATGATTAATGTCCGCCGTGTCCGCCGCCATGTCCGCCACCGCCATGTCCACCACCACCGTGGTTTTCATGTCCGCCGCCACCGTGATTCTCATGTCCGCCACCACCGTGGTTCTCATGTCCACCGCCACCGCGGTTATCACGACCGCCGCCGTTGCCATGAAATTCAGGACGTCCGTATCCTCTGTTACCATAGTTAGGACGGTTATAAGATCCCCTGCGATCATGGTTGCCTCTCCAATAGTTGGCATACCTTGTATCGCGGCTGTTACGGATAAAACCTTGGTCATGACGGCCCCTGTAACCGGCATATTCTGTTCTGTAAACATCATGCCTTAACCATGGGTTCCTGTCGTTTATAACAACTTTATAGCCATGATACAGGTCATAGTTGCGGTAACGCACCGGTAGGTAGGTATGATGTACCCATATATTGTTATCAAAATAAACATACTCATGGGTAGGTACATCATAATAAGTATCTATATCGGGCATGTAATAATAACTTGCGTGGTCATAACCTACAGGGCCCCAGGCAGGCTGGCTGCCAATATTTAAACCCAGGCTAACGCTTACTTGTGCGCTGGCTGTTTTAATAGCGAAGCAGCTTAGTATTATTGCTGCTGACAGGATGATTTTTTTCATTTGATGATTTTGTTAAAGTACTGCGCCAATACGGATGAATTCATTTATAGTTGCGCATTGTTGGATGTATGACAATATTTAATCCAAAAAGTTTAAAATCATAATGCAGATAGGTCTCTTGCCTGTAACAGCGCATAAAAAAACAGGCTTCCTGTTATGGAAAGCCTGTTTCATATAAAATAAACAATCAAAAATTAATCTCTGTGACCATGACCCTTATCATTTTTACGGTCATCTTTGCGGTCCTCCTTACGGTCGTTACGTACTTCTTTGCGTACAACTTGTCTGTTGCCTTTACCATTGCCGTTGCCATTCCAATGCTTGGTGTATTTCACATCACGGCTGTCGCGGATGATGTTTTGATCATGACGGCCCCTGTAGTTTGCATATTTGGTGCGGTAAACATCGTTGCGAACCCATGGAGTACGTTCGTTTACTACAACCTTGTAGCTATGGTAAACATCGTAATTGCTGTAACGCGGAGGTAATGCGGCTGAATGTATCCACGCGTTATTATTGAAATATACATACTGATGTGTATTTACATCATAGTAGGAATCAATATCGGGCATGTAGTAATAGTCTGCATGATCGTAGCCGGTTGGGCCCCAGTCTGGTTGACTGCCAATATTGATGCTTAAACTTATTTGTGCACTGGCAGGTTTTATTGATAAACAACCTAAAAAAATGGCGGCTGTTAAAATGATCTTTTTCATAGTGTTATTGTTTTGTTTGGAGGTATGACAATAACCGATGAAAAAAGTTTAGTTAAATATGCGGTGCAACGTGTAATTAAGCCGTTACAATTATAAAGTCGGTAATATAACAGCGGCTTATTGATCGTCCTCGCTATCCTTGTCTGCCGCTTTTTTGCCGGCCATAGCCAGCATAGGTTTACCAATAACTTTATAGTTTCCTTCGCCTTTTAGTATGGATGCCAGCTGGACTTTATCCTGCATCGTTTTTACAGCCTGGGCCAGTTCTTTATCGTATTTAAAGTTGGCTTCGTAACGGCCCTTTTCAAAGTAATACCGTGATGCTATCTCGTTTTCAAGCACCTGTTTTATCTCATCCTTATGCTGTTGCAGATCGTTCTTTTTGCTGGTGAGGAGTTTAGCCTTCAAAACATCATATTCGCCCTGGATTTCAGTAAACTGCTTCTCTTTGGTCGCCTCGGTTTTAAGGTTGTTCAGCAGTTTTTCTGATGATGTGGTGTAGTTATAATTTTTATCAGCAAGATATTTTACAAAGTCGTTATAGTCGTTATCTGATAGGTTGAACGATTTGATATCGGCTATTTTAGCATGCTTGTCGCGATATAAGGTGGCGTAATCAAATATTAAAAGTTTGCCCACCAAAGCCTGGGTTACATTGGCAAACCGCTCTTGTTTAATAAAAATATCAGGGTAAATGCCGCTACCATCATAAACCGAGCGGCCATTTTTGGTTTTAAACTCGTGGATTAGTGAATCGGCTACTTTAACAACGCTGCCATCATCCTTGCGGTGGGTATAGTCCAGTTCCTGGATGCAACGGCCCGATGGTACATAGTATTTGGCGATGGTGATTTTTACCAGGCTATTATAAGGCAGGTTAAACGTTTGTTGAACCAGGCCTTTGCCATAGCTGCGCTGCCCTATAATAATGGCACGGTCAAGATCCTGCAATGAGCCTGCAACAATTTCTGATGCCGACGCCGAGTGGCTGTTTACCAATACTACCAGGGGCAAATTAGGCTCAAGGGGAGCACTAACGGTGCTGTAGGTAAAGTTTTTATCTTTTATTTTTCCTTTTTGCGATACTATTTCAACATCTTTTTGCACAAAAAGGTTAACTATTTTTACTGCTTCCTGTAATATGCCGCCACCATTGGAGCGCAGATCCAAAATAATACCACTGGGATTGTTCTTTTTTAGGGATACCAGGGCATTGGTCACTTCGCTGGCAGAGTTTTCCAGGAATTTATCGAGTTTAATATAACCCATGTTGCCGGCAACCATGCCAGAGTAAGAAACATTAGGTTGTTTTATCTCATCACGTACCAGGCTCTTTTCAAATGGCTGGGCAACATTATCGCGTTTAATAAAGAGCCTTATGGCAGCGCCTTTTGAACCTTTAAGCAGCAGGCTTACCTGGTCGTTATTTTTACCATTAAGGTCGATGTCATTTATCTTTAATACCTGATCGCCAGGGCGTACGTCTCCTTTTTGGGCCGGGAAGCCTTCAAATACATCAGATACGTATACTTTGCCATTGCGCGCAAATATGCTGGCGCCAATACCGCCATACTGGGTGCTTACATAATGTAGCTTATAATCCTCAATTTCAGATTCGGGTACAAACTCGGTATAGGGGTCAAGTCCCTCCAGCATAGCATCAACCCCGGTTTTAACCAGCTTGGCCGAGTTGATATCATCAACATAATTGATGTTCACCTCTTTATATACTGATGCAAAAACATCAAGGTTTTTCGATATCTGGAACAGGTCGTCATCAAAAGCCGCAACACCGGCCGCCAGCATTATAACACCGGCAAATAAGCCTATCTTTTTATATTTTCTGAAGATCACCATACCCTGTACAACATTAAAGCATATAAAAATACGAAAAGCTTATCGATTTTTACAAATGCGACCTAATTTACAGCCTGTTATTATCAATATTCACCAATGCCTTTTTCAAGGTAAAGACAACATATTCCCTGTTACGGTTTACCAAATCCATCAATTTGGTTATCAGGGCTTCTTCCTGTCCTTCGGTATATCTTAGTTGCTCATCGCTAAGGTTGTTATACTTACGTTGAACTTTAATTTTTACACGTTCCCAATCTTTATTGGAGATACTGATCTCGGCCATTGTTAAATTATTTTAAGCAAAAATATAAAAAATACACGGCAGCAGAATTTAAAAATCAGGCCGAGCCTGATTTTTAAAACTAAATATGCACAAGATGAGATGGTAATGGCATTCCTTCGCTCAATTTGTCGGGTAAAGGGGGCATCCGTTTGGTTTGCAAGGGGATAAGGCCCGTCCATATCGGGAGGTTTAGGTCTTCATCATCATCAACTGGCATTCCTGTACGGATCTTTGCCGAGGCTTCGTCAATTTTAAAGGCAAGCGCGGTTGTTTTGCGTACCTCGTTTTCCTGTATCGGGCGCAGGTAATCCCAGCTACCGGGCACAATTTTATTGGTGAGCCATTTAAATGCTTCTATTTTGCTTGCCATGTCCTCTACTTTTTCGGCCTGCGCAAATATTACTACCGAGCGGTAGTTAACAGAATGATGAAATGCTGATTTAGCTATCACGAGCGCATCCATCAGTGTTACAGAGATACAAACCGGGATGCCTTTTTCAAGCTCGCGCATCAAGTGGCTGCCCACAGAACCATGTATATAAATACGATCCTCATACCTCACAAAGGCAGTGGGGATGGAATAGGGTTTATTTTCTGATGAATAGCTGATGGTACAGTACAACGCCTCATCAAGGATGGCGTTAATGGTTTCGGGCTCGTAATTTGCCCTTTTAGCTGATCTGCTGGGAATAAGATGTGCTGCTGGAGTTGCCATAATTTTGTTTTTTTATAAAATTATGCGTTTATTGGATCACCATTGTCGCCCAATTTATACAAAAGTGGTAGTCCGGTTTTATGCAGGTATTTTCAACAAGCTTAAGTATAGATAAAGACGCGGTTTTACCGGTTTATATTCAGCTGGCAAACCAATTAATGACTTTGGTAAAGGCCGGCACTTTAAAGGCGGGCCATAGGCTGCCTGGCACCCGGCAACTGGCAGCAGAGTTAAGCGTTCACCGTAAAACGGTTATCAGGGCGTATGATGAGTTGCTTGCACAGGGATGGCTGGAAAGCCGTACAGGCAGCGGCACATACGTGGCCGCGCATTTGCCGGTATCTAAACCTCAAAAGTTGTTGAGTGATACGCATGATGTTGCTAAAGTAGCCGGGTTCGGGGTTAAAATGGCGCCCCATCTTCAACGTAAAATAGCCGATCTGAATATCGAACTGCATCTTGATGATGGTTTCCCGGATGTGCGTATCGCGCCTGTGCTTGATATTTCAAGGGCTTATCGTACACAACTTTTAACCGGAAACCCCTATACCCGTTTAGGCTATGCAGACCCAAAGGGCTCGATATGGTTGCGGGAGGAATTGGCGGCGTATTTAAATATTACACGGGGGCTAAGGGTTACACCGGCCAATATCCTTATTGTGCGCGGCACAGTTATGGGCTTGCACCTGGCCTGTGCGGGCTTGCTGGAGCCGGGAGATACCGTTGTAACAGCCGAACCGGGCTGGGCCGGGGCCGAAATTAATTTTTTGCAGGCCGGGGCCAATCTTTTAAAAATACCGGTTGATGAATACGGGATAGATATCGACATGCTTAATGAGCTTTGCCGTAAGCAGCCCGTGCGGATGGTGTATGTAACATCGCATCATCATTACCCTACTACCGTAGCGTTGCGGGCCGATAGGCGGATCCGTCTACTTTTACTGGCACAAAAGCATGGCTTCATTATTTTTGAGGATGATTACGATTATGATTATCACTATCAAAACAAACCCCTGATGCCGCTGGCGAGCGCCGATGATGCCGGTATGGTGTTGTATTGCGGTTCTTTTTCAAAAACAATATCACCAGCTATAAGGGTTGGGTATTTGGTTGGCCCCGAAAATGTTATTGAACACCTTGCGCAACTTCGCAGAACCATCGACCGGCAGGGCGATACAATGCTCGAAAACGCCATGGCTGAGCTATTACAAAATGGCATTATTCAACGACACCTACGTAAATCATTGCGGATGTACCAGGAACGGAGGGATATTTTTTGCAGTCTGATGGGTGATTTCCTTAAAAACTATGTTGATTTTAAAGTGCCTGATGGCGGCATGGCCGTATGGACACATTTTGATGATAAGATTAACCTGCCCGATCTGGCTCAGGGTGCATTAAAAAAAGGACTCTACTTCCAGGGCGAAAATAATCTGTCGGCCCCTAATTTTACCCGGTTGGGCTTTGCATCCTCAACACCTGCAGAGCTGGAACGTTGTGTAGAAATACTGGCCAAACTACTTGCAAAATGACAAGCAGTAAGGTCATGCTGATTTATTTTTATCTCTTTATAAAAATAACGCTTAAGCAACGTTTAAAAACTTGGCGCGTCAATTGATAGGCAATAATAAGGCTATCAATAGGGCCAATTTTATAAACTATCTATGTTTAATAAGGGGTTTGTGCTATTGATGTATAAAAAACAGCTACGCCCCGCTAAAATTAAAAATTATGAAAAAGTATTTATTGAGTGCAGCATTACTGGTAGCGGTAAGCATCAGTGCAAAAGCACAGTTTTCTTTAGGCGTTAAAGGTGGCGTCAATTTTTCAAAAATCAATACCGATAATTTAAAAGAATCAACCCTCACAGGTTACCAGGCAGGTTTATTTGCCCGGATAGGCAATGGCCTTTATTTGCAGCCAGAGCTTTATTTAAGTGGAACTGGCGGTAAATTCAGTGCTAATAATAATGGCACCGACTACAGCGGAAAAGTAAGATTCACTAACCTGAATGTTCCACTTTTGGTTGGTAAATCCTTTGGTGCAAAGGATTTGAATTTTCGCGTTATGGCTGGTCCTATATACACTTACCAGTTAAATAAGAGCGAAAGTTTTTCAAATAATTTTAACAATGCTTACCAGGATTTTGGCAACTATAACAAAAGTACTTTAGGTTTCCAGGCCGGGGCAGGTGTTGATATCGGTGCTATAACTGCCGATCTGCGTTACGAAGGTGGTTTATCAAAAGTAAATTCAAATTACGGTCAGCGCCAAAACCTTTGGGCTTTAAGTGTGGGCTTTAAAATATTTTAAGATGAGTTGAAGGTTGTTTGTGAGGACAGTTAGATGTCCGGAAGAAATAAATTTAGGGGCAATGTGCGATTCCTTCCTCGGGGAAGGGGAGATAGGAGTTAAATCAGGCGTTCAAGTACCGTTGCAGATGGCATGTCGGCGAGACCCCTCCCTGCCATTGCGCACATTTCAGCCGCACCCCTCCCGTTGGGAGGGAATTAAAAGAGACTTCCCAAAGCCTATAGCAAGGACACAAACAACGATCGAACAATACAAAAAATCCCGACAAGTTAACCTGTCGGGATTTTTTGTATTTGGTAAGTCGGATGTTCGGAAGGATAAAAAGCCGGGCAATGTGCGATTCCTTCCTCGGGGAAGGGGAGGTAGGGGTTAAATCAGGCGTTCAAGTACAGTTGCAGACGGCATGTCGGCGAAACCCCTCCCTGCCATTGCGCACATTTCAGCCGCACCCCTCCCGTTGGGAGGGAATTAAAAAAGTCTTCCCAAAACCTATAGTAAGAACACAAACAACAGTTTTAAATAAAAAAAATCCCGACAAGCTAACCTGTCGGGATTTTTTGTATTTGAAACTTTTCTTTTTAAACCCTCTTTGCTTCACTATAAAGCTTGGGGCTAAAGCTCCTATTTAGCGCTAAATATTAAACCTGTAACACCTGCCTGCATCGCAACAGGTTTTATTGGTTTGTAAATAAAATATAGCTGATGCATTTTGCCATCGGTAACCGGGCTAACGGTTATATGGGCAATGCCCCCTTTTTGATCTTTAGCTGGTGTTGGTAAGCCGCCTTTACCTATTAATTTGCCATCTGGTGCATCCATCCTCAGCTCAAAATTAAGGCCGATTGTTGGCGCTACCTGCCAAAAGGTAGTCATATTTATCGATTTAACGCCAGTAAGATCAATGTTATCCACCGCAAACCAGCCCTCATTTTGTGGGAGGATAAGCAGGTTAATGCCATTGAATTTAAACGCGGTAAAGCCATTAAACTTCTCTGCGCCGGTAAATGTATAGTTGCTGCTGTTTAAAGTAGCTACACCTGCACCGGTTAATGCTTTGATGGCACCGGTTGCATCATCTGTATATTTGGCCGATAATACCAGGGTAGCAGCAGGCTGTTTACCCGGATCTGGCATAATGACGCCTGATGGAGGTAAGGATTTCTTCTGATTATTTTTATTGCTTAATGACATTACCCAGGTGATGATCTGCTCCAGGTCGCCTTTTTTAATGTTCGGGTGAGCAGACATTGCTGTTTCGCCCCAAACACCCGCGCCGCCTTTAATTACTTTTTGGCTAAGCTTGTTCATGGCATCAGGATCTTTCTGGTATTTGGTGCTTACATCAGTAAACGCAGGCCCAATTGATTTGCCCACTTCCTTATGGCAGCTTTTGCAATCCATAGTAAGCATTAGGGTTTTGCCGCTGTTTTCTGGCGCTGTCTGTTCCAGTTTAGATGCTTCTATTGGTTTCTTATATCCGTCTATATAATCCACATTAACGATGATGCGTTTAGGGTCAATCTTTTTAGTATCTGCGCCATCGGTTACAGTTACAGCGTAACTTAACGGAGAGCCCGGAAGATAAAATGATTTATTACCACCAACTAATTTTACTGTTACCTGTGGCTGCTCGTTTCCGGCATAGATATTTACCGGCGAACTTTTGCTCACTGCACCCTGGCTGTCTTTTGCTTCCACAGTAATTTTGTAATCACCTGGTTTGGTGTAAGTATAGTCAAGTTGCGGAGCATCGGTTTCTTTGGTAGTTCCATCACCTAAAGTCCATTTATAGGTAATTTTATCACCTTCGGGATCTTTAGCCTGCGTGGTAAGCTTAACAGCAAACGGCAAAAGCCCAGATGTTTTATCCACTTTTAAATTGGATATTGACGGCGGCCTGTTGCCTGCGATGTAGTCAATCCGTATTAAACCGGCATCCGGGTTATGGGTAAACCAGCCGCTTCCGTACTCTAAGCCATATAATCTTCCATCCGGTCCAACTTCCATATCAATCATAGAATTTGCTTTCAGGCCCGGAAAAAACGGCTCCATTTTATCAAAATCACCTTCTGGTGTAAGGCTAACAGCTTTTATCCAGCCGCGCATCCACTCGTAGGCTAAAAATTTGCCATTGTAATAATCAGGCAAACGGGTTTCGGCAGGGAACATATCGGTATAATAAACCGGGCCTGCCATGGCGTTACGACCACCTGAACCTACTTGCGGGAAATCGGCCGATGCCCCATAAGGGTACCATATAAATGCAGGTTGTGCAGGTGGTAAATCAGTTAAACCGGTATTGTTACGAGAGTTATTTACCGGGTGTTTAGGATCAAATGCTGGTCCGGATTTGCCGGTGGCGTAATCATAAACATGGTAAGGCTTGTTGTTGCCAACAAAATATGGCCAGCCAAAATTACCGGCCTTGCGGGCCTGGTTTATCTCATCATAACCCATTGGGCCACGGTTGTCAAGGCTATCATTATGCGCATCCGGGCCAACCTCGCCCCAGTATAGGTTGCCATTTTTCTGATCTACAGAGATACGGTAAGGGTTTCTATCGCCCATAACATAAATTTCGGGGCGTGTTTTTGGCGTGCCTTTAGGGAACAGGTTTCCTTCGGGGATATCATAAGTGCCATCGTCCTTTAATTTTATACGCATGATTTTACCACGCAGATCGTTTGTATTACCAGCCGAGCGGCGGGCATCAAACTGCAGGTGACCCGGTCTGTCATCCAAAGGAGCATAGCCGCTGGTTACGTATTTTTGTCCTTTTTCATCAAAAGGGGTAGAGTTATCACCTGCCGAGAAGAACAAGATTTTATCAGGCCCCGGTCCAAAAGCGATGGAACCACCGGTATGGCAGCAAATTTCGCGCTGGGCTTTTACTTCCAGTATTACCTTCTCGGTTTTTTTATCAAGTGTATCGTTCTTAAATGTAAACCTCGATAGGCGGTTTACCGAGCTATCGGCAGGGCTATAATAAATATAAACCCAGTCGTTATTGGCAAAGTCGGGATCTTTAGCCAGGCCAAGCATACCTTCTTCGGCATTTACGCCTGGTGTGTGCAGTGTTTTGTAGTACACATCAAAAAAGCCCACCTGTTTAACTTTTTGAGTTTCGTGATTGTACCGCATGATTTCGCCGCGGCGCTGTACCACTAAAATATCCAGGTTGGGCAGAACTGTCATTTCCGTAGGCTCAAAAAACTGACCGGTTGAAAGCTGGGTTTTAGAAAAACGGTCTTCATCTGGCGGCAATTGTGATTTTGCTTTGGAGTAATCGAGTTCTTTATTTTCGCCAATGGTATATTTGATACCAGCAAGCAGCATTTTTAGGTAGTTATCATCTTTATAGCTTTCTTCGGTATGCCCCATTGCGGTGTAAAACGCACGACCGCCATCAAAATCATGGTACCAGGTTGCAGGGTGTAAGCCCATTCTTTTACCTCCCTTATAGGTGCTTTCATCAAGCGTGATCAACACGTGAACATCGGGGGCAAGGGCCTTTTTAAAGCTATAAAACTCATCTGTACGTTTCCATACTTTGGGCAGGTGTTTGGTAGCATCATTAGTAGCATCAACTACGTTATAGGTACCTGGCTGCACATTAGGATTTTTATCGTGAATGCCCGGGTGGTCATAAAACCAATCGCCCATGAGGCGGCCATACCATCCCCAGTCATATTCGGTATCCGCTGCGGCATGTACGCCTACATAACCACCGCCGGCTTGTATATAGCGCTCAAACGCGGCTTCCTGGCGGTAATCCAGTACATCTCCGGTAGTGCTTAAAAAAATAACAGTCGAATATTTTTTAAGGGTATCCTCATTAAACATTGCTGGGTTTTTGGTGGTGTCTACCTCAATGCCATTTTCTTTGCCCATTTTTTGGATGGCTGCAATACCGGCATCTATTGATGTATGGTGGTAGCCCATGGTTTTTGAAAATACAAGCACGCGGGGTTTGCCTGGTCGGGCTTTGTTACATGAAAAGTAAGTGCAGCTGAGTGCTACAAGGACCAATAGGGCGATTTTCTTCATATTGATTAAATATGGGTTTGGTTAATTGGATTTAGATATTGGTATTCCGGAGCTATTTCTGCAATTGATACAATCGATTGGCAGTTTCCAAATTTATAATAAAATATTGAAGTGTCAATACCAATGTGTTAAAATGACACAGTAATATTTGTAATACAAACGAAGTTTGGGTTCATATAAACTTGATTATTGTTTATCTTGTAAGGTGTGGAATTAACCGGCCACAATATCTGTATGAAAACCTTATTCTTTTTCTTTGCGCTTTTGCACATCTGTTCATTATCTATGGCGCAGGTTAGTACCTTCCAAATAGACAGCAGTAAGTTTAATAAACTTTTAATGGTTACTTTAGATAGCCTTTACAAGCAGGACCAGGTACCCCGGAATAAATATGGGAATGCTGTTTATAATAAACTAAGTGCACATGTAATTGATAGTTTAGAGAAAATAATGAGGGATGCAGACGCACGAAACCTCATCGTGGTGAATAAGATAATAGCACAATATGGTTGGCTTGGCCCCGAAAAGGTAGGAGTAAATGCGAGTGAGGCCTTATTCCTGGTTATTCAGCATGCCGATTTGAAAACACAGAAAACGTATTTACCTATGATAAGAACAGCCGAAAAAAACGGCGAAACGCTATCAAGTAACCTGGCTATATTGGAAGATAGGATAAACATGCGCGAAGGTAAAGCGCAGTTGTACGGCAGCCAGGGATTTACAGATAAGCAAACTGGTAAAAAATATATTTACCCTGTTAAGGATGTTGATCATCTTGAAGAGCGGCGTAAAGCTATGGGGATGACTGCGATGAAAGATTATTTTAAAGGATGGGATTTGGAAGATTATAAAAAAAGCCTGCCCGAAATTGTAAAAGCGGCCCAGCAACAGGGCATACTTAACAAATAGTGTTTATTGAATAGCAAAAAGCCTTCAAAACAGCAAAGCCCCTGATGGGCAGGGGCCTTTACTAACCAATTATAAACCTAAATTATGAGAAGAGCTGTAGGAGAAGGAGTCGAACCTCCACGGAGTGGTTATTTTTATTGCTAAAAGTTTCCCAAATTCTCCGCCACCGCGACAAGGAGGTGTGTCTGCCAAAAATTTCACCATCCTACAGTATATAAATCCCGTCTTTCATGGATTTGCTGTTGGGGAAGGATTCGAACCTCCACAGAGTAGTTAGCCCGCTTCGGGTTTTCTATGATCTCCGCCACCGGGACAAGGAGGTGTGTCTGCCAAAAATTTCACCACCCAACATTGTTTTTGTTTTAAAGAACGATTAGCATTTTGTCATTTGCTTGATACAAATCTAATAGACCTATCAATTCCTTGCAAATATTTCAACAAAAATATTTTATTTTTATTCAAATTTTAATTAAACTTGTATTTCAATATAGATATTCAAATTTATGTCCCACAGAAAAGCTCAAAATTTAGAAATTGATAATCTCGATATACAGATTTTATCAATATTGATGAAAAATGCTACCACTCCATACACTGAGATAGCTAAAGAGTTGATAGTTTCTGGCGGAACCATACACGTGCGGATGAAAAAGTTGGAGGAGATGGGTGTAATTAAGGGAGCCAGTTTGGAGGTAGATCCGCAAAAATTAGGGTACGATATTACTGCTTTTTTGGGCATTTATCTGGAAAAAGGCTCGCAATATAACGAGGCTGTAAAACAGTTAAAAACTATAAAAGAGATAGTTGAGTTGCATTATACCACCGGCGAGTGGAGTATTTTTGCCAAAATTGTATGTCACGATACCACGCACCTGCGCGAAGTTTTAAACGAGCAGATTCAGGGTGTTAAAGGCATTCAACGTACGGAAACCTTTATTTCATTAGAAGAAAGTATAAGGAGGCAGATCACTTTGGAATAAACTTTACTTAAAGATTTTAATGATTTTTTAAGAAAGGCTGTTATGTTGAGTTTGTGCTTAGCGTAATGGTCTTTTTTTGTGCGGAGTGAATTGTCTGAACCGAAATCTTTTGAATTGAGGAATAACAGAATTTAATTTTAAGCTGTTTTTAGAGGCTGTCTGAGTTTGATACATTAGTTTTTTTATACTTCTAATGAAGTATATATCCGCGCGTCATTGCGAGGTACGAAGCAATCTCCAAGCTGCACAAAGAGGCTCTACAAGGTCGATCTACCTGTGTAGAGATTGTTTCTTTTGTTAGACCAAAGGCAATGACAATCTATTTATTTAATTTTAAAGAGCCTCTTAGGAAATTCTGTTAATTCAAAAAATTCGTTTAATTCCGGTTCAGACTGCTACGCTGCCTTTGATATATATTTCACGAGGCTCCTTTTGGCCACCGGCAATAATGTTTGCTCCAGCGGGAAGGTGATATCGCTGTGCACATAATATACTGCCGGGTTGGGCATAAACTTATCGCGTTTTAATAAATTCAGCTTAATAGCTTCGGGCGTATTAACAATGCTATGCTCGTAGGTATCAATGAAAGTTACGTTGATGCCCCGGTATTTATCGTCCTTACCCTCAAAAATAGTGATCTGGTATTCATAGATCCAGCCGGTACGTTCCTTGCCGTTACGTAGAGAGAAATAGCCATGAAAGGGCATCAGTGGCATAATACCTACCGGATTGATATTAAGGTGACTTTCTACAAAATCATAAATTTCTTTGCCTGTTTGTATTGCCGGGTTCATTTTTGACATAGCGTAGGAGATGATCATTTCTATCTCCTGCATGCTTTGATCGTCCTGAATTATTTTTTGGTACGTAAGCTTTACGGCATCAATATCCGCCTGGGTTAATCGCTGCGGAAAAGCCTGCTGCATCAGCGATTTGTTCTTTTTAAAATCTACAAGGTTATTGTAATGAAATATCAGGTCGGCAAGGTTGGGGTATAACTTGCTTTTATCAAAATGACGGTTAATTTCCTGTAAATAATTAAGCAGGAGATACTTTTTATGCTCAAAATCAATGTATCCCTCAATAAACCAGTTAACACCTAATGGTTTCATATTTTTCAAGCTCCTTTCAATAGCTTAAATTAAACAAAAAACACCAACTTTGCAATATGCCCTATGGAACCCTTTATTTAATACCCGTACCGCTTGCCGAAGAAGCGGCAGCCAAATCATTTACACCTTATTTGGTTGATACGATTAATAGTATCAAAGAATATATTGTGGAGAATGAGAAAACCGCCCGCAAGTTTTTAAAAGAGGCCGGATTAAAAACCCCGCAAAGCGAACTCGTAATTCATGATTATAGTAAGTATAGTCGTGATACTGGCACAGCCGATTTTTTTAAAGGTTTACAGGCCGGTAACGATGTAGGCCTCATGAGCGAAGCCGGTTGTCCCGGTATTGCCGATCCCGGCGCCGAAATTGTTGATAAAGCCCACCGCATGGGTATAAAAGTTGTGCCATTGGTTGGTCCAAGTTCTATTTTGCTGGCGCTGATGGCTTCGGGATTTAACGGGCAAAGCTTTACCTTTAATGGTTACCTGCCAATTGATAAAGTGCTTCGCAGCAAAAAGATTAAAGAGCTGGAAGGTCTGGCCACCAGGCTTGATCAAACACAGATATTTATTGAAACGCCTTTCCGTAATAATTCTTTACTGGAAGAAATTTTAAAAACGGCATCGCCCAAAACAAAACTGTGTATAGCTACTGACCTTACCGCCGCTACCGAATTTGTGCAAACCAAAACCATTATGGAATGGCAAAAAAAGGTGCCCGAACTGCATAAGCGCCCAACTATTTTTTTACTTTTTCATGGATAGTTAATGACCATTACGCAGCAACATACCAGCGTGTTGATAGTAGGTGCGGGGCCATCGGGATTAATGATGGCAGCCCAGCTATTGCGTTATGGTGTGCAGCCCGTAATTATTGATAGCAAGCAAGGCCCAACGGATAAATCCAAAGCGTTGGCTGTGCAAGCCCGTTCGATGGAAATTTTCAGGCAGATGGGGCTTATCGATAGGGTCATTGCTGACAGCAAGGCCGTTGCGGGAGCAGTTATTAACCAGGAGGGGCTTGAAATGGCATCATTAGCCCTTGATGGCATCGGCGAAGGAGTAACTGCCTTCCCATACATTTATATGTATCAGCAAAGTAAAACGGAGCGCCTCCTGCTTGATTATTTAACGCTGAACTGCTGTCCCGTTTATTGGGATACTACCTTTATAAGTGTTGACCAGGATAAGTCAAAAGCAACCCTGCAGCTGCAAACCGGTGATGAAACGCAAACATTAACATGCGACTGGCTGATAGCTGCCGATGGCGCTCGCAGCCCAATCCGCAAGCAATTACAGTTACCCTTCAACGGTGATACCTACCAACATCAATTTTATGTAGCCGATGTTAAAATTGAGGATGTTTTAGGTGATAAAGTGAATCTTTATTTATCAAAAAAGGGATTCGCCGCTTTTTTCCTGATGCCCGAAGAGCACTATTGCCGCATTGTTGGCAACCTGCCCGATGCGTTTGATAACCGCGAGGACATACAAATGGAAGATGTATTGCCTTATCTGGATGGTATAACCGGGGCGGGCGTAAAAATAGAGCACACCAACTGGTTTGCTACTTATAAACTGCATCATCGCATGGCGGGTAAATTTAGAGATCATCGCTGCTTTTTAATAGGCGATGCAGCGCATATTCATTCGCCGGTTGGTGGGCAGGGGATGAATACGGGTTTGCAGGATGCCTATAACCTGGCCTGGAAATTGGCTGGTGTTGTTAATAATCAGCTTAAAGAATCAATTTTGGAAAGCTATGCCACCGAACGGATGCCGGTGGCCCGGGAACTATTGAATACTACCGACCGGATTTTTAAAATGATCCTCTCCCGTAACTTGTTTGTAAACTTATTTAAGAAATGGTTGTTGCCGGTAGTGCTAAAAAATGCCTGGAGCAAGCCCGGATCAAGGCAAACATTTTTTAAGCGGATATCGCAAACGGGTATTAGTTATCGCGATAGCAAGATCAATCTTAATCTGAGCCATGCCACCAAAATAAAAGCTGGCGACAGGTTGCCTTACCTTAAAGTATTCGACGAAAAAAAACAACTGGAAACCGATTTGCATGAATGGTGCGCAAAGCCCGGCTTTACCATGATTGCCATTGGCAAACTGCAGGAGATTGACCTGTTTACCCTTGCCAAATGGATCACGCAGAAATATCCTTCCAATCTTAATTTTTTTTACCTGCCGCCTTCAGCCAGAAACCAGCAGGTATTTGATGTTTTTGAGATCAGGGAAAACCAGAAAAAAGCACTTATCATTCGGCCCGATATGCACATCGGTTTTATCAATGATGTAATTGATATTGAAATGATGGATAATTACCTGCGTAATATAGTTGGCTTTAATCAATAAAGCAGCTGATCATACGGAAACCTACTGGTATGTATAACTTTTACTTCTTCATAAAGCAGGCTCCTGAATTCTTCCACGTTTTCTTTTTTTGTGGCTGATATAAATATGGCGGGGCTGTTGTTTTTAGCCATCCAGCTATGTTTAAAATCATCAAGGGTAAGCGGTTCTGCCTGCTGGTCTAACTGATGCTGCTCGGGTTTAAAGGCATCTATTTTGTTAAATACCGTGATCATTTTTTTATCAATAGCGCCAATATCTTTCAGGGTTTCATTAACCGTGCGAATCTGATCTTCAAAGTTGGGGTGCGAAACGTCAACTACATGCACTAAAATATCGGCCTCGCGCACTTCATCCAGGGTCGATTTAAAACACTCCACCAAATGGTGAGGCAACTTGCGAATGAACCCTACCGTATCAGATAGCAGGAAAGGCACATTTTCAATTACTACTTTACGTACCGTGGTATCAAGTGTTGCAAATAGTTTGTTTTCGGCAAAAACATCTGATTTGGATATCATATTCATGATGGTTGATTTGCCCACGTTGGTATAACCTACCAAAGCAGCACGCACCATCTGGGTTCTGTTTTTGCGTTGTGTTTCGTTCTGTTTATCAATCAGCTTTAACTTATCTTTTAGCAGCGATATTTTATCCAGGATTAAGCGCCTGTCGGTTTCAATTTGTGATTCACCTGGTCCGCGCATACCGATACCACCCTTTTGGCGCTCAAGGTGAGTCCATAAACGGGTAAGGCGTGGTAATAAATATTGTAGCTGTGCCAGTTCAACCTGGCTTTTGGCCTGCGCGGTTTGCGCGCGGTTTGCAAAAATATCCAGGATCAGGTTATTACGATCAAGGATCTTAACCTGCAGTTCCCGCTCAATATTGCGTAATTGCGATGGGGTAAGCTCATCATCAAAAACAACCATATCAATTTCTTCCTCTATTACAAAAGCTTTGATATCCTCCAGCCTGCCAGAGCCTACAAAAGTTGACCTATCCGGTCGCTGCAGTTTCTGGGTAAAGGTTTTTACCGTTTCGCCGCCGGCAGTCATCACTAAAAACTCCAGTTCCTCTAAATATTCCTTATTCTGCTCATCAGTTACATGAGGTGTCATCACGCCAACCAAAACAGCTTTTTCCTGCTTCACAGCAGTATCATAAAATTTTTGCTTCATTAACTATGGTTTATCAATCAAAGTGCCAGTTTACTAATATATACACAAACCGGTATACTTTGTGCCAAAATAGCATGTATAATGTAATCTGGGAACAGGCAGCTCTATAAAATTGGTTAACAATGCCCTTTTTATAAAATGTTTATACTTATTGTTATATTAGACCACCGTTATTTCCCTTATCACATTAATATGAACAAATTTTTTACTCTCCTGGCGACTGTAATATTTGCGTTTACTGCACATGCGCAAACTACGCCTACTATTATGCCCTTTGGCAAAATTGATAACGCCGATCTTGAAATGACCAAGTGCGATTTTGAGCCCGATGCCAATGCAGAAGTACTTTTTAATAAAGGCGACGTTTATTACGACGGCGTTTTTACCATCCAGGGCGAGTATCATAAACGGATCAAAATATTTAATGATAACGGTAAAGATGAAGCCAACATCCGTATTGAGTATTATGGGGGCAACCGGTTGGAATATGTTAATGATATACAAGCCGAGACCATTAATTTAGTTAATGGCAAGCCCGAAATTACAAAGCTTGATAAAAAGCTCATTTATACGCAAAACATTGATAAGGTACGCAGTGCCATAGTTTTCTCGATGCCAAATGTGAAAGCCGGCTCTGTTATTGAATATAAATATAAGTATCATACAGAATCCATCAGCAATTTTCCTTCCTGGGATTTTCAGCAAAAAATACCTGTACGATACAGTGAGTTGGATACAGCTATTCCTGATCTGTTATATTTTAGGGAAATAAGCCACATTTGGCAATCCTATTTTAAATCTGAGCACTCCAGCGAACCCCGAAGTACTGGCGGCGGCGGCAATGCGTTGACATATAATGAAGAAAAGCGAAAAAGGATATTGGTAAATATTCCATCGCTGCATGATGAGCCTTATATGAGTTCATACGCCGATAATTTGATGTCATTGCATTTTAATCTTACCTCAATAAAATCAAGCTATGGCTTCATGAAATCCTATTCAGATACATGGGCAAAGGTTGGTGGCATAATTGCCGATGATGAAGATTTTGGCGGCCAGCTTAAAAGAAAACTAACAGGCGAGGAGCTGATTATTAATAAAGCGAAAGCCTTAAAAACCGATGATGAAAAGATAGCCTTTGTATTTAACCAGGTTAAAAACGCGATGAAATGGGATGGAATAGACAGATGGTATACTACCGACGGCACATACCGTGCCTGGGAAAAGAAAACCGGCAACTCGGCCGAAGTTAACCTGATTTTATACCACCTGCTGAAGCAATCGGGAGTAAAAGCATACCCGATGATAGTGAGTACGCGCGAGCATGGAAGGGTTGATGGATACAATACTTCATTATCGCAGTTTAACCGGGCTGTTGTTTATGTGCCTGTTGATACCGTTAAAGAATATATTCTGGATGCTACCGGCAAATATAATTTGTATAACGAAACACCTGATGTTTTGCTTAACTCATCGGGTTTATATATTGATAAGGCTACAGATCAATATGATATCGTTTTTATAACTAAGGAAGCGCCGGTAAGGCAGGTAGTTATTGTAACCGCCGATATTTTGCCCGAAAGCAAAATAACAGGTACCGCGGATATCAGCAGCTTTAGCTACAATAAAATAAACAGCACCCAGCGCTATAAAACGGACGGTGAAAAAAAATACACCGATTTTATACGCGATAATGACAACAACCTTAAAATATCATCCATAAAAATGAATAATTTGGAGATTGATACGTTGCCATTGACGCAAAATATAACCTTCAACCTGGAGCTAACCGGATCAGACGGGACCTATATTTACTTTAACCCCAATTTATTTACTACCATGCGCACCAACCCGTTTTTGAGCGAAAACCGGGCTACCGATATTGATTTTGGATATCTGAACCGGTATGAGCTAATGGGCAATTATAAAATGCCGGCCGGTTATAAAGCCGAGGCCCTTCCCAAAAACGTGCGCATCATTATGCCAGATCAAAGTATCAGCTTTAAGCGTTTTGTTGCCGAGCAGGATGGTTATATATCCGTGAGGTATGTTATTGATCATAATAAAGCGCATTATTCAAAAGATGATTATGCCGAAGTAAGGCAGTTTTATAAGCAAATGCACGAGATGCTTAACGAGCAGATTGTATTAAAAAAGATATAGTATTTTCTACTTCATTGGTGCCCTACAAATAGCCGCATAAATAGTTTTATTTATTATTATATTCGTCCTGATTAAACCTTATTACAATGAATAAACTTTTTACCCTGCTATTGGTAGGGGCACTGGGCTTTTCTGCAAGCGCCCAAACTGCAACTCCTGTACCCACCGTTCAATCCTTCGGAAAAGTTGATAAAGCCGACCTTGAAATGACCAAGTGTAGCTTTGAACCGGATGCTAATGCCGAAGTGCTTTTTGATAAAGGAGATACCTACTTTGATTCGCAGTATTATGTTAATACTGACAGGCATAAACGAATTAAAATTTTTAATGACAACGGTAAGGATGAAGCCAATATCCGGTTAGAATATTATAGCAATAACCGCGCACAATACATAACAAGCCTGCAGGCGCAAACCATTAATTTGACAAACGGCGCTGTTGAAATCATTAAGGTAGATAAAAAACAGATATTTACCGAGGTGGTTGATAAATACCGCTCGGCCATAGTGTTCTCATTTCCTAATGTAAAACCGGGATGTATTATTGAATATAAATACAGATTAACCAGTGTTTCGGTATCGAATTTTCCTGATTGGTATTTTCAAGGCAATCTTCCTACCCGTTACAGTGAGTTAAATACTACTATACCCGATATTTTAACTTATAAAAGACTTCCAAACCTTCACTCGTCTTATGTGGTTGATAAAACAAACTCATCAAATACCCACACAGAGGCTATGGCCAATATAATATCCTTAAAGGACGAACCTTATATGGATGCCCGTGATGATAATTCTGAACGCATACTTTTTCAGCTGCTGAGTATTCGTATCCCAGGCTATTTTTATCCAAACTTTCAGGATTCATGGATGAAAGTTGGTGAAAACAGGATGAATAACGAAGATTTTGGCGGCCAGTTGAACAGGAAGCTTACCGGCGAAGAACTAATTATTAGCAAAGCAAAAACCCTTAAAACGGACGATGAAAAAATAGCATATGTTTATAAAGAGGTTAAAAACGCGATGAAATGGAATGATGTTTATGGCATTAACAGTACTGATGGTACACCAAAGGCCTGGGAAAAAAAGGTAGGTAACTCGGCAGAAATAAACATCATACTTTACCACTTACTTAAAAAATCTGGACTTAAGGTTTACCCCATGATGGTAAGTACGCGTAAAAATGGTCGTATAAATCCGGGATATCCAAGCGTTTATCAATTTAACAGTATGGTTGCTTATATACCGGTTGATAGTGCTAAATACTATGTGCTTGATGCCACCGGTAAATACAATCTTTACAACAAAACACCTAACACCTTTTTAAATTCGTTTGGCTTTTACATTGATAATGAAAACAAGGTATATGAGCTCCAGTTTTTACAGGAGCAAGAACCTGTTCGCCAGGTTGTTTTGATAACTGCCGAAATTAAGCCCGATGGCAAAATGAATGGTACGGCCGATATCAGCAGTTTTAGCTATAACAAAATGTACTATACAGAAAAGTACAAAAGGGATGGCGAAAAAAAGTATGGCGATTTAATCCGGGATAATAACAACAACCTCAAAATATCGGCCCTAACATTTGAGAACATGGATGTTGATACGCTGCCACTAAGGCAAAAGCTGAATTTTGATCTGGAGCTTACGGGGGGCGATGATAACTATATTTACTTTAATTCAAACCTGTTTGCCGGTCTTAAAACAAATCCGTTTTTGGCCGAGAACCGCTTTACCGATATTGATTTTGGTTATCGTGATAATTATGCCATAACTGGTATTTTTAAAATACCTGCAGGCTACAAGATAGATGCTATGCCCAAAAGCCTAAGTATGGCAATACCTGATGGAACAATGGTTTTTAAGCGTTTTGTTGCCGAGCAGGATGGCTCAATCATGGTGCGCTTTAGCATCGACCATAAAAAATCATTGTATTTCAAGGAGAATTACCCGGAGTTCCGTGAGTTTTGTAAAAAAATGTATGATATGCTTAACGAGCAAATAGTACTTAAAAAGGGCTGATAAAATTATGTTTACTAAATATTATACCCGGCTGCTGTTAACCACAGCAGCCTTATGCGCATTATACAACCAAAGCTACAGCCAGGATAAAAACATCCCTAAAGAGTTGTATGTGGCTGCAACTATTCCTGACTCGTTAAAGGAGGATGCAAATTCTGTTGTTAGGTACTCCAGTGAAGAGGCCGTTGTAAAAGGACCCGGAAAAATGCTGATTAAGCATCACAGTATAGTAACCATCTTAAATGAAAAGGATGATAGTGAAGCTATAATGGAGATGGGTTACAATAAAAAGTATGATTCTTATAGCGATATTGAGATGAATATTTTTGATGCAACAGGTAAGCAGATAAAAAAATACCGCAAAAGTGATATGTACGATGGTTCTGCAGCTAATGATGAAACCATGGTTACAAACGAAAGGTTTTTAGCTGTCAGGCACGCTATTGCTGCCTATCCAATAACAATTGAGAAAATTTACGAAGAGGACGAGAGCAGCTTTATAGGCTTAGATACCTGGTATATCCAGGATCAGGTTGAGCAGTCTGTTCAGGTTTCGTCTTATAAAATTTCAGTTAACCCCTCTGTTGGGCTTCGGTTTAAAAATACCAACACAAAGATCAAACCCGAAAAAGGGAATACCGATGGTTTAGAGACTTATTCGTGGAGCGTTAAAAATTTAAAAGCCATAAAAAAGGAAGAGAATGTTTTATCCTGGACCATTTTGCCTAAAATCTCGTTCGCTGCAAGTTCATTTGATTGCTATGGCTACCCCGGCGATTTTAGTAGTTGGCAGTCTTTTGGTAACTGGATTAAATCATTATATAGTGATGCCTGTGTATTAAGCCCTGAGCGTACTGCAGAGATAAAAAAAATGACCGATACGATAAAGACGGATAAAGATAAAGCCCGTTTTTTATACAATTACATGCAAAAGAGCATGCGCTATGTAGGCATTCAATTAGGAATAGGCGGATATAAACCTTTTCCGGCAAGCTTTGTAGATCAAAAAAAATATGGTGATTGTAAGGCTTTATCTAATTACATGCGGGCTTTGCTTAAAGCCGTTAATATTGATTCTTATTATACTATAATAAGATCTGCCACTAATAGCGAGCCTATTGATGTCTCTTTTCCAGCAAACACGTTTAACCATGCTGTTTTATGCATTCCTTTTAAAAATGATACTACATGGTTGGAATGTACAAGTAATACAAGGGCTTTTGGAAAGTTAGACCCATCCACACAAAACACAAAAGCTTTAATAGTAACAGAAAATGGCGGCAGACTGATAAATACTCCCAAAGGTGTAGCTGCCGATAATCAGTTTAACAGCGAAGTTCATATTGTATTGGATGCCGATGGGGGAGCTAAAGCGCAGTTAAAGATATTTAGCACCGGAATCTACCGGTCTGATTATATAGGTGTTGAGGCCTTAAAAACGGATGAGCAAAAAGAGTATATCATTCGGGACCTTAAAATGAAACAGCCTTCGGTATTTGATTTTAAGCCATCAACAGATAAAGACGGCATAAAAGAAGTGGAGATTAACCTGGAATATGATAAATTTTGTGACATAGCAACGGGCGATAAGCAGTTTTATAGGCCATGTGTATTTTCCCTATGGCAAAAAACAGTGCCTATTCAGGAAAAGCGGAAAAATGATTTTTACTTTACCGCTCCCTTGCAAAAATCATGCGTAACCACAATTGATCTTCCGGCCGGATTTGAAGTAGAAACGCTGCCAACTAACCAAACTTTGAAATTTAGCTATGGCACCTATGATGTAAAATATGTTTATGATGCGGCCAAAAATCAGGTAACAAGTACGGCTAAATTTAACCTTACAGATTACATCATGCCTGCAGCCAAATACACCGAATTACAGGTATACCTTGATGCTGTGGTTAAAGCGCAAAATAAAAAACTGGTGATACACCGCAAAGCGTAAATTTGCCCTGATGATATTCAGGCTTGATGAACAGTTATTATTTCCTGAGCCCGATCTGGCCGAACCAGACGGGCTTTTGGCTGTAGGCGGCGATCTTTCAACACCAAGGTTGCTGCTCGCTTATCAAAACGGCATCTTTCCCTGGTATAGTGATGATACGCCCATTCTTTGGTATTCGCCTCATGAACGTTTTGTGCTTTATCCGCAGGAATTAAAAATCTCTAAATCAATGCGGCAGGTGCTGCGGTCAGGCAAATTCAGGGTTACCACCAATACCTGCTTTGCCGAAGTGATAAAAGCCTGCTCGGTTGCCCCGCGTGAGGGGCAGGACGGTACCTGGATAACGGATGATATGCAGGCTGCTTATATTAAACTCCATGAGGATGGTTACGCCCATTCTGTTGAAGTATGGGAGCAAAACGAATTGGTTGGTGGCTTATATGGTATGTGGGTTGGTGAAGTTTTTTGTGGCGAAAGTATGTTTAGTCGCGTGAGTAATGCTTCAAAAGCAGCCTTGATCTACCTGTGCCAAACTAACAGGTTTAAATTAATAGACTGCCAGGTACACACCAGTCACCTGGAATCAATGGGGGCAAGGATGATAAGCCGCGAGCAATATATAGCCGTTTTGCACAATAGTTTGCTTTGATTGGTTAACTTTGAAGGGTATGCAGCAGGCCAACACAAAAGAGAGAATAATTTTAGGCATCGACCCCGGCACAGCAGTGATGGGCTACGGATTGGTTAAGGAAACAGGCCCCAAAATTGAGCTTATTGCCCTTGGTGTTGTAAAAATGGAGAAGCTGGATGATCATATGCTGAAGCTGCAGCGCATCTTTGAAAAAACGGTTGCCCTTATTGACAACTACCACCCGGATTGCCTGGCCATTGAAGCCCCGTTTTATGGTAAAAACATACAGGTAATGCTTAAACTGGGCAGGGCGCAAGGGGTGGCAATAGCCGCCGCACTATCGCGCAATTTGGATATTACAGAATATGCTCCCCGTAAAATAAAACAATCTATAACCGGTAATGGTAATGCCACCAAAGAGCAGGTAGCAGCCATGCTGCAAAACCTCCTCATTTTTAAAGAAACTCCCGACTTTTTGGATGCCACGGATGGACTGGCCGTAGCTGTTTGTCACTCTTTCCAAAGAATGAGCACCGGCAGCAAATCCAGCTCGGGCAGTAAAAAATCTTATTCGGGCTGGGATACTTTTGTGAAGGATAACGCGAAGAGGGTAGTTTAGATGTGCAGATTTCAGATGTGCGGGTGTGCAGATGTGGAAAGGGTGCACGTGTTGAATAGCTATAAAAACGCGTCATTGCGAGGTACGAAGCAATCTCCATACCATACAGAGCGAACAAATAGGTGTTAAACTTTTACAGCGGACCTGCCTGTGTAGAGATTGCTTCGTACCTCGCAATGACGCGGTTTTATAAGTATCGCATGTTAAAAAAAACATTTGAAAGTTTAGTACATCCTTTAAAACGCCGCCTTGATCTTATCCTTGGTAGCGCTTAGCTCCTCATTGGTAAAGCTCAATTTGGGGCGGGAGAAGTTAAGGTCATTCACCTGGTTCATGGGGATGAGGTGGATATGTGCATGTGGAACTTCAAGGCCAATCACCGCTACACCAACCTTTTTGCAGGGGATGGCTTTTTTAATGGCAGTTGCCACTATTTTAGCGAAAATCTGCAGGCCCGTATAGGTTTCATCATCAAGATCGAAAATATAATCAACTTCCTTTTTAGGGATCACCAGCACGTGGCCTTCTGCCAGCGGACTAATATCTAAAAAAGCCAAAAACTCGTTACTCTCGGCCACAACATGTGCCGGGATCTCGCCTGCTATAATTTTTGAAAAGATGGTCATAATGGGTGAGTGGTTGATAAAGTTGATTGGGTGAGTGGTTGCATTTACATATGGTTTATAGGTTGATTAAATGAATTGTTTTGAACACACTCACTTAATCAACCATTCACCAATAACTACCTACTCACTTCCAGTATTTCAAATTCAATTTTTCCTGCCGGTACAGTGATCTCAATTTTTTCGCCCACTCTTTTGCCCAACAAGCCCTTTGCAATAGGTGATGCTACAGATATTTTACCGGTTTTCATATCGGCTTCGCTTTCTGCCACCAATTGGTAGCTCATGGTAGCGCCGTTTTTAAGGTTCTTTATTTTTACTATAGATAAAGCAAGCACCTTTGATAAATCCAGTTTAGATTCATCAAGCAAGCGTGCGTTTGCCAAAGTTTCCTGCATCTGGGATATTTTAGCCTCATGAAGCCCTTGGGCTTCTTTTGCGGCATCATATTCCGCGTTTTCTGATAAATCGCCTTTATCGCGGGCTTCGGCAATAGCTTTTGATATATCCGAACGTCCGGTTGTTTTTAACCTCTGTAACTCTTCTTTTAATTTCTCTAAACCCTCTTTGGTAAAGTATGATACCTCTGCCATAACACCTAAATTAATTATTGTTTATTCTATTGGTTATCCAAAAAAAACCGCCCTCCCTTTATAAGAAGGACGCAATGACTATAAAAACAAACAAGACTATATGGGCCATGCCTACATAGTCTTGTTTCTGTATTTAACGAAGATAAGTGATTTAAATTTTAAATACCAAATTTTTTTGGAAAGGTGAGTGGTTGATTAAGTTGATTAGGTGAATGGTTTGCTAAATGGTATTAAACATCAAACCTAATTAACTACTCACCTAATCAACCTAATTAATCAAATTAATCAACTTCTCGGCCATTACTTCACTTATTTTACGGTACGAGTCGAATGTCCAGCCGGCAACGTGCGGGCTTAATATTACTTTACCGCTTTGGCGCAGTTCATCAAACCAGGCTTGTTCTGTAAGTGCAGGGAATTTTTCTACTTCCAGTACATCAAGCCCGGCACCTATAATTTTGCCCTGCTTAATGGCATTTAACACCGCGCTCACTTTGGCGGTTTTACCACGCGATGTATTGATGAAAAATATAGGCTTTTTAAAATGGAACAAATACTCGTCATCCACCAGGCCGTTGGTTTCGGCGGTGAGGGGTACGTGTATGCTCAATACGTCGCTATGTTTAATTATCTGCTCCATGCTTACCTCGCGGGCATATCTATCGCTAAATCCGGTTTTGTATTTATCATAAGCAATTACATCAACCTGGAAACCAGATAGTTTACGGGCAAAGCTGTGCCCCATATGGCCATAGCCTATGATGCCTACCGTTTTGCCTTTCAGTTCGTGCCCGCGGTTGCCTTCACGATCCCATTTACCCGCCCTGATCTCGGCATCGCCCCGGTTAAGGTTGTTCATAAGGGACAGCAGTAAGCCTATGGCGTGCTCGCCTACGGCATCAGAATTGCCTTCGGGAGCATTAATAAGGGTTATACCTTTTTGTATGGCGTAGGCCTCGTCAATATTATCCATACCGGCACCGGCGCGACAAACAAAACGCAAACTGGTAGCTATGTCAAATACTTGTTTGGTTACCAAGAATTTAGAACGGATAACCAATCCTGCGTAGTCGCCGATGATCTGAAGCGCCTCTTCGGCTTTTATTGTGGGCCTGTAATCGCATTGGTATCCCCTGGCTTCGGCCTGCTCCATAAAAATGGGGTGTACATCATCAACAATAAGAATGTTATTTTTCAACTGAACTATAATTTTTTATGAACCGCGAATTTACTAAACAACCATGATAGTTACATAGTTACCCATTAATACCTTTACTTATTACAAAATACCGACTAATAACCTGCCACATTTGCCAGCAAAATAAACTGGCACGGGAATAGCAAGGATAATGCAGGAGACCTGGTCCCGCTAAAATTAAAATCTAAATACCATGATGTCAATAAAAAAAATAGGCACCGATATAAAGCTCTATTCTGAAAAGCTCTCGCACGATGGGTTTAAACAGGTATTTGACCATATAGATCAATTCAAGATTAAAAAAGGAGTTGATAAAATGGGGCTTGATAAATTTATAAATCAATGCGCTATAATGGCTGCCGGCACCGGGGCCTTATCAGGCAGCGGCGGCGTTTTAACCATGGTAGTAGGGATGCCTGTTGATGTAGTGAACCTGATTACGCAACAATTTAGGGTAACTATGGCCATTATGTACTACAATCGGGGCAGCTACCAAATGGGCTTTGAAGAATTTATGAAGCTGGTGGCTATTTCTTTTAAGGTAGAAACCGGCGTAGCCCTCTCCAAAACAATGATGGAGGGTATAGCCGAAAAGATAATCCTTAACCTGGGAGTACGCACAGCCGAAAGATTAATACCCGTTGTAGGTGCTGTAATTGGCGGCACAACCAATTACCTGTTTATTAAACGGATGGCGAAATCAGTTAAAGAGTTGCAGAGTGTACCTGTGGTGATACAGGTGGGTTAAAAGTTCCGGTGCAATAAAAAGACGATGGGGTTTACTCATCGTCTTTTTTATTTGAAGGCCTATTTTCGTTTTATGAAATAACTAATAGTTATAAACATAAACTGAGGTTTTTTATCCTTTATTTTTGAAAATCTGGTATTTTCAATCTGGAACTTGACATCAAAATTTTTACCATGACTTGTAAGGGATAAAAACTCCGCTGGTATTTTATAAATACCAGCGTAATCCTTTGCTGATGGTTTAAACGTATTTAGTTTTTTTGGATCCGCGAACAAGCCCTTAATAACATCGGCAGGATCAAACCTAAATACCTCATTGTTTATTGTTAAAACAGATACCTTATTGACGAGAGTTCTGTGACTAAATCTTATAGAATTTAGACTATCGTCAAGACTGTCAACGGTGTAACCAGGACTAAAATTTAAATTATAACCGCTGATATCTTTTATAGACGATGCCACATTAAATTCATAGTCGTCGCTAATTTTTTCTATGTCATTATTGGGGAAATTGTAAGGCTCGAAGTGGCCAAGTCCTAGTTGAGTTTTAGCCCACTCATATTTAACTTCCCGTAACTCGTACTTACTATACCAATCGGATGCGGTAAAGTTTTTATGTTTTAGTTTTTCTAATGAATCCGATACTGTCCTTAGATTTTTATAAAAATAAGGCTGTAAAGCCGAAAGATCATATTTGCTAATAAAATATTGCAGGGCTGCCACCGCATGATTGCCATCTTTTATACTAACCTTGGTGCTATCGACGGACAAAAACTTCCCCTCCTTCAGCGCATTATTCTTTTCAAAAAAATGAACAAGAATGCGCCGTTGTGAATACATACTCACTGAAAACGCGCTCTGCGGTCCATAAACTGATAACAACGTTAGTATGCACAGTGATATTGGGATGAGCTTAATATTTTGCTTTTTAAAAGCTAGAAAGTAAACCGATATAAATAAAAGCCAGCAAGCCAATGCAATTAAAAAGTATCGCCACTCGGTAATGCCATACATAAATACCCGTGCGCCAACCGCCACAAATAGCAGAATGAGTAGAGGAATGAGTAAAAAATAAAAGCTGCGGGCATAGGTTTTAATCCATTTGTTACCATCACGATCCTTAATTGGATAAACAAGCAGTAGTGAGAGAATGCCAAATACAGCATAGCTTAATATCAGATTGGATACTAATCCCTTGGGTAAGCTCCATTTTATTAATATTTTAACCTCATAAGCCAGCAAGATGAGCACATAGATAGACGATAGCGGTATCAATACATACTGTGTAAATATTTTCAAACCCTTTGGATAGCTCAAATCGTCATCAAGTGAACGCAGATCAACAGGTACTCCGGCTAAAAAGAAAGTTGTAGTAAACATACCTACAATCCAAACCCATAATATGGCATAGGTATCCCACTCAAAATTAAAATTGAATAAAAAGTTGGTTGCACCTATGGCCGCAGCAATTCCTAAAAATAGTACTACACCGTAAAGTACACTTGTTAAGAAGCGCAAAAACAAAGTTTTATTAAATTGCCAGAAACCGTTGAGCTGCCCTTTTGCAGTAAACCCGGCAAACGCGACCAATAGGTGAAAGGCCAGGCAAATTAAAAAGAACCGGATATAATCTGCCTCGCGGGCGGTCGGGTCGATAATAAATATCAGCAAGGCGGCAAAAAGAGCCGCACCCAGTTTGATTAAAAAAGTATTTCGCTTTGCTATTTCCCGGCTTTGGGTATATAGCGTGGCTGATAAACTTAGCAGCAAGCCCAGGTTGGCTATCATTATGCCACGCATCAGCCAACCCTCATGTACACGGTTAAGGTGCCTCAATTCTACCTCAATGGTGCCGGCTATGGTACCAATTAAAGCAAACAAGAGCTCAAACGGATAGCGTTTTAAGGTAGATATAAAGCTTTCGGCAAGTGTTTTTAGCGACGGGAATTTCATTGTGGATAGGGTTTATACTACCAATGTAGCATATTTTGTAAAATATATGTGTTAAAAATGCAAAGTACATGACCTGCAATTGCATTTCACACATTAGTGATTATATTTGCGGTCGCAAAAAACATCATTTTATATAATATAATGAGAGAAATACAATTCAGAGAAGCGCTACGTGAGGCCATGGTCGAAGAAATGCGCAACGACGATAAAATATACCTGATGGGTGAAGAGGTTGCTGAATACAACGGAGCCTATAAAGTAAGCCAGGGTATGCTGGATGAATTTGGTGCTAAACGCGTTATTGATACGCCCATCTCTGAATTAGGCTTTGCCGGTATAGGCATTGGCTCGGCCATGAATGGATTACGCCCCATCATCGAGTTCATGACCTTTAACTTTTCGTTAGTGGCTATCGATCAGATCATCAACGGTGCAGCCAAGATCATGTCAATGAGTGGTGGCCAGTTTTCGGTGCCTATCGTTTTTCGCGGTCCAACCGGTAACGCGGGTATGCTTAGCTCACAGCACAGCCAGTGCTTTGAGAACTGGTATGCCAACTGCCCGGGTTTAAAAGTGGTAGTACCATCAAACCCATATGATGCAAAAGGTTTACTAAAATCAGCAATACTTGATCCGGATCCGGTTATTTTCATGGAATCTGAATTAATGTATGGCGATAAAGGCTTAGTGCCCGAAGAAACTTACTATATCGAGATTGGTAAAGCTAAAGTAGTATCTGAAGGTACTGATGTAACTTTGGTAGGTTTTGGTAAAATCATGAAAGTGGTTATTGCAGCAGCGGCCGAACTTGCTAAAGAAGGTATCAGTGCCGAAGTGATTGACCTGCGTACAGTACGCCCTATTGATTACGCTACTGTTATCAATTCGGTTAAAAAAACAAACCGTTTGGTTATAGTTGAAGAAAGCTGGCCTTTAGGTTCAATTGCTACCGAGGTTGCTTTTAAAGTACAAAAAGATGCGTTTGATTACCTTGATGCGCCTATTCTGCGTATTATGGGCGGCGATGTGCCTTTGCCTTATGCACCAACTTTAATACAGGAATACCTGCCAAACCCAGAAAGGGTTATTAAAGCGGTTAAAGAGGTAATGTACGTTACCAAATAATACACGATTACATGATTTTTAGGATGGACAGGATTTCCTGTCGCCTTTAGATTTTAAATATACAAAGAGCCCCGTATTCAACTACCGGGCTCTTTATTTTTATACAGTTAACAATGGAAACATCAAACGTAAAAGACAGCAACGGCAACATTCTTAAAGATGGCGATTCGGTAACACTGATTAAAAGCTTAAAAGTTAAAGGTGGCGGTACCACCCTTAAGCAAGGCACATTGGTAAAAAAGATCCGCCTTACCGATGATGACCAGGAAGTGGATTGTAAAATAGATGGAATGAGCATTGTGCTCAGGACTGAATTTTTGAAAAAGAGATAGTGGGTTATTCGGGTAAGGACTTGAGCCCTTACCCGGATTTAATCCTATTTCAAGCTATTTTGCTGTATTGTTATTCGCCATGGTAGCTATATAATCGGGCGTTTTGCGGATGTTATCAAAATCTTCGTCATTAGCCGCAAACTTTTTTGAATAGCCGGAATCAATAGCTTTTTTCAGATAAATATTAGCTTCCTCGGGTTTGTTCATGATTGAAAATACACAGGCAATATTATAATAATGGTTAAGCACATCATCAGGGTTTGGCGTGCTCAAAACCTGTTGTTGCAATAGTTTCATGGCCAAATCCTGGTGGCCTGTATAAAATTGTGAAAAAATATAGCTTACCGTTGCTTTTGAAGTATCCAACTCCATAACCTTATTAAAGTCGGCCATTGCCCTTTCGTTGTTAAACAATCTTTTTGCATATAGCTTGCCCCTTGTAAAATACGATGACTGGTCATTGGGATTCAAAATAATGGCAAGATTACATTCGTCCATGGATTTTTTATTTTCTTTGAGAATATAATAATTCGCGGCGTTATGGCAATGTAGTATAGCAAGCACCTCTTTGTCATTTTGGTAAAAATCAAGGGCTTTAGTGAAGTTTTCAATAGCGTGCATGCAGTCGCCTTGCTCACTATAAATGCCACCTCTGGTCCAATGCATATACCCTTTTTGTGGGTCTAAAGCTATTGCATTATTTATATCCTCAAGGGCTTTTTTATATTGGTGTATATCTGCTTCATTAATGGCTCGGTTATGATACAATCTTGCCAGGCCCTCTTTATTGTTATTAAAAAAAGGAATAGCTGTGGTATAATCATTAATGGCCAGTTGATAGTCGCCATTGTTTCGGTACGCTTGCCCGCGGTCTTTGTAAAAATTACCATTTACAGGGTTCATCCTTATCGCTGTATTCAAATCATTTATCCCTTCTTGGTATTGCTTTTGTTTAATTTTAACATTTGCCCTATTGGCATATAATAAGGCAATAAATTTTTGATTATCCTGGTTATTAAACATGGCTGTTGTATAGTCATCAGCAGCCAATTGGTAATCGCCGTTAAGTTCATATGCCAGGCCCCTATTCCAGTTTGCGTACTTGTTCCTTTTATTTAGATCGATAGATTGATTATAATTATAAATAGCTTCCTTATATTTTTTCAGGTTTCGCAGAGCGTTGCCAATATTATTATATAATGTTGATAGGTTGCTTTTATTACCAGCATTATAGGAAAGGGCCCTGGTAAAGTTGTCAATAGCCAATTGGTAATCGCCGATACTATCATATGCTCTTCCCAGGTTCCAATATGCATCGCCGTAATTAGGATCTACGCTTAATGCCGTTATTTCATCTTTTATAGCATCTTTATATAAATCAGTGTCTATTTCAGCAAGCGCCCGTTTATCAAGTAAAGAAACCAACAATGCTTTGTTTTTTTTGCTGTCGTTTATTGCCTTAGTGAAATTTTCAATAGCTCCTTTATAATCTTTATTCCCATAAAGGGAATCGGCAATTGTTTGGTAATCTTTTTTACTTTGGCAATAACCAGGAGTTGCAGAAATAACAAAAGCGAGTAGCAAAAAAAGAGGCAAGAATCTTTTCATATTGGCTCAATAAGTAATAAAGTAATGGCAATTGAATGTAAGTATTATAGTGTTCTTATCATATAAAATATCGACCTTTTTGATGAAAACTTTATAAATACCATGGCGGCTATTAAATTGGGCATATTTATGACCCGCTAATGAATGCCTTTTTATATAAAATCCCTATTTTAGGCACACAAACACCATGAGCATGCGAAATCTCTTTTCAAAAGGCATAAAGTCCTTTTCTTTGATCTTGTTAGTATCGGCCATTTGCGGCACTGCGTCAGCCCAAACTACACCTGCGGTAAAAACCGAAACTGTAGTTAAAACTCCCGCAGGGTTAATTACCCCAACTATACTGATTGAAAAGTTTTTTAAAAGCTATGATAAAGAGAGTACCACAAAAGCGATGATTGATATATTTAAAACCAATCCGCTTATTGATACAAATAGCCTGGTACGCCTAATTACTAAAATAGATACCACCCGCAGTATAATAGGCCCATATATGGGTAAAGATTTAATTGTGCAGCGTAAGGCATCAAATAGTTTAATACTTTACAGTTACCTTGTAAAGCACCAGACACAACCGCTAAGGTTTACTTTTATGTTTTATAAACCCAAAAATGAATGGGTAATTTACCGCCTTTATTTTGACGATTCGGTTAGCAGTGAGTTGGAACAATCTGCTAAAATATCAGCAAAACCGTAAGGGAGCTAAAGGCTTAAAACAGAAAGCTCTTTTCTGAGAGACTTCTAAACATAAACACCCTTCATTGCGAGGTACGAAGCAATCTCTACATAGGCAGATCGAACTAGCGTAGTCTCCTCTGTACTGCATAGAGATTGCTTCGTACCTCGCAATGACGCCGCGGATATGTATTTCATTAGATGTAAAAAAAAACCAAGGCTTTCTGCCTTAACCTTTCAGCTTAGTCGCTGTAACGGTCGTTACGCCAGGGGTAGGCGGTGTTTGAATAGCCGCGGTCTTCCCAAAAGCCTAATTTATTTTCGGTTAAAAACTCAATACGCTTTATCCATTTGGAGCCTTTCCAGGCATAAAGCTGTGGGGTGATCATGCGTACCGGGCCGCCGTGCTCTATTGGTAAGGGTTGGCCTTCAAAAGTATGCACCAATAATACGTCGGGCTTTAAAGCTTCTTCCAGCGATATATTGGTGGTGTAAGTATCATATCCATAACACATCACGTGGGTAGCATTTTCATGAGGATGTACCAGGGCGGCAAGATCAAGCAGGCTTACACCTTTCCAGGGCATATTAAGTTTTGACCATGTGGTAACACAATGAAAATCGGAGGTGTCTTTTGTTTGCGGCAGATCCATAAACTGTTTCCAGGAGAGTTTTACCGGGTTTTCAACAGCGCCATCAATAGTTAGTCGCCAGCGATCAATAGGTATATTGGGCTGATATCCCAGATCAAGCACCGGCCATTTTACAGTTATAGTTTGCCCTATTGGTACAGACGGCATACCATGCCGGTTTATTCCGCCCGATCCGCGTGGCGCATCATCCGCAACAGAAGGCGTAAGCTTCATCTTTTCCTCAAACCGGGCCTTCAACTTCATCCGGGCCTCAATAATACGATTCAGTTTTTCTTGCTCTTCCATAATATTAAAGTTACGAAAAAGCTTAAAGCACAAAGCGGAAGGCCGAAAGCTTTTTTTGGGAAAAAGAAAAGGCTTAAAGCATTATGCTAAAAGCCTTTAATATAAATAGGTGGAGCTTAAAGCACAAAGCGGAAGGCCGAAAGCTTTTTGAGGGGAAAAAGAGAAAGCTTTTGAATAAAAGGCTTTCGGCCTTTAGCTTTAAGCCTTCTGCTTTCTTAAGCTACAGTTCCTTCTTTAAGTTTTTCGGCATTTTCTGCAAACTGTAAAGCTTCCATTATCTCCTGTAAGTCGCCGTTTAGTACACCGGGCAGGTTGTATATGGTAAGGCCAATACGGTGCTCTGTTAAGCGGCCCTGTGGGTAGTTATAGGTACGCACCTTGGCCGATCTGTCACCGGTTGAAACCATGGTTTTACGCTTTTTAGAGGTTATTTCCAGGTGCTTTTGAAGCTCCATTTCATAAACCCTTGAGCGAAGTACCTGTAATGCTTTATCGTAATTTTTTAACTGCGATTTTTGATCCTGGCATTGTGCCACAATACCCGTAGGGATGTGGGTTAACCTTACGGCCGAATAAGTGGTATTCACCGACTGTCCGCCCGGGCCGGATGCGCAGAAAAGGTCCTTACGGATATCGCTCACCTGTAAATCAATATCAAATTCATCAACCTCTGGCAATACCACAACCGATGCAGCCGATGTATGCACACGGCCTTGTGTTTCAGTATCCGGTACCCGTTGCACGCGGTGTACGCCCGATTCATATTTTAATGTACCGTAAGCATCCTCGGCATTAACGTTGAATACAATTTCCTTGTAGCCACCACTGGTACCTTCGGTATAATCAACCAATTCGGTTTTCCAGCCGCGTTTTTCGCAATAGCGCATATACATGCGGTAAAGATCGCCGGCAAACAAAGCAGCTTCGTCGCCACCAGTTCCGCCACGGATCTCCACAAGAGCATTTTTAGAATCCTCGGGATCTTTAGGGATCAGCATCAAACGGATCTGCTCTTCTTTTTCTTCCTGTTGAGTTAACAGCTCGTCCAATTCAGATTTGGCCATATCGCGAAACTCTTCGTCCTTTTCAGTAGCCAAAATTTCCTTATTGCTGTCAATATTGCTCATGATGTTGCGGTAAATGTTATACTCGTCAACAATCTTGGCCAGGTCTTTATATTCTTTATTCAGCTGGGCATAGCGTTTCATGTCCTGCATTACTTCAGGATTGCTCAATTCGCCTTCAACGTTTTTCCAGCGTTGATATATCAGTTCTAATTTCTCTAACATAATCTGTTTTCAATAGCTAATTGAAGCAGCTATATGGATGATGGCCCGGCTAAGAAATGCGTTACGTTTCGGTCGGTTTACAGGCTTGCTTCAAAAAACGCACAAAAATACGCATTTTAGTGCATATATTTTTTCAGGCGATTGTAAGTTCTGCTGAAATAGTAAGCCCTTAGCAAATGCCCGGCTTTATATGGCCAATTGCTCCAAAAATCTACTGATTTTGGCCCTCAACCACAGGTTTTTCAAAATATTCCAGCTTTAGCTCATGCCCATCAAATACGGCATAGGTATAATAATTTACCCATTCGCCCAGGTTAATGTAGCGGCTATCGGCGTTAAGCTGTATATCAAGGGGTAAATGGCGGTGACCGAAAATGAGAAAATCGTAATAGTTGGTTTTTAGTTCTTCCCGGCAAAAGCTAACCAGCCATTCCTGTTCACCAGGTTTGGGTATTTCTTTTTTCAAATTGCTTAAGCGGCTATTGGTTGACCAGTAATTGGCAATGCCCACGCCCAAATTAGGATGCACCCTGGCAAACAACCATTGGCAAAACCCGCTGCGAAAAAAGTTTTTTAATAGTTTATAAAAATTGTCGCCCGGTCCAAGGCCATCGCCGTGATGAAGGAAAAGTTTTTTGCCATGCCGCTCAATTGTTAATTCATCGCTAATGATAGTTGCGCCAAGTTCATTTTTAAAATAATCAAACATCCACATATCGTGGTTGCCCTTAAATAAATAAAGCTTTACACCGGCATCGGTAAGCTCGGCCAGCTTGCCCAAAAAACGAATGTATCCTTTGGGTACTACCGCTTTATATTCATACCAGAAATCAAAAACATCGCCCATCAAAAAAAGTTCGGCGGCATCGGCTTTTATGCTGTCAAGCCAGCGTACTATCCTGTCTTCGCGTTCGCGGCTGGCAGCGTATCCACCGGTGCCTAAATGAAAATCAGAAGCAAAATAAAGTTTGTTACGGGTTGGCATACCTGGCAAAAATACATTTAAAGGCTGAAAGGAAAAAATGAGTATTTCCCCTGGAAACGCGCTGTTTTTGTGAAGAATATACATACATATATGCAAACAACAGGTTATCTTTAGGGTTATAAAAGATATATTAAAACAATAGAAATTATGCCACTTCCAGAAAATCCAAATCTTGACGATAACCAGGATGAAAAAGATACCGGTAATGATTATGAACAGAATGAAGGCCAGGACACCGGTAACCAACGCCTGGATAATGATGTAGCCGATACTGCCGGCATTGAAGCCGCTACCCGCGCCTCGGAGGCTGCCTTTACATTAAACCTCGATGATGACATCCCCCCGGTTCAGGACGATAAAAACGAGAAAAAAAAGTAAACATGAATATTTGCGGGTTTGCCGCAATTGAATTTAATAACACTAATTTTTAATGGATAAATTAAACATGTCCATTAAAAATTAGTGTTACTCGCAGTTTTTCGTGTAATTAATACTCCTTATGAAAAAACTCATACTGCTTTCTTTTTTTGTAGTTGCTGTTGCAGGCACAGCCCGTGCTCAAAATAAGTTTAACGCGGCTGATTTTAAAGCCAAGCTGGGTAAAACCGGTACCTTGTGCGATACTGTTTACTCCTTAAAAATAGTAAGCGATACACTTACCCTGCTTAATATGGGTGCCGCTTATCCCCGGCAAAAATATACTGTTGCAGTAAAAGGCAATAAAGTAACGCTCGATTTGGCAAATATTAAAGGTAAAGCCATGTGCGTTACCGGCGTTTTTGAGCTTTTTAAAGATCAACCCGAGGTAGTGGTCAGTCGGCCAGATCAATTTGAAATGCATTAAAACAAAAAAGGCAACCCGTTAGCAGGTTGCCTTTTCCATGTTTATATAGGTAGATTAAAATTCTTTGTACAAGCCAAATAATAATTGACCTTCTGTAATTGCCTGGTTAGCAACAGTACGGCCAACCACAAGCGTACGAGCGGTATAAGTAATTTTGGGCCCTGTTGAGTTAACGTAATTGCCTTTAAGAAATAAACCCCAACCTGCACCTGTATTTAAACGGATAGCAGCGCTGCCGCCATAGGCAAAAGCAAATTTATTGGAGCTTTGCTGAATAAACTCCCCGGTTTGCGCATCTACGCCTTGTATCTGCACGGCAACCTGTGGTGTTGCAAAGCTTTTTATCGCTCCGGCTGATGCCCTAAAATCAAAAGCGAATGAATGCCATACCAAAGTGTACTGTGGCCCTAATAAAATGTTAAGGCTTTTGTAGCGTTTGTTGGCTGTAACTACTGATCCATCGGCTTTGTAGTCATCAGTATAACCCTGTGAAAGTTTCAGGTCATCATCATAGGTTAAGTTACCTTGATCCTGGTAGCTTACGGTGTAACCTAAAGCGGCACGTTTGAAAAAATAATGTGCACCATCAATAGAATAAACGATGCCCTTTTTTGCAAAACCAGCTTTAGGGTTGCTGTAATCAGCTACTTTAAATGCGCCAAATGGTTTTGATATACCTGCACCTAAACTTATGTAGCTTTTTGATTTTTCGGGGGCCGCGTCATCATCCTCTTTAACATCCTGAGCTTTTGAGTTAAGCGCAATCAGCATACAAAAAGCTGCAGCAAAAAGTGTAAAAGTTTGTTTCATGTTGTAATAGTCCTAATAATAAATAAGGCTTGCTTTTACCCTTCTTATTTGGTTTAGCAAACGTGTAAAAAAAAGCATTATTATCATTAACCATACTGATCATCAAAAAATCAGTTGCCGGTAAATAATAAAATGTGCCCAAATGGCAAAAGCATCAGCAGATGCCTCATTTTAATTACGGCTGCTAATATAGCTTGCCCTGCTCAATTAAATGGCAGCAAAGGCCAAAATTAACAACTTTTAACCTTTATTAGCCCACTCCTTTGCGGGCATCTGGCTCAAATCCCTATCTTTAGTTCCCTGTAATTTAATTTGAGATGAAAAAAACAACCTGTTTATTTGCATTAGCTGTTTTAGTTTGCAGCCATACCTACGCGCAACAAATGAATAGTAAAGCACTCCAATACCCCCAAACAAAAAAGGTTGATACCATTGATACTTACTTTGGCACCCAGGTGCCCGATCCTTACCGCTGGCTGGAGAATGACCAGGCCACTGATACCAAGGCATGGGTTAAGGAAGAAAACAAAGTAACCCAAAGCTACCTTAAACAGATCCCTTATCGTGAAGAGATGCGCAAGCGACTGGAGCTTTTGTGGAATTATGAAAAATACAGCGCCCCGTTTAAAGAGGGCAAATACACTTATTTTTATAAAAACGACGGTCTGCAAAGCCAGGCAGTATTGTACCGCCAGGTAGGTGATAACGGAACACCCGAAATGTTTTTAGATCCTAACCATTTCTCGGCCGAGGGTACTACTTCATTGCAGGGGATAGATTTTACAAAAAACGGAGATCTGGCTGCATATCAGATCTCGGAGGGTGGATCAGACTGGCGCAAGGTGATCGTCATAAAAACAAGTGATAAAAGTGTTGTAGGCGATACGCTTATTGATGTAAAATTTAGCGGACTGGCCTGGAAGGGTATCGACGGATTTTACTACAGCAGTTATGATAAGCCAAAGGCTGGCAGCCAGCTTTCGGGATTAACGCAGTATCATAAACTATTTTACCATAAACTGGGCACTCCGCAGAGCACCGATAAGCTTATTTTTGGTGGCGATAAAACCCCGCGCCGTTATATTGGAGCTTACCTTACCGAGGATGAACGCTTTTTGGTGATCACCGCGGCCACATCAACCACAGGGAACGAACTCTATATCCAGGATTTGAGTAAACCGGGCAACCAGATTGTGAACGTGGTTGATAATTTTGATAACCAGCATTCTGTATTGGATAATGTGGGCAGCAAGCTTTACATCATCACCAATATATATTCGCCAAACTTTAAAATTGTTACGGTTGATGCTGAACACCCAAGCATTACCCATTGGAAAAACCTGATCCCCGAGACTAAAAATGTATTGAGCGCCAGCACAGCAGGCGGGAAAATTTTTGCAGAATACTTAAAAGATGCCACCTCGTTTGTACAGCAATTTGATATGAACGGAAAACTGGAGCGTACCATAACCCTGCCGTCGGTAGGTACTGCCACAGGTTTTGGCGCTAAAAAAGAAGAGAAGGAAACCTATTATACTTTTACCAGCTACGTATACCCATCAACTATTTTTAAGCTGGATATTGCGAGCGGGCAATCAACGGTATATAAAAAATCGGGCGTTAAGTTTGATCCCGAACTGTATGAATCCAAACAGGTGTTTTATACATCGAAGGATAAAACCAAGATCCCGATGATCATCACCTATAAAAAGGGCACTGTGCTTAACGGCGAAAATCCATTGATGCTTTATGCTTATGGTGGCTTTGGGGTGAGTTTAACCCCGGCATTCAGCACATCAAACATTATCCTGCTGGAGCATGGCGGTATTTACGCTGTGCCCAATTTGCGCGGCGGCGGTGAGTATGGCGAAACATGGCACCGTAAGGGCATTAAAATGAAAAAACAAAACGTGTTTGATGATTTTATTGCCGCTGCAGAATATCTTATCAAAAACAAATACACCTCAAAAGAGCATCTGGCAGTTTCGGGAGGATCAAACGGCGGCTTATTGATTGGCGCTATGCTTACCCAGCGCCCCGACCTTTTTAAGGTGGCCTTCCCGGCAGTAGGTGTTATGGATATGCTGCGCTATAACAAGTTTACCGCAGGTGCCGGATGGAGCTATGATTATGGCACAGCCGAGGATTCAAAAGAAATGTTTGAATACCTGTATAAATATTCGCCATACCACGCGCTAAAACCACTGGAATACCCGGCAACAATGGTTACCACTGCCGATCATGACGACCGTGTGGTGCCTGCACACTCCTTTAAATTTGGCTCGCGCCTGCAGGAATATCAAAAAGGTACAGAGCCTGTATTAATCCGAATTGAAACAAACGCAGGGCACGGTGCAGGCCAGTCAACCGCGCAGGTAATAAGCGGTCAGGTTGATAAATGGGCCTTTATGTTTTGGAATATGGGCATGAAGTGGTAGTAGGGTTAAAAAGGTGATAGAATTCCGATTCTGTATGTCCGCAAGTTGGTTAGCATGACTTTGATTTGGCTAAAGCCCCTTGCTTCTTTGTTTATCCGTCCCATAAATGGGACGGCAATGAATTAAAGCGTTATTTGCCTTCAATTCATTGCTGTTAGTTTCAACCAACGGATAGAAAGTATATACAAGGATGGCTTTAGCCTAAATATATAGAATGACGGATGGAGGTTGTGATAGCGAAGAACACACCCCTGCTGTCACACTATCCAACGCGATTTATGTTATTATGGGCTACCAATCTGCACGAGCCTAAGCTGATCGCATCCCTACCTTTTCCCTTTCGCTTTTATCCTTTCACATCCTATTTCCCTTCCTCAATTGTTAACAATCTTTTTTTGAATTGTAAAGGTATTCTTCTCAACTTCGCAGTCCGAAATTTGATGTATGATATCTCATTCTAAAAAAATAGCTGCAGAGCTTTCTATTTCAGAAAAACAAGTAAGCGCAACATTAGCATTGCTTGATGAAGGCGCAACCGTTCCGTTTATTTCCCGTTACCGTAAAGAGGTTACCGGTACGCTTGATGAAGTACAGGTTGCGGAGATCCGCGACCGTGCACAACAACTGCGCGATCTGGACAAACGCCGCGAGGCCATCCTGAAATCGCTTACCGATATGGGCAAACTAACGCCCGAGCTGGAAAAACAGATCAACGAAGCCGAAACTATGGTTACGCTGGAGGATATTTACCTGCCTTATCGTCCTAAGCGGAAAACTCGCGCTACCGCCGCCCGCGAGAAAGGCCTGCAACCATTGGCCGACCTGCTGCTGGAGCAACGGAAAGCCGACCTGCAAACCGAAGCCGCAACTTTTATTGATGCCGAAAAAGGGGTTAATAGTATTGAAGAAGCATTGGCAGGGGCAAGGGACATTATTGCCGAAACCGTAAGTGAAAATGCCGAAGTGCGTACCCGCATCCGTGAACTGTTTGTTGAGAAGGGAACTTTTCAGTCAAAAGTTATTGACGGCAAGGAACAGGAGGGCATTAAATATAAAGACTATTTTGATTGGACCGAGCCTGTAAAATCGGCCCCATCGCACCGCATCCTGGCTATGCGCCGTGGTGAAAAGGAGGAAATTCTTTGGCTGGATATAAAACCTGCCGAAGAGGAGGCCATTGCAGCATTGGAGGACAGCTTTGTTAAAGCCAACAATCCATCGGCCGACCAGGTAAAACAGGCCATTGCCGATGGCTATAAACGCCTGTTGAAGCCATCTATGGAAACAGAGGTGCGCCTGCTTACCAAAAAGAAAGCAGATGAAGAAGCCATCCGTGTGTTTGCCGAAAACGCCCGCCAGCTTTTGTTGGGTGCACCGCTTGGTCAAAAACGGGTAATGGCTATTGACCCCGGCTTCCGTACCGGCTGCAAGCTGGTTTGTTTGGATGAACAGGGTAAGTTGTTGGAGAATACAGCCATCTATCCACATACCGGCGCAGGACAGGCAAGGGAAGCCGAAAAAACAGTACAACATCTTTTTCAAAAATATAACATCGAAGCTATTGCTATTGGTAATGGTACCGCCGGTCGCGAAACAGAATTGTTTGTGCGCAACCTTAACCTGCCGGGTGTAGCTATTGTAATGGTGAACGAAAGCGGGGCATCTATCTATTCTGCATCTGATGTGGCAAGGGAGGAGTTTCCGGATAAGGATATTACGGTGAGAGGTGCGGTTTCTATCGGCAGAAGGCTGATGGATCCATTGGCCGAACTGGTGAAGATTGATCCAAAATCAATTGGAGTGGGCCAGTACCAGCATGATGTGGATCAAAACAAACTGCAAACTTCGCTGGATGATACCGTAATGAGCTGCGTAAATGCGGTTGGTGTTGAGCTGAATACGGCATCTAGGCAAATCCTGGCCTATGTATCGGGGCTTGGGCCGCAACTGGCGCAAAATATTGTGGAGTACCGCGATCAGAACGGGGCATTTAAACAAAGATCTCAACTTAAAAAAGTTCCCCGCCTTGGCGAAAAAGCTTTTGAGCAGGCAGCAGGTTTTCTGCGCATTCATCATGCAGAAAATCCGCTTGATTCAAGCGCGGTACACCCTGAGCGGTATAGTTTGTTGGAGCAGATAGCGAAAGATATGAAATGCACGGTGAAGGACCTGATGGGTGATGCAACCTTACGCAGAAGTATCCCCTTGCAAAAATACACCTCTGAAACGGTGGGTTTACCTACCCTGAACGATATCATGGCCGAGCTTGCCAAACCGGGCCGCGACCCTCGTGAGCAGTTTGAGGCATTTAGTTTTACTGATGGGGTAAATGCCATTGGCGATTTAAAGGTAGGCATGAAGCTGCCGGGCATAGTAACCAATATTACCAATTTTGGTGCTTTTGTTGATATCGGCGTACACCAGGATGGGCTGGTACATTTAAGCCAGATCACCAATCGTTTTATCAAAGATCCTAACGAGGTGCTTAAGGTTCATCAAAAGGTGGAGGTTACGGTTACCGAGGTTGATGTAAACCGCAAGCGGATCGCGCTATCCATGAAAGAAAATGATAAAAGCAATCCATCCGAAAGAAGAAATGAAGATAGAAGGCCAGCGGGGAATAAACCACAATTCAATAAAAGACCCGAGCCTGCACCAGAAACGGATATTGCCATAAAATTGGCGGCTTTGAAGAATAAATTTAAATAGGGGGAGGGCTACTCTACAAGCTCCCTCATGTCATACGAGCGCAGCGTGGCAATCGGGAACTTTGCAGGATGGACTTGCATGGTTCGCGATTGCTTCGTCGTTCCTCCTCGCAATGACATTTTTTGTAAAAAAAGCTTTTTGTCATCCTGAACGATAGTGAAGGATCTACTCTCCACTATGCTTTTCCGCCCTGTATAGTCTGCGAATAGATCCTTCGTTCCTCAGGATGACAAACCTTTTAAAACGTCATTTCTCCTTCATAGTTTCGCTAAATTTCATCACGCGCAAAGCCGCGGCTACTGATAAGCTATCGATCACTTCCCCTCAATATGCTGCAATGCAAAATTGATGAAGTTGCTTGTTAACCCATAATCTTCTGTACCCTTACGGCGGATGAAGAAGAAATCGCGGGTGATCTTGAGGCCTTCTACAGGCACTTCCACCAGGTCGCCTTCGGCGAGCTGACGTATAATAGAGGGGCGGGGCATAAAGCCCAGGCATTGATCGGCCAGCAGGAAATTTTTCAACGCTTCGGTACCGCCAAGGCGGATCTTTACCGATAGATCGGCCGGTTTTATATGTAATGCTGATAGCGACTTTAGCACAGCGTTCAATGTGCCCGAGCCGCGTTCACGTACGGCCAATGGCGTTTTTACAAACTGCTTTAAGGTTAATGATTTACCCGCCAGCGGACTTTTAGCCGAACATACAGGGATTACCTCATCACTCATGAATGGTTTGTAGGATACCGTAGTGAGTTTGTTATCAACTTCGATAATGCCAATATCCACCTCATGATTAAGCAGTGCGTTCAGGATATATTCGGAGTTTCGGTTAACCAGCTGTACATCCACATTGGCATACTCGCGCTGAAAGCCGGATAATATCGATGGCAATATATAAAGCGCGATGGTAGTACTTGCCCCTAAACGCAAATGCCCGGCCGCTTGCGACAGGTTGCTCAATACAGATAGGTCATATTCTATTTTACGCTCAATCTCGGTAGCTTGCTGCAGGTATTCGTTCAGCTTGTTACCGGCTTCGGTAAGCAGGATGCTGTTGCCCTTGCGCTCGAAAAGGGGTACTTTATATTGATCTTCCAGCGCTTTAATGTGCTTGCTGATGGCTGGCTGGGTCACAAACAGTACTTGTGCTGCTTTTGAGAAACTCAAATTGGCGGCAACTTCCATAAAAACCCGGTGAGCGAAAGAGATCATGGGCGAAGTTAACTTTTTACTTTCTCAAAAAACCTACCCGTAAATTTATAGGTAATCAGTTTATGGGTCATTTTTCCACTATAATCAACTAATGGGGTATGAATAGTTTTGGTGCCATTATCAAAATAGATACTTGGGAAGGCTTTCCAATCGGCCACCGAAAGCAGGCTGTATTCATAATATAGCCTGCTTAATACAGCGGTGGGGGTTTTTACCATGGGTACACGGCCATTCAATACGCCTTTTTCAATGGCATAGGCCCTGATACCCTGCCCTGCTTTATTGGCCGACATTACAGAATTGTACACCGCTAAATAAATTGTTTTGTTGTTGGCCACAAAGGTGTAAATCTTCGGGAACCAATAGGCCTCTTTTCCGGGTTGGTCCATTTTTAATAATGATAGCGTTTGCCCGTCAACCCTGTATTGCAGTATGTTGTTAAAATCGTATCCTACAGTGCCTAATTTGGTATCCCAGGAATAGGCGCGGAACATGCCATCTGCAGAAGTTGCGATAACCAGGCGTTCCTTTACCAGCGAGGTAAATTTAAAGCCAATAGTAAATGGATATTTGGAGGTATAGTACTTAAGTTTATATGCAAAAATACTATTCATTTTTTTGAGCGAATCAATAGCTTTCCACTCTTTTTTGTGCGCCCCGTAATAATTTATCCTTTGAAAAATGCGCAGCAGGTCGTTCTCAATATCCTGCGGGTTACTGCCTGTTTGCGCAAAAGAATTTGCAGAGATGGTGCAGCAACAGAAAACAACAAATAGCTTAAAGGCTTTCATTGGGAAACAAGTTAGCAAAAAATGGCGATATTGATAAGCAATAGTTATAATTAATAACTATTACTTGCTTTTTTATTGCGCTAATAAGTGTGGAATGAAATAAAACGGCAATAAAAGGAAAGGAGCCAGCAGGTTTTCATCGAAAATATTTATAAAAACAAAATAGGGATAATCGTTTGATCATCCCTATTCTGATTTTAGGTTTTTGATTGATTAAGTTAACAGCTGTTAATCTAATCAACCATTCACGCAAATAGCTTACGCTTCAACCGGCTGGCCGATCAAATGTTTGGCAGCTAAATATTCTGCAATTTGTACAGCATTGGTAGCCGCGCCTTTACGCAGGTTATCAGATACTATCCAGCAGTTTAAAGTATTGTCCTGGCTTTCATCACGACGCAAACGGCCAACAAAAACCTCATCTTTATCATGCGCGTCAAGCGGCATAGGGTATTTGAGGTTCGCAGGATCATCAACAACGATGATTCCCGGCGAATTAGCCAGTAATTCCCGTACTTCGCCCAAATCGAAATCATTTTCAAACTCGATATTTACCGACTCTGAGTGACCACCCATAACCGGGATACGCACGGTAGTGGCAGTTACCTTAATACTGTCATCGCCCATGATCTTTTTGGTTTCCAGAATCATTTTCATTTCCTCTTTGGTGTAACCATTTTCGGTGAAAACGTCAATCTGCGGAATAACGTTCAGATCGATAGTGTAAGGGTATACCTTTGGCCCATCAACACCATTACGTTCGTTAAATAACTGATCGACAGCTTTTACGCCGGTACCTGTTACCGATTGGTAGGTTGAAACAACCACCCTTTTTATTTTATATTTATCGTGCAGTGGCTTTAAGGTCACCACCATTTGTATGGTTGAGCAATTTGGGTTGGCAATGATCTTATCGTCAGCGGTCAATACATCAGCATTAACTTCGGGCACAACCAGTTTTTTGGTTGGATCCATACGCCAGGCGGATGAGTTATCAATAACGGTTGTACCAGCCGCCGCAAATAACGGGGCCTGCTGTAATGAAGTGCTTCCGCCGGCGCTAAAAATAGCTACATCCGGCTTCATCTTAATCGCATCCTCAACAGAAACCACCTTAAACTGCTTACCCTTAAAAGTAATTTCTTTACCAATACTTTTCTCTGAAGCTACGGGAATTAATTCTGTAACGGGGAAGTTGCGTTCTGCAAGAACCTGCAACATTTTGGTGCCTACTAATCCTGTAGCACCTACTACTGCGACTTTCATTGTGTTAATTTGTTTTTAAATGTAATGAAGCTCCCTTCTGGGGTTCATTGATTGTTAATTTGTTATATAATAAAACATTAAACTTCAAAGATGCATAATTTTTTGGATAATCTACTTAGTTGGTAGTTAATTAGTGAATAGTTAGTGGTTGATATTGGATCGGGTTGGTTATAAATATGCACACTTGATTGGCAATATGGGGTTTCCCAGACCGTCAACATTTCACCCAAATTCCTACCTTTGCCTAAACTCAAAAACTGAATGAGCGAAAAGATTTTAGTGATCGGGGCCAATGGCCAGATAGGAACCGAACTGGTAATGGCTTTGCGAGGTATTCACGGAGCAGAAAACGTAATAGCATCTGATATTAATGATCCAACCTACGCTATACGCAACAGCGGACCCTATGAAATTGTAAACGTGCTGGACAAAGATAACCTGCACCATATTTTTGATAAACATCGCCCAACCCAGGTTTATCTGCTGGCAGCCATACTATCTGCCGTAGGCGAGCAGAAACCTAAAATGGCCTGGGATCTGAATATGACCGGTCTGCTGCATGTACTTGATTTTGCTGTTGAGTTTAAAACAGGCAAGGTTTTCTGGCCAAGTTCTATAGCTGTTTTTGGTCCGCATTCGCCGCAGTTTAATACGCCGCAGTATTGTGTAATGGACCCCAATACCGTATATGGTTTTAGCAAATTGGCCGGCGAACGCTGGTGCGAATATTATTATACCAAATATGGCGTTGACGTGCGCAGCATCCGTTACCCCGGCTTAATTGGCTGGAAGGCATCACCCGGTGGCGGTACTACCGATTACGCCGTACATATATTTCATGAGGCATTAAAAAAAGGCAAGTATGAAAGTTTTCTTTCTGCGGATACCGCGCTGCCAATGATGTATATGGAAGATGCCATACGGGCAACCATCAGTTTGATGGATGCACCGGCAGAAGACGTTAAGATACGGTCATCATATAACCTGGCGGGTATAAGCTTTACCCCGGCGCAACTGGCCGAAGAGATCAAAAAACATATTCCTGCCTTTGAGATGGGTTATGTAGAAAGTGATCCACGCCAGGCCATTGCCGATAGCTGGCCAAAATCAATTGATGATAGTAGCGCGCAGCAGGACTGGGGCTGGAAACTGGAATACGATCTGGGAAAAATGACGGCTGATATGCTGGAGAATTTAAAAAGGGTTATATAGTTATATATAGAGGCAAAAGTATAAAGGCGAAAGGATAAAGGTTTTACCTTGTTGTTTTACAAAATTTATATAAAAACAAATTATATTCGCTGAGTTTATGGTCTGTAGAACATAGATGATGGATAAATAAAAAGTTATGGGAAGAGCATTTGAATTCCGCAAAGAGAGAAAGTTTAAGCGCTGGGCTAAAATGGCAGTGCAGTTTACCCGTTTAGGTAAAGAAATTGTAATGGCTGTGAAAGCCGGTGGTGGTGATATTAATACCAACTCGCGTTTAAGAACTGCTGTTCAGAACTCCAAGGCTGTTAACATGCCCAAAGATAGGGTGGAAGCCGCTATAAAAAGGGCGACCAGCCGCGATGAAAAGGATTACGAAGAACTGGTTTATGAGGGATATGCGCCCTACGGTGTAGCCGTTTTGGTAGAAACCGCGACAGATAATACCAACCGTACCGTTGCAAATGTGCGTAGTTACTTTACAAAATATGGAGGCTCGTTGGGTAAAACAGGATCGCTTGATTTTATTTTCACCCGTAAATCTGTTTTTACTTTTGAACCCGGCGACCGCGACCTGGAAGAACTGGAATTTGAACTGATTGATGCCGGCCTTGAAGATTTGTTTGTGGAAGCAGATGAAGAAGGTAACGATATTGGCGTTATACATACAGCCTTTGAAGATTTTGGAAAAATGCAAAAAGCGCTTGAAGAGTTAGGTGTTGAAGTAAAATCGGCCAAGCTGGAGCGTGTTCCGCAATCATTCCATGAAGTAACCGAAGAACAGGTTACCGATATTATGAAATTGATTGACCGCTTAGAGGAAGACGACGACGTGCAGGCGGTGTACCATAATATGGCAGAGTAAACGGATTTCGGATTTCTTCACCACTCGTCATTGCGAGGAACGAAGCAATCCCCGGTCGGCAGGTCAGCTGTTCAAGTTCGCTCTGTATATTAGGGATTGCTTCGTGCCTCGCAATGACGGGGATTAAAAATTAATACTATGCCACTATTCAGCTCACGTAAGGAAGAAAAGAAAGTTAAGGTAACCTTTGCTAACGGCTTGCTTTTTGTTGAAAAAGCTGATGGCAAGCAGCAGGCTTTCCCGCTGGAATGGTTCCCCAAGCTGATGAACGCTACCGACGAGGAGCGGAACGACTGGAAACAAACCGATAAGGGCATTCATTTTAATCAGTTGGATGTGGACGTGAATTTCAATTGATTTGAAAATTTGAATATGTGCCAATTTGAAAATTAAAAAGGTATTTTCAAATCTTCAAATTACCAAATCTTCAAATTAATCAAATGGTTTTCGAAGAGTTTTTTAAAAAGAAAAAGATTGACCTGGCAGCTTTGCAAGCCGCGGAGGGATCGCTGTTTTCTGAATTTAAAGAGCACTTTGAACAAATGGGCGAAAAGAGTTTCGATCATACCAAAAAATATTGGTTCAATAAGCTCAGGCGCAGGTTTCCTGCTCCGCAGGAAATAAAAACGGAGAAGTTTAACACACCAAATCCTATTGCCGAGCAAACTATAGTAGAAAGTTTGACAGAACCAGTAACACCTTCGCCTAAAGTTGGTTTTACACCTAAATTCAGGGCAGCTATTACTCCCAAACCTGTGGAAGAAAAGCAGGAGGAAGTTAAATCGGCAGAGGAGACAACACCCGCCGAAAACAGTGCCTCAAAACCTGCTTTTAAGCCCCGTTTTAACCCAGGGATGGTGAAGCCTAAACCTATAGAAAGCACGGAGGTTAATGAGGAAAAGCCCGAAGTAAAAGAGGAGTCAGCCGCCCCGCAGGCAGAATCACCTGTTGCCAAACCTGGCTTTAAACCGCGCTTTAACGCGGGTATGGTTAAGCCTAAACCTGCAGAAAGTGCAGATATTAATGAGGAAAAGCCGGAAGTAAAAGAAGAGCCGGTTGCCCCGCAACCAGAAACACCCGTTGCCAAGCCAGGCTTTAAACCACGCTTTAACGCGGCTATGATGAAACCAAAGCCAGTTGTTGAAGACGCTGCACCTGCAGAAGAGAAACAGGAATCGACTCCTGAGCCGGCAACGGATAAAACAGAAGAGAGCCCAGCCCCAAAGCCTGCTTTTAAACCGCGCTTTAATGCTGCGATGATGAAGCCCAAAACTGTTGAGACAGAGGAAAAACCCGAGGAAAAAGAAGAAACAATTTCACCGTCGGTTGAAGGGGCTGAAACAAAGTCTATCGAGGAAACTCCGGCCGCCAAACCCGCTTACAAGCCAAAGTTTATTATGAAAACCCTGCCTAAAAAACCGGAGCAGGAATAGCATGTAATCAAAAAGGCCACGATTTCGTGGCCTTTTTGATTACATAAATCTATGCCATTGCACACTTCGGGATTGTAAATGAAGTATTTGCAAAAAAAAACTTTGTCATCCTGAACGCAGTGAAGGATCTACTCTCCACCATGCTTCTTCACCCTGTAAGGTTTGCGAATAGATCCTTCGTTCCTCAGGATGACAAACCTTTTAAAACATCATTTTTCACCTTCAGCGTTTTGAAAAATTTTATCACTCGGCGATAGCGTGACTCATTTTATTTCTTTGCAATTGCCGGGCTTTCAAAACCGAGCTTAGTTAAGCCGTGCTGCACTTCGGGGCTGCTCATGAAAAGTTTCCAAAGCAGGCCGGTGCGGTAATTTTCTATCATCACTACAATTGGACCCTGATCAATGGCCAGGTATGATTTTGCATACCAGTTATGCGATTCGCTGAAGGCATCGGTAAAGCCATATTCGCCCCAGATTTTATCGCCCAGGTCATAATAAAAATGGCGTAGTGCTTTCATGGATTGCTCCGGTGTGTATGGAAATGCTGATAATGCGGCCGTTGGTGTTATTACTCCAAGATCATTAGTGGGCGAGTGCGCATTGTAGCCTTCAAAGTTATCACTTGCGGTAAGTCCCCAGCAGTTTTCGCCGTAACCTTTAAATTTTTTAGGATTATCTACGCAGTAAGCATAGTTAATGAGGCTATGGTTTTTATTCTGTTCCCAATAATCGGCATACTGATCTTTTAACCCTGTGGGATTTAGACCCATGAACGAGTATTGTGAAAAGAAGAGCGGTCCGCCAAAATCAAAGCCTAACGGCAGTTTATAACCATAAAAGGTTTTGCCGTTTTTGAAGAAATCGCTTTGCGCCCAGCCTCTGTGGTAAACATCGGCGCTTACAGGGTATCTATCTGCGGATGCAGCCAGCACGTACGTTATAAGGCATTCATTAAAGCCGTGGATAGGGAAATTCATAGCCCAGCCGTTATTGGGGCTCCAGTGCCAGTAAAGGGCGTCTCTGCCATCGCGGGTGTACCAGCTCCACTCCATTTCGCCCCACATCCAGCTGATTACGTCGCGGATGCGTTGCTCTTTGGGATTGTCGGCTGTAAAATATTGTTTAGCGCATAAAAGCCCCTGGAATAAATAGGCCGACTCCACAATATCGCCACCATCATCCTTGCGGCCAAAAGGGATTATCTTGCCTGTTTCGCCGTTCATCCAGTGCGGGAATGCACCGTGGAAGGAGTTTGCTTTAAATAAAAAGTTAACCATTTTCACCATCCTGTCAACAGCCTGTTCATGGCTTACCCATTTGCGGCTATCAGCCACAATAAGCGCCATAATGCCAAAGCCAGATCCCCCGGTGGTTACTACCTCATCGCCATAATCAAACGACTTATTGCTGCGCTCGCGGGCAAGACCGCTTACCGGGTGCCCAAAATCCCAAAAATAACGGAACGTTTGGCGTTGTACCACATCAAGCAAAGCGCTATCAGTAAGGTTTTTTATAATGCCTACTGGTTTAATGCCATCCGCTGTTGTGGTTTTTGACTGCTTTTGTGCAAAGCAACATAGGGCAAGCATCAGCAAAAAAGGGGTAATTATAATTTTTTTCATGTAAAATATCGTTATTAAGATTTTATAGATTAGGACTACTGAATCCTAAGTTTTTCATGCCGGTTTTTACTTCAGGAGCACTCATAAACAAGTTCCAGAGCAAGCTGCTGCGGTAGTTCTCTATCATCACAATAATAGGTCCCTGATCAATAGCCAGGTATGAATCTGCAAACCAGGGGTTGGTTAAATTGAAGGCATCATAAAAGCCATACTGTCCCCACAGTTTATCGCCAAGTGTATAGTAAAAGAACCTTAGCGCCGCCATAGATTGTGTTGGCGTATAAGGCAAAGATGCTATGGCCGCAGTTGGCGCAATTACTCCAACATCATTGGTTGGTGAGCTTGCAGTGTAGCCTCCTTCAATATCACTTGCGGTAAGCCCCCAGCAGTTGGCACTGTAGCCGCTGTTGCCTTGTGGGTTGGCAACGCAGTAATTATAATTGATGGTGGCATGCGCCTTGTTCTGTGTTTCATAATTGGCATAGGCGTCGTTTAAGCCTTTTGGGTTGATGCCTAAGAACGAGTAATGCGCAAAAAACATTGGGCCACCCTGTGCCGGACCGAGTGGCAAGGTAACACCGTAATAGTTATTGCCATTTTTAATGCCCCCATTATTGGCCCATCCCTGGTCATACACAATTTTGGGGATAGTATGAGTTGATGATGATGCCCCTAAAACATAAACGATTAATGCCTCGTTCCAACCGGTAATTTTCATATTGATGGCCCAGCCCTGATCCGGGCTCCAGTGCCAGTATAAAACATTTTGGCTGTTTTGGCGAAACCAGTCCCATTCTACACCGTTCCATAAAGTGTTAATATCGGTACGCAGTTGTGCTTCATTTGTGCCGGCGCCATTAAAATACTGGCGCGCGGTTATCAGGCCTTGCATCAGGTAGGCGGTCTCTACCAAGTCGGCACCATTATCCTGTGCGCTGAAGGGTACAACAGCCCCTGTATTGCCATTCATCCAATGTGGAAACGCGCCATGAAACTTTTGAGCTTTGGTATTCAAAAAGCCTACTATCTTTTGCATCCTGGTTAACCCATCGGCGTGCGATATAAAGCCACGGTTAATACCTGCAACAATAGCCATGATGCCAAAACCCGAGCCGCCGGTAGTTACTACATCGCCCGATGAATTGCGTTCGCGTGCCAGGCCGCTGGTAGGATGACCAAATTCATAAAAGTATTTTAGTGTTTGTTTCTCCACCAGGTCCAAAAGCTGATCATCAGTTATGGTGCTGAATTTTTTTGTACTATCGATAGCCGTAGTAAGCTGCACAGCCAATGCTGATTGCAGGTTGCCATTCTTTGCAGATTTTAGCGCTGTAGTAACATTTAGGGTATACTGTGTAATAGGCGATAAGCCCGTGGGAATTATCACAACCGTACTATCGCTGTTTTGGTAAGTAGTGCTAAAGGTAACAGTAGCACCGGCTTTACTGGTTATACTAATGCTGCTTGCTACTGATGACTGGTTAAGCGGGGTTGAAAATGTAATGGCAATTGCCGGTTTGGCATTAACATTTACATATTTAAACCCGTTGTTTTTTCCGTTCACTTTTAAAGCATTAAAGCTAAACGAGGTAACCGGCGGGATAACAGGAGTTGGGGTAGGTTTTGACCCTTTGCCACAGGCAAAAAGTATTAAAAACATGCCCATTCCAACAAAAAACTTTAAATTCTTCATGTTTTTAACGCAATCGTCCTATGCAAAAGTTAGTCACGATGTTCAGCAAATAAAAAAAGGTTACCCTGCTTGCGCAGGGCAACCCAAATCAATCAACCTTTATTTTCCTCTTCCTTCAAGTTTTACAATAGCATTCACTTCAGCATCTGTAAGCGCTTTGTTGTATATTCTTACTTCATCAAGCTGGCCGATTAAATAGCTGGCCCAATCTTGTTTGCTGGTGGATGATGTTTGGCTTGGCGTAGTCTGGAACTGCACACAGCCAAATACCATTTTGCCCGCATTTGTAAAATTTGCAGGACCGGTTAGCCCGGGTACTGTGCCGCTATTAACTTTTGAACCATTTACATATAGCTTGCAGGTATTTGTTGTTGCATCATATGATACACCCAAATTTGTCCAGTTATTAAACAAATTGGCTACCCCATCTACAGAATATGTTCTGTCGTTATTACCCTGGGCAATATGGACTCTCACTTTGCCATTATCGGCAGTACTTCCATTTTCAAAAAAGATTTCCAGATTGCCCCAGAAACCATCTGTTTTTGCTAATGTGAAAACACCTACTATACCTGTTGATGGTGGAGGTGTGTTTATCCACTCAGTAATAGTAAAGCTTTGGATAGCAGTAACGCCCGGACCCGGAGTTGTCAAAACGTAGCTGTTTAAGGCACCCTGTAGGGCCTGGCCTTTTACACCTTTACCAAACTTGGTACCCGTTGCCACACCTACAGAATTAGAGATGCTATCCTTTAAATTTCCGTTAAAGCCCCAATAGCCTACTAAGCTTCCTTTAGCTACATCATTTGAGCTGGTAAAGCCTCCAATATCCAGTTTAGGGGCATAGCTGGCAGGATCATAACTTTTTTGACATGATGATAATCCTAAACCGGCAATAGCGGCAATTACCATACTTATATATTTTCTTTTCATGAGAATCATTGTTTAATTAATTATACCCTTTGTTTTGTGTTAATACACCTGCACTTAGATCGATCTCATTTTGTGGGATTGGCCAAACCTCATTGATGCCTGCCTTAAAGCCCTTAGGACCAAAAACTGTTACAGCGCGGCCTTGGCGGATTACATCGAAATAACGATCAAATTCCATGGCCAGTTCAACCTGGCGTTCATGCCATATAGCATTGCGCAGCGCGGCTTGGTCTGTTGTGGTCACTTTTGGTAAAATGGCATTGTTGCCGGCCCTCGCCCTTGCACGTACTAGTTCCAAATCTGTTAATGCTTTTGCGGCATCGCCGGTTTCGTTGGCTGCTTCGGCATTCATTAACAACACATCGGCATAACGGATTACACGGACGTTCTGATCCTCGCCCTGGTTTGATACCCATGGCACATTGAATGGCACGTATGATTTTTGATTATACCGTGGATTTGCTCCTGTTAATGAAATTGCATCACCTTCTGGTGTAGTTTCTCCCCTGAAAATGATAGTTGCATCCATACGTGGATCGCCTGGTTCAAAGGCATCAACCAACGCTTGTGTTGGCACGTTAAAGCCCCATCCACCGTTCGGTTCGCCTGCTACACCCTGTATTTGAGAGTATTGGCTGGTTGATGCACCGGAAATGCTTGGTAAGCTTTGACATTGTATTTCGAAAACCGATTCAGAAGAGTTTTCATTAGCTATTCTAAACAGTTTTTCGAAGTTGGGGAATAATGAATAGCCCAAGCCCATAACCTGGTTAGTGTAGTTTAAAACATCTGCCCATTTCTTTTGGTACATGGCAACTTTAGCATGTAAAGCTAATGCAGCGCCTTTGGTTGCACGGCCAATATCTGCAGAGCCGTATGATTGTGGCAATACAGCAGCAGCATCGGTTAAGTCTTGTTCAATAGCGGCATAAACAGTAGCTTTCGCGGTGCGTGGCAGGTTATACTCGCTGGCATCCTTTGCAATGTGCTGCCTTAAAACCACGTCGCCAAATGCACGTACCAACCTAAAGTAGTTGTAAGCACGTACAAATTTAGCTTCGGCAAGGTAGCGGGTCTTCAGGTTGTCATCCATGCTGATTTTTGGTAAGTTATCAAGCACCTGATTACAAAGATTAATGCTTTGATATTGCCCGTTCCAAAAATCCTGAAGCTGGCCATCGGTAGCAGTAACCGTAAAATTATCATAGGTATTCATGAAACTGGCATCACTTGGTGTGCTGCCTTTTTCTGTTTCATCAGAACCTAAGCTTTCAACGGCCATTGGTGCAAAAGCTGTTTCTTTCCACTCTCTTAAATTAGCGTATATGGAGTTTACGGCTTTGGTAGCGTCATCCTGTGTCTTAAAAAATTCGGCACTGGCTTGCTTACCTTGCGGCGGCACATCTAAAAAGCTTTTTTTGCACCCCTGCATAATTATCATTATTGCAAGTGCACCAATACTTAGTGCATTTACATAATTGTTTTTATTGCGAAACATATCTTAAAATATTTTAATTGTTAAAATGTAGCGTTGATACCAAAATTGTAAGTGGCATATAATGGGTAGGCACCGTTATCGATACCAGCATTAATACCAGGCTGATCGCCCTGTCCACCTATTTCTGGGTTGAAACCTTTGTACTTAAAGAAGTTTAAGGCGTTTTGCGCATTGGCATACAACCTAAGCCTCTTCAGGAATATTTTTGAAGCAATGGCCGATGGTAATGTATATCCAAGCTGCATATTACGTACCCTGAAATAGCTGCCGCTTTCAACAAAAAATGTATTTGGTTTATAGTTGTTACCACCGCCTATGTTTGCAGATGGGTAGGTAGTTGAAGTACCATCGCCATGCCAGCGATGATCATAAAAATCTTGCGTAAAGTTTTCAGAACCGTAACGCAGGCCTTTATTTGCGTTATAAACATCAACACCGGCTACTCCCTGGAAATCAAGGCTTAGATCAAATGCTTTGTAATTAAATGTTGTGTTAAAACCATATAAATATTTAGGATTTGGGTTGCCTATAATTGTACGGTCTTTAGCATCAATAACTTTATCGCCGTTCAGGTCTTTAAACCTAAAGTCGCCTGGTTTGGCATCCTTTTGAAGCGAATTGGCAATTTCTGTAGTGTTTTGGAAAACTCCATCAACCACTAATCCATAAAATTCGCCAATTGGCTGGCCTAATATGGTACGGGTACTATACTGCCCGCCTGTAGCCGCCGCGCCGCCTGCATAAATTGGGTTTGCACCTGTTTGGGTAGATAATACCTTGTTGTTGTTGATACTAAGGTTACCGTTAAGACTGTAAGAGAAATCTTTGCTTATATTATCCCTCCAGCCTAAAGTAAACTCAAAACCGCGGTTTTGGAAGCTGGCCTGGTTGCCAATGATGGTTCCGCCATCAGTGCCTAATGAACCTAATACCGGGATAGAAAATATGGCTTGCTCTGTTTTCTTGTTGTAAAAATCAGCCTCAAATGTTAACCGGCTTTTCATGAAACTCATTTCTAAACCTACGTCGGTACCAACACCACGTTCCCAATAAGTAGTTGGAGGTACAATTGCTGTAATATTTGCACCTGTAGCCGGTTGGCCGTTGTAAATTGCTGTGAAAGCTGCGGAGTTATTTACTGTTAAGGTTGATAAGTTGGCTGGCACGGATGCATTACCAATTTTACCCCAGCTGCCCCTCAATTTCAGGTTATCAAAAATCTGCTGATTTTTCATAAATTCCTCATTGCTGATAACCCAGCCGGCTCCTACCGAAGGAAAATAACCCCAGCGTTGGTTGCCAATGAATTTTGAAGATCCATCTCCACGTATGGAAGCATTTAGTAAATACCTGTTTTTAAATGAATAGTTAACACGACCAAAATATGACTGGTAAGTAGCCAAATCGCCACTGTCATTAACTGTTCTGGTATCATTTGACCCCAAACTTAAGTAAAGGTCGCCAGAGCTTGTATACGGTACATTTTGTGCAGTTGCATTAATGTTGTATGATTTATAACGCTGCGCAGACTGACCTACCAAAACGGTTAGGTGATGATCCTTAGCTATGGTTTTATCATAAGTCAATGTGTTTTCCCAGATCCAATTGCGCACTTCGGCCCTTGAAACATTAAGATCACTGATGGCATTGAACTGAACGGAGTTGGCTTTGTAAACCGGGTTGTAACCTAAAACTTCGGCCTGGCCAAACTCGCCACCAAAGCTGGTGTGGAATGTTAATTCTTTAAGAATTTTAACATCGGCAAACATATTACCAGTTACGCGGTAGCCTTTTGATTTCTGGTTAAAAAAATCGATTTGTGCCTGGGGATTGTTGGTAGCGTTCCCGATAGGGAAATCGCCCGGATCGCCATACGTTCCATCATTATAAAATACGGGCACAATAGGTGCCGCTGTAAAGGCCTTATAGATAACTGCACCCGGTGCATCTTTTGAATTGTTGCCTTGTAAAACTGCATTGTAGCCCAGTTTAAGGAAATTTGTTGCCTGCACATCTTGTTGCATGTGTAAGGTTATCCTGTCATAATCGTTTCCCTTAACAACACCTTGCTGTTTTAAGTAGCCGGCAGAAAAAGTATAAGTTGATTTTTCTGTACTGCCACTAACAGTTAAGTCATGCTTCATGGTGAAAGCATTGCGTAAAATATCATTAAGCCAGTTGGTGCCTTGGCCAAATTTGGATGGATCGGCAAATGTAATAGGATCTGTTGGCTGGTTTATGGTATTAAGCTCGTTAATCAGCGTAGCATATTCAGCCCCGGTAGCCAGTTTTGGCTGATTAGTAACTCTTTGCCAGCCTGCGTAAGCGCTATAGTTGATGCTTGGAGCACCTTTGCCCTTTTTGGTGGTGATTAAAACTACACCATTGGCAGCGCGCACACCATATATTGATTCGCTTGATGCATCCTTAAGGATACTCATGTTCTCGATATCATTGGAATTTAAAAAGCTGATATCATCAAACCAAACACCGTCAACTACGTAAAGCGGGTTTGCGTTTCCATATACGGTACCTAAACCACGGATACGGATCTGCGGCGATGCGCCCGGACCGCCCGCATTGGTAATTTGAACGCCCGCAACTTTACCTTGTAAAGAGCTGACAACGTTTGTTGATGCTTGCTTGGATATTTCCTCGCCTTTAACTGATGCCACCGAACCGGTAACATCAAGCTTGCGTTGCGTACCGTAACCAACCACAACAACCTGCTGTAACTCGTTAGTTTGTGGTTGCAGGCGAACGTCAATAGCGGTTTGGCCGTTTACTGGCACTTCTTTAGATGCGTACCCTATATAGGCGAATGTTAAGGTAGCTGTACCGGCAGCATTAATGGTGAACGCGCCATTAACATCTGTTTGGGTGCCTGTAGTTGTTCCTTTAACTAAAACAGAGACGCCTATTAGGGCTTCACCTGTACTAGCATCTGCTACTTTACCCTTCACTGTTATGTTTTGTGCAAACGCAGCAGTAACGGAAAATAAGAACAATAACATCACCCCTGAAATAGTAAAAATTCTTTTCATAGTGGTTAATTAATAAAAACGGGTTAGAAATAATTGGTTTATTAGTCTACAAAGCTGTGTAGATAATGCAGTTAAATCAAAAAAATTAACTCAACATTAATACATCAACCATAACAAGCTTTCTCACGATGTGTTTTTTATTTTCTTAACTATTTGATAACCTGAAATTTAGATTGTGATAGTGTACGGCTTACATACTACAACAGTAAGGGCCTGTACACTATGTTTACTTATGGTTATGAGAGGTAATGATGTAGTATTATAACTCGATGAGAAACTCCACAAGGTTTTTATCGTGGTCGAGGTTGAGCTTTTTACGCAGGCGATAGCGCCTTATTTCAACACCGCGCAGGGAGATGTTTAAAAGCGATGCCATCTCTTTACTGCTCATGTTCATGCGCAGGTAGGCACATAGTTTAAGGTCATTTGGTACCAGGTCTGGGTGGCCTGATTTTAGTTTTTTGAAGAAGTTTTCATGTGCCTCGTTAAAGCTCTTTTCAAATATATTCCAGTCGCGCTCATCATTCATGCCCTCGTCTATAACTTTCTGGATACGGCGCATCTGATCATCGGCTAATTTTTTGCCGGTGCTATCTTTTAGATGTGCTATTTCTTCACTTATCTTTTGCAGTAATTCGTTCTTGTAAACCAAATTCATGGCCGAGTTAGCCAGCTCGCGGCTTTTACCTGCAAGATCGGCCTGTAACTGCTCGTTTTTTATGTTGATGATGTGCTGTTCATTGGCAAAGGCTTCCTGCTTTAAAAACTCCTCCTTTTCATGCTGTAGCTTTTCATGAATACGGTGCTGATGCCGCTTTAATTTAAGGCGATAATAATACCTTACCACGTAGTAGGAGAGTACCAGCAACAACGCGTAAAATGCCATAGCCAGGTTGCCCGCATACCATGGAGGTAAAATAACAAAGGTTAACGTAGTAATTTGTGATACGTTTTGATCATTGATTTTAGCGCGTACCTTAAAGTGATAAGTGCCTTGGTCAAGATTGGTAAATTCTTTCTGGCTTTGTTGCGTCCAATCGCTCCATTGGCGGGAGTAACCTTCTAAATAATACTGGAACTTTATTTTTGCCTGTTTATAATAAGGCAGCGAATAGGAGATGCGGATATTGTTTTGCGTATAAGGGATCTCGGTGACATTAAGGTTGTGGCTGTTTTCGCTGATGGCAAAAACTTTATCGGTAATGTTCTCCAGCTGACGGATCAAAACCCGGGGGATATCGATCTTATTGGGTAAAAGCGCGTCCTCATCATTCAGGATCACAAAACCATCATCAATACTGATGAGGTAGGTAGCATTATTGATGCGGTTTATAGTTTCGTAATGCTGCACCATTTGCCCGTTGAGGATGCTGAAACGGTTGGTATCGATACTTAACCTGCCAGGCGTTGAAAAATCGGCCAAAGCTACCCGCCCCTGGTTAATGAACCAGTATTTTTTGCCGATGGCTTTTATGATTTTACTGGATGTGGCAAAAGTGCCCAGCTTTTTGTTGAGCTGGGTGTATTTAAAAAAGCGATCGGTAATGTCATCATAAATATAAAAGCCCGAATCTGATGAAAACACAACGCGGTTATCAAGATCAAACACGTTTACGTTGAAACTGCCCGGCAAACCATATTTGCTATCGTAATATACTTTTGAGGTTACCTTTTTCAGATCGGCACTCAGGGTCACTTTATAAATGCCTTTATAGGCATGACTTACCCATATTTGCCCTTTGTTATCTTGCTCCACATAGCGGGATGGCTCGCCAAAGCCTTCAATTTTATGATCAAAGACCCAGTTGCCGGCTGCATCTTTTTTGAAAATAACCAGGCCGGTATAAGTCCCCTGGATGAGTTTGTCTTCGCTTAATTTTTTAATGGTCCAGCCGCCAGTTATGGTAGATATTTTGGTGATGGTATTGCCATTTACCTGGTAGGTGCCATCATTATGGCCACAAAGTAGGCGTCCATCCTGCAGGGAAAGTTCCCATACCTGCCCCTGTGAGCCGGGGATAAGTTTAAAGTCAAAAGACTGGAAAAGTTTGCTGTTATTATCGGCAATCCAGTCGCTGTAAAATAAGCCCTGGTTGGTGCCAAGGTATATTTTTTTATCAAATATGATACTGGAATATACGGTACCGAACTTGCCGGTTTTATCGAAATAAAAATATAATGGCGAGTTTACCTCAATCCGGTCTATGCCGTTATCCAAACCCGCCCAAAGGTTTTGTTCACTATCGGTATATAAGCTTAAAACAGTGTTGTTCTGTAGTCCGCTTGATTTATTGATGTGCTGCACTACATTGCCTGCAGTATCAACCACCACAATCCCGTTTAAAATAGTGCCATAAGCAAAATACTTGTCGGCTATTTTAGCCCCGTTATTGAGTTGATATGTTTTTAAAAAGTCGTTTGCCTGGTTTACCCATGGTTTTATGGTTTGGCCATCATAAATAAACAACCCGTTTTGGGCTGTGCCTATAATATACTTGCCTTTTTGAAACGGCAGCATGGAAAGTACACCGCTGGGCCCTAATATATTGCTACCCTCAACATACAACAAGCGATTGTTTATAAGCTCAAACAGGCCGGTTGATACCTGCTCAATAAAAAAGCGTTTACCGGCTTTAAACATGAACAAGTATGGGCTTGGTGCCTTGATGACCTCTATCTTCCCCTTTGAGTAAATGTAGATACATCCAAACGATTGGAAGATCACCCTATCGCCATCAACATATATTTTCCAGATCTCCTCGTTTATGGGCAGGAATTTTTTGGGTACCAGGCCAACAAGCGAATTGTATTTTAAAAAGCCTTTGTTGTCATCGGCCCAATAACCAAATTCGCCATAAGCACCTACGTAAATTTTCCCCCTGCCATCGGTAGATACTGAACGAACGATAAGGGAATTTGGCATATGGTGCTGCTGCCAGTATTTGCCATCAAAAGAAAGTAAGCCTTCGGCATTGCCAAAATACATAACACCATGCTCATCGCGCGTTACACTCCAGTTTTGATTGCCCGACTGGTACATGGCCTTCGTGTAATTTTGAACATAGGGTACACCTATGCTTTTTATATCAACCCCACTGGCATTTAGGGTAGTAATGCAAAATAGTGATATAAAAATGAGCAAGGATCTACGCATAGCATGGTATTAGCCTGTAAAGCAAACCAATTTTACGAAATTAAGCTTTGGATTGGATAAAATAAAAAATTAGTGTTGAGGGGGGAGAATGTCAGACTTACGAAGTCTCGTCATTGCGAGGTACGAAGCAATCTCTACACAGGCAGGTCGGACTTGCATGGTCGCTCTGTATAGCAAAGAGATTGCTTCGTACCTCGCAATTGTAAGGGTTTAGTAATTCGGTAACAGAATCAGGTGTTTTTATTTGTTGTTTAGGGTGACCATATCGATAGGTTTTTTACCATTGATGCCCTGATGTGGCCGTTCCCAGTTATAATAAACAAGATATTTGAGGAGTTCATCTTCCAGCTCTTCAAAGCTGTCGAAATCGGTATCTTCAATAAGGTCTTCTTTAAGCGTCCTCCAAAAGCGTTCCACCTTGCCGTTGGTTTGCGGCCGATAAGGCTGCATGTACCGCCGTTTGATGCCTGTTTCCATTAACATTCGCTCAAAAGGATGGTTCCGCTTTTGCAAACTTGTTGAAGTACCAAACTCCGGGCCGTTATCAGCAATGATCTCCTCGAACTGGATGCCGAACTCCCGTTTGAGCGCCTGCATGCAATGCATGGCAGTGAACATGGTGGTCAGCGCGGTGATGTCTTCCATCACCTGTGCCCAGGCCAGGCGGGAATAATCATCCAGCACGCAAAGCAGATATAACCTCCTATTTTGCCCTCTGATCACACTTTTACTTAGGTGATGACAGTCGATATGTCCTAACTGGCCCATGCGTTCTTTAATG
>NZ_JBFUCX010000003.1:0-518121 GCF_056405015.1 Mucilaginibacter sp. P2_A4 | reverse complement strand
ACATTATGCTGCGCTCCTGGCTGTACATTCTTAGTATCTTTCTTATCTTACTCATGCTGATTATCGAGTTGGCCATGCTTTAGAAGGTATATATGTACCTCCAAAAGATGGTTGCTTCTACAGCATTTGCTACGCGCTACAGGTGGTCAGTTTACCCCGGAATGCCCTGGTCAATTTGCGCCGGAACCGATGGTCAGCTTGTACCGGAATTGGGTGGTCAGTTGCACTGGAATCTCCACAACCAATTTTATAGAATTGCAATAATATTGAATGTTAAATCAATCAATATTATTGAGACAAATATATTAAAATCAACATTTATACCCGGTATTTATAAAATGTCTCACTTTCGCATATTGAAAGCAAAATCATAATATCCTTATAAGCGTAATTTATAGGAGATTTACTAATGAGAGTATATTTATATATAGAACGTGTTAAAATCTCCCTATAGAGACTTAGGTCAATTATTGAAATGAGTTCCTATATTTATAGCCGAAATCTCCACTATGAAAAGACTTTTATTATTGATTGCTTTTAGTATTATTACTTTAACCGCTAAAACCCAAGATATAATAAAATCAAACCTCTGTCCCAACTGTGTTATCTGGGTAAATAAGTACTATATAAGTATTGCAGACACAGCTAAACACAATCCAATCATTGTATATCACCTTATAACTAAACGGCATCTTGAAATGGCTGATAGTTTAAAGGCCGACAAGTCAACTAAAATCAACCGAGCTAAATATCCTTTCAAGCCTGTAAATGGTTTCCCTAATGAAACAAAACTCTATAGTACTGCCAACAAAATATACCGTAAGATCAACCCTAAGAATGTAATTGCAAAAGGACATGTAGCATCAGCAGATGATTATTCCTGGAGTACTGGAGGCATGGACACCTCAATGAGGTACACTTTTAACTTGGCTTTAGAATATCAGAGCCAGAATGTAGGTACTGAACTCGGGACAGAATATATGTGTCGGAATATGGCACGTAAGTACGGGGAAGTGAAATGCTGGGGCGGAACATGGGGCTCACAAGGAGCTATAACAGATGGTAAGATAACAGCAAACTTTCCTGCTATATATTGGAAGATTGCTGTTTATAACGGAGAGGTCCATTGTTACTGGATGCCTAATAATGATGAGGGAGCCGGTCAGGCTAACTACCCTAAGTTTGAGATTCCATTAGGCGAATTAGTATCTAAACTGGAGTTTAACCCAATGGAGGTTGTTAAAGGTGACTGATGTAAAATGCCTGGCTGATTAAGCCAAGCATTTTACTTGTTAAGATATGAATTTCAAGATGTTATTAATTTCCTCTTCCGTAAAATATCGATTCTTTCCAACCTTAACTCCTTTAATGATTCCTCTGTTGATCCAATTGTGAATCGTTGTTTTAGTAACCTTAAATCTTTTACAAATATCAGCTATTGTAAAGATCGATTTGGTCTCAATAATTTGATCTCGGTTTTTAGATAGTACAGCTTCTAAACTTTCTGTGAAGAACTGCTTCATGATTTGTTCCAACCATTTAAGTTTAATCTTCAATCTAAGTTCCTTAATGGTGTGTTGGTCCTTTTGAGTTAGCATGGTTTTATATTTTAAAGTGAGACAAAAAGATTAAATTGGTTAGTTTATAAGGGGGAAATTATAATTATCTCACTTTAACATATTGAATAAAGACTACTTTGAGGTCAACAATAACGATTATCTACATTGCCAACTGTGAAACTCTGTTGAACTTGGCTTGTTCAATCTGATCAATAAATCTTAATAGTACCTCTTTATCCATTCTCGCCGTTTCAAAAGCTAACTTAGCGCCACCATCTGACGCTATAATGCAAACATGTCTTCGTGTTGCGAAATATGCTATTACAAATATGATTGCCAAGATAATAGGAAGAACGATTGCGGATTCATCCCCTCTTTGAATAGCTAATAATGCGGCTCCTAATGCCATTATTCCAGTAAGGACAAGCAATAAAGGGTAGCTACTATATGTAGCTTGAATTGAACTTACTTTTTCCAGCATTATTGACACAGTGCTATGCTGTCCCCAATTGACGCTGTTACTAGAGCGAATACGATGGGTTGTTAAAACAACTATGTTACTGTCTGTTGTTGTGAGGATTTTTTCACCGTCGAATAGATTCATTATGTGATAGGTTTAAGTACGCAATATAATAAGGAATCAGTAATTCTGCAATCAGTTTAAACACTGTTTAAAACAGCATTCCTTGCACTCCGTTAATGGGCTGCATTGCTCTAATTGGTTCAAAAGGCTTATCAAACTTAGGTTTGACTTCAGTACCTTTTAAATCATGCAGCCAGATGTGGCTTTTTGACGATTCTGTAAACTCTGTATAGTATGGAAAGTGATAGCCATTGACCAAAGTGGTATTAAGCTTATAGCCGGTGTAAAACTCATTGCTTAAAGAGTCCATATGCGCTATTTCACCAGTAAGTGAATTAAAGAGCATATTGAGTAATGCCATTTTACAACATGTATTGTCCAAGTCAGCGCCATATAGTTTGAGGTGACGGTTGATCTTTGCAGCAGCTAACAACATTCTACCGGAACCACATGCGCAATCAGCAACGGTTTGTCCTGGCAATGAATTGTCACCAACTGACATTGTAGCCATCATATCGCATATTGGTGTTGGTGTGAAGTACTGACCATTATGGCCATTGGAAATTGCTTGCATATAAAGTTCCCCAAGTGGATCATTAAAGCCTTCTGAAAGGTCCCCAATGATTGTAACAAGTGTTACTAGTTGTTGTACTTTAGGATTAGTTTGGTACTTTTCTAGTGCAACGTTTTGTGATTCTGCATCATCGAATTTCCTAAAAGGTAACAGTGTCCAATCAAGTATGTCAACAAACGCAGTGTGCAAGGATTGTCCATAAGCAAATCGTTCAAATTCCTTTAGAAGTTGTTTAATGTCTGTCATAGCGGTAAGTTTTATGTCGAGTGAATTCTCGAACGACTCACTGCTGGACAGCAGCACTAAGGCAAGGTGGAGATTGAGTAATTGTGGAGGCTCCCGATAGGGATACCCAATTAGGAAATACTACCTTGAAATGAAATGACTTCGTGGGGATGTATCAGCTAACTTTGTGTGTAGAATTAGGAGTAATAATTCCCGTAAAATAAAACACAATTGATTAGTTCATATACTCAAACCCATTGTTACTTGGAATTGTAACTAGCGGTTGAGGCTTAATTGCTATTTCGGAAGCCCAATCAAATGAGCTCTAACTTCCCGTATGCACTGCTTATTAAATGACTTAATCAATGGCTTATGAACATGATATGTGGAAATGTAGCTTTTTACAAACGCGGGCATACCCAGGGTCTTTAAAACCGCTTGATTTGTGCCGCCTTTTGCTCTACAAGCGCCTATTATAATATCGCAATTGCCTGTTATGCAATTGTTTAAAAACTCCTGGACTTGGCTCCCCTCGTCTCCCGCTGAACAAAAACCAATTGACAAGCTTCCAATTTGCATTTGGCACCCGATATCTCCATTAGACCAATAATTTGAGATGACTGGTTTATAGTATAGCCGCAACCATCTAAATATTACTCGTAACGTGGTTGATTTACCACTCCCGCTTTGACCTCTAATAATTATTGCCCTTTTCATTTGACTTAAATAACAATATTATCAATAACCTCTATCCCGAGAATATTCTTAATTTGCATTAACTCACTGGGTAATCGATTTTGTAGGGCTAATATAACCCTGGCGTTCGGTATCTGATTCTCTGATTTTTGAGTAGCTTCAATAACTGCGATATATTTCACACATTGAAATAAACCTCGTAATATATCTGCATCTGAAGATATAAATGATTTTACCTCTACTCCGATTAAGAGGTTATTGTCTTTAAATAAAATGTCTAATCTATCCCCTGAAGGCAATTTATATTCGACTTCTCCTGTCAGTGTCTCTAATCCAATCAAATAAGGATCATTCGCAATAGCCACTTTAAACGCTCTATGATGTTCACTTTCGCCACCACCAAATCCCATTTCACAAGCCTTTTTTATAAGTGGTGCTAAATTTATCGAAACGGGTTCGAGGTTAAGCTGTGCAAGTACCCAATCCCATTTGGAGTAAGTGTTTATTATCATTAACTGACTACTAATTACTTCTCGTTTCTGGCTTTTTGTTAATTTCCGAAAGTTGCTAATGCGAAGAAACCCATCGAAGCCCTCGCCTGGAAGATTAGTTGATTTACTTAAGACCAGGCATTGTATAGGTGGGATTTGAGTTTTTTTTCCTTTGTTTAGCATTTCGATGGCATTACCGATGGCCCCGAGAACGTAATTTAGATTCCTTGGGTTAGGAATGTCGACTTCCCGCGCTAAATCTGAATAATATATTGGCTCACCGGCTTTAGCTTGTCTAACAAGATAGGGTAAAACTACTTTGGCTCGCTTAATATATAGCTTATCTTGATTTAAGTAATTAAGCCACTCTTGTCTCATAGCCATCAGATTATAAAAATTGTTTATAAATGCACATTATATCTTCTAATTCTGCCGCGCTAAGATTTGAACTTTTAAATGGTTCCGGCAGTTGATCTTTACTTATTTTAGAATCGACAACCTTACCAATAAGCTTCTCGACACCTTTCCTTGTGCCCGCATGCAAATAAATAAACTGCGGGTTAAGCCCTAGATATCTTCCTATCCTGTTCGCAGTGTCATAGACCGCCAACCTTGCCACTCCTTTAACCTTGCACCTATCAACGATATTATATAGGTCATCGAAATATTGTGCTTTTCCAATAGCATTGGAATTTTCAACTAGGTTTTCCAAGAACGCTTGCATTTTAACCTTTTGAAGTCTGTATTGATGAGGGTGTCTTTTTAGGTGGTTGTTTTCCGCTAACGCGGCGACACGAATAGCTGATAATAAATCAGGTTGCATCTCACAATATGAAATCCAAGTATCAGGTTTTTCAAGTCTCATTTTGCGATAATTAGAAATGATATTCAAATATTTCTGAATCATGTCGTGAGGTTATCAGATCCTTGTTTTGCCTTGTGTAAAGACATTTCAATAAATCGCGAGATCAAATATGCGAGGGATACGTAACCTGTAAATGTTTGTATTAGAGCGTATTTTCTGATTTGAGCAGGGACTTCAAGAGATTCCGATCTATTCAAAAAGTTCCCTATCGAGTAATATAGCAATGTTCCCCTATCTCTGGTAATTACATTGTGGCTTAAAAGCCCCGTTTGATAATAAAACTCGGCAAACGACACTAAGTTGATTGCTAACAAAAAGGCAGATATAATGTAGATGCCAGGTATTTTAATCATTGGCATAACTTCGAGTTTCTTAAAATTTCCCAATAGGAAAATAATTGAGAAAAAGCAGAGTGATAAACTGATATAATGAATAACTGAAATAGAATATATTTCTGTGTGGTAAAAGCTCCAACAATCGATAATTAGAAACACCAATAAGCCAACCAAGATCTTCATTACGTTATCACCATTGTCAAATAGTTTTTTCTGTGTCATAGTAAGTAATTAGTTTATATCGTATTGTATTGATTTGCTCTCCCAACTGTTCTTTTCATAAACGGTAAGTTTACTATATCCGTTATTAAAATTATAGGTATAATCTGCCTTTATATATTTTGCAGGGGCTTCATCGATCCCGTACATCGAGGTAATCGGATACTCGGTAAACTTTGCATAGTCTTTATTTATAAAGAAAGTGATTACATGAAAATAACCGTCCGCAATAGAGTCTTTCTTGGCTTTGCAAAACATTCTTAGCGTATCAATATTTGGATAATTGCCGCATACATATAGAGTCATTTCATTGTATGAGCCGTCACTTTTTCGAGTTTCCCTTTTAACATCAACAAACTTATAAGGATATGATGTTACTGTTTGATTTTTCGACGCTTCTTTGGAAGTAGTCCTCGTCGAATCACAAGACTGAAATAAGATAATTATCGCGGACAGAAAAGCGGTTGTTCTGTAAAAGTGTCGTAGGGCTTTGAATTTATAAGTCATTGATAAAGCTAAGACTACTCCGCGCTTTCGATCATCTCGATCTTAAATGGCGCTAATTCCAGTTTACTTCCAACAAACCATTGACAAATTACGTCGCCGTCTTTGTAGCCCCCATGCTTTAATAGATTGTGATTTAATTTTTGACCAGCACCAGCTTCGCTTGATCCAATTATACTAAAGACGGTCATGCTGGGGCCGCCAGATTTCAATTTAACAGGTGTTCCAACTTTGAATTCCATTTTTTATTTTATGTAAAATTATGTTTAAGTAGTAGAAGGAGGACTATTTAGTCCACTTTGTTCAAGCAGATGCCGGTACAATTGTCCCTGTCCCGATGAACCCGGAATATATACCTCCTTTGTGAACTCGCTTTCTTTGATGCTTATTTTATTGAAAATCTCTTGGAATTCCAATTTGCTTATGACAGTTCCTATTTTATTAAAACTTAGATAAGCATCTCTAAAGAAACGCATTAACGCTACAAACCCAGTTGATTTATTTAACAAATTGGCATCGGAACCAGAATTCCATGCTTTTGGCCATTTTTGCTCTACAGCATAAAAGTAGTTCCATAATAGCTGGGCTATATCTATATCCTTTTCGTCTGATATAAACATGTTTCTTAGGAAAAGTCTATTTAATTCATTTCCAGAAACCAGAGGTAATGTAGAGCTATTATCCTTATTCTTTTTATAGAAATTCCTGTCCGCCTGGGCATCGGATGTAATGTATTTTAAGAGCGATTTTACAAAAGTGTCTTGAGTTATAGTTTCAGTATCTTTATTGACAGCGGTCCCAAGGATTTTGATCTTCTTGTAAAAAGGGCTTCCTTGCTTATTATTTAACGCTCTTGCAATATTGTGTCCAGTCTTTTGTGGGCTACGGGATTTAGCAAATGCGAACAGATCAGCAACTAAGGAATTGCTAACACTTTTCTGTTCTTTATTAATAGTCGCAAATACTAATGCTTGATCTTCCAGCTCCATATCAATGTATATAGTTACGATCACTTGGAATTTTTCCGCAGGTTTTTCAAAGTGTCGTAACCCTGCAATTCTATGTTGACCATCTAAAACTTTTGCTACGCTGTCAGCATATCTAATATGCATGGTTTTTGAATTACTATCATAGACAACATCATCTGAAGATATAGCAAGTATTATGCTGTTGGGAAAAGTTGCATCGATTAGATTTACGTATTTGCCAATTTCCTTTTCCCTATTGGAGTTTAGTTGCCTTTGTATACCTATATAATCTTCAACTTCACGATTATCGATTCCCAATTCTAATCGTCGAACATCTGCGTAGCAAATAAATTCTAACTCTCCACAGTCTATAACAGCGATGTACATTGAACCAATTGGCTGTATTGCTTCAATGCAGGAAACACTTATATATTGACCAGAAAATATATTTTGTTCTTCTAATTCTATTTCCATGATTATTAGCTTAATGAGTCCTGAATAGTCTGTTGTTCGTCACGTCTTTCTTGAGGAACATCAAGGGACTGCTTATTAAAAAACACCTGCGACATGTAAAATATTACGATTCCAATGGTCAATGACCCTATTGAAGCCCATTTCATAAAGCCAGGATCTGATTTTTCATCTGTTGTAATTATAGCGTAAGTGCAAGAAATTAAAACCAAGCCAACCAGTATAAGCTTATTCATTCCAACTTTCCAGTCACTAGCACTTATTTTGAGTTGATTAAAGACTAAATATGAGGAGCTCAAAAGTGCTATGCAGTAAAGAAAGAAGTCCCCAGCAAGATACGTATGAGTTAAATTAATTGAAAGCGTCTTACGATAGCTGTTGAAAATCGCTAATATGGTCGGCAGTGTCGTAAACACGATAACTAATATAGAATCATAAATTGATGTCAACCGATAACGCGGAATCTTCGGCAATTTAAACCACATCTTTAACTTTGCGATGGTCTCACTCATGGCTTTCGTTATTTGTTATGTTACTGTAAATAAGTTCATTATATTTAGCTCTTGTTGCTCCTTTGCCTCCTATAAGGCTTGCCCTTTGCAATTTCTTAAAGTCGCCTATGTCATAGTATAGTTCTTCAATGCTTTTATGCGCTGCATTTGTCATTATATAGTATGCGCCTCTTCCACTTATCTCTTTGATATAATTACTTAGACGCTCTTGATCCTTCCAAGCAAATATTTTTTGATTGTATTTGACAAAGCCATTATTTTCGTGAGCGACTGTGTATGGCGGGTCCAGGAAAACAAGGTCATTTTCTTTAACATTAACTAAAGTATCGACAAAGTCGGAATTGAATAATTCAACGTTAGTTAACGCTGTGCTTGCCGCTCGTAACGCATCGGGATCAAAAAAATTTTTGTTTCTATAGCCGAATGGAACATTGTATTTCCCTTTGAGATTAACGCGATAGATCCCGTTAAATGAAGTTTGATTGAGATAAATGAATTTGGCAGCCTTTTGAGCCGTGCTATCATATGATGCACTTCTTATTTCGTAGTAATCATCAGCGGTGTTTTTGAACTTAGAAAGCTCAACTATTACATTTTCAACATCAGTCTTTACTGATTCATAAGTTTCAATAAGTTCTTTGTTTAAATCAGATAAAAAAGACTTCTTTGGCTGTAAGGAAAAAAATATTGATCCTCCACCAAGAAAAGGCTCATGATAATCATTAAACCCTTTGATAGGTATATAGTCCGGTAAGTGCTTAAGAAGCCAGGTTTTACCACCAGCCCATCTTAGAAAAGGTTTCAGGTTACTCATTTAGCGTTTAAATATAGTCGGTTTATCTGATTCGTTACAAATTATTTTATAATCTCTTAACATACTTCATATTATAATATGTTATACGCTCATTTTATCTATGAGTTAGATGAAATTCTCCTATTAACAGAGGTTTTAATCGGCTGCTTTTAATTCCATAAATGAAACATTTAGCTACGAGAATTATCAGTTATGGAATTAAATGCAGCATCAAACCGATAGGTTTGATAATTGAATTGATAAGTAGCCAGCTCACCACAGCGAATTGAGCCAAAGGTCTTCTTAGAGAAGCACGTAGTGCGATATGAAGAATGTCTTACACAAACAGGCACAAAGCCATTAAGTTACTTCCTATAAAGAAAAACTTTGTGCCTGTGCAGCCTTTGGCGATTAGCTGGTGAGCTAAAATTATAATGAGCGACTGGCTGCATAAATCTTGAACGTTGCAAACGTCACCTGGTCGAATAGACCAAGTGTAAGTGCAGCATAAGTGAAAGGTTTATAAAGACAGAAGCAGCTCATGTGATGAGAGACTTTGCAAACTCAAACATTATGACAGGTCAGCATAGCTGGTGAAGTGAAACGTGCTTGAAAAGCTTGTTGAACGAAATGAAACCTGGCGTTATGTTTGAATTGCTTAGGAACGAAGAACACCTTATTTCCAGTAGTCAAAGTCTGTCGATCGTTATTTTCTATGTACTTTCAAATAATTTCGTCTCTTTCAAATTCAAACACTTTCCTTTTAAAATTGTATTTATTATTGATACTCATATGAATGTGATCCGCTTAGATATTACATTTTTACTATATTTGTTCTATGTCAGCCGTGTTCCTAATATTTGTTGTATGCATTATAGGCGTAGAAATGTTGGCTATTTATAGTCCATTGTACTACGTATGTTATGTTGTTTACAAGTTTGATCGAAAGGTTGGTGACGGAAGGCTCACTGTAATATTGTTGACGCTATCTCTCATATTATCGATAATTCTTTTCCCTTATGCTGCAGGGCTGTATTATAAGATAGCCTATTAATCCTTTTTTAAAGTATCGGGGCCAAGTTCGTCTTTGTTGTTATTATTTATTACTTGGATATTCTGAACATTGATGGTTTCATTGTGTATATGTTTAATTTCCTTGTAAATCTTCTTTTCATCCTCGGCTTTTACCGGGTTTGCAACAGAACCAGCTTTAACGCGATCTATACTATCTCGCCACTTTTCATATCTTATTTTCCGCTCCAAGTCTTTGTCTTTATCATAATTTGATTGGTTAGATAGAGATTTTAACAAGCCATCTGATTTAAAATCGAATTTATATTTGCCTAATTCTGCTTTAAGTTCAGTGTTGTCAGACAGCGCGAACAAGGTAGCTACAAAAACTATTCCTCCTACAATCAATCCGTTTAAAGACATTTTACCTTTAGATTGCATCTTTATTTTTAGGTAAAGTTGCTCGTTATCCTCAAATCCATTAGCCTCGCAATACTCCTTATAAAAGTAAGTTAAGCCGGATAAAAAGTCATTGAAAGCAAAGGCGTTAATATCTTCATCCTGGTTGATTTTGATCGTAAAATATATCCGATCCTCTATAATGTACAAGGAAGAGAGTTGGCCTTCGATTGTCTCACGGTAAGGATTTGCATAACTTATTGCAGAATGGTTGGAGCTTAAAGACCGAAAATCATCATTTAAGTCAGTTTTGTCAATTTCCTTTAGCCATTTAACTTTTCTACGCTTTTCAGGCATGGGCTCAAACTTCCCTTCAAAAACGAATGTACGTTCGTCTTTTGTTAAATACGTAGAACTCTCGACTATTCCGAAAGCATATTGAGAAGAACCCTCGTCAGGCATGATGATCATGTCACCAGGCTTTACGGCATGTTCGAAATTAATTAGTTGGTTTGCCCAACTGGTAACTGTTCCCTCTTTGAAGTCGTAGTTCCGTTTTATCGAATTTCGAAGTTGATCAAATGTAGGTTGATCTATGCGAGCGGCAACCTTTATAAACTCATAAGGAATACTATTTAGTCCTAAGCCAATAAATCCATTTTCGTAGTACTCATTATAAAGCTTACCAGAGTAGCTTCTTATAAACCAATAATTACGATTGGTATCAACTACCCTTACATTCTCAAGTACCTGTTCAAAATCTATGTCCATTTATAATGCAGTTTTAGCTTAGGAGTACAATACGGTTATCGGGTAAATATAGTTATTATCTAATTAATTTATATATGGCACGAAGCTCAATATTATAATGTAATTATTAGGCATATTAAAGGATGTAATTTATTTATCATTCTAGACAATAGATAAATAAATGTATTCAGTGCTAAAAAATAAAGGGAGGATTTGCTCCTATAGCCATGCTAAACGCCTTTATATAATTTATAATAACTTGCAATTTAAAATCATCCCAATAAGGGGCCATAGCAGCAGAATTATCATTTTCGATCAATATTGTATCTAGCACAAACTTATAATCATCCTGTTGGTTTTCTACAGCTTTTATAAGTTCGTTATGCCAATAAGTTCCTGGCATCCTTGATAAAAATTGAAGTTGAATATCTATCTTCTCTACAACGTTAATTCGTGGAATTTCAACAATCTCGCTGCTTTCATCGTTTATCAATTCTAACCTTACACATAGATCACTTTCAATCTCTTTTGAATAGTGATGATCGAATTTGTTCAAGATGCCGAAGCCGAAAGGTATATCTATTGATTTGATGGTGTAAAAGAAGTCTTTACGCTGACCGTCATAATAATAATGCTCCTGGTCGTAGCTCACAGGGAGAGTCATGGCATTAGCCAACCATAGTGCATTGTATTGCTCGGTTTCGGTCATGCGATAAATTTAAAATAAATTCTTTAATGTCAACGATGGACTGAAATATATCCAATCAATATTATAATATTGCCAATGACTTCAGAGCAACCTAACCCACAAGAACAAGCTAATTTGGCATCATTGCAATTACAAAACCTGTACGATGCATACTACCCCTTTCTTATTGATTTCCTAAAATCTAAAGAAGCATTTGATAGAGGTATCTCCTTTCCTTTATTGATAAAACCATTCCCGGATTATTTCAAGGCAGAAATAAAATTAATGATTGTGGGACAGGAAACCCAAACGTGGTCAATGTCGCCAAACGTGACTTCAATTAAAAATGAGACGGTTGATGGCAGGGTAAAATCCCTTATGAGTTTATATAGGAACTTCGGTTTGGGGAAAGATAAGTACTCTCCATTTTGGCAATTTGCTCGTAAATTAAATAGCAAATTCAATTCGTCTTCTGAAGCTTTCTTGCATAATAATATCAGCAAAGTAGATGAGAATGGTGGCACTCCTGCCTGGGACATTTTCCATGGATTAAGTGCTACAAGTAGCCATTCAATAATCAATCGTGAATTTGAGATATTGAAACCAAATGTTGTTGTCTTTACTACTGGCAATAAACTTGAAGGCTGCTTGCGATCTGTTTTTAAAGGAGTGATAGTAGAAGAGATAGACGAAGCTATTTCTCGTGTAAAACATAAATTATTGCCTTATCATTCTTATAAATCCGAACATCCGCTAACCTTAAGATTAAATGGACACTTTGACAAAGTTATTGATTTTGTTGGCAAGGATGTTACACAAAAAGTAGTTTAGTTACTCTTTATGTTGACTGAGATATTTGGGCTTTAAAATTACAATAGAGAGCCTGCTTGGCAAACCCTCTATTGTAATCATTATCTAACGAACTCTCCATGAATCTTTTATTTTGTTATTATCCTTATCCTAGGCCCTCCATTAGCGGCAATGACCAAATAAGCGACGCTTGGCGTGATTGTATGTGTAGCTTAAGGGTAAAGAACTCCTTATTTCAAGTGAATTTAAAATAAGCGAATCGGTCTGACCATATGAGCCCCACCCCCATAACTTTGGTGTAGTTCTCCTGAAAATTTACCATTAAAGAAATCCAAATAGTATGCCAGTTGATATTCGCTACTCCCAGTTGAACTCCAAAGTTTAGCGAACTGATTTATATTGTTTATCAACGCTCTTTGAACATATAGCTGCATTAATTGATCGTTTGCAGGCAGGAACCAATCTTTAAACCCACCGCCGCTATAGTCTTGGCAGATTTTTGCTGCATATTCGTAATTCTCCCCCTGTGACTTAATAATATTAAGGGTGTTTTTATATCCATCTGTACGACTCTCTGAGCCTTTCTGAATAGGTTTACCTTTCTGAGCCCAGCTGACAACTTTGTTGATGGGAGCTTCTTTAGATACGATTAAACCATGATTTCCTGTATTGTCGACATAAAAAACTATTCCACCCCCATAAATCTGACCTGTAGTTATCCCTCCAACATTTTTGTTTGAACCATAATTCACTAAATAATCTTCGTAATTAAGGTCTGGAATTTTGTCTTCATTTATAAATATTAATAAATTATCACTTGCTCCTGAATTGTTATCGAATATCATTACTGATGGGTCGAGAAAAACGCATTTTAGTAAAAGTTTGTCGTACAATCGATCTATTAACAAGGATTTCAAAGCTGGGATATACTCCCATTTACCAATTTTAACAGAACCTTTATTCAGAATTAGAACCTCACCGTTACTTCGAAAAATAAGTTTTTCCATACGATTATGTTCAATTAATATCCAAGGTCTATCTGCTATTAATGAGCCCTCATTTAACGATAAACTGAATTCTTTCAATCTTGGAATTAAGTTTCTGATAATCGAGTTCACAATTAGTTATGTTTAGGTTAGTTGTTATTAGTTATCAAGTAAAGATTAAAGAAATTTTCCATTAATATTGCAACTCTTCGCGGTTTAAATTCATCCCAATAACCAGCCATAGCGGCAGAGTTATTAGGCCAATTCGGATAGCTGTTCTTTTAATTTTCGATTCTCTGCCGATAGCGTAGCTATTAGTTCTTTTTGACTCTGTGTTTCTAATCTAAGATCTTCATTTTCAATGGAAACTTTAGCTAATTTATAACCCTGATATTTATCGAGTCTTTCAAATTGCTTATATGCTTTTATAAAGCCATCAACTGAAATGCTGAAATTCTCCTCCTTAACATTCCCAAACGTATCTGTATATGCTATGTACATTACGTTAAAAGCATATCCAACAGAAACGCCACAGCCGTTTATCTTAAATCTCCATCCGTTTTGCTCAATATCTTCGATTTCTATTCCATTCAAATCAAGCAAATGCATAGTTGAAGCATAGTTTTGGATGAATGAACCGCTAGTTAATTCGAAAGGAATGCTTCCAATGACTTGCTTTAAAATGTACTTAAGGTTTAGTACTTCTTTTGCGGCTTCGAAATTCTGATGCTCCTTGTAAGTAAGATCTTCTTTAATTGAATAATAGACTATTTTATTAATAACTTTTACTTCTGCCATGTGATTGAGTTTAGAATGATAAATATAACAAGATATTATAAAAGAGCATACCCTAAACTATGCTCTTTCATCCAAGTAATGAAGTTTTAAAATCGATCAGCCGTCAATTCATAGGAAGTGTCATTTACAATGTCTGTGTAAGTCTTCCAAGCAACATATCTGTTTTTAATCCAAATAGAAGTAGTAAAAGACAATTTCCTGCTTAAAACCAATTCCCAACTTGAAGATTCATGATCATTGCTTTCCTGTAAAGCATATACTTCGTCGGACTTCTTTTTCAAATAGAATGTTCTTTTAGTTCCCGATATAGTCATTGTTGCTGAGTTCTTATTAACGATCAATTTCACGGTCATTCCAATATATTTTTGTAATCGGCTTTGCTGTACATCAGAAATCCATTCAGCATCTTTCGTAGGCTCCGCTTTGATTATCTTAAACGTTTGTGCTTTAAGGCTAAAATTTAATGATAAGAAGATAAAGCATAGATAATATTTCATTTGATAAGGTTTGAGTCACCATAATCAGTCCTTATGGTTAATTAATTTAAAAGCATTGACTGGATGCCTGGACTATTAAAACGAGCCTAAATTAAGAAAAACACTTAGTTATTACTAAGTAAACAGTCGCGTATCTTTTTATTCTTTAGTAGCTGTGTCAAAACAGCTTAAAACGGATATCGAAACCTTTGTGATTAATAAGGTTAAAGAGAAGAGGGAGCAAGCAAACCTTTCTCAATCTGAACTTGCTGTTAAATTAAATGTGTCAAATGGCTTTATCGGACAGGCTGAAAGTTCCAATTCACCAACGAAGTATAATCTGAATCATTTATATAAGTTATCTATTATATTTAACTGTTCAATTAAAGACTTTATGCCCGACAATCCATTTAAACAAAAATGAGCCCACTCGAAGCTCATTTTTGCTTGTCATTCAACTATAGCATCCTCGACCATTATTAAAGTATTATCATTGTCAGCCTCTAAAAGACGGGCTTTCCAATAATTGTAATGATCTAACAAATCGGTGTCAACAGTGATGGAATCCTCTAGGTCGTGTTGTGTTGTTTCGTACATTGTAGCTCTCCACGCGCAACGAATCATTCGGTTATAATTATGCTTACCTACAACTTTCCGAATGTCTGTATCGGTCTGTAGTTCGATAAAATAAATATAGTCCTTCACTGATAATGTCAGGCTGCAAAGGACACTGACAAATTCGAATAAAACACAGCCCTTATAGGTATCACCTTTTTCATAATTGGTCATTATATAAGTACGGTATTTTGCATTACTCATTCTTGAAAGGGTATACCGTAAATCTTTCATGATCCCTGCAAACACTTTGGTGATCTCCATATTTTTATGATGGGTGTCAATAAAAGGTGGATGATAGGGTTGAAATAAACGCTGCACCTCTTCGGGCGCAGCGTTAAGCATTTCTAATACTGTTGTTTCCATAAATGAATTGTTGTTAAATGAAGAAGGAGCCGTATTAGGCTCCCTTCTGTAGTTGTTCGATTGTGATTTTCTTGCAGTCTTTAAACCCTTTGTCTAAGAGTAGCATAGCTTGTCGGAAATCATCGACATTATAAAGAGTCACGTTAAGAGCGTCCTCGATAAATATTGAAGTGTATGCCTCCGCAGTATGTTTATAAACACAACGCGTTAGCAGACTATCCAGATGATTACCGATTTGCTGTTTAAAATTAAAGTTCCGTGCAAAGCTGATGAAGTTTTGCCCCTCGTGTTCTTCAAGTTGTAAATGGATTAAAGGACTGTAAAAACCATGTTTTGTACTAAGCCCGATGGAATTGTAGTCAATTTCTATCAGCGTTCTTAAATAATCTGTAGGATACCGTTTAATAAAGTCTTTTACATCAGTGATGATGGCGAAATAACTTGCTGTTACAGCTTGATTTTTGGCTTCTAAAGCCACTTCTTTTGTTGGTGTAGTTTGTGTTGTTGCTTTCATTTTAGTGAGTTAAATGGGTTAAAATGGGGTTGAATTACTGTATGATGGGGTGGTAAAGTGGAATTTTTACCTTAGAAAGTGCCTTGAAATGTGGCCCTTCGCTGGTAGGTCGATGGAATAAAATCGATTTGGCAGTAGGACGATTGTCATTGGTAAAGTGATTTTTAAATTACTGTACACTATGTATAAATGATAGAGTGCTGTCGAATCGATTTTACATCAACATAGCGGAGGGGTGCTAATGTGATAGACTCCTCGACCAGACAACACACACAAAATTTTAATTTATAAAAGTTTACAGGAGATGGTGATTTACCGCCTCGTCATTTTTTTATAAAAAAATAATTCATTATGCACTATTAATCAGTTTTTTATGAAAGAACTGTCACATGTGTTGTAAGTTGTATCAGTAGTAGTTGACAGGAAATGTTCGAGTGGATTAAGCAATTGAAAGTCAGTAATATAAAAAGTAAAATGTTATAATCTTCCTGATAAACACACAAACATATAGACTATTGCTGGGTATAAACGGGCCCGTCTCTTCCTGATATGGTTAGAGAATTTGTCAGGAATAAACACTTAAAAAGACAACTTGATATTCCAAGTGAATTTGATTTTAAGTGATTAATTTACAGGGTTTTAAATTCAATATTATTAGAAATTGGCTTAGGAAGTTTGGGCAGATTTCCTTATCTTTATATTATAATCGAAAGATCAAAATTCTACAGATAATAGCTCGACCGAGCTGAAACTAATAAAAAACTCAACACAATTTATAATGTATTTAAAAAATATTCCAATGCCGGTATTGTTCGGTGTGAAAGGACTCGTAATCAATTACACAGATATTTTAACATATTTTACTCTAAAGACGTTCATCGAAACCGATAACAATACCACCATCATTCTTACTTATGAGGATATCGCATCAAGAATTGGTGCAAGGGAATCCTTCGTGAAAAGTAGTATATCGACTTTAGTACTTCTCGGATTGGTTTCACAACAAAAAGATTCACTTGGATTTACTTACAGTTTTACCGCTGTTCCCGTTCCCAAAATCATGGTTCCAGTAAGTATTTTAACTACTGAACTTACATTTGAAGAGAAAGCTGCCTTGCTTGTTTTAAAACTATCATGTATCGAAAACCCTGTTGACATATTAATGAGTATTGAAATGTTCATCAACCAGGTAGGTATTTCGGGTGAAAAAATGGTTGAAATGTTCGAGAGTCTCGAATCAAAAAAATATCTCCGTTTGGCGTGTGGTGGTGGTAAAAAGCCAAACCGCTACTTCCAGCTATGTGGTCGAATTGATTGGGAAACAAACGATAATAAGGGCCTCTATCAAAGTTATTCAGAAATTGTTCTGAATAAGAATTTGTCAGATAAAGGCTAAAGAAGGTTTTTACTCTCATTTATTTAAAAATTGAACCGCTTTTATGTGTCCAAGCCTTATATAATAGGCTTGGACAAATTAGGTCTGAAATACGTCGACTTATTGACTTATGTGGCCGTTAAATCATTTAGGAACCATCAGGATAATAGCTGTTATCCAGCCTACGAAACTATCGGGCAAAGGATGGGGGCATCAAGATCATTCGTTATAAGCTCAGTTGACCGATTAATAAAATCGGGTTTCATGTTTAAAGACAAACGTTACAACAACAGTAATAAATATCATTTTGTAGGTAATGATCTTTCAACAAAGGTCCCTCCACAAATTTTACAACTGGACCTCTCGATATATGAGAAGGCAATGCTACTAGTAATGCGACAGTTTGCTAGTGGAACACCTACTACTATAATGCACGATATAACCTGGATTTCAAATAAATTGGGGGTGACTTATAAAACTGTTTACACTCAGATTCAGGGGCTTATCGCTAAGGGTTATTTGGTAGAAAAGATTCATTATAAGGCAACAAGATACGAGTTAACTGACCTTTTAGATTGGTATTATGAACGGGATATATTTAGTAGTATAAAGTCCACGGCGGAAGATTTTATTTTTTTGCTCGCTTAATGCGAAGCCCTAAAAGAAATTGAAACAACTAATAATAAACGCCCTGGCTGATTAAGACAAGGCGTTTTATTTAATGAATGATGAAGCTATGTGCGCTTCTTTCGCACAAATTCAAATAGTGTTGAATATATATAGCCGTTTAATGCTTTTGTGAGTAATTGCTCATTGTTATTGCTCCATATAACATGTAAATCAGTGGTAAATCGTGGTTTAAATATCGTTGACCAAATTTCTTTCGGTTCATCTCCTGGGAAATAATATTCTGAGCTGTCCATTAACACATACTTATCCCAAACTGAAACGATTAGTTCATTCTGTTCTATTGGTCGCTCAAAGGAATATTTGTAATAGATGTTCAGGCCGACATCATTAATGTTTAAAATGCATCTGTGGTCTTTATAGTCTGATTTAATAAATAGCTCTGTAAGGCTTTTATATTCTATTGATTTATCCTTGATGCATTTAAATAACTCTTTAAGTTCATTTGCTATTTGATTTACTGCGTCATATGAATTAGCATAGGCTTTTACCTTTTCTGCTAATTGTATACTATTAGCTAAATTTCTAGCCTGTTCTAGCACCGGATCAAAAGACTGTGTTAAGTCTGGCTTAGAACCTTTTACAGGTTTCGATATTTCAGGTTCTTCGTAAAGCACCTTTACCAAATTAAAGGCATCTGATTCAAATTTATCATCAGATGTCATATCATGATAAATCAACGCTTTTACATAACCTGGACTGCTTGTGGATTTATTGCCGGTTCGTAAAACAGGGATAAACTTTGTGTTGTCATTTTGAATATCAAACAACGCTGTTGTAATAATTGAATGTTCGTAACTAACACCAGCCTTTCCGGATTCTGCTTTTGCTTTATAACCGGGAGTCAAAATTAGCAAAACCTTGTCTGCTCTCTCTATAGATGACTCCATAAAGTAGGTCATTACTTTTCCCACTTTTAAATCGTACTGATCCAAAATGACATCCATGCTGCCTTTTTCAATTAAATAATCCGCAAGCTTTCGAACCCACTCTTTGAGTTCTTGTGAATCCCATGAATATGATATAAATACTGTTAAGTCCTGCATGTTGATCTGTGATATTTATGGTTCAGCTTATTTTTAAAAGTATATAAAGATAGGCACATTTTAAAATACGAAAACGACCAAGCTGATAAGCCTGGTCGTTGATTGGTAGGGACATATTTCCGACCATGCTATAGTAAAGAACATTTAATGTCCTTACATGCCATAAAAATTAAGTAGGTCTTCATCGTCGAAATCGTCATTGTTAGAAGTAGTCTTACCCGGTAAATTATCATCCGAGTCAGGAAATTGAGCGATTTCCCAATTATAAATGAATGTAGTGTAATCTGCTTTAGTGGTTATCGTTCTCTTTTTGGATACTCCTTTTACTTCAATAGTAGCCCCTAAGAGATTTTCATATGATAAATCCTTTCTACCAATTGAGCTATAATAATAAAGCGGATTAAGGCAAAGCTTAAATTTGACTTCATCAATAAATGGATCAGTCGGGAGGCTTTTGTAATTAGCATTCGCGTAATAAATTGTTTTCCCTTTTTCATTGGTAACATAGCCGAGTTCTTTTATAAGATAAAGGCCTTTACCAAAGTTCGTTTGCCAATCGTCAGAAATTGATTTAAGGTGATATTGAATCTTGACCTTCTCGGCTGCCCTTTTTTCTTCAGGGACGAGCACTGTGTGCATTATGCCTGAGTTGAATTTTGACCAAGTGTTATACTCTGGTAACGATGTTGCGTGGATAATTGTCATATTATAATTATTAAATTGTTTATTGTTTAAAATGTGTTTAAATGAGCGTTGGGAGAAGTTAATTTGTTTGATCTGGGATATTTAAACTCGCCTAAGCGATAACCTCTTAATTGGTTTCCATCCCTAATAATGCTGTGTGTTTCAGTTGTTTCGAAGTATAGTTTAATATCTGTGCCGGTCGCAACCATTGGGGTATTTGAATATGTGTCATAAATACCTTGTAGTTGTTCCTTGCATTCATTGTTAGTTAAAGTTTGGTTGGTGTGAAAGGAAATATCTACAGCTTCGGTAATTACTTCGGATACCTTTACCTTCTCTTTATGCCTGTTAAGAAGTCCCAACCTTAGAGCTTTGAGTTTAAACTTTGCATTTATCATAAAAGCCATACCTAAATCAAAGTAGGCACTGTAAACAACCTCGTCCATAAGATAAAATTCGTTTCGTTCCTCGTAGAAGGATAAATCAAGATTGAAGGGGCCATTTTTAGTTACAAACTCGTCAAGCATAATAGCGACTTCTTCTCTGCGCTTGGCACCCGCTACAGCATCTTTTCGCATGATGTCCTCGTCGGTTATTTTTAATCGGACAAAATCTTCGTTTACAATGAAGTAGTTAGTCCTTTCGTATGCCGCTATTAACTTTAAATGATTGCTGTAGTAGGAGGAAACAAACTGCTGGTGCTGGATATTATCGGCCAAATACGTGTCAAGCTTTCCATCTGTCATGAATTTAATAAAGGGCGCTTCTTCTAACATTTGACCGACAAGTTGTGCTTTAAAAGGATTAGTTGGAGATGCCTTTTTATAATTCTCAAGAAGTCTATAAAGAGACAACAGTTCGTCTATTTCCGCTTTCATTTCCTTAGGCGCCTTTAATGGGATGTCGGGATTATAATTGCTGATATGAACCATCTTCTTAATTCCCTCTCTAAACCTGCCTGATATTTGTATGGCGTCTGTCATGGGGTCGATTTTTGAATGAGTGGAGTGATAGATATTGGTAACCATAACGATAACCGGTTTGATATCAGGAAAGATCATATCAACGGCTGAAAAGAATCTGCCAGTAAAGAAGTTCACTTTGGCAAGCTCCCCTTTGCAGCCTTTAATAGAGGTATAGCTGTGCTTAACTCCAGTAACCTTAAAACGCTTGATATATAACCGATGCGACGAAAACACCATTGCTTCGCTCTCGAGTTTAAGGTCGGATATTGTCTTGGTTATCGTTTTTGAGCAGTTGGTGAATATGCAGATTGTTTCCTCTGGATTATCTTTTATAAAGTTCCTTAAGACCGACGCTACATTATTGGTACCGATTAAATCAAGTGGCTTTCTGTAACTTTTCCATTGTTTATGAGGTCTGATTTTAACATATGTGAACCCATGCCTTTCAAATCTTGAATCCCTTGGGGTTATTGGTGTAGCTGATACCATTGCCTTTCCTTTGAATAGGAAGAAATCTTTCATTGGAAGTTTGATCTTAGGCCTGTAGTCAACATCCTTAATCATTGACTCACATTCGTCAAGCAATAGGAAATAAGTTTCATATGGGTCTTCGCCCTGGTTTTTTATAGCCTGAATTACCATGTTGAATTTTTCAGGGGTGCAAAGGATTTTCTTCGTTTGGGTTCCTCTGGACTCTATATATGTAGTTATCTTCTCAATATTTACGTTGTCGTAAACGCCTATTAAATCTATACGTAACCTGCCTTCTTTGTTAAGTATCTTTCCTTCAATTACAGGAACGAATGGCAAAACGATGATAGAATTACGTCGTGCATTCATTTCTGATGTAGTTGCTCCGATGCCTGGAATACCTTTATTGTAAATAGTATTGGTTTGCATTAAAGGTATGATCTCTAACATCTTTTGACCTTCTTTTATGTATTTGATAACTGTTTTCATGATCTGGTACTGGGACATTTATAAGTTAATACTAGGGGTAGTAGGAAATTTTGTCTTTAATGTGGATTCATCAAGGCTTTAGATTTGAGTTAGAAAAAATCAAGTTCAATATCGGAGGGAAGAAACCCCATTTCGTCGAGGAGCCGCCAATTAATCACGTAGACCTTTTTATTATCTTTTAAATAATGATCGAGACTGTTGATACAAATGACCTGACCTAATAGGTTTTCAAGTGAGATGTTTGAGCCATTAGAGTGCTTATTGTACAGGGGGGCTAGCGGTATAGGAAAAATAACGTTTGTATCGAACGCGTCCTCAAGATTGCGCTTCCAATATGTATAACCAATAGCCTGTTTTTTATTAGCTACAGAGTTCTCCAATTCCTCGATTACTCCAATGTGGTAAAATCCTTCTACAATTGTGGATTCGCCCCAAGGTTTAACTCGTAAAGCATTGTAAGCATCTATAACTGCTTGAGTTTCGGTGTTTATTGTGTGATCTTTCATGCCCCAAAGAAACCAGGGGAATAAGGGAACAATCAAGGAGGAATTGACAACATAATTTCCCCCTCATAGAATTATTTGGTTTTGTGGTACCGAGTGGTGCGATTTGAGTTCTTGATCAACGCTTTAACGAAAGCTACTTTATCGATGTCTTTAACCCGTTTCGTCGATGTGAATTTCTTGTCGGGTAGGTTACTTTTTAAAGAAAAGTCTGATCCGTAATGATTATTCACCTTGCCGGAATATTTGAGGAAGTCGAATAGGTAAAGGAGTTCAAATAGGAATAGATGTTGTTTCCTGCTTAATTCAGTTGCGAGATATCTGTTAAAATAGCGTTGTAGCAAGCTTATTATTTCTAACAAGTAAAAGTGATGGGGATTATCAATTTTGAATTGCAGGCTTTCCTTAAAGGTAGTAAGCACATCTAAAGAGGGGATTGCTTTGTGCTTTTTAAGTAAACCCAATAGTATAACATCATTTGCTTTGATGGCTTTATAAAGATGGTCTATAGCAAAACGGGTTGCACCATAGTAGTTAAGCGTTATCGGTAATCCAGAATGAGGGCTTTTGATCTGTAGTTGAACCTTTTTGTCTATGGCTTCTTCAATGGTATTATGCTTTCCTTTAGATTTGGCGATCTCGGCTTCGTTCATGTATCCGATAAAGAAATCTATTGCATTAGCGGCATTGGTTAAATCATAAATGTTTTGGTTGTCAACTTCGAGTTTGGAGTAAAAGGATTGGGTTATATATAAAATGTAGTTATGATGGGCAGATGGAATTTTAAACTTTGACATTAGTTGCTCCCAGGCATCAATGAAGTAATGTGTTTCAGCTTCGTTTATGTCAACATAACAGGTACGGCTTTCGACATAGCTTTCGCCTTTAATTGCGTTAAGTTTATAATAGGCATTGATCTCGTCGCTATAATCTTTTAAGATTAATAGATCGAACTCTTCATCGGTTTCAATCACGGGCCGAAAATAGAAAATCCTACTCCGATAATGAAGTAGGATTTAAGTTATCAACTTATTAGTTTAACAACCTTTTCATTCACCTCATCTATTAAGGATTGATCAAATGTGTCAAGGTAGATATTGGTTATCTTGTTGCCGAATTCATGGCCTAAGCATTCTGCAATTACCTCGTTAGAGTAGCCAAGTTTTTTCTTTGCTAATGTTGCGAACGTGTGCCTGGTTACATAACTCGTAACATCATCTTCAATATCACAGTTCCCACCCATCCTAGTAAGATATTTGTTCGACGTTTTAATCCATTGGAATATAACTTTTTTTGCTTGTAAACTATCTTCAATAATCGTAGGGGGCAATATTGGCAGAAGATATTTTGAATTGCAACTGTTATAATGATTGATAAGCTCTAAGGTATATGGCAGCAGTTTCACCTTAAGTTCTTTTCCGGTTTTTCTTCTTTTGTAGACGATATACCCTTTCTTGATATTTTCTGGTTTTAGGTAAGCGATATCAGTAAAGGACGCTCCTCGTAATGCAAAGCTCAAAAGAAAGTAGCTTCTTGCTTTCCATTCTTGTGAGTGCTGCTTTAAGTCAAGCTTGGTGATCTTAATTAATTCCTCTAGACTTATCGCACGTTTAGCGGTTTTCTCAGTCTTCACTGTGATATCTAAGAATGGATAATGTGCCCTGTCGACAATCTTTTCTTTGATAGCCTTATTGTAAATAGCTCTTAAGGTTCTAAAATAATTGCTAATGGAGTTGGCTTTTAAACCAGACTTTATTAAATCATTTTTAAATCCTTCCAGGAACTTATAATTTATATCGGTAAACTTAAGCTTTGGGTTATTAGCATATGACATCAATTTGTTTGTTGCTGTTTGATATATAATCGCATTGCCTGCTTTGTTAATAGAAAACATTGTTTGCACTAGTTGTTGAGAATATTCTTTAAAAGCCAATACGGGTAAAACTTTAATCGGCTTGTAATTGACGTTAATTCTTTCCTTTAAGTTTTCGAAATTAAAAGCGTCCTCATTTTCAAGTTCGAGTACAGCTTTTTGAACCTTTAGATAAAACTCTGTGACCTTTTTGTTTAATAATTGCACGTTTGGGTGCGTGTTTTTAATTCCTTGGCTTTTGTTATCCCAATATTCCTTTTGAATATTGACGCCTGAATTGATAGTGCTTACTTTCCTGTCGCAAGTAATTCGTATAATAATTGAATAGGATCCATCTGACTTTGCTCGTCTTTCATCTAATAATACTTTGTAAGTAACCATGTTTTTCTAAATGATGGCTACTCTGTTTGTGCAAACTATGTGCAAACAATCTAGTGTTTTGGCTTAGCTTGACTTGTTGGTGGGCAAGTAATGGTAAGTAAATTACATCGAGAATTCTGCAATGTAAATACTCTCCAAGCCCCCTCGCACGCTGAAAATATGGCCATTTAAGCCCTTAATGATGACCTTTCAAGGGCTTATTAAAAATTTAATAACCTAAAAAACAGCTGTTTAATATAAAGTTTAAAATATTTTTTGAAGAATAGATCAAAGCTTCTATATTTGCAGACCCAAAACAAGGAACGTTATTGTTGAAAGACAAATAACAAACAAAAGGGAGTTTAGCTCAGCTGGTTCAGAGCATCTGCCTTACAAGCAGAGGGTCACTGGTTCGAACCCAGTAACTCCCACCAAAAGCCTGATAGAAATATCAGGCTTTTTCTATTTAAAGTCTTTTTATGCATTTTGTGTATATTCTTTAAACCACAAACGCTGTTTTTAAAACTTCGGTAGGCGGAGTTTCATTGAAGAAAACGGTGGGACTGCTGTCGGTAAATTCTCTAAATTCTTTGTTAAAATGTACCTGGTCATAGTAGCCGCATTGAAAAGCAATTTCGCCCCATTGCTTTTGTGGATTACGCTGTTTAAGATTCATGGCTTTGTTAAATCGCATCAAGCGGCAAAATAGTTTAGGCGACATTCCAATTTGTGCCAGGAACTGACGTTCGAGGTTACGAAGCCCCATGCCCGCCTGAGATGCTAATTTTTCGATTGTTTTTATCTCCGGGCATTTATATAAAATATCGGCGACGCGGGTTAATCCGTTTATTTGCAGATTTTTTTTGGTAAGGTACTTCATCAAAAAGGTATCTGTAGCCCCTGCCATATTTTTAAAAGTGGCTACATTTTGCAAATGATTGATTAGGGCTGCGGTACCGTGGGCAAACAAATCATCTGCAGAGATAATCTGGTTAATAAAATATTCGGGAGGATGACCAAACAATCGATGGAAACCATTTGGTTGAAATTGGATCATAAAGCACGAATAGTCGCCTTTAAATGTCATCAACCCATTGAACCGGGTTGAATTACCAACCACCCCTATTTGATGAGAACCGGCTACATAATATCCGGTTTTGTTATTCTTTAAGGTTAACGATTTATCTTTTAAAAAAAATACGAGGCAGAATTGACACGAAGCGCGCCATGGATGGGTTAAAATTTCACGCCCTGTATTAAACTTCGCTAACAGATACTCATTGACAAAGGGAAAGAGAGCCGGATGGGGTTTAAGACTGGTGAGTTTAACCATGTATCTTAATTTTTATTAAAACTACCGAGCATTTTACTTGCAAAAAATGGCTATTACTAACCATTTTTTGCTTTAGGGGCAAACTTGTCGTTTTCGTACTAACAGAAGAGAGAGTCTCTTTATAAATTTATGCTGCTTATTGTTACTGATGATCTGATATTTACTTTTAATCGTTTGAGTTGATGTAAAGTCATTTGGTAACTAGCTTCTCATTTAAACCATTTTTCAAAAAATTAAGCTTATGGTACCAGTTCAAGGCGATGCAAACACTTTAACTAATGAGGGTGTATTAGGAACAAATGCAGTTCCCAGTGGAACGGGGGCGGGTGTTCACGGCCTGAGTAAAAATGCCGGCCCGGGAGTCTTGGGCGAATCTACCCTTGGAAGAGGCGTTCAGGGAATGAGCGTAGAAAATTATGGTGTTCGGGCCCACAGTGATAAAATTGCTGGTATCAGGGCATCATCTGCATTGGCGCCAGCTGTTGAAGGCTGGGGAGCGAAAGGTGATGGAGTGCTTGGCTTAAGCGATGAAGGCGCAGGCGTGCATGGGCTAAGCAAGCCTACCAGCAAACAGCCAGGTGTTTTGGGCGAGTCGACTCTTGGAAGAGGGGTTGAAGGCAGGAGTGTAGAGAATTATGGTGTTCGGGCTCACAGCGATAAAATTGCCGGTATCAGGGCATCATCTGCATTAGCGCCTGCTGTTGAAGGCTGGGGAGTGAAAGGTGACGGAGTGATTGGTTTAAGTGATGAAGGTGCAGGCGTGCATGGAATAAGCAAACCTACCAGCAAACAGCCAGGGGTTTTAGGCGAGTCGACCCTTGGAAGAGGGGTTGAGGGCAAGAGCGTTGAAAATTATGGTGTTCGGGCGCATAGCGATAAAATCGCGGGTATTAGGGCATCATCTGGACTGGCATCTGCTGTAGAAGGCTGGGGCGTTAAAGGTGACGGCGTACTTGGCTTAAGCGATGAAGGTGCAGGTGTGCATGGTGTAAGCAAACTCGGAATTGGCGTATTTGGCAAAGGTGGCCGACTTGCCGGGCGATTTGAAGGAAACGTAGAGGTGACCGGAGATATAACACTGGTGAATGCAGATTTTGCTGAAGATTTTGATGTGATTGAAGAAACCCAACCGGGCGAAGTGATGGTTCTGACAGAGTCTGGCGCTTTAATACGGAGTTCGAAAGCTTATGATAAAAAAGTAGTCGGTGTTATTTCAGGAGCAGGGAGTTACAAGCCTGCTATCATTCTCGATAAAAAAAGCGATAATGAAAATAGGAAACCCGTTGCCATGATGGGAAAGGTGTATTGTAAAGTTGATGCAGATATTTCCCCAATTGAAACGGGTGATATGCTTACCTCTTCAAACATTCCCGGTTATGCCATGAAGGCGATTGATCCCTTCCAGGCCTTTGGCGCGGTAATAGGAAAAGCGCTTGCTTCATTAAAAGAAGGTAAGGGGTTGATCCCGATTTTAGTTGTGTTACAATAGGCAGATTTATTGACGTTTAAATAAGCAAGATGCTAAGTTTACGGGATACAGGAAGATTTAACGGGGCTAACATCAGCGTGATAGATGTTGCCGCTAAGTGCGGTTTGAATGTTCCATTTTCTATTTCAAGCTTTATCCGCAGTAATTGTTCGGAAGACGAAAAGAAATTAAGGTTATGCGTTGTACTTTTTAGCTGGGGGCCGCTTAACACTGCAGAACCTCCTTTTACAAAAAAAAGTAAAAGCTTTTATGAGAACTTCTTTTTGAATTGGGAAAACCCGAATGGAATAGCCCGTTTTTGGTATAAGGAAAGTTTTGGCAGACTTAAAATAGAAGGAAAAGTTCTTGACTGGACCTTCGTACCAAAAGACCCTGCAACCGTGCTGGATAAAGATAAAAATGGCAATCTCGTCAATACCATTAATCGTAATACGGCAATAGGTATCGCGAAAGATACAGCAAGCAGTCAAGGTGAATCGCTTGATAGCTATGATGGTTTTATTGCTATTATGGGGGTAGATACATCTAAATATGTTGTGAATGGAGATAATAGCGGCCCGGATTCTACTTTCGCTATTGGGACTAACCACAACCACACCTGTCATGAAGTAGGGCATATTATAGGCAATATCAACAAACTTTTTACTCATTCTTTCGGGTTAGAAACAACGGGGTATCCAGGTGGTGTATATGGATATCCTTATTGTATAATGAGCGCGGAAACCTATGGAGGCGCCTATGCCTATTTTACACCCAAAACGGCATCTACGCCCGAGGAGGGCAACAGAGGCCCCGGTTTTTGCGGCGGAACAAGGGCGATTCTTGGATGGGCAAACAGTATTGAGTTCGATCTTGAAAATGAAAACGAGGCCGAATTTGAAATTCAAAGTTTGGGGTCAAACCAACGGAGCCTCCAGGTGGTATTTATTAAAAAAGGAGACCGGAAATTTTTTGTGGAATACCGCTCTTCTAAAGATGAAAATGATGCGGCAATAGCGCTGTTGGGCTTTGATGCTATGGTTGTGGTAGGGATAGTATCAGGCGGTATAGCCGCCGGCGAAAAAGATGGCCGCCATACTACAAACGGCACATTTATCGGGCAAATACCAGTAAAATTTTCTTCACCGGCTAATAACACAATTATCAACTTTGAACCCAACATGGGAGTTAAGATTCTTGAAATAAGAGGCGATTCAAAGATTGTTATTAAAATAGTTAAGAATTTTGCATTTAGCCTGAAAACCTACCGGCGTACGCATGATATCGCCCTTTCTGACGGCAGCAGTTCCTTCCAGATTGATGGATCGCCCGACTATAGTGTTAAATGTGTACTATATAACAAATTAAGGGAATGGCGAATAAACGAGCAACCGGTAAAAAGCATTCGGGATCTTGTAAATACATGATTGTAATGGTTTGGAAAGAGCATTTAAAGCGAGGCTCTTAGCAAAATGGTTTCAAAACATTGTGTTTAGTCCCCCTATCAAGATTACCGAAATTAAAACGCTACAGCAATACCTTACCCGCAAGCCGATTATCACATCGCTATATTTTTGCCCATGCGAGGGTCTTCGGGGAGGATTTCCATTTCGGGATCATCAATATAATCGGCATACCATTGTATAGCATCTACCAGGTCAAGTGCATCATCGGCCGCAATATTTATGGTTTCAAAGGCGTATAGTTTGCTATTGGCATACCCATATAGCTGGATCTCGTTAGCATTCGGGCTATACCTTTCTTCATCAAGGCAAAATACCCTAACCTTTAAAGGGGTATCTCGCGAATGAATGATATCCCGGCAAGCGTTTTTAGGGTCGGTTGCCAATAAATAAACATTGTGATCCATATAATCAGTAACAATATTTGTAGTGTATGGTTTCTGGAATGTTTATTTATGTTAACAAAACTTTAAACCGCGATTTGTATATGTTTTAATTGCGGATATGGGGCTATAAACCAGTCTATTGTGTATTTTATCCCCATTGGCCGGGGAAGAGTTTCCACAAATAAATTGGGGAAAATATTGGAAAAGGCCTTTTGGCGCGTTTTAACTTATATTTAATAATTGGCATTGCGTTTGAATATGTATCAATACCCTTCTCAAAGGGTTGTTTTTCATAGGTAGATGTAGGGTCGGAATACTGCGAGAGTCTTCCGACCTTTTTTTATTTATTAAATTTCTGGTCGCTTTTTTTTGCTGTGCCTCCCTCCTTCCGGGCTTTTGAAATCTTTCTTTTCCTGTTAAATGATGGCAAAATTTAACCAAATAGAAAATTACTCTATTTCAGAGTAAACTAATTGTCAACATTTTACAAACCGATGAGTTTTTATAAGCGTATGTCCATTTATAAACGAAACTAATCGAATCATTAAAACACTACTTCTATGAAAACAGAATCACAAGAAAGCATATCTGGTGCAAATATGGCCCGCAGGTCGTTTTTGCGCTATGCAGGTGTGGGGGTTGCATCGGCAGGTCTTTTGGCTACCGCGGCATGCCACAAAGATCACAAAATAATTACCTCCAAAGGTATTGATATCGGTGCAACCGGCGATTTGGCCATTCTTAATTATGCTTACGCATTAGAGCAGCTGGAGGCCGCGTTTTATACCCAGGTGATATTAACGCCTTACTCCGGAATTTCATCAAACGAAAAGGAGTTATTAACCAGCATCCGCGATCACGAAATTTTGCACCGCGAGTTTTTTAAAGCTGCATTAGGCGGTAACGCTATTCCTGGTTTAACTGTTGATTTTAGCAGCATTGATTTTACTAACCGTGCTAAAGTTCTTGGTGCAGCCAAAGCATTTGAAGATACGGGCGTTACAGCTTACGACGGCGCTGGGTATCTTATTAAAGATGCGGCTTACCTCACGTTGGCCGGTAAAATTGTATCTGTTGAGGCAAGGCATGCCGCTTTAATAAGCAACCTGATAACCAGGGGCTCATTTGCAGCTACCGATCAGGTGGATGGTAATGGCTTAAACAAATCAGCAACCATTGCCCAGGTATTGGCCATTGCCAATACATACCTTAAAACAAAAGTGAGTGCATCAAATTACAGTTACGTAGCAGCTTAACCCCAACGCCATGAATTTATTTAACATAATAGAGGAAATAGAAAAAATTGATCCGGAATTCAACGATAGGTTGAACCCACGCAGGGCCGCGATCAAAAACATAACCAGCTTTGGTTCAAAAGTGGCCCTGGCTGCCATGCCCTTTGCTTTAGGTACTATGATAAAAAGGGCGTATGCTGATACTATGGCACCATCGGTGGTTGAGGTATTGAATTACGCGCTTACCCTGGAATACCTTGAATCATCGTTTTATAACGCCGGCGTGGCAGCGTCAGGCTTAATCCCTGCTTCTGACACAGCTTATATAGCAGATATACAGGATGATGAAAACAAGCATGTCACATTTTTAAGCTCGGCTATTACTGCTTCGGGCGGTACACCCGTGGCTAAGCCAACGTTTGACTTTACAGCTGGCGGCGGTACCGGTAATGGTCCGTTTAAAGGAGTTTTTACCGCAGGTAATTACACCAGTATTTTCCTGAAAGTAGCTCTTGCATTTGAAGATACCGGGGTGCGCGCATACAAAGGTCAGGCACCTAATTTGCTGGGTAATAAAGATATTTTAACAGCAGCTTTATCAATTCATGCTGTTGAGGCCCGCCACGCGTCTGCAATTCGTTCCTTATTGGGCGTTACGCCATGGATCACCAGCACTGCATCAAAAGGAAATGATACCGGTGTATCATTGGTTGATGGTAATTATGATGGTGAACAAAATGTGAGCCAGGGAGGTGTAGATGTCACTACTTTAAAAAACGCCAGCGGAGGATCAACATCCGTTGCTGTTGCTACGGCTGCATTTGATGAGCCATTAAGTATGACACAGGTTTTGGCCTTATTATCGGGTACCTTTATCGTGAAGTAACGAACTTTCAATTTTTAATTTTTTTTAAACCGGGCGGCATAGCTTCCCGGTTTTTTTGTGCCGTTTTTATTTGTTTAGGGCCTTAACCCCAAATTTTATCAGATCATCCGGCCTGATAAAGCCAACGGTTCCGTAAACGGCTTTTCCCTTTGAATTAAAAATAATCATGGTAGGATAAGCCTGCAGGCCCCACTGGGCTGCCAGCTGCGGACCATCGCCTTTTTCCATATCAATAGCCACATTTACAAAATTGTTGTTGTAAAACTCGGCTACTTTATTGTTTTTAAAGGTGGTTGCCTTCAACATTTTACACGGACCGCACCAGGTGGCGTAAGCGTCAACAAAAATATATTTGTTTTTAGCAGCAGCCTGTTTTAAAGCTTCGCCCCAGGAGTTTTCAATAAAATTGATCTGGCCTGATGTTTTTACAGCCTGGGCTTTACCCTTTAATGGATAAAGAAACATAGTTAAAAGTACACAAAGCGTAAGGCCGCGCGCAGGATTCAAGTATCTCATAATTATTAAGCTGGTATAAAGCAACAATAAAAATAGCACATATAAACCAATAAATCCGGGTTTATATGTGCTATTGATTATAATTTAAAACTGAGCCTTAATTGGCTGGTCTGCGCTCACGTTGCTGTTGCTCCTGTTGTTGTTTTTGCTGAGCCTGTTGTTGCCTCTGGGCTTGTTGTTGTTGAGCGGCCTGTTGTTGGCGTTGAGCCTGCTGCTGCTGGGCCTGCTGCTGGGCCTGCTGTTGTTGGCGTTGCTGAGCCTGCTGTTGTTGGCGTTGTTGATTAGCCTGCTGCTGCTGGGCTTGTTGTTGCTGCCTTTGTTGAGCTTGCTGCTGTTGTCTTTGCGCATCCTGCTGTTGCTGGCGTTGTTGATTAGCCTGTTGCTGCTGAGCCTGCTGTTGCTGTCTTTGTTGAGCTTGCTGCTGTTGTCTTTGCGCATCCTGCTGTTGCTGTCTTTGCTGATTAGCCTGTTGCTGCTGCGCCTGCTGTTGCTGCCTTTGAGCATCAAGCTGTTGTTGGCGTTGCTGATTAACCTGTTGCCTTTGGGCATCCTGTTGTTGTTTAGCTTGTTGCTGACGTTGAACGGCCTGGTTTTGCTGCTGATCTTGCTGTTGCTTAACCTGCTGCTGCCTTTGGGCATCCTGCTGTTGCTTAGCCTGTTGCTGACGTTCCTGAATGGCCTGGTTTTGTTGCTGATCCCGCTGTTGCTTAACCTGCTGCTGCTGCCTTTGGGCATCCTGCTGCTGTTTTACCTGTTGCTGACGCTGAACGGCCTGGTTTTGCTGCTGATCCTGCTGTTGCTTAACCTGTTCCTGCCTTTGGGCGTCCTGTTGCTGTTTGGCCTGTTGCTGACGTTGAACAGGCTGGTTTTGCTGCTGATCCTGCTGTTGCTTAACCTGTTGCTGACGCTGCTGAACGGCTTGGTTTTGCTGCTGATCACGCTGTTGCCTGGCTTGATTTTGTTGCTGATCGCGCTGTTGTTTAGCTTGCTCAGTTGTTGGTTGGTTATCTGGCCTGGCATTTGGTTGTCCGGGTTGGCCCCCAGCTCTTGCGTTTGGTTGTCCCTGACGATTTTGCTGTTGTGCCGGCGTTTGTACTGGCCTGTTATTATTAACCTTTACAAATTTAGCATCGTTGCTTTTAGCTACCTCTGCTAATCGAGTGGCGTTATTACGGTTTACAGTTGCTTGTCCGCCTGCACGGTTAGCTATACCCTGGTTGGGGTTAGCATTCCGGTATTCGGCCGCGTTTATAACCCTCGCAGGCCTTGCATCCTGCGATTTTCTGATCTCCGGGCGATAAATATTTACAGTATTATTTACAATTCTGCCGCCACCGTTGGGCCTGCTATCGTTGCCAATTCTATAAACCGGCACATTATTATTGTGCGTAACATTCCTGATTTCGGCAACCCGCGGACCGGTTACATAGGTACGGTTGTTATAAACATAAGTATTGTTGATAACAGTTGTTTGGTTTATAATATTCACTACCCTGGTATGCGGTGCATAGTAGTTATAAACATTAGGACTGTTAATATAAGCCTGTGGCGCGCATACCCAATAAGAATCGGGCACCCTATAGCTGTTACCAAATGATAGGCTAATGCTTATACCCGGTGTTAATGGTGCCCAACCGTAGTAGCCACCACCCCTGCGCCAGCTAACCCAGGCTGGTGCCCATTCATGTCCCGGTATCCATTCCCATCCGTAATAATCATCATAGCGCCAGCGGCCATAGTGAAAAGTAGCCCATCCCCATGGATAATCTGACACCCAGGTATTGCCATAATCGGTAACTACCCAGTGCCCGCGCGATGCATAGGGCCTAAAGCCATCTTCAACATCTGGTACCCAAACATTACCATACTGAGGGTCATCAACCCAGGTGCCATAAGGTGCGAGGTTATCATAAAACTCCTGGTCAGATACATAGCCCCCATCCTGGGCCTTACTTTTATTGGGCGCGGCAAGCATTATTAAAAATGCTATTAAACCTAAGCCGCATATTTTATTTATATATTTCATTTTTCTTTAGGATTATATAGTCGATACTAAGTGTATGACGAGACAAAGTATAAAACGTTTAACTCAAAAATTGTTTTAAAGGGCCAATATTGTTTATGCTTGGTTTACAGGGGCTAAACAATTTTTTATTTATACTTTGTGCCTGCTATCTTAAAATTTAAATAATTTTACTTTTTATTATAAAGCTACACTTATGAGCACAGTAAATATTCCACGTCTTGATCTTGATAATTACATAAACGGCAGTACTGCCGATCGTAAGCAGTTTTCTGACGATATTGGTAGAGCATTTAATGAAACCGGTTTCGTTACCATAACCAATCATGGCTTAAGCAAACAATTGATAGATGAGCTTTATGAGCAGGTTAAAGCCCTGTTTGCTTTGCCAGATGCTGTAAAGCAAAAATATGAGATCCCTGGCCTGGCTGGTCAGCGTGGCTATACCGGTAAAGGGAAAGAAACCGCGAAAGGCTTTAAAACACCCGATTTGAAGGAGTTTTGGCAAATAGGCCAAACCGTTACCGATGGCGATCCGATTAAAGATATTTACCCCGATAACGTGGCGGTTGATGAATTGCCATCATTTAACACTACCACGCTGGAGGTTTATAAAAAGCTGGAAACCGCGGGCAAACACCTGTTACAGGCCATCTCGATTTATTTAAACCTGCCCGAAAATTATTTTGACGATAAGGTACACAACGGAAACTCTATCCTGCGTACGTTGCATTACTTCCCGATAACCGATCCAGATTCGGTACCTGATGACGCGGTACGTGCCGGTGCGCATGAGGATATCAACCTCATTACCCTGCTTATTGGCGCCAGTGCCGATGGTTTGGAGCTGCTTACCCGCGAAGGCGCATGGTTTCCGGTAAAGGCACATGGTGAAGATTTGGTAGTAAACGTTGGCGATATGCTGCAACGCTTAACCAATAACAAATTGAAATCAACCACGCACCGGGTGGTGAACCCACCGCGCGAGCTGATGAAATATTCCCGTTTTTCGGTACCGTTTTTCCTGCACCCAAAATCGGGAATGGATTTAACAAGCCTGGATTCATGTATTGATGAGCAACACCCTAAGCTATATACCGATATTACCGCCGGCGAATATTTGGATGAGCGATTGAGAGAGATTGGTTTGAAGATGTAAAATAGTAAAAGCCCTTTCCTTGATGGAGAGGGCCTTTTGATAACCATTTTATTTCATGACAGATATATCTAATAATTCTGACAGAGGGTCGTTTAATGAGGACTTTTGTTTATACCTGGAATATCATTTGAGCCGCACCTTTGGAAATTCAACAGATCAAAGGCTAAATGGGTTTTGGTGCGATGGTGTTCAAATGCCATACAACGAATATCAACTGTCCACCAGAAATATTGGCACATTAAAAAAGATCGAAACAAAGGCATGGATAGGAGCTAACGGGCAAGACATTTATAATATGACTATAAAGTTCGGTCCGGAATCACTTGCAAAATATGCTGAAGGCCAAAATATAAAAGACTGCCTGCCCAGTGAGAACCTGTTTGACTGGGTGGTAATTGATATTGACTAGGCTATGATTGAGTTGCAATTACTATAAATAGTAATCATTAACCTAATGACTACTTAGCCAGCATAGCCTTGCCGTTAACCCTATCTTCGGCCCCCTGCCTCCTCTTATACAAAACAAAAACACCTGTAGCCAGCAACCCAATTACGCCCTCAATGAAAACCGCTTGCCTTGGCCCGCGCTCATTGGCCAGCCAGCCTACCAAAAGGCTACCAACGGGTATCATTCCCTGATAGGCCATTACGTAATAGCTTATAGCCCTCGCCCGCATGGCTGGTATTGCATGTGTTTGGATATAGGTATTGATAGCCGATGTTTGCGCCATCATCCCCACACCGGTAAAACCCATAAAGATTAAAGCAAAAGACAGCTTGCCTGCATAAGCCACCATTAACACGCTTGATCCAAAAATGAGGCTTGCGGTAATGATGATCTTTACCAGGTTTTTACCTGTTTTTAAATTGGCCAGGTAAACTGCGCTGATCACTGATCCTACACCGGCTGCGCTTTCAAACCAGCTAAAAGTTTTGGCATCGCCGTTAAAAATATCTTTTGCAAAAATAGGCATCAGGGTATTAAAGGGGATAACAAATAAGCTGCTTATGGTAAGCATCAGGATGAGGCTGCTCAGGTCGCGATCGCCGGATACATATTTAAAACCATCCTGTAATTCGGCCCAGATACCTTTTTGCGGTTTGCCTATTACGGTAGTATTCAACTTCATCATAAACAAACAGGCCAGCACGGGGATGTAGCTTAAAAAGTTGCCGAAGAAACAAAAGTCTTCTCCAAAAGTGCTTAAAATAATACCTGCTACAGCGGGGCCTGCTATACGTGCAAAATTGGTCATGGTAGAATTTAGCGCTATGGCATTGGGCAAATCGGCTTTATCTTCAACCATTTCTACCATGATGGATTGACGACAGGTTACATCAAAGGCGTTGATGATACCCTGAACCAGGCTTAGGCCAATAATGGCGGGGATGTTATAAAACTTAAATAATATTAAAAAGGCTAATGCCCCTGCCTGTAGCATAGATACTACCTGGGTAATAACCAATATGCGGTAGCGGTTATGCCTGTCAACAATGCTGCCCGCGTATGGTGCCAGGATTAGTGACGGGATCAAACTAACAAAGCTAACTATCCCCAGCAATACTGCCGAGCCGGTAAGCCTGTAAACCAGCCAGCTTACTGCTGTTTTTTGCATCCAGGTACCGATGAGTGATATAGATTGACCGTAAAAAAACAACTTGAAATTACGGTATTTGAGAGAGCGGAAAATGTTCATTTATTCATTCATAACACAAGCAAATTCAGGGGAGACCTTAATGTAAGACTATTGAAATTGTTTATGATGCAAATATCCGCAATGATGATATATTTGTAAAATAGATTGTTTTAATGAAAATGATCGGTAAAAACGATTGATTATGGAACTTAGACAGTTACAATATTTTGTTAAGGCTGCCGAAACGATGAATTTCACAGAAGCTGCCGCGGCTGTATTTATTACCCAAAGCACCCTATCCCAACAAATAAAGCAACTGGAAGATGAGTTAGGAATGCTTTTGTTTGACAGAATAGGCCGGCATGTGCGCATTACGGAAGCCGGGCATATATTTTTAACCCACGCAACTAAAATACTCAACGACGTACAAAAAGGAAAACAGGCCATTACAGAGTTAAACAATGCAGCTACCGGCGAATTAAATTTAGGGGTATCTTATGCCTTTACTTCGTTGCTATTACCGGCCCTTGCGCCATTCTCAAATAAATATCCCGGTATAAAGATCTTTATCACTTATGGCAGTCCCGAGGAACTGGAAAAAAAATTGAGACTGGCAGAGCTGGATATGATCCTGGCATTTCACAACCAGTCTGACGATGAAGACCTGGAAATGCAGGTGCTGTTCAGTTCCAGTATTGTTATGGTGGTTGCTAAAGATAACCCGCTGGCTAAGCTCGAAAAAATAAGTTTGGAAGAGTTGGCCCAACAAGAGCTGATATTGCCCGGTAAAGGCTTTAGCTCCCGGGAGTTCATTAATGGCTTGTTTTACAAAGGCAAGATCGCTCCAAATATCAGGATCGAGCTGAATGATATGCACTCCTTATTATCGCTGATTCAAAACGGCCATTGGGCAACAGTGCTTAATGAAAAGGCCTTAATAGGCTGGGATAAGGTTGTAGCTGTTCCTATAGCGGCCAAAGGCATCAAACGGCAATCCTATATCCTTTGGCAAAAAGGGGTTTACCGTAAAAAAGCAGCTATTTTATTTATTGAACAGTTGGTGGAGGTTATGGGGCATGAGTAGCGGCCCGGTTAGTACATGTTTTTCATCTGCTGGGGTGGTACTCCTCTGGAGCACAAAACAATAGCGTGTATTTTTCTACAAAGCTTTTTATCCTCTGGATCAGCTATAGTGTGAGCATATCTTTTTTATTCTCATACTGTATTTAGAAAACGATGTCATCGAACGAGGTACGAGGAGAAATCTTATGCAACTTTCATGCAAGCTGTGCACATCAGCTTAGCATCTGGTGTGATTTTTTCGATAGAAGTGTGATAGTTTATCCGAAGGATCAAAAGGCTATGAACAGCCAAAATTTATGAGATTGGATTAGCGATTTGATTGATCCAGAGGATCAAAAGCTTTGTAGAAAATCATAAACAAAAGATTGGTACCCCAGAGGGGAACCACCATTCTTAAAAAAAATCAACCGCGTTATTATTGCTTATTTTTAGTATCATTGGTAAACAAGCCTTAATGATACAATTTATCCGTAAAAACCACCACGCCACCATAATTTATAGCCTGCTGCTAACGGTGGTATTGCTTTTATGCTTTATGGTTGGCTCAAAGGTGTTCAGCATGCTTACCGTTCAACGTTTATCAATGGATACCCGGTTTGTGGTAAGCCGGTTGGCATTTTGGTTATGTTTTGCTGTTATTTACTGGTACGTTTTAAACAAAGAAAAACAACCTCTTTTATTATGGGGAGAGAAGCGTTATTCGATAGGCTTTTCTATCCTGTCTATTTTCGCAATTTTGCTGATCATACTGATAGGCGCCGTAATAATTGCCCTGCCAATTAAATTATGGGGTACGCTTAAAGTAAGCAATGCTATGTTATTGATGCTTAAATTAAGTTTTCCGGCTAAATTATTTGGTGTTTTTACTGCGGGGGTATTGGAAGAATTAATTTTCAGGGGATACATGATACCGCGGCTGCAGCTATTTTTTAAAAACCAACATTTACCTATAATAATAACCGCGGTGCTTTTCGGCTTATTACATGCAGGTTATGGTACCATAATAAATGTATTAATGCCTGTATGGATCGGCTTGGTTTTTGGCTACCATTACTATAAATACCGTAACTTAAAAATGCTGATCATTTGCCATATTTTAATGGACTATAACGCATTAATAGGTTTTTTCCACATTAAGCATTAAAGAGGGTTTACTTTTTCATCTCATCCGTAATTGCCCGTAAAAATTCATTTACATGCTGGGAACCTATAATATAAACCATGCCGTCTCTATCGGTTAAATGAATAGCATCATTACCGGCAGCATAAAAACGGATAGTACCTTTGGTATGCAGGTTATAAACCGGGTTATTAAACAGGTAGCGGCTATATAATCCTTTTTCGACTTTTACAATGCCATTAAGATCAATTTTTACAACGCGGGCAGTCCATAAGCCGCTCAGGCGGATGCTTTTATTTTCAACCGTGGTACTATAATGCAACAGAAAACCCATAATGATGGATATGATGATAATAGCGAAGCCAACTACCACCAACAAATCGCCGTTGCGCTCACGCTCGTCGGTAAAAAAGTAGGCTGCAAAACAAAACATGGCCAAAACCAGGCGTATGGTAATTGGGATAAATTCGCGGCCCAGGTATTGCTTTTCTACAAATACAGTTTTTTCGCTCGTCATAATTTGTACAATTCGAATATAGTAACTTTTTTAGTGTTATTGTTTACTTTATACCTTTCATCGGGCCGGTAATCTGCCACCCAAATTATATCGCCATTGCCATTTACCAGGATGGGTACTTCCTCCTTTTGATGTAAGGATAATTTCTGGTTGATAAAATAATCACTCAGTTTTTTTCGTCCTTTCATCCCCAGCGGGTAAAAATAATCGCCCTCCTGCCAGGCCCGTACCGTAAGCGGATATACCAGCAAAGCCGCGTCAACTGATGTTGCCAGTGGGTTATCTTTTATAATCAGCGGGCTATCGTCATGCAGTAAATTAAGCTTATATGTGCCATAATAAACCTCATGCTCCTGCTCAAATATGCTTACCGGTTCCAGTACCCCGGTTTTCTTTTGTTTGATGATCAGCCTTTCGCGATCAAGTACCAACAAAAATCCCGTTGATTCAAAGATCCGGCCCGAATGCTTGTTCAGTACCGATAGCACATCATCAACGGTGGTTTCATTAAAACCGTATTCCTGTAATAATTTAAACAGGAGCAAACGCGCGGGGTTTAATTTTTTAACCTCATCAATAAGCAAAAATATTTCATCGGTGCCCCATTGCAACAGCGTTTTCTTTAACTCGGCAACCTGGTTATCTAACAGGAGTTCCAGATCCCTGAAATGTTTCAGATTGTTTTCGAACGTTTTTTCAAGCGATGGGTTAAGCTCCTTTAGTTTGGGGATAACCTCAAGCCTTATTTTATTGCGGGCATATTTTGCAGAAACGTTTGAGCTGTCTTCCACAAAATCTAATTTGTTACCGGCAATAAAGGCGGCTATTTCTTCGCGCTTTAAAAATAACAGCGGGCGCACCAGCATACCGTTTTTAGGTAATATGCCATGTAAGCCGGCAATGCCGGTTCCGCGGGTAAGGTTTAACAATATTGTTTCAATCGCATCGTTTTGGTGGTGTGCAAGCGCAATGGCCTGGTAGCCTGATTGCTGGCATAAAGTATCAAACCATTGGTAACGCAAATCGCGGGCGGCCATCTGGATAGATATTTTATGTTCGGCGGCATATGCTATGGTATCAAAATTGATGGTATGAAAAGGTACCCGCAGTTTATTAGCCAGGTTATTGCAAAACTCCTGATCGCGCAGGGCTTCGTTGCTCCGTAACTGGAAATTACAATGGGCAATGCTGAAATTAATTCCCGCAGCTTTTAACAGGTGAGTCATTAAAACAGAATCCATACCACCGCTTACAGCAGCCAAAACCTTGCTGCCTGGGGTAAACAAGGCATTTTGTTCAATAAAATTAACAAACTGGGTAACTGGTAGCATTCATCAAAATTATTAATTTAATAACCCCAACAAAAAACTAATTTTGCCACAGTGAGAAAATATGTTTTAAGCTTTTTGTTATTGATGATGGCAGCCACCGTTATGGGGCAAAAAAAATCAATTGTAAACCTGATACAATCAGCAAGCAGCACTGGCACAAAGATAAATGGCCGCGATGTTATCAAGGTTTATAAAGGGGTTTTTAAACAGGATTTTTCAATCCTGCGATCAGATAGCGCCTATTTTTATCCCCAGGATAATGCCTTTGATGCTTTTAGTAATGTAAACATTAACCAGGGCGATACGCTGAATATCTATTCGGACAAGTTAAACTATAACGGGAATACAAAAATTGCCATCTTAACTAATAATGTTAAAATGGTGGATAAGGATGCTACGCTTACTACCGATTACCTCACCTACAATACTGCAACCCGCATAGGAACTTACACCGGCGGTGGTAAGCTTATCAATAAGGACAATGTGCTTACCAGCAAAAATGGCTACTACTTTGCCTTTTCGCGCGATTCATATTTTCGTTATGATGTGGTTTTAACAACGGTGGATGCCGTTATTAAAACCGACACCATGAAGTATAATACAGGTACCCGGATCGCCTATTTTTATGGGCCTACCAATATTTATGGCAAAAAGGACAAAGATACTTTGTATACCGAGAACGGCCTGTACAACACCGTAACGGAACAAGCTTTTTTTGGCAAAAAAAACCAGTATAAACAAGGCACAAAATCATTAAAAGGTGATAGTTTGTTTTACGATAAGCTGAAAGGATATGGCCGGGCAGTTAAAAACATCACCTTTATTGATAGGGAGCAAAAAATAACCATGAAAGGCGATTTGGCCACCTACTTTAAGGCCGATGAGCGCACCGTGGTTACTAAAAACGCCTACATGGTATTGGTTACCGAACAAAAAGATACCACCAAAACAGACTCGGTGCCTCCCCCGATGCCGCTTACAACTAAAAACAAAGTACTAAAGGCGCCGGCCAATACCATGAAGATAACCAACATGGCAAACCTGGCTGGGCAGGTTAAACCTAATGGCATTGTGTCAAAAAAAGATTCGGCTAAAATTGATTCGTCGGTACGCAAGTTGGCAGTAAGCAATAAAACCATTACGCCGGGCCAAATAAAAAGCGCTATGGAGCTGGCAAATATGGCGGAGAAACTGAAGCCTAACCTCACCAAAAAAGATTCAACCAAAATTGATTCCGTAATACGAAAAGCAGCAGCCCAGGCTAAAAATATTAAGCCGGCTGATGCCCAAAAGAAGATAGCCAGTTTAGCACAGGTAGCTGCAGCGGTTAAACCCGGCAGGGATACAAAAAACATAAAGGCCCCGGCCGATACCGCCAAGCCCGGAAAAATAAAACGAGATTCTGTTTACATGACGGCCGATACGCTGGAAACCCAGATAATGACTTATAAAAACCTGAAGCTTTACCAGGAAAAGCAACGCCAGGCCTATGCTTACGTTCGTGATACATCGGCGGCAGCAAGGAAACAGATAGTTGAGATTAAGAAATTATCAAAGGTATTGGTAGCGCGCAGGCTTTCTATACCTAAGGATACCACTTATAGGCACACTGATTATTTTGGGCATCCCAAGGTGATAGTAGATTCGGCGCAAATAAAAAAAGATAAGGTAACGGCTGTAAGAAAAGCAAAGCAGGATAGTATACGTACCGAAGAAATTAAACGCGACCCGGTATTTGCCCAACGAGAAATTAATTTGAAGGATACCGCCCGTGTAAGGATCCTGATAGCGCACCACAACGCTAAATTATTTAAATCGGATCTGCAGGGTAAGGCCGACTCAATTTTTTACAGTAACAGTGATTCAACCATCAGGTGCTATGTGAAACCCATGTTTTGGACCCAGGGCTCGCAACTATCTGGCGACACGATATATGTACAAATGCGGAACAAAAAGATGGATAATATGGAGCTGTTTCCATCGGCATTTATTGTAAACCTTGAAAAGAACGATTCACTGCATTTTAACCAGATGGGTGGTAAAAAAATGCGCGGCTTTTTTAAAGATGATAAGCTGGATAAGATGTACACCGTTGGCAATGCCGAAAGCATCTACTTTAAACGGGATAGTGTGAGCAACACCGTGGAGGGAATGCAGCGATCCCTCAGCAGCCGTATGGTGGTATCATTCAGGAAGAGTAAACTTACCAATATTCGCCTCCAAACCAAACCCGAGAATAGGTATCTGCCTATTAAAAAAGTGGTGGATGATGATAAAATATTAAAAGGTTTTATCTGGAAACCTAAGGACAGGCCAATATCAAAGGAGTCTATCATTTCGCCGCACAAAACAACTGATGTAAAACTGCCGGGAGGTAAGTCGCCGGCAAAAGGCAAACCGGGTGTGCCTGTAACCAAGCCAGTAAAAGGCACAGCTGCCGATAGTTTGAAAAAGCCATCATTAATGGGCAAGGATAGTTTGCTTAAAACCGATACTACCAAACAGAAGCCTATTAAAACGGTGAAAGACACGGTGGCTAAAACGCCGCCCGCTAAATTGCCAGAGCCGGTTAAGGCGGTAAAGGATACAGTTAAAAGCTCGGCTAAAAAGCCTGGGCAGCAGAATTAACCCTTTTTATCTTTTGTGCCCTCAGGGTCTCTCGGTAGAGGACCCTGAGGCGTTATACAAATCGGATATGCATAGTTTTATACTTAGCAAGCGGCCTCAGGGTCCCTTTTCAAGGAGACCCTGAGGGGACATCAACAGAATTAGCCCTTTTTATCTTTAGCCTTTAGTTTATATTTTGTGCCCTCAGGGTCTCTCGATAGAGGACCCTGAGGCGCTATGCAGATCGGATATACATAGTTTTATACTTAGCAAGCGGCCTCAGGGTCCTTTTTCAAGGAGACCCTGAGGCGTTATGCAGATCGGATATGCATAGTTTTATACTTAGCAAGCGGCTCAGGGTCCCTTTTCAAGGAGACCCCGAGGGGACATTAACAGAATTAGCCCTTTTTATCTTTAGCCTTTATTTTATACTTCTCCAGCTTTTTTTGCACGTAACTCTGCCTTCGGTTACCGGCTTCTGATATGGTAGCCGAATCAGAAAACTGGCTGATGGTTTTAGGAACCCCTATTCGCTGAGATCCATAAATGCCCGAGTGCCCACTAAAAAAGTAAGCCGTGAAACAAGCCACCGCGAAGAATAGCGCGTATTGGCTGCCAAAAAGCTCAATCCCCATAAAAGTACAGGCCAATGGTGTATTGGTGGCACCTGCGAAAACGGCGATAAAACCCAATGCGGCGAAAAGGCTAACCGGCGCATCCATTATCACGGATAAGGTGTTGCCCAGGGTGGCTCCAATATAAAATAAGGGCGTAACCTCGCCACCTTTAAAGCCGGTTGCAAGCGTAGTTGTAGTATAGATGGTTTTCCACAGCCAGCTCCAGGTATTGGCGCCGCCGGCGTTAAAGGCCGATGGAATGGTGACAGCGCCGGCATGTTCAGGGTCGATGCCGAGGCTTAGGTAATCGGGTTTGCCCAACAGGGCAGTTAAGCCAATGATGATTAAGCCGCCAATTACCGGAATAAGCCAGGGCTTGCGAACGCGTTTTACAAAAAACGCTTTTATTCCGTGAACCATGTAGGCAAATAAGTAACTGGCTAAACCAAAGGCAACAGATGCAATAATGATTTTTACCAGGAGTAAAAAATCAAAGGAGGTATAGGCTGAATACCAATGGGCTGTGTTGGCGAAGGTATCAATATGATACGCTGTATGGTGAACACCCCATATAGCAACAGTAATATCGCCAAAAATACCGGCTATTAAACAGGGTAACAGCGCGTTGTATTGTATGCGGCCGATAGTTAAAACTTCCATGGCAAATATGGCCCCGGTGAGTGGTGTGCCGAATACCGCCCCAAAGCCTGCGGCAATACCTGCAATTAATACAATGCTGGTGTCGGCTTCATTCAGTTTAAACCAATGTGCAAAGGCCTGGGCTATGCTGCCGCCAATTTGTACCGCTGTGCCCTCGCGCCCTGCCGAGCCACCAAACAGGTGGGTAATAATAGTGGTGATCAATACAACCGGCGCCATGCGTTTTGGTACACCGCATCCCGGCTGATGTATTTCATCTATGATCAGGTTGTTCCCTTTTTCGGATGATCCGCCAAATAGTTTGTATGTAAAGTAAATAGCAATACCCGCCACAGGTAAAAAATACAACAGGTAAGGATGTTGAAACCTGAAATGGATGGCCCAGTTAAGCAGCCATAAAAACAAGGCTACCATGCTGCCAATGGCAATTGCAATGGGGATGATGAGGAGTGTCCACCTCAACAGGTTTTTCACTATCGAAAAATGCTCTGACAGGAATTCTTTATCGTTCATTTTATGGCGATGCTAATTTAGTTTTAAAATTGATTGATTGTTAACGATGCAGAGAAACTTCAATACAGAAATATTGATGCCGGATACCTTAAATGATATTGAATGGGAGAAAGGAAAAACGCGCTGTATTAAACGGCGGGATGTCTTTAAAATGGATTTGATCAGCAGTTTTTTCACCTACAAAAAATTAGCGCGGAATAAATTCCACGGGTTAATTATTGTAGGCGCCATCAGCTTTTTAGGGCGGTTAAATAGGAAGACACCATTTCCTTAAAACAAATATAGAAAAAACTATTGAATTGGTTTCTGTATAAATCTGCGCGGGTACCACAGAAAGTTTTATACAAGCTCGAAATAATCTTTAATTTCAGCCCATGATACAAACCGAACTGCAACTGCGGAAAAAAGTAAAAACCTGGGTTATTGTATTCATCATCGGTTTGGTATTAAGTGGCGTTACGGCTTTCCCAATTGAAAGCGAACTGGCGTTTTTTGCAGCACACGCCAATATATTTCCATCCTTTATGCAGGATTGGTTAATAAAGGTTTACCTGGCGGTAAAAACAACCAATGAAAACTATCCCTATTTGAGTTATGGTACCGATTGGCTGGCATTTGGTCATCTGGTTATTGCCACCGTGTTTATTGGTCCGTTAAAAGATCCGGTTAAAAATATCTGGATAATCCAGTTCGGGATGATAGCTTGTGTTATGGTGTTCCCGCTGGCATTTATTGCAGGACCAATCCGGGGAATCCCCATTTACTGGCGTTGTATCGATTGCTGTTTTGGCATCTTTGGTTTTATCCCGCTGTATATCTGTTATCGCGATATTAAAAAGATAGCGGCCTTAACTTCCTGAGCGGCGTATATTGGCCAGCGGCTTTGAACTGGCAATATTGGGTGCTCCTATTCCGGCTGGTGGCGAATGCAAATTGCCCTGATTTATTTTATTTAAAATATACTGCACTATAATTCTTCCCATTTTTTGCTTCCCGGCAGTTGAAAGATGGCTGTTGTTGCGATACAATATCTTATGTTTTTGATAGTTATCGCATACCAGGTTAAAGGGAACCACAATGGCAGAATCCTGTAGGTGGGTGTCTTTTAAAACTTCACTTACCTGCTTGCGGTAATCATCCAAATTTCCGGTGCTGCCGTTATCAATAATTAATGAGCTTACCTCATTACGCACTTTTTTTAATATTCCTAAACTATCGGTAACCTCCTTAAAACCAAAATCGGGCATGGTTACAAAAACAGGCTCAATATTGTTTTTTGCCAAATCGCCAATGATAAGCGAACTGTAATAGGCATAAAACTTTGCGCCCATTTCACCCGCTGCATCACTTGTCCCGGCCAAAATTATGCAATAATCAAGGTTATGATGCAGTATCTCACTGCTTGAATAAGGTGTACCCGGTCCGGCGTATAAATTGTCGTAAATATCTTTCGTTTTTGCCTCCGGCTCGCCAAAGGAAATGACCTCCGTTTTTATACCGCGCCTTAAAAACTCATCGCTTATGATGGTATCCAATGAAATGCCGGTTGCCCAGCTATCGCCGATGATCCCTATCCGTAAAATATTGTTCTTGTGCCGTTTTTCGGGTACCGATGCATATCTTTTCTCTAAGGCATATCGCTTGTTAAAATAATACCCCAGCCCTACAGCAACAAAGGCTACAGCTAACAGCACTAACTTAACAGATCTTTTCATATAATAGATGTCGTTGCGCGTTTTACGGTTAAACAAACAGCATGGTTTGGGTTTCGTAAACAAACAGATAATCAGGTGGTGTTTTACGTATCGGGGCGCTAAATGTTGCTGATTGGAGGATATAAACTTACAGAAAACTCCTGGAGCTATATAGTATTGTTATTGGAGATTAGGAAAAGCATAAGCTACATAATGACCATGATGAGCCAATGAAACCGGGATATCTGCCCTATTATCTCCATTGAATAAAACCGGGCATCCGGAACTGTTTTTAATAATATGTAAGTCATCCGTGTCAAAAACAGAAGCCAGCTGTTTTAAAAGGAATTGCCTTACCGCTCTTGATTGGTATTCAGGCTCGGTTTGGTCAATATGTTTAATGCCCCAGTATATATTTTCAAAATCCTTGCTGTTGTTTACAGTGGAAGCTATATAATTTGAATTGACTATCGATATGGAATAGAAGTTATCTGTACCAAAGGCAATAATACTGTTATAAGTAGTTAGCCCGGCAAAGCCTTTAGCTTCAATTTGGGCTTGGGTTATTGCCGGGATGGAAGCCTCCCGTTGCAATTCAATTTGTTCAACAGTAACTTTTGAGGGAGAAAAAACAAGGCCGGGATGGTGCCTTTGTATGAATTTGTAAACAGATTCTTTAACCGACCATAGCATCCATACAAAATACTCAAACGGCATATCGGCCAGGTGGGGCTGGTTGTATAATGCTGTTTCGGTACCGGTAATAAATTTTGTATAAAACCTTGGTTCTTTTGTACGCGTAGCGTTAATTGTACCAAGGTCTACAATATCATTACCGGCACTTATGATCATATTTGCTGGTTTGTCTTTTCTTCTATTACATCAATACAGCCGCCCACATTTACCATTTTATCGGCAGCGTCGTAATCTATTTCAATGTTGTATTTAGTTTCGGCGTCAATAATGATATCAACAAGATTGGCCGAGTTTATTTTCAAGTCTGTAATAAGGTTGGTGCCTTCATCAATGTTAGCCAGTGTTTCTTTATCAAGGGTATATGGCGATAAAACTTTTCTTAGTTCAATTAAAATTTCTTGTCGTGTCATCAGGGTTAAATTTAGAAAATATTAAGCAGGTATTTACGTCGCCAAAGCCAAAGTTGGCCTTAGCAACTATATTTATATCTTTATTGACTACAGAAGTAGGCAAACGGTTTAAGTTGATATGTTTACTTATTTCCGGATTAGGGTCATCAAGGTTAATGTTTGGATGTGCAAACCCATGTACAATTTGCAATATTGATGCCACAGATTCAATAGACCCAGCCGCGCTTAAGCAATGACCGATCATTGATTTGAGGGAATTCATCAACGGAAAATCATCTCCTGATCTGTTCAGGGCCTTACACCAGTTTTGAATTTCCTGCATATCGGCATTTGTGGCAGTAAGGTGGCCGCTGATGAGATCAACTTGCTGCCCCGTGATTTTGGAATTGGCCATGGCTTCCTCTATGCATCTTATTACACCCAGCGGATTGGCTGCCGTCATTGATCCGCCTGTGCGCTGACCGCCGCTGTTGGCTGATCCGCCTAAAACTTCGGCATAAATTGTTGCGCCGCGTGCAAGGGCAAATTCAAGGTCTTCTAAAACCAATGCTGCTGCGCCCGATCCGGGAACAAAGCCGCCGGCCGTTACGCTCATGGGGCGTGATGCCTTTTCTGGCTCATGGTTAAACTTACGGGATAGTACCCGCATAGAATCAAACGAACCGAATACATAGGTATCCACATATTCGCTGCTGCCAACCAGCATCCGTTTAGCATAACCGTCTTTAATGGTTTCGTATCCCATTAAAATGGCCTGCGTACCCGTTGCGCAGGCTGCCGAATTGGTGATCACCTTATTACCCAGGCCCAGCCTGCCCGATATATAGGAGGTTACACCGCTGTTCATGGCTTGTTCAACCACGCGCGAGCCTAATTTTTTCACCTCTTTGTTATCAACCCGGGTAATTACATTTTTCATGGCCTCCGTATCAGAAACGCTGTTTCCAAAAATGCATCCGGTTTCCCAGCGGGGCTCATCGGTATCATAAGTTAAGCCGGCATCTGTCCAGGCATCAAGGGCGGCCATTAAGCCATAGCCGATGTTGGTACCTTTTAAACCATGAAAAGTAACTTCGGATATGTAGTTTTTATTTTTAAGATCTTCTAATACAAAGGCGGGTTTGCCGGCAACCTGGCAGCTAAACTTTAATTCTTCGTAAAGCGGCATAAATTTTATGCCCGATATGCCATTTTGTATGGCGTTTAAAAAAGCGCTGATGCCTATTCCGTTTGGCGATACAACGCCCATTCCTGTAACTACAACACGCCTGCTCATTTTAAGTCAATATGTTTAATAATGCCGGCAAATGTTCCTCTTGCTACAATCTCCTTTGAGCTGTCCAGCATCTCCACAGTACACTTCAGTTTTCCAAAACGGAAATACTGTTTTTTGGAAATAACGGTAACTTTTTGACCGGGTAATACCATTTTATAAAAAGAAACATCGGTTGAGGTAAGTACAGGATATAAGGAAGAGTCGCTGGTAAAATCGTTCCCTGGCTCCTTCAATATTAAAAATATACCCAGTACCACCAATCCTATCTGGGCCATAATTTCTGTAATGATAACACCGGGTGTAACCGGGTTGCCCTCAAAATGGTCTTCGTAAAAAAAGGCGTCCTGCTTCAACGTGAAATCGCCCGTAACACCATCCTCATTCAACGATGTAATGTTATCAATAAAGCGAAACGTTGATTTATAGGGTAAATGATTAAGTATATGGTTATTCATCATGTATCAAAAACTAATAATTACAAACAATGTTCACCCCCGTCTACATGAATTAGTGAACCATTTATCCAAAATGCTTCATCGGTACAAAGCATGTAAATTACATTTGCCACATCTGTTGGCATAGTTATGCGCCCCATTGGGTTATTAGCCGCGGCCAGTGTTATCAATTTATCGCTGCCCGGAATCCTTTTTAAGGATGGCGTTTCGGTAACTCCCGCCTGTATCAGGTTTGTTTTTAATCCGTAACGGCTAAACTCAACTGCCATATACCTGGTAAGGCTCTCCAGTGATGCCTTTGCAATGGATACCGCCGCGTAGCTTTCCCAGTATTTATGAACGCCATCGCTGGTTAAACCAATTACCCGGGCATCAGGGTTAAAAAGCTCAGCATCCAACAGCAGCCTTGTCCAGTCCAATAAACTGTTACTCATGGCGTAGGTTGTTGCCTGTATATCTTCAATTGAAAGAACGGGGTCGTTATTGGCTCCTGCTGCCAATGGTTTTAAATTACCACGGGCTATGGAATGCAGCAATAACTTAACACAATGTTTATGTACAGCAAGCTGGGCAAATTGTTTTAAAAATAAATCGCGACCGGTTTGTTCAAGTGCGTTTATATTAAAAGGTAAAATGGTTACGCTGTGTTCTGCTGCTATTTGAGTTAGTTGTTCTTTAAGCGGTTTTTCTGTAATAGCAGTTTCCCGGTATAAAAGGGCAATGTTCATGCCATGCGCTGCTAACTTTTGTAAAGCGGCAAACCCAAAGCCACTTGATCCGCCTAAAATTACAGCCCAGGAGCCAGCAAACTGTTGAGTTTTATCCATGTAAACCGCTTATTGCTAATGTCATACTTTATGCTTGGGAAGATACTGTTAAATATTTATGCTATTAAGTTCCTCAAAAAAATTCAAACCCCAAAGTAAGCGAAAGAAAACCGATTTTTAATGGTTCAAATGCTATTTATTAGGCTATAGGTTAAACCATTATCAATATAAAATATCTTATATCGTGTTGCTTTAATTCAGCTAACGGTAAAAAATTAAAACTAATTGCCGATTAAAAGGTTGGGCATACTACTATATTGGTAAAGCAACAGTTGGTTTGTGCTGCACGTATTATTTATTACATTTGGTTAGGTTTATGAAGAGTTATATAAAAAGGCCCGTTACTTTTGTTTGTTTATTCCTGGGGATTTTGCTTGCCGGAAGTACAAAGGGCTGGGCGCAAAAGCTGGAGAAAGCCGCTTTTTATAAAGCAATGGCATCTGATAATGTGGATGAAATAAACCAGGAACTATCCGTTTTTACCGATGCAGGTACCGACCTGAAAGAGGGGTACGAAGGTGCTTTATTAATGAAAAAAGCCAGCCTGGTTGGTAAGCCTAAAGATAAACTACGCTTTTTTAAAGCCGGACGCATAAAGCTGGAAACAGCCTTACTTGCCGATCCGGATAATACCGATCTGCATTTCCTTAGATTGGTGATCCAGGAAAAGGCCCCCAAAATTGTTCATTACCGTGCAGATATTGAAAACGATAAAAATACGGTAGTAAAAAACTTTAACAGCCTATCGCCTGTTGTACAACGTGCGGTAGTTGACTATAGCAAAACCTCAAAGGTGTTGCACACAGAAGACCTTAAACCGGCAGCGTAATGGATAAAAAAGTTTTAGTTATTTACTATACCCAATCCGGACAGATGGGCGAAATCATCGACTCATTTACCCAGCCGATTATTGATGAAGGCTTTTCGGTTGAAAAGGTTGTTATAAAAATGGTGGATAATTATCCTTTTCCATGGACGGGGTCCAGTTTTTTTAATGTGATGCCCGATTGTGTTTTAAGTGTGCCGGCCCAAATTCAGCCTTTTACCTTAAAAGAAACAAAGTACGATCTGATTATTTTGGGTTATCAGCCCTGGTTTTTATCGCCAAGTATTCCTTCAAACTCCTTGCTTAACCACCCGGATTTTTTAAGAGTGTTAAAAGGTACACCGGTTGTTACCATCAGCGCCGCACGCAACATGTGGTTAAATGCTTTTGAACGGGTTCGCAAATCTCTCCAGGATGCGGGGGCTAAACTGGTAGGCAATATAGCGCTGGTTGATAGAAATCCTAACCCCATAAGTTTTGTTACCATTTTTTACTGGATGCTAACCGGTAAAAAAGAACGTTATCTTAATATATTCCCTAAGCCCGGTATTGATGAGCAGGAAATATTAGATACCGCTAAATTTGGGCGGGCGATAGCCTTCAGGATCAATATGGAATACTGGGAAAGCCTGCAATACGAACTCATGAACCTTGAAGCGGTTCACATAAAATACCCGCTGATGTTTATTGAGGGAAAGGCGAAAATTATTTTTGCAGTATGGGCTAAATTTATTGCCAAACGCAAAAAAAAGGAGCCCTGGATTGCGGCATTTAAATATTATCTTTTTATTGCCTTGTTTATTGGTGCACCTATATTATTAATTCTGGATATGATTTTTATACGACCATTTTTTGGTGATAGAATCGAAGCCAGAAAGAACTACTATTTACAACTAAATTAATACTTACATGTCTTTTAATCAGGTTTATATAAATACTACATCTGCTTTTCTTCCTAACGAGCCTGTCGCGAGTGATGATATGGAACTGTATTTGGGTTATATTGACAACAAACCATCAAAATCAAAAAAAATTGTGCTGCGTAACAATGGCATTAAAACCAGGTATTACGCTTTAGATAAAAATAAAAAATCTACCCATACCAATGCGGAAATGACAGCCCTGGCGGTAAGGGAACTATTTAAAAATACCGAAGCCAAAATAGAGGAAACGGAATTACTATCATGCGGCACCTCATCGCCAGACCAAATGATGCCGAGCCACGGTGTAATGACACATGGCTGGTTGCCAGAGGCTGGTGCTATTGAAGTAGTGTCGCCATCTGGTGTTTGCTGCGCAGGAATGCACGCTTTAAAATATGCCTACCTGGCCATCAAATCGGGCGAGGTTAAGCAGGCGGTAGCAACCGGATCTGAAAAATTTTCGGGCTTATTGGTTTCTGATGTATTTGAGGAAGAAGCTCAAAAATTGAAGGAGCTTACTGAGAATCCATACATAGCGTTTCAAAAGGATTTTTTAAGGTGGATGCTATCTGATGGTGCGTCGGCATTTTTAATGACCGATAAACCTAATGAAACAGGCCTGAGCCTGCGGGTAGAATGGATTGAGGGTGTATCATACGCCAACCAAATGGATGCCTGCATGTACATGGGCGCCGAAAAGCAGGACGATGGCAGCCTGAAGGGATTTATGGATTTTACACCCGAAGAGATCAAGAACAAATCTATCTTTAGCGTGAAGCAGGATATTAGCTTACTGAGCGATAACATTGTTCCGCTTGGAGGGCAGAAAATTAAAGAGATCTTTGAAAGAAGAGGGTTAACAACCCAGGATATTGATTACTTTTTGCCACATATCTCCAGCGATTTTTTCAGGCCGAAAATTTATGAAATGGTTGAGGTATACGGCGGTGGCATCCCTTACGAAAAATGGTTCATGAACCTGTTTACCGTAGGTAATGTTGGGGCCGCATCGGTTTACCTCATGATTAACGAGTTGTTTCATAGCGGTAAACTGAAGGTGGGTGAAAAGATCCTGCTTTTGGTACCCGAGAGTTCAAGATTCTCGTATATGTATGCGATGCTTACCGTATGTTAAGCGGAAAGGTGTATATACCATGAAAAAAGAAAACGTACCCCAGGACCTGAGTTCGCTTGGAAAAATAACCAGGGAAGTATGCTACGCAACCGATAGTACAGGAAAGTATGTTACCCAGCTAAGCAACGGCTGGGATGTTAAAATAAAAGCGCTTGATGTAGCCTGGGAGGAGATTGATGGGCGCATTGCTAAAGCAAAACAACAGGTTTTAAATAATGAGGCCAGTCCGCTCCTGTTTTTTATGGAGTTAAGACTGATGGACTTTAGTATTTTAGCCGATTATACCGGGTTTTGGAAATGGCAGATAAAGCGCCATTTAAAACCCGAAGTATTTAATAAACTATCAGAAACAAAATTGAAAAAATATGCCGCGGCCTTTAACGTAAAGGTCGACGAGCTAAAAAGTATGGATGTGCATGAAGATTGATTTTGAACACGGACAGGCGGCACATTGCGAATCGGGAGTTACCAGTAATTTATTAAAGAAAATATCAAACGGTAAAATAACCGAGCCACTGGCTTTTGGCATTGGTGCCGGCTTGTTTTTTGTATACGTGCCCCTGATAAAGGTGAACAACGGGCCGTCCATCGCATTTAGGTCGATGCCTGGTTTTATATTTAACCGTACATGTAAATCATTGGGTGTGCCGGTGGTGCAGAAAAAGTTCAGCTCAAAAGAGAGGGCCGAATCTTTTTTATTGGAGAGCCTTAATGCCGGCAATCCGGTGGGTTGCCAGGTGGGAGTTTACTACCTGTCGTACTTCCCGAAAGAATACCGGTTTCACTTTAATGCCCATAACCTGATTGTTTTTGGTAAGGAAGATGATAACTACCTAATCAGCGATCCAATTATGGAACATGCCACAACCCTAACCAGCTATGAGTTGGAGCGTGTGCGTTTTGCCAAAGGAGCATTAGCACCCAGGGGGCAATTGTATTATCCGGGTAATCAAAATGAAATTTCTGATGAGCAAATAAGAAGCGCCATCAAAAGCGGCATCAAAAAAAATGTGTTTAATATGTTATCCATTCCCGGTTGGTTTGCTGGTGTAAATGGTATAAAATATACCGGCAATAAAATTAAAGGCTGGCGCGATAAATTAGGATTGCATGATGCCGGTCTTTACCTGGCGCAACTGGTACGGATGCAGGAGGAAATTGGCACCGGTGGCGGTGGTTTCAGGTATATATATGCCGCGTTTTTACAACAAGCAAATGATTATTTGCCCAATGATACCTTGCTTCAGGCATCAGAAATGTTTACCCAGGCCGGTGATCTGTGGCGAACAGCCGCGGTGCAGGCAGCAGGGATATACAAGGGGCGTATTGGCAGTCAGGCTGATTTTAATGTGATGGGCGATTACTTGTTTGAGATAGCCGAAATTGAAAGAAACGCCTTTACGGTTCTCAAAAATATAAAATGGCAGTCATGAGCTCCTTAGCTGTAAATATCGAAAACCTGGGGTTTCATTATCCTGGTAATTCCGGAATTACTTATGACGGCCTTAATTTAAAAATAGCCGAAGGCGAACGTTTTGGCTTATTTGGCCCCAACGGAGCCGGCAAAACCACGTTAATGAATTTGATGACCGGCTTGCTGGTTGCCGATACAGGAAAGATAGAACTGCTGGGGCACAGCATCGGTACAAAAAGCAAGGCGGTAAATAAGCTGTTTGGTTTTGTACCACAAGATTTTTCTTTTTACCAGGAGTTAAGCCCGGTAGAGAACCTGGAGTTTTTTGGCGCCTGGTATGGCTTAAACAGCAAACAGATAGCGCAACGCACTAAAGAGTTGTTGGAGATTCTGGGCTTATCACACGTAAGCGATAAACCTGTTCAGAATTTTAGTGGCGGTATGAAAAGACGGATTAACCTGGCTATCGGCGTGATCCATAACCCCAAGATACTTTTTTTAGATGAACCAACCGTAGGGGTTGATGTGCAAACACGGCACGCTATCATCAATTATTTAAAAGAGTTAAATGACAATGGCACGACGTTAATATACACATCGCACCAGTTAAGTGAGGCAGAGGGTTTGTGCGAGCGGATAGCCTTAATTGATAACGGCAGAATTGTACGAGAGGGTAATTTAGATAAGCTGTTGGAAGAATATGACCATCAGAATTTAGAAGATCTGTTTTTAAATTTAACCGGAAAGGATTTCAGAAACTAATGTTTAAACTCTGGGCTTCCATAGTAAAAGATGTGAGGGTTTTGCTGCGCGATAAGGTGGGCATTTCACTTATGTTTATTATGCCTGTGATTTTGGTTATTGTAGTAACCACCATACAGAACAGCACTTTTCAGCTCATGAATAAAAACAAGCTTACAGTAGTGGTTTGTAATAAAGATGCTGGAAAGTTAAGTACACAGTTGATAGCTACCATCAATAAGATAGGGATGTTTAAGGTGGCGCAGGTTGATAAAAAGCTAAATGCGCAGCAAATTGCCGATGGAATGCACGCTAACGATGCCATGCTGGCCGTGACCATTCCTTCGGATTTTTCGGCTAAAATAGAAGCCAAAGCCAACAGCTCATCAAACAAAGCATTGAAAAGTTTTGGCTTGCAGGCCGATTCTGCCAAAGAAGTAAAGTTAACAGGGGCCACGCCGCTTATATTATATTACAACCCATCGATACCTGAATCAATACGGTTTTCGGTAAACGGCGCCCTGGCAAGTGCCCTGCAAATTGTAGAGAGCCGGGAAACCTTGCGCACACTTTACTTTGCCATTAACGAAAAGGAGATGCCGCAGCAACTGGAAAACGAAATGCTGAATGGCAAAGCCGAGATTAACCAGGTTCCTGTTTCAAAAAACGGCAGCTTAAAAGCGCCAAACGCGACACAGCACAATGTACCGGCATGGACAATATTTGCCATGTTCTTCATCATCATGTCGTTAAGCGGTAGCGTGGTAAGGGAAAAGGTAAGTGGCAGTTTTATCAGGCTAAAAACATTGCCAACCAATTACGCGGTGGGGCTGCTATCAAAGCAAATAACTTATTTGGGTGTTACCATGTTCCAGGCTTTGGTGATATTTTCACTGGGGTTGTGGTTTTTTCCGTATATTAATTTACCGGCCCTGAATTTGCCAGCCGACATTTTCGGCCTGTTTATTGTTACTTTGGCATGTGGGTATTGTGCGGTAAGCTATGCCATTTGCATTGGCGTTTTTGCAAATACCCAGGAACAGGCTAACGGTTTCGGGGCGGTATCTATTGTAATATTAGCTGCCATTGGCGGTTTAATGGTGCCATCTTTTGTAATGCCGGGCGCATTAAAAACAATTAGTCAGTTATCGCCATTACATTGGTGTATACAAGCATATTATGGCTTATTTTTAGAGGGTGCGGGCTTAAAGGATGTAATGATTAGTATAATACCACTGGTGGCTATTACCATAGCGTTTCAGGCGGTAACGTACCTTGGTTTAAAAAGAAAAAATTTAATATAGATAATGATGGAAATAGCAGAATTAAAGGAAAAGTTAAAGGTTCAGATCATTCAATTCCTTAACTTAACCGACCTTACGCCGGCAGACATTAAAAACGATGAGCCGTTATTTGGTGATGGCCTGGGCCTTGATTCCATCGATTCGCTGGAACTGATTGTGCTTTTGAAGCGGGAGTACGGCATCAATATACAAGATCCCAAAGAGGGGCGTAAAGTATTGATTGATGTAAACACGATGGCTGCATATATTGAACAACACAGAGAAAAATAAAGCTTAAAACATTGGACAGGATCCTGGTAACCGGTATGGGAGTGATCAGTGCTATTGGTAATTCCGTAGATGAAAATCATATTGCGCTGGTAAATGGAAAAACCGGTATCATAAAAGGTGGCGGTAATTTTCCTTCGCGGTATGCGGGTATCCTGCCATTTGCTGAGGTTTTGATGAGTACCGGGGATCTGAGAGCAGGGCTTCATGTTACGGAGCCCGGTGTTACCCGCACTACCCTGCTGGCACTTCATGCTTTTAATGAAGCGATTGCTAATGCGAGGTTAACAGATGAGCAACTAACGGCTGATGATACCGCGCTGGTAGGCGCAACCACAGTTGGCGGCATGTGCCTTACGGATGAGCTTTATGCTAATACGCATGGTGATCATGAAAATATTGAATATGTGGGATCATATGATTACGCATCGGTAAACCTGTTCATACAATCCCGCTATAAAATGACCGGGGTGGTAAACACCATGAACACGGCCTGTTCTTCATCGGCAAATGCTATTATGTATGGTTGCCGGTTGATAAAGAATGGATTGGCCCGGCGGGTAATTGTTGGCGGGACAGATAGCCTTGCAAAATTTACTGTTAATGGCTTTAACGCACTCCGCATCCTATCTGATGAAGCTTGTACACCATTTGATGAAAACCGCAAGGGACTTAATTTAGGCGAAGGCGCGGCGTTTTTGGTATTGGAAAAAGAAGCCGATGCCGGCGATAAAAAAGTATACGCGGCGGTGAGCGGTTATGGTAATGCCAATGATGCTTATCATCCTTCATCATTATCGCCAGGGGGCGATGGTCCATATTTGGCGATGAAGAATGCTTTAGGCAATGCTAACTTAACCCCCGTTGATATTGATTTTATAAACGCGCATGGCACCGGTACCGAAAATAATGACGAGGTAGAAAGCCGTGCGATGTTAAACCTGTTTGGCACCCTGCCCAATTTTGCATCTACAAAAGGGTTTACCGGGCATACGCTTGGTGCAGCCAGCGCTATTGAGGCGGTGTATAGTATCTTGAATATTGACAGGCAGGAGTTATATCCGAATTTGAATTTTAAGCAGCCTATAACAGGTATTGGAGTGCAGCCTGTTTTGGCTTATAAGCCGGCAAAAATAAATCACGTCATGTCGAACTCGTTTGGTTTTGGTGGTAATTGTACATCATTAATTTTTTCAAAGGCATGATGTTCTATATCAATAAAACCAATTGCATATCGCCCCAACAAACTTTTGGCGATATCGATATTGAACAGTTGCAAGCATCCGTTGATAATAAATTAAAAGTTTTAGAGCCTCCCTACCCTGCTTTTACGGCTAATGCCATACGCCGTATGAGCAAGAGCACGAGGATGGGGTGCGGAGCAGCACTCCCCCTACTTGCTGATAGTACCCAACCCGACGGAATTATTATTGGCACCCAGGTAAGCGGGATGGAAGAAAATGGTAAGTTTTTGAATCAGATCATCGAGTATGATGAGGATATGCTTACGCCGGGCAATTTTGTACAGGGTACGCCAAATACCATATCATCGCAAATTGCGCTGATCAGCAATAATAAAAACTATAATATTACGCATGTACACCGGGGGCTGGCCTTTGAAAACGCGGTGATAGATACCGCAATGTTACTGAACGAAAATCCTCAGAGCACCTATTTGTTAGGTGGGGTTGATGAGATATGTGCCAATAATTACACGTTGGATACCCTTGCCGACTGGTTTAAAAAAGAAGATTGCGCCAATAAGGATCTCTATAAATCAAATACCAATGGAAGTTTATCTGGCGAAGGTGCCGCGATGTTTTATGTGAGCAATAATAAAACAAACGCCTTAGCACAATTGAAGGCCATTACCACCATTCACAATACAGATGTTGATGTTGTAAAAGAGCACATCAAAAATTTCCTGTTAAAAAATTTGCCGCAGGGAGAAAAAATAGACCTCCTTTTAAGTGGCGAAAACGGCGATAAGCGTGCCTTGAATTATTATACAACCTGTGAGCAATTGCTGGATAGCGGAACGCCCGTTGCCCGCTTTAAACACCTGTGCGGCGAATATCCTACAGCATCATCATTTGCGCTTTGGCTGGCCTGTAATTTTGTAAGCGGGCAGGTAGCAGTTCCTGAACATATGCTTAAAAAGGCTGGTAAAGTTTCCGCCCTTAAAAATATATTGATCTACAATACGCACAAAACTGCTCAGCATAGCTGTATGCTGGTAAGTATGCCCTAAACGATTGAGGTATTTTGTTAATCAGGCATAGGGCGGCAGCCCCAGCATTTTATCCACCCTTACAATTTTATAGCCTTTGGAGTTAGCAAATTCAATAAACCGGGGCAGCATGGCGACGGTGTTTTTGCAGGTATCATGAAAGAGGAATATCGCGCCGGGTTTAATTTTAGCACTTACTTTGTTAAACAATTGATCGGCATCCTTACTCATGGTGTCGTATGAACGTACATTCCAGCCTATAGGTAAATAATTGCCTTCAACTATAGCGTTTTTTAAATTGGGGTTCATCACGCCATAGGGCGGGCGAAAGAGCCTTGGCTTTTTGTCAATTACCTGGTATAGCGCACTATCCGTCTGCCGCATTTCTGCAAGCATCTTTTTTGCCGGGTACATATCAAATAAAGCAGCATGTGTAAAGCTGTGGTTGCCTATGATATGCCCTTCGGTATTTAGCTGTTTAATGATCTCTTCATTCCCCGCTATCCGCTTGCCGATGCAAAAAAAAGCGGCCTCAATATTAGCGTTCTTTAGTATCCGTAAAAGTTTAGGCGTTTCGTCCGCTACCGGACCATCATCAAAGGTAATGGCGATCACTTTCTCTGTAGTTTTTGCCGAGCAATACATCGGCATGAAAAAGTTGGAGTTAACAAAGTAGCAGCCGTAGGCAACAATGAGCGAATAAATCAATATGACTGCCGCATAAATCAGCCAGCTTACACCATACATTTTATCGACCGCAATGGTTAGCGCCAGCAATACAATCAATGCAATATTGGTGTTTTTGAATGTCAGCACGCCGATAGCAACATTAGGGAATGATAGGTGTTTTGGTAGTGGTTATAAATGAGCACTTTTTTAAGCGGGGCGGCATGTGCCGTACCCGGTATGCTGTTTGTTTTGATAATATGGGCGGCATACCACAATGCAAAAGCAGATGATGTTGGATACTCACCACACAGATGCTTGTAGTTAATAGCGGTAGTTTTATTAAACAGGGTTTTGCTTAAATGATGGTAAATTTCGTCATTTTTAGCATCGCCATTTTTACCGGTTATGATCAGATCAATATCGTCAAAACTGATATTTTGTGCCGATAAAAAAGAAGAGATCTGCTGTTCAACTTCTTCAAAGCTTCCCGGTTTATAAAAGGTTGTTATGGCATCCAGCTTCGCCAGGGCATTTTCTGAAGCCGCATTAGTCAACAGGAAAAACGTGGAGGCCTCACCTGCAATAGTACCTTTTGAGGGAGTATTATATAAATCGAGGTTTGAAACATTGTCTTGTTTGTACAAGCCAAACCGGCTTAGTATGGCATGGCTGATGTCTGTAATTTCATCTATCCCTCCAACCAATACATTTTTAGCTTCGCCCTCCTGTAACAGCATTTGGGCATCCAGCAGGGAGCACTCGAAAGAGGAACCACCGTTTACAAACGTGTTATTGTATTCATGGCAATGCAGCAGCAGCGCCACCTGCGCCCCAATAGTGTTATGGGTTGATTGTATGAAAGATGTTGGCGTAAGCAGCTCCTCGCCCCGCTCTATCATTTTGCTCAGGAATACGCCGGTATCTTCCAGGCAGCCATAGGCAGTTCCGGTGATAATGGCATCGGGCGAAGTTACCCCGGCCTCTTTTAAACAGGCCATGGCCGATGCTACACCCATCTTGATCACCCGGCTCATGCGGCGGATGAGCTTAGGATCAATAAGCTCTTTATAATCCGGCGTGATGCAGGTTAAGCGGTTGCCCTCATAGGCAACAACCTCTCCCGGGAACGGTGCATTACCAAATGTTTTTTGTGGCGATATGTTTCCTGTTGCACGTATATACATATCAATCCTGTAGTTTTGAAAATATGAGTGATGAACAATTACCGCCAAAGCCAAACGAGTTGGAGAGTACATGTTTCAATTCGGGTTGCCTGTAAAAGCTTGTCTCGGGCGCAAAAGGCAGGTCCTCTATTCGGGTTTCAAATCTCAGGTTTGGATAGATGAGTCCCCGCTGAACAGATAATGCCGAAAATACGGCCTCGATGCCCGCGCTTGCCCCCAGCGTATGCCCGGTGAACGATTTGGTGGAACTCATTTTGGGGTAATGCGGCTCAAATAGCCTTTTTATAGCTGTGCCTTCGGAGTTATCGTTGTTTTGTGTGCCGGTACCGTGCAGGTTAATGTAATTGATATCTCCGGGTTTTAAACCGCTCATTTTTAAAGCACCCTGCATGGCCATATAAGAGCCGGTTCCATCGGGCGATGAAGCTGTTTGGTGATAGGCATCGTTGGCGTTGCAATAGCCGCTAAGCGCACAGTATGGCGATGTTTTAAGCGATGCGGCCACGCGCTCAGATACCAAAGTAACATAACCGGCACCCTCACCCAGGTTTAAACCCCGACGATTAGCATCAAAGGGCTGGCAGTATTCGTTATCCAGTATCATGAGGGTGTTGAACCCGTTTAGCGTGAACCGGGTTAACGCATCTGTACCGCCGGCAATAACCACATCAAGTATATTGTTTTTGATTAGCCTTGCGCCGTACATAATGGCATTTGCCGATGAAGAGCAAGCCGTGCTGATGGTGCTTACGTAGTTTTTTATTCCGAGTTGATCTGCTACCAGTTCGGTAACCTTACCGCATTCATGGTTAACTACATTCCTTAAGCGGCCGGCTTTAGGATTAGCCATAAATTGGGTAAAAAAATCTTCGGTTTTATCCATCCCGCCAACGGTGTTAGCCGATATGAAACCTGTACGCAAGGAGGAGAAATTTTCTATTCCCGCGCTATGCAATGCTTCCCGTGTGGCTATCAAACTCAGCATGGCCGTGCGGCTAATATCCGGGCCAAAGCCAGAAAGTGCTGCCAGCTCATCATTGCTTAATTTAACCTCGGCAACGGGGAATGTATCCTTATGAACAGTCTCTAAATACCTGATCTTATCAATACCCGCCCGGCTGTTTTCGAGCGCGCTAAGGCATTCGGCGGTGTTATTACCAATGCCCGAAATTACACCTACTCCCGCTACAAAAACAGATTGACTCATCTTATGCTCCAATATCATTGCCGGGTTTTTCTGTATCCGACAGGTAAATTTTGTTTATATTTTCTACAGTGAACGGTACCGATGCATCGCTTTCGCGTTTTTCCACCAGGTACAAAACCGCTTTGTAATCTTCTTTCAGCAGATCAACCCAGCCACAAATGCAGGCCTGCAATATATTGTTATTTAATAAATATGCCACGTATTGCGCTACAAAAGCGGCATCAAAAGTTTCAAAAACAAAAAACGCGTTCTCTCCCTTAAACTTGTTTTTAATGCTGATTTCGCCAATAACAATATTGGGTAAAGTGTAAACAAACAACGCCGGACTGGCAACCGTTTTTGCCCCTTCATAGTATTTAATATCGGCATCCAGGCTCGAGTTGGCATTGGTTAATACAATGCCGATTTCGTTCTCCTCATATAGTTCGCTAATGGGGTTGTTTTTCAGTAAAACTTCTGCGGCCAGTAAACCCATTTTTGACAGGTTATCCATTTTGTAAAACTTAGGATATTTTACCTCCAGGAACTGGTAAACAGAAAGCAGAAAAGCCCCGGCGTCGGCGTCTTTATTTTCAAATACAGGCAGGCCATTGCTGTAAACAACATTGTTGCTGATTACGCAATGGGAAGTGATATGATTATTTGCTGTCAATATTTGTTGCTATTTATATTTAATTGCTTTCGGCTTTATGTATTTTGCTTTCGGCTTTATTTAGTAAGTATAATTGCCGCGTTACATCCCCCAAAACCCGATGCTGTTTTAAGGCAATTGGTTAAAGGTAGATATTGTAGTTCATGGCTCACATTTATGGATTGGCTTAGCCCCAATTTATTAAAGCCCTTTGTGGGGATAATCACGTTTTGTTGCAAGGAGTGGGCGGCTATAATGGTTTCAATGATGCCCGATGCACCTAACGTGTGGCCAAAATATCCTTTAAGACTATTAACCGGGATAGTTTCCATGCCTGCGAGGTTGATAGCTTTTGCTTCCATTTCATCGTTATAAATGGTGGCGGTGCCATGGGCTGAGATAAAGTCTATCGCTTCCGGCTCAATGCCGGCGCTTTTTAATGCACCCTCTATGGCATAAAAAAGCTCTTCGCCGGTTTTTGATGGGCCCGAAATATGGTTGGCATCGTTGCTGATGGAGCCACCTGCCAGTTTTATGCCATTGGCATATTTAGGGTTTGATGAAAGGATCACCGTACCCGCGCCTTCGCCTAAATTAATGCCATCGCGGGTGGCATCAAATGGCTTGCATGGCGCCGCACTGATGGCCTGAAATGATTGAAAGCCCGACAACACAAATTTGGTGATCACATCGGCCCCAACAACAACCGCGTTTTCATACTCGCCGGTTTGCAATAGGCGCATCCCGGTAATAAGTGCTACCAGTCCCGAGATACAGGCATGTGAAACAATTAAAGGCTGATTTACAAAACCAAAATGCCCGGCAACCAATGTTGCCGAAGTACTAAGCGCAATCCGGTTGTTTAGTTCGGGATCATCGGCCGCCGTTTCCAGCATGCTGATATTGCCTTTTGTGGTAGAGATAATGAGGATCGTTTTTTTATCTGCGCAATCAATCTCACTATCTTTTAACGCGTCGCTAATGGAGGCGATAAGCAGTTGCTCAAATTTTGTGTAATTACTTTGGTCTGCTACAAATTTGCAGTCGTCATTAAATAACGAGGCATAGAAAGGTACATCGGAGCGCGTGCCACCTGCGTGTTGTTTAACACCCGAAATGTTTTGGGTAAGCCTATCAAAGTTTTCGGCAGAAGTGCCGCCAACCGGCGATAGGATATTATCGGCAACAATAAAAACAGATTTCATCGCTTATTGAACAGTTCCTCTCATCAAGTTGTTTTTATTGCCAAAAGTTATAATAATTGTACCATTGCTCGGGGTGCTTTTTTACGTACTTCTCCATCTCGCCCACAAAATCATTGGTCATTTGCTCCATCCCGGCATCTTTGCCCAAATGTAAATATTCCTTTATTGTACTGGCGTAAAAATGGTAATGAAACTTAGTTTCTTTCATGGCAAACACATAGGCCACAGGCACTTTAAATTTTGCCGCCAAAACAAATGGCCCTAACGGAAATTTGGCATCCTCGCCCAAAAAGTTTTTGGTAATGGTTTTATTGCCTTCCAGGTACCTGTCGGCATGCATACATACCAGTTCGTTATTCTGAAAAGCTTCGTTTATTTTAAATATATGCGAAATGTCGTCTTTAATCACGATGATGTTAACGCTGTATTTGCCCGTTACTTTTTCCATAAAGGCTTTTATCTGCTGGTCTTCCCCATCATACATCACAATGTTAATGCGTGTATTGATGGTGTTAAGCAGGTTGCCGGCAATTTCCCAGCTGCCTATATGCGCGCTTAAAAGCAGGCCACCTTTATTCATGGCTGCTATCTGGTGCAGGTTATGCTTGCCATCAAATTCAAAGGTGAATTTATTGGGGATGCCGGCCATTACAACTACCTTATCGATAATGCTTTGGCCAAAAATGTAATAGTTTTGGTAAACTTTAAGCAACGATTTCAGGCGGCTGTAGCCTAGGCGCTGATGGAAATAGTAATAGATACTTTTTGACGACTGATAGGAAAAAACGACGTAATAAAAGGAAACAAACCTTAAAAGAAAGTAAGCAGGAGTAACTCCGGCCCATTTTAAGATAGCCAGAAAAATAGAATACCCCCAGGGTTTCCCTTTAGATTTTCCTTTCCAGGACGACATTATACCAGCTCCTTCGGCTGTACTTTAGCTACCACGTAATTGTAAAAATCCTGGAAAGTAATAATGCCGGCGAAATCTTCGGGCTGTACTTTAAATGAAAAGTTGGTTTCTATTACCACTACAAGGTCAATATAGTCAAGGCTGTCCAACCCAAGGGTATCTTTTAAAACTGCATCGGGTGTAATTGTATCTTGATCTACCTCGAATTCTTCAGACAGGAAAGAATTTATTTTCGCAATGATCTCTTCAATTTGCATGATCTTGTTTAAATTAATTAGGCCAACATTTGGGTTGAATCAGGGTATATCCAAACGTTAGTGCAATAGGTTGTAAAAGTTTAAAATATGTTATTTAATTGGTGCTGTTTATATACCAATTAAAAGTATTCTGAAATTTGTTGATTTTGTTAACAGTGTAAAGAACGGTTTAGGTATTTTGTTGGCTTACGGGTAGCAAGACAATCTCAATGAACTTTTTTCAAATCCCTACTCCTTACTCCTCCTGCGCCCTGCCTCTACATTTAGGAAAATACTATAACACGTAATTAAAAAATAAGTCAATAACGCCGCAAAAATACAAAATAATAAAAACATTTGTTCATCTTTTGTGTATAGCCAAATAAAATGTTTAAACAGTTAATCATAGCTGCAATTACATACTCTAAAAGATAAACCAAATATTATTTTTGTAGAAGACGCTTAAGCGTGAAAAAAGGTCACAATGGATCTTAAAAAAAACTTAAACTTAAAAAAAACTGATAGGTGGTTACCGGTGTTGGGATAGATATGATAGAAGTTGACCGTGTGGCCAGCAAAATTGGGAAGGATATGGGCTTCCGGGAGTTGGTATTTTCGCCGGTGGAGATCAGTTACTGCGAAGCTATGGCCGATAAGTATCAGCATTACGCTGCCCGCTTTGCCGCAAAAGAGGCATTCTTTAAAGCCCTGGGCACAGGTTGGCTAAACGGAACCGCATTTAATGAGGTTGAGATTAGCAATAATGCCGACGGAAAACCCGAACTTACACTTATTGGCCAAACTGCCGAATTGTTAAAGGAACAAGGACCATTGAAAATTTCCGTATCATTAACCCATCTTAAAACAATAGCATCCGCCATCGTAATTATAGAAAAGTGACTACTCCATTAACACATACACCAATATACCAGTCAAGTGAAGAGATAGTAGCTATGCAGGAGCAAAAACTGCAGCAATTATTGGCCTATCTTAACCAAAATTCGCCGTTTTATAAAGAGTTGTTTGCGGCTAACGATATCAATATTGCCGATATTAAAACGCTGGATGACCTGAAAAGCATCCCGACTACAGTTAAAGAAGACCTGCAGACGCGGAATGATGATTTTATGTGCGTAGGCCGCGATAAGATCATTGAATACAGTTCTACATCAGGTACATTGGGCAGCCCGGTTACTATCGCGCTTACCGAGAATGACCTGCAGCGACTTACCTATAACGAATACAGCTCGTTTATTTGTGCCGATGGCAGCCCCAATGATGTGTACCAGCTGATGCTTACGCTCGACAGGCAGTTTATGGCCGGCCTGGCTTATTATTCGGGCATCCGGATGATTGGCGCGGGTATTATTCGCCTTGGTCCGGGAGTGCCTTCATTGCAGTGGGATACCATTTTAAGGTTAAAACCGACCGCGATTGTTGCTGTACCATCATTCATCCACAAACTCATTCAGTATGCTACCGAGCATCATATTGATATTAATTCAAGCACGGTAAAAAAAGCTATTTGTATTGGTGAAAATATTCGCAATACCGATTTTTCGCTCAATATACTTGGTAAAAAAATTACGGATGCCTGGGATATCAAACTCTACTCTACTTATGCCTCTACCGAAATGCAAACAGCTTTTACAGAGTGTGGGCATGGAAGAGGAGGCCACCACCAGCCGGAATTGCTGATTGTTGAACTGCTTGATGAGCATAACCAGCAAGTAGCCCCCGGCGAACCGGGAGAGGTAACCATTACCACCCTGGGTGTTGAAGGTATGCCCCTGCTGCGCTACAAAACCGGCGATATTTGCCAATATTATGACGAGCCCTGCGAATGCGGAAGAACAACCCTGCGCCTATCATCTATAATTGGCCGTAAAAAGCAGATGATTAAGTTTAAGGGAACTACACTTTATCCCCCTTCGCTTTTTGACCTGCTGAACGGGATGGAAGAGATTTTGGATTTTGTGGCCGAGGTTTACTCCAACGAGATTGGCATGGATGAGGTGTTGCTGCATATCCTGCCCATCAATTATACCGATGAGTGCGACCGTAAAATTCGGGCCAATTTACAGGCCAGGTTGAGGGTTAGTCCGCATGTTACGTATGTGCAGTATGACGAGATCCAGAAAATGCAGTACAAGGAATCGGGCAGAAAACCGTTTAAATTTATTGATCGCCGGAAATAAAAATATCTTCGGGCAATTCATCCGGGAGTTCTTCTTCTGATGGTGATTTGCCGAAGATCTTATCCAGCAGGTTTAGTATAGGCACCGTCATAAATGTGGTTACGAGTGCCATAATAACCAGTATGGCAAACACCTCTTTATTCAGTACGCCAAGGTCGTAGCCAATATTCAATACAATTAGTTCTACCAAGCCGCGGGTGTTCATTAAGGCGCCTATTGATAGGCTGTCCTTCCAGCTTTGCCCAACAAATTTGGCCGCTGAAGCACTGCCAACAAACTTGCCTGTAACGGCTACCAGTATAGTTATTGCACAAATGCCCCACAGGTACGCATCGTTTAGTAAGCCTATTTGTGTGCGCAGCCCGGTAAATACAAAAAATAAAGGGAGTAATAAAAACAGGGCTACATCCTTTATCCGTTCCACAAACACACCTCTGAAGGTAATGTTATCGGGCATCACAATGCCGGCCATAAAAGCACCAAACAGGGCATGAATGCCAATGGATTCGGTGGCGTAAGATGAAATGATCAGCGTCAAAAAAAACATAGCTACCGGCATACCCACGTAACCCGGCCTGATGTTGCGACTATAAATGAGCTTTAAAAGTGGTTTTACCCCCTTCAGCATAATTACTACATATACAATAGCCATTATTGCGGTATAAACAAAACTCATTACAGAACCTGCCTTTACTACCGCTATAACAACAGTAAGCAGGCACCAGGCCGTAATGTCATCGGCCGCAGCGCAAGTAATTACCAAAGCGCCAAGGCGCGTTTTGTTAATACCCCGTTCTTGGCAAATGCGGGCCAAAACCGGGAACGCGGTGATACTCATAGAAATACCCATGAACAAGCCGAACGAAAAGAACGGTATGCCCGCAGGTGCTAAAGATTGGTAAATGAAATAAGCCAGCCCGATACCTAAGGTAAACGGAACGATAATACTGGCATGACTGATGACGATGGCATCCTTACTTTTGTTTTTGATGGCGTGCAGATCAAGCTCCATCCCTATTACAAACATGAATATGATCAAACCAATCTGGCTTAAAAACTGCAGTGGTCCTAATGATTGAGCCGGGAAAATGGCATGCGAAAATGCCGGAAAAAAACGACCTACAAGCGAGGGGCCTAAAGCTATGCCCGCAAAAATTTCGCCGATAACACGCGGTTGACCAAGCTTTTTACAAACCCATCCTGCTATATTGCCGGCTACAATAATAACCGCTATCTGTGCCAGCAAAGTAGCCAGCGGCCCGGTTTGGTTTTTTACCAATCCATCGGTAAACTGATGCACGGAACTTTTGTTGCTTGCCGCCAGTTTAACTATGTGGCGGCCTTTTTCAAGCTCGTTACCGGCTGTTAATGCCAGGTAAATTAAAAAGGAAAATCCGCCGATGAGGATGATATAAAAAAATATGTTTCTGAATTTCTTCATCTTTTAAATACGCCTTTAAATTTAAAAAAAGTGGAGGCCTCATGTTGAATCATGGCATCTACCTTTAATGTATCACCGTCTGTGGCAGTGTAGGTTATCTGCAAATCGGCAGTGCTGTTTACCTGTGGGTTTAATATTGCCAAAAACTTCATATCCCCTGCTTTTACCAGCTTGGTTTTTGTACCGATAAGGTGTTCCAAAACCTCCTTAACCATTTGCATCATACAAACGCCCGGCACAACCGGTTGCCCGGGAAAATGCCCTTCAAATATCTGGTGAGCCGCATTCAGGGTAATGGTAGTTTTTGAGGTATTCCCCTCGGTTTGCGGCGTAGTAAACTGAAAAAAGGATTCCTGGAGCATACGAGAGTTTTTTGCTCGACTTCGAGCTTCTTATATTGTAAATGTTTTTTACTAAAGCTTTGAGCTTTCAGCCTTTGGCCTTCAGCTTCCCGCTATCGTTCTATCTTTTTTAAACCGATGGTAAATTTAAAGTTTTTGTGGTCAATACCGATGGTATCAGGCAGGCCATTTTTATAGTTCATCATGGTAGCCACGGCCACCGGTTTTCTTTTTGATGATTTTTCCATCCGCAGCAGGGAATCGCCGGCCATGTTGGTGATGTAGTAGTTGGCGCCCTTTTGCTGGGGTAATACATAATATAGATGAGCACTATCCTTCAGTATATAATGCTCATGACTGCCCTGCTGGCGCATGAGTACCAGATCAAAATCTTTCATCAGGGTTTTTATTACAGGCCCTTTATTCATTTGAGGGATGATGTAATACACCTTAAAGCTGCCATCTTTTAAAAAAGCAAAGTCGAAAAACTTAACCCCCATCTCGCTGGAAAACACAATACGGGTGCTGCTATCGGGCATTATTTTCATTAATAGCAAGCCGCTTAAATGATGGCTGGTAACGTTGATCTCCGCATTATAAAGCACAACAGAAAATTGCGGCCTGAATTTGTAGATGTGATTAAAATTGCCGGTTGCAGGCTTCAGGTTTTTATAGACCGAGGAGCAGCCGGCCAACAAGAGCAGGCAGCTACTTAGCAGCAAAAAGCGCATCCGGGAGGCTGGCATTGATCTCTTTATTTATAAAATGAATGGTGGTATTATCGCCCGATGGTTCCTGCATATCGATATTACTTACCGAATTATCTTTTTTATCAACAGAGATATTGATGCTTTTAAAAAAGTCTTTGATCCCTTTTGATAATGGTGAAAGCTCCACCAGGTAATTGCTTTTATTTTCAAATACCTTAACCTTAAAATCGGGGTTGCTAAGGATAGAACCCTGCACGCAATCAACAATTATTTTATTGATCTGCTGAAAAAGCTTGTTCGACCGGGTGTTGATCTTATTCTCCTTTTGCTCATCTTTCACCAGGATATTATCCTTGTTGATGATCATTAGGTATTTGGAGGGCTGGGTATATTCCATCCGCACCATATTGTCTTTTTTAAACCAGAACTTCCCTTTTGAGGTGATCTTTTCGGCTAACATGCTCAGGTTTTTCTCCTGCACAAAATCACTTTTAATGCTGTTTGTTTTTTGAGCCGTTGCGGTAAACTGTTCTTTAAATTTTGATAGATCGGTAAGCTGGGTATAGCCGGCATGCTGCGCCCTTGCTGTAAAAGCAGCGGAAAGTATGGCCAGGGTTACAAATATCTTATACATTTTAAAATAGACAGCGTTTTTTCTAAAAGGTTTGAAAAGGCATCAATTCTATGACAAGAACTGAATTAAGCTTATGAATATTCTCTAATATGTCATTGCGAGGTACGAAGCAATCGCATACTATACAGAGCGTACTTGCATAGTTCGCGATTGCTTCGTACCTCGCAATGACATGGAAATTTCCCCTCTCCTAAGCGGCCTGATTTTCTGTAATATACTCGGCCATGGTACGTACCGACTGGAATACTTTTGGGCCGTCCTCGGCTTTTGAAAGCTTAATTTTATAGTTAGTTTGCATTAAAACGATGAGCTCCAAAACATCTATAGAGTCGAGGCCTAACCCATCTGCAAATAACGATTCATCATCGCCAATGTCTGTTGGTTTAAGGTCCTGTAAGTTCAATTGGTCTATGATCTGTACTTTTAGATCATTAATTAATTTGTCCATTTTATTTTATACATTTTGATCTATCCGATCACTTAGCTGAATAATTCTTGCTAATTTATTTAACGCTTTGTTATGGTTTTTAACATATGGGTTATCTAAATCCCAAACGTATCCTGCCAAAACAGAGCAAATCATGTTTTTTATTTCGGGCACAAATGATCCGGCAAAAAAGATGGTATCCAGTGTACCGTCATACCAGGCATTCACATAGGAGCGAAAAACATCTACTCCCTGCATTACTTTTTCAGTGTATTCCTTTTCCCAGTTAACCGTTTCGCCGTTTAGGGTGCGGATAACTAAATGTGCAGCATTTTGACTGGATACAGTAGCCAGCGTTACTCCCGATGAAAATATAGGATCTAAAAACTCGGTAACATTGCCAGTAAGTACAAAGCCTTCACCATGAAAGGTATCGGTAGTACTGCTCCAGGCCTGTAATATTTTAGGGTCGAAAACAAATTCAACATCCTCGAACCTTTCACTTAAATAGGGCTCAGACGCGATGAGGCTCCGTAGCTTTTCTTCATCGTTATTGCCCTCGTATTGGTTAAAAAACTCCGGGTTGCCTACAAAACCCAATGAAGTAACTCCGTTTGAAAAAGGAATGACCCATACCCAAACACCGGGTTTATGTACTACTATCGTTATGCGGTTTGGCTCATCGCCTAAATGGCGTTTGACATCGTTGGTATGCGCAAACAAAGCCTTCCGCTCAGACATGTTAGATGGCTTATCCAGGTTGAATAACCTGGGTATCACACGACCGTATCCGCTGCCATCAATAATAAAGCGGGCTTCTATCTGTGTTTGGTTACCGTCAATGTCTTCAACAGTAGTAACAGAATCTGATCCGTTAAATGTAATACCGGTAACGGTGGTTTCATAATGAACCGGTACACCCATTGCTTCCACAGTATCGGCCAGGGTTTTATCAAATTCGGCACGGGGTGCCTGCCAGGTCCAGTTCCAGCCATCAGTAAACTGGTCCGAAAAATAATAGTCGCAGATTACGCCATTCTTTACAAACTTTGCTCCAAATTTTTTCTGAAAACCCTTTGCTTCCACAGCTTCAACAAAACCGGCTTCGGTTAATGCTTCCATACAACGGGGCAACAGGCTTTCGCCTATTACAAAACGGGGAAATTTTTGCTTTTCAACAATTTTAACTTTAAAACCGGCTTTATTCACGATAGAAGCGGCCACAGTACCCGCCGGACCAGCGCCAATTACCAACACATCAACTTTTTCCGTATTCATCTATTTAAATTCTTTAGCGTTTGTTTATTGTTAGTATTGCCGCGGGTTTATTAATTAAAGCCTTTAGCGTTTATGTTGTTTATAAAAGTATCAAATTGGTAAAATGTTCTAAAGAAAATCATACCCATCAGGCCAGCGAATGTTTCTTTTTCCACTCCTCAAAAAATGGAGGATTTGTTAATTGAAGCACAAAACTATCCCGGTTTAAAAATACTTGCACGGTTGAGCCTGTTACCACAACCTCGCCGGTAACAGCGTTTAACAGGCGATAGTTAAAATTCAGGCGCGCGGCTTCGCTTGGTACATATTCCGTTTCAATAATTACACTATCGCCATAGCGCAAAACTTGTTTATAATTACAATCAATCTTTACAATTGGTGTAACGTATTGGTTGTTGTATACGGTGAGGTAATCTATTCCGAAGGCTTTTCCAAAAGCTTCCCGGCCATCCTCAAAATAACGCACATAGTGCCCATGCCACACAATGCCCAGCGAGTCTACTTCGCTAAACTTTACACTTATCTCGGTGACATGTTTCAGTGTTTTTTGCAATTTCTGTTTTTTTGTGATCGAAACCTGTTTTTGCAGGTATGGTTAATTAAGATTATGGTTTAATTATAAACACTTTCATTTGGCATTGCGCCAGTAATTCATCTCCGCATTTTACCTTTCCGGATATCAGCGTAACATCAAATATTTGATTATCAATGATAATTTCTGTTTCTAAGATATCATTTATTTTAGGCAACGAGAATACTTCAAGGTTTTTAATTGCCCCTATATAGCCAATGGCATCGGGTTTTTCTTCGTTTTGGGCAACATAGCCGGCCCTTGCCGCGGCAGTTTGTGCTATGTTTTCAACCAGGCCACCTGCGCTAAACTCACCATCCTCAACCAAAATATTGTCGGCTTTTACACAAAATTGGGTGCGGCTGCTTGTCTCATCGCTGTAGATCAAATGATCAATCATCACGAATGGGAATTTTTGTGGGATAAGATCCGGTGTATTTGATGGCTGTACAAACATAGAAGCAAGGCGTAAATTCTTTAATTACCTCAATAGCGATGGCGTTTATGCCAGCTCTTTAGCGTTTACTTTGGTATCTACGTACTCGTAAAAATCCTGGAAGTTAACAATGCCCACAAAATCTTCGGGCTGTACCTTAAAGTTGAAATTGCTTTCAATTACCACCACAAGGTCTATATAATCCAGGCTATCCAGCTCAAGGGTATCCTTAAGGTTTGCTTCAGGAGTGATCTTTTCTATGTCGACCTCAAACTCCTCTGCTAAAAAAGCATTTGTTTTTTCTACGATCTCTAAAAATTGCATAAGGTTAGGTTAATCAGTATTTTTTAATAATCAGGGACGAATTTGTACCTCCAAAACCAAAAGAGTTTGACAAGAACACGTTAAAATCTTTCTCGATGGTGGTTGTTGCTATGTTTAACTTAACTGAATCCTCGTCTGGGGTTTCAAAGTTAATGTTTGGTGCGATGAATGAATTTTGCATCATCAGCATAGAGTACACGATTTCGCTTGCGCCGGCCATCCAGCATTCATGCCCGGTCATTGATTTGGTTGAGCTCACCAGTGGCTTGCTTGATCCAAAAACTTCGTGAATGGCTTTTGCCTCGCTGGCATCGCCGGCCGGGGTTGAGGTTGCATGCGCGTTGATATAATCAATATCGTCAGCGCCCATACCGGCATCCCTTAAGGCCATGGCCAAAGAGCGTACCGGGCCACCAACTGTAGGGTTGGAGATATGGCCCCCATTTGATGAAAAGCCGTAGCCAATAACCTCGCCTAATATATTTGCGCCCCGGCGCTGGGCAGATTCCAGGCTCTCCAGCATTACGGTTGCCGCTCCCCCGCTGGGTACAAGGCCATCCCTGCTGCGATCAAACGGGCGGGATGCTTTTGTTGGTGTTGCTTCTAAGATTGAAAAGGCCGAAAGCGCGTCAAAGCTCCCCATCGAAAAATGGTTAAGTTCCTGGGCGCCGCCACAGATGATACCTTCCTGCAATCCGCTTTTGATAAGGTGATAACCCAGGCCAATGGCATGCGATCCGCTTGCGCAGGCCGCGCTTACGGTAAGGTTGATGCCTTTAAGTTTGAAAATGGTGGCCAGGTTCATGCTCACGGTGGAGTTCATGGTTTGGAAAACCGCGCCCGACCCTACCAGCATCGTATCTTTTTTTAAACGGATAATATCGGTACAATCAATCACGGGTTTGGCAGAGCTATCGTTACCGTATAGGATGCCTATCTCGTTTTGATCAAGGTAATCCATATCAATGCCGGCTTGTTCCAGTGCTTCAATAGTGGCCATATAAGCATATTCTCCCTGTTCGGGCAGCATGATGCGTGATCTTCTGTCGAGTTTTTCTTTTAAATTTGGTCTGTCCACAAAGCCGGTTAAACCAGACCGGTAACCAAACTCCTTGCGAATAGTATCAAGTATTATTCCTGATTTACCCTGGAATAGCGAATCCCTAACATCGTTAAGGTTTTTCCCTATACAGGAGTAAATGCCCATCCCCGTAATCACAACTCTGTTCATAACACTAAAACCGGCTTAATCAATTTACAGATACCTTTAAAACTAAATAAAAATACTTAATCGCTGAAATATTAAAATGATGCTTTTGTGAACAAATGATTAATTAAGAATACAGGCCTCCGTTAACTGAAAGTACCTCGGCCGTAATATATGATGCCTCTGGCGAAGCTAAAAAGCCTACCGCGTGGGCAACTTCCTCAGCTGTTCCAAACCGCTTTATAGGGATCATTGATTTTAGTTCTTTTTCATCAAGCCCTTCGGTCATATCGGTTTTAATAAACCCTGGCGCCACGGCATTCACCGTAACCCCGCGACGGGCTATTTCCTGCGCCAAAGCCTTGGTTGCGCCAATTACACCAGCTTTAGCAGCCGAGTAATTTACCTGACCTGGCAATCCTTTTAAGCCCGATAGCGATACTACGTTGATGATGCGGCCGTACTTTTTAACCAGCATGCCATTTAGCACCATTTGTGTAACATAAAAGAAACCATCCAAGCTGGTTTTTAAAACGCTGTCCCACTGCTCATCCTTCATCCACATCATCAGGGTATCATCCTTAATGCCTGCGTTATTTACCAGCACCTCAATATATTTTTCGGTATTGGTTTCAATCCAGGTACCTAATACTGCCCTGATATCTTCCTTTTCGGCCACATCAAACCGGATGATCTCGCCATCGCCACCGTTTTCTTTTATGGTTGATAAGGTATGCAGTGCCTCGGTTTCGTTGCTTTTATAATTTACCAGTACGTAGTAGCCCATTAAAGCCAATTTATAACAAACGGCCCTGCCTATTCCTCTTGATCCGCCGGTTACTAATGCACACTTCATTTGCTGATCTGTTAAATTGTTTTACTGAAATATTTGCCTTGTTATTATAAAATATGCGAGCTTCTATTTTTTATCAGGTGCACGTGCTCTGCCTTTTCAAAGTACTGCTTCACGTTTACCATATCCTTGTATTTAGGCTTGTCTTCCACAAACTTAGGGAATATGGCCCGCAGATCGGTGTAAACTGTATGGGTTATTGGCGATAGCTTTTCGCTGCAATCCAGGTGATCAATAGCCTGTAAAATAGCCATCATTTGTATGGCCAGCACCTCAAAAGTGTTATCGATAACCCGTTTGGTCATTAACGCGGCATTACAGCCCATGCTTACAATATCCTGGTTGTCATTATTGTTGGGAATGCTGTGCAGGTACATGGGATATGATAGTGTTTGATTTTCGGCAGTAGTTGATGTCGCCGTAAACTGCATGCCCTGCATTCCGAAATTAAAGCCTAAAACGCCCAGGTTAACAAAGGGCGGGAATTTTTGGTTCAGTTTTTCATTCAGCAGGTAGTTTAACTGTCTTTCAGATAGCATGCACAGTTTGGTAATAGCTATCTTGAGCTTATCCATCGCCAGGGACACATAGTCGCCATGGAAATTGCCGCCATGGAAAATGTTCTTGCTATCATGGTCAATAACCGGGTTATCATTCACAGAGTTCAACTCGTCGGTCAATACCCTTTCAACCTCAAAAATGGTATCATAAATAGGGCCCAATACCTGCGTTACGCAACGCAGGGAATAGTATTCCTGTACCTTATCTAAAAATACTTCCTGGTTAAGGTTGTCGGGATTATACAAATGCTCAGAGCGGTCGCGGATCATTTTGCTGCCGGTTAATACATCGCGCATAATGGCCGCCACTTCGTTTTGCCCTTTGTGGTGTTTAACGATGTTCAGCTCGTAGGAGTAATGATCATCAAAAGCCTGCACCACTTCGTTGATCATGGATGATAGCACGATAGACCATTCCAGCAATTTTTTAGCCTGGATGATGTTCACCATGCCAATCCCGGTCATGGCCGATGTACCATTGATGATGGCCAGTCCTTCCCTGATCTTGATAGAGAGAGGTGTTATGCCAATTTCTTTAAACAACTCTTCGGTAGAGTGCTGTTCACCATTGTAGCTTGATTCTCCTTCGCCAATTAGTACCAGCGCTAAATGAGCTAACTGTACAAGGTCGCCGGATGCACCTACGCCCCCATGTTCGTAAACATTGGGCGCTACGCCTTTATTTATTAATTGAACAAGCAGTTCGGGAAGATCGGTATGTACACCGGAGCGGGCCTGCATAAAGCTGTTTAACCGGGCAATCATTAATGCTTTTACCAATAAAGGCTGCATTAAATTACCACCGCCCGAAGCATGGCTGCGGATAAGGTTATATTGCAATTGCAACAGGTTTTCTTCGCTAACCTTGTATTGCGCCATTGGGCCAAAACCGGTATTAATACCGTATATGAGTTTATTTGATGAAAAGCCCTGCAAAAACTGGTAGTTAACCTCCACATTCTTTACAGCCGATGTATCTAATCCAATTTCCTCGTCATCAAACAGGATCTTGGAAAAATCATCAGCAGTAATGTACCGCCCCCCTATATGTATCATGAACTAAATATTATTAAAATGAAAAACTTCAAAAAAATTCACACAAAAAACGTCCGAAAATAGGATAAATATTTCAGATATGATATTTTCCTGCTTCTTTGTCCAGGAAAATCGCTTAAAAAAAGGGGGCACCTACGGAGCCAAAAAACAAAATATTTTTTCGCTATAAACACGCAACTCCGCTGGAGTTGGAAATGATTGGCGTGTCATTGACTCCGTAGGAGTAACGTGTTTATAGCACAATAAAACCCAAAAGCCGGGCTCCGTAGGTGCCTCCTGTTTGTTTTTAATTTTAAAAGCGATTTTTTGCCTTCTTTGTTGATAAAGGTTTGGCTGTTATTAACACCATAAATGTTGAGCGATTTTATATATTATAAAATGTAAATACGAAGACGAGATAAATATTGAAAACGTTACACGTGCAGGTGGAATTGCTGGAATTTACATCCCCATTATTAATTTAAAACTATTTAACCGCTATATCATCATTAACGCTAATTTTGTTATGTAGAAAAATGCTGTTTTCAATTTATTATATATCAAGGGTAATTAATGGAATTTGAGGGTTTAGTAAGTAAGCGGTTTGATGAACTGCAGGTATGTGTTATTATTCCCACCTATAACAACCACCTTACTTTGGGCGGTGTAATTACCGATGTATCTGCATATAGCAGCCAGATCATCGTTGTTAATGATGGCTCAACCGATGATACCGAAGCTATTGTAAAAACATTTCCTCATGTACAGCTCATCAGCTACCCCGATAATGTAGGCAAAGGCTGGGCACTACGCCAGGCATTTGCCTATGCTATGCAAAAAGGCTACAGATACGCTATCACCATTGACTCCGACGGGCAGCATTTTGCTAAAGATATCCCCGCTTTTTTAAACAGACTTGAACAGGTTCAGGATGCCATTATTATAGGCTCCCGCAATATGGACCAGGCAGCGGTGCCGGGTAAAAGTAGTTTCGGGCATAAATTCTCCAATTTTTGGTTTTGGGTAGAAACAGGAATCCATTGCCCCGATACACAATCCGGCTTCCGGCTTTATCCGCTTTACCTGTTAGAGGGAATGAAGTTTTATACCCGCAAATATGAATTTGAAATTGAGGTGATCGTTCGGGCCTCCTGGCGCGGTGTACACATGGATTCGGTACCGGTAAGCGTTTATTATGCACCCAAAGAAACAAGAGTGTCGCACTTCCGGCCCTTTACCGATTTTTCAAGGGTTGGCGTATTGAATGCCTTTCTGGTAGTTATCGCCTTTGTTTGGATTAAACCTCGCAACTTTTTTCTCGATTTATCAAAAAAAAAGGGACGTAAAAAGATAATAGCCACTCTGTATAACCCTAACGATACCGACGAGGTAAAGGCCTTGTCCATTGCCCTGGGCATTTTTATGGGGATAGTACCTATCTGGGGTTTGCAACTCGCCGTAGCCATATTTTTATCTATCATATTTAAGCTCAATAAGGCGCTGGTGGTATTTTCGGCACACATCAGTATCCCGCCTATGATTCCGGTGGTTATATTTTTAAGCTATAAGGCCGGCGAATACTGGATGGGCGACAAAGTGACCAACATGGCGTTCAGCTCAAAAATATCTTTCAAAACCATTGGCGAGCACATGGAGCAATATATTTATGGCAGTCTTACACTGGCCGTTGTTGCATCCCTTACAGTTGGGCTTATAACGTATGCCTTGCTTAAATTATTGAAAAAGGCTCCTGCTGCCATATAAGTAAGCCATTAATGGAAAAAGGCCTTATCCTCATATACCATTATTTTGCCAGGAACAGGGCTGTTTTTTATACTTTATTTGCTACATGCTTTTTGTTCATGGGGTATTTTGCTTCGCAGGTAAAGTTTGAGGAAGATATCAGCAAGGTTATCCCGAAGGATAAAAAGATCAACAAGCTTAATGAGGTTTTCCAGAACTCCAAATTTTTGGATAAGCTGGTAATCATGGTATCGCTAAAAGACAGTACCGCTATTGCAAACCCGGATAGCCTTGTAGCCTTTGCCGATGAATTTGCGGCTACCGCCGAACCCCAATTTAAACCCTACATAGGCAAAGCCAATTTTAAGGTTGATGATGATGTGGTGATGAGGCTGTTTGGCGCCATTACCCAAAGGCTGCCTGTTTATTTAACGGAGAAGGATTACCAAACTATTGATACCCTTATTACCCCGGCAAAAGTAAAACAAACACTGCAATACGATTACCGCACACTTGCATCGCCTGCAGGCATAGCCCTAAAAAGCATCATCAGTAACGATCCGGTGGGGATCTCCTTCATCGGACTAAAGAAATTACAGCAATTGCAGTACGATAAAAATTTTGAACTGTATGATAATTATGTGGTCACCAAAGATCATCAAACCCTGCTCATGTTCATCACCCCGGCCTACCCGCCAAATAATACCGGGAAGAACGGCGTTTTAATAAAGGGCTTAAACCAGCTGATAGATAGCTTAAGCAGTAAACCTAAAAGAATTGTTACAGCCTCCTACTTTGGCTCGGCAGCGGTATATTACGGCAATGCTTTACAATTAAGGAAAGATACCGCGCTTACGCAAGGCATCACCGTGCTGGCCCTTATTTTGTTTTTGGGTTTGTATTTCAGAAAAAAACGGGCACCCATAATTATTTTAATCCCGGTGCTGTTTGGTTCACTGTTTTCTTTAACGGCTATTTACTTTTTAAAGGGCAGTATTTCGGTTATAGCTTTGGGTACGGGTTCAGTAGTGCTGGGCATCGCTATCAATTATTCGCTGCATGTATTTAACCATTACCGGCATACTAAAAGTGTGGAGCAGGTGCTTAAAGACCTGGTAATGCCCCTTACCGTTGGCAGCTTTACCACTATTGGCGGTTTCCTGTGCCTGGAGTTTGTAGAATCGGAAATGCTGAAAGACCTGGGCCTTTTTGCCGCCTTTAGTTTGATAGGGGCCTCCATTTGCTCGCTGGTATTTTTGCCGCAGTTTATATCGACCAAAAAAGAGCAGGAAAACCACCAGGTGATCCTGCTTTCATGGATAGATAAACTGGCCTCCTTTAACCCCGAGTATAATAAATTCATTGTTACCGGGATCATACTGCTTACCGGCGTATTTTTTTACAAGGCCAATGATGTAACCTTTGAGTTTGATGTAGCCAAAATGAACTACATGCCTTTGCAACTGCAGCAATCGCAAAATAAGCTCAACAAGATCAATCAATATGCACTGCAATCGGTGTACCTGGTATCCGAAGGGAAAACCCTGGACAGGGCACTGGTGAACAATGAAAAGCTGGCTGCTCAAATTGAAAAACTGAAGGAGCAGGGCATTGTAAAAAAATCCTCAGATGTATCATCATTCATCCTCTCCGATTCTCTGCAAAAAGAAAGGATAGCCCGCTGGAATACGTACTGGAGTCCCGAAAAGAAACAGAAACTGTTTGCCACCCTGGATAAAGAAGGCCAGCTACAAGGCTTTAGCGCCGCGGCCTTTGATAAATTTAAAACGCTGCTCAATAAAGATTTCTCGCATATCAATGAAGGTGATGTGGCCGGAATCAGGAAAAGTTTCCTGGATAATTTTATTAATGAGTATCCCAGTCACTCTACCGTGGTAACGCTGGTGCAAACATCGCCCGATAAAAAGGCCGCCGTTTACAAAGCCTTTGAAAACGACCCTAATGTTACCGTTATAGATAAACAATACCTCACCAATAAACTGGTAAAGATCATTAATGCCGATTTTACCAAAATAGCGGTCATGTCATCCCTGCTGGTTTTTATAGTGCTGCTGTTAACCTACGGTCGTATGGAATTGGCGCTGGTTTCCTTTATCCCGATGGCTATTTCATGGATCTGGATCCTGGGGTTGATGGGGATTTTCGGCATTGGCTTTAATATCGTGAACATCATTATATCGGCCCTGATATTTGGCTTAGGCGATGATTACAGCCTGTACATTATGGATGGCCTGCTGCAGGAATACAAAACAGGCAAAAAGGTATTATCATCTTATAAATCATCCATCTTTTTATCGGCTATAACTACCATTACCGGTTTGGGGGTATTGATATTTGCCAAACATCCCGCTTTGCGGTCGATAGCTTTTATTTCGATCATCGGGATCTGCTGTGTGGTCATCATGTCGCAGATACTGATCCCTTTCCTGTTCAATATCCTCATTAAAAACCGCACACAGAAGAAACAATTCCCCTGGACCATCAGCGGTTTTGTGATCAGTATTTTCGCGTTCACTTATTTTGTAACGGGCTGTTTAATCCTATCGGCATTAGGCTTTTTATTCAGGCTGAATCCGTTCAGCAAGGAAAAAGGGAAACTCGTTTATCACGCTATCCTCGCGCGGTTCTCTTGGTCAATGATCTATATCATGGGTAATGTGAAAAAGGAGGTCATTAACAGGCTGCTTGCCGATTTTGATAAGCCATCGGTAATTATTGCTAACCACCAGTCGTTTTTGGATATTTTGATATTGGTGATGCTTAATCCAAAGCTCATCCTGTTCACCAATAACTGGGTATGGAACTCGCCGGTATTTGGCGCGGTGGTGCGCATGGCCGATTATTTCCCGGTAGCCCAGGGTACCGAAGCTAATATCGATTTGCTGGCCGGCAGGGTGAAGCAAGGTTACTCTATTGTGATTTTCCCCGAAGGCACCCGCTCTGTTGACGGGGATATAAAACGCTTTCATAAAGGGGCGTTTTACCTGGCCGAACAATTGAATATGGATATTCAGCCTATCCTCCTCCACGGCACCGGCTATTGTATGACCAAGGGTGATTTTCTTTTAAAGAACGGCAAGATCACCCTCAAATACCTCCCCCGCATAAAACCGGGCAACGGTGCTTTTGGAACAGGTTATTATGAACGTACCAAATCCATCAGTAAATATTTTAAGGCCGAATACAAACAACTGGGCGAAGAGGTACAGCAACCGCGCTATTACCGCGAGCAGCTGATATATAATTACCTTTATAAAGGGCCGGTTTTGGAGTGGTATATGAGGGTTAAGGTAAGATTAGAAAAAAACTACCAGCAATTTCATAACCTGCTGCCCGTAAAGGGCAAAATGCTGGATATTGGCTGTGGCTATGGCTTTATGCCTTATATGTTACACTTTGCTGCCCCACAACGCGCCTTTACAGGGATAGATTATGATGAGGATAAGATCGAATTAGCCAATAATAACTTTAACAAAGACGCGCATATCAATTTTGAACATGCGGATGTGCTCGACTTTGAGTTTGAAAAATACGATGCTATTATTATTGCCGATATGCTGCATTATATGCAGCCCGATGAGCAAAAGCTGATTGTACAACACTGCATCAATAGCCTGAATGCCGGCGGGATGATGATTATCCGTGATGGCAATAAAGACCTGAAAGAAAAACACCGGGGTACTGAGCTTACGGAGTTTTTTTCGACCAGATTTGTAAAATTCAATAAGGCAAGCAAGGGCTTGTCGTTTTTATCAGCTCGACTGGTTGAGGACATTGCGGCTGCCAATAATATGGACTGCCATATAATTGATGAAACAAAGTACACTTCAAATATTACTTTTGTAATAAAAAAATAATAGCGGGTTTACAATCCCCTCTTGAGAGGGGGCGGGCCGGGATAGCGAAATGGCAGGGGTGTGTTAAACGCGCGATAATGCACCCCTGCCCCTCTCAAGAGGGGATTCCACCGCACGGCCCCACTTTAAACCCCAATAAAGATTTATAAACGATAACATAAAACAGGGAATAAGATAAATGGAGATTTATGATGCCGTAATTATCGGCAGCGGTATGGGGGGATTGGTGAGCGCCGATTTACTGAGCAGGGAAGGATTTAAGGTTTGCGTGATAGAAAAAAACAAGCAGATTGGCGGTTCGCTGCAAACCTATGTGCGCGATAAAGTGATCTTTGACTCGGGCGTGCATTACCTTGGCGGGCTTGATGAAGGCCAAAACCTGTACCAGATATTCAAATACCTTAACCTGATGGATAAGCTGAAGCTGCAAAAACAAGATGTTGTTTTTGATAAGATTGGCATTTATGGCGAAGCGATTGAATACGAATATGCCCAGGGTTATGATAACTTCATTAGTCATATATTAAAACATTTCCCCGGAGAGGAAGCCGCGCTTAATGCCTATTGCGATAAGATCAAAGAGGTTTGCAGCAAATTCTCCTTGTATAACTTAAAAAGCAGCGATGATTTCAACGAAAAGTCGGCCGTGCTGGAAATTGATACCAAAGGTTTTATAGAATCCATAACTGATAATCCGCGCCTGCAGGCTGTACTGGCGGGTAATAACGCTTTGTATGCCGGGCAGGCAGATAAAACCCCGTTTTATGTACACGCGCTCATCCTGAACAGCTATATTGAAAGTTCCTATAAATGTGTGGACGGCGGATCGCAGATAGCAAAGTATATTGCCAAAAATATCCGATCAAGGGGTGGGGTTATCAAGCGCCATTGCGAGGTGAAACGGATTGTTGTGGAAGATGGAAAGGTATCGCATGTGGAAACTACCAATGGTGTAAACATCTATGGCAGGCAGTTTATCAGCAACATGCACCCGGTGCAAACGCTGGAAATGACAGATTCTGATGTAATTAAACCTGCTTATCGCAACCGCTTAAAAGGATTAGAAAATTCGGTATCATCTTTCACGCTAAATGTGGTTTTTAAAAAGGACAGCTTTCCTTATTTTAACACCAACTATTACATTGGCAAGGATGGCCACGTTTGGGATATTGCCGATTATAACGAAGAGAACTGGCCGCTTGGCTATGCATATTTTATGGCTCCATCTTCCAGATCGGCTAAATTTGCTGATGGTGCGTCTATACTCACCTATATGCGCTTTGAGGAGATGAAACCCTGGGAGGATACCTTTAACACGGTATCAGACGTTAATGAACGGGGCGAAACCTATGAGGAGTTCAAGATCCGCAAAAGCGAGAAATTGCTTGATATGGTAGAGAAAAAATTCCCGGATTTCAGGAGCCATATCAAATCCTACTACTCGGCAACACCGCTCTCCTACCGCGATTATATTGGCAACGGCGATGGTTCACTTTACGGCATCGTGAAAGATTATAAACACACGCTAAAAACGTTTATATCGCCGCGCACAAAAATACCTAACCTGTACCTAACCGGGCAAAACCTTAACTTACATGGTATTTTAGGTACGGCGATGAGCGCTATAGTTACCTGCACTACTTTACTAGGCAACGATGCCATAATAGGGAAAATACGAAATGCATAAGAAATTCAGCTGGAAAAAATTTGGGAAGAGGACACTTTATGTTTTCCTGGGTTTTGTGCTGATTATTATTATTGGCATGGCTTACCTGTATGCGGTAGCGATTGATTACCCGCCCGAGCCTAAAGATTTGAGCAGCCTGGAGCTACAGCGCGCCGAGCCCTCCAAAGGTTTTTACACCATTAAAAACGACTGGTTTCGCAAAAGCAACAGTGGCTTATTTGAAATGTACGTAGAAGGTAAGCCCTTTGAACGTGGCGTTATTAACGGCAAACTAAGCCAGGAACTGGTTGTGGCGCAGGAAGACCACTTTGTAGAGCAGATAAGCAGGATAGTGCCCTCTAAATTTTACCGGCATTTTTTAAAATACTTTATTGCCTGGTTTAACCGCAACCTGGATAAAAACGTTACCGAAGAATATAAGGAAGAGATTTACGGGATCTCTAAATCAGCATCAGATAAATACCAGTACATTGGTTCCAATTACCAGCGGATATTGAACTACCATGCAGCGCATGATATTGGCCATGCCCTGCAAAGTATGGCTTTGGTGGGCTGTACATCGTTTGGTACCTGGGGTGTAAAATCTGAAGATAGCACGATGATCATTGGCCGTAATTTTGATTTTTATGTGGGCGATAAGTTTGCGCAGGATAAGATCGTGGCATTTTTTAACCCTACCGAAGGGTACAAATTTATGACCGTTACCTGGGGTGGTTTTATTGGCGCAGTATCCGGGATGAATGAAAAAGGGGTAAGTGTAACCATCAATGCCGATAAAACTAATATACCTACAGGCGCTGCCACACCGGTATCATTAGTAGCCCGCGAGATCTTGCAGTATGCTAAAAACACGCAGGAAGCATACGCTATTGCCAAAAGGCGTAAAATGTTTGTATCTGAAGCCTTCCTGGTTGCCTCCGCTGCCGATAACAAGGCCGTTGTGATTGAGAAAACCCCCGATACGCTGGATATGTATGACCCGCACCAGGATTACATTGTTTGTGCCAACCATTTCCAAAGCAAGGGCCTCAGTCATTCAAAAGAAAACAAGATCCAGGTGGCCGAGAGCGCATCGCCATACCGGTATAACCGCCTCATGGAACTGCTGAATGCCAACGGCAAAAATACAGTACAAAAAACCATAGCCATATTGCGCGATCAGAAAGGCATGCATGGAGCAGATATTGGCATGGGTAACGAGAAAGCCATTAACCAATTAATGTCGCACCATAGTATTGTTTTTGAGCCTAAGAAACTGTTGGTTTGGGTAAGCACCTCGCCATGGCAACTGGGCGAATATGTAGCCTATGACCTGAAGAAAGTGTTTGGCCTGCGGGGGATGAAAAAAGACCAGGAAATTAACGAGCAGAAGCTCACGGTACCGGCGGATACTTTTCTTTCAACCGCGCAATACCAGGATTTTGTGAACTTCCGTAAAATGAAGCAGCGTGTGCTCGATGGCGAAACTATAAATACCGATAGCCTGGTAGCTACCAATCCTCAATACTACCATGCCTACGTAATAGCCGGCGATTATTCGTTTAAGCGCGAGGAGTACAAAAAAGCTTTGGGATATTACCAGGCTGCTTTAACAAAGGTTATCGCTACTAAAAAGGAAGAGGACCATGTTAAAATACAACTTAACAAGTGTGTGGAAAAGCTAAAATAGTTTCATAAAGCAAATTACAGCGCATTACTCAGCCCTTTGTTAACCTCCGTTGATAAAAGCTTAATTGATTAAATCAATCTGCTGCCCTATAATATCCAGATCGTTTTGCGGAAAGGCCCCGGTGTACGATAGTGCCTTGTATTTATTTCTGCCTTTTTTGCAGATGTTTGCAAGCCACACCCCATGGTCATAAACCGAATAATAAACACCCTTGATAGAGTTTTTTTTAGCTAAAATATGCAGATCGAACTCCCTGTTGTTGGCCGCATAATGTATGTCGAAATTTTCCATAGTGATAAATTGATCTTTAGCATGAACGGTTGAAGGTTTGATTTTGTTCTTTTATATAGTCAATAAATGAGCCAATTAAAGCAGGCCCATATAGTTATTGATAAATTTAACGATAAATAAATAAAGTGCGGTGTAAGAGCTAAAGAATATTTGCCTGTAAGTTGTACATGCACCGTTATTGTGTAATCCTGTGCTTAGCCAGCAAGCCATTTGTTTTTGAGTAAGTAGCAAAGATCTTTGATTGCAGTACTTTTATGAAGACAGTTTTGACAACTCCCCATGTTTGGCTAAGGAGTAAAACTCAAAACTTACAAAAAAGGTACTCCCCACATTTTGCTCACTTGTAAACCATATTTTGCCCCCTTGCAAGGCTGCAAATTCCTGGCAAAGCACCAGGCCCAATCCTGCGCCTTTTTCTTTTCCGGTTCCGAATGTGGACTGGGCCGAAAGTGAAAATAAGCTGGCTTGCTGTGCAAGAGGAATGCCCTGACCGGTATCGGCTACCTTAATGATGCAATTGTTTTCTACAACTTCGGCACTTACAGTTACTTTGCCGCCGGGATAAGTAAACTTAATGGCATTTATAACTAAGTTTCTAATAACCAATTGCAGCATATCCCTATCACCTATTACCCAAATATGGCTTGCTAAATCATCATGAAGCTCAATAGATTTTTCTTTGGCAATGCTTTTTAAAATCCGGAGTGTATTATCTAATGTTTGCAGCAAGTTTAAAGGGATTAGCTTTACCTGAACAGATTCCATTTGGCTTTTGGTCCAGGAAAGTACATTGGTTAGCATATAGGAAGTGTCTTGCGTGCGTCTTAATAGTTCCTTTTCAATGTTTACTCTTTCAGCTTCGTCCAGGTTGTATTCGGTAAGTAACTCCAGGAAACCCTGTAATGATGATAGCGGCTCTTTAAGGTCATGAGCCAGTATGGAGAGGAGTTTGTTTTTGGTGGTATTTGTCAATTCAAGTGCCTTTGCCTTCTGCTCTACAACTCTTCGCTCTTTTTTATAGGCAGTGCGGATATGAACCGTAACTACCAGTATAAGTGAAACCGTTGCAATATAACTGTAGCCAAAATCAATAAAACGGCTTGTTCTGCTGTTGTAGGTATTCTCGATCAGGTCTGGATGTGCGTTTTCTATAAATAGCAAACTTAAAATAATACCTACGTTAAGTGGAAGCCAGATCTTGTATTGTTTTTGCGGAATGATGGCTACCGTGGTAAAAAACGATAGTATAAAAATAACGTACCCGGGCCCATTAATGCCAGAATTGTAATAGTAGTTGGCAATAAGTAACAGGTTGTTGGTTATCAGGAAAATAGTAATGCTGCTATTGAGCCTGTCTTTAATTCTGGAATTATAGTATACGAAGGCGACGACGAAGGAAATTATCGCCATTAGAATGGCCAGCTGAGGAAGGCCAATTAAATAATTGAATGGGATATTAACGCCAAGTACAACTAATATAACTATACAAACGGAATGAAAAATTCGACCTTCGAGCGAAACATTTGATCTATGGCCAACTAATCTATTCCAAAATTCAAAAGCTGCGTGATTTTTCAAAATATCAAATCTATATTAAAATCATTTACTGATTGGCTGATCATTAATGGTGTAATTTAGGCAATCAGGGTTTTAAACCTGGGTATAAAAACAGGAGTATTCTTTTTACGTAGTCTCCTGTTGTTTAGTTTTATCCTTTAAAAATAACATGACCGCTTTATTTGCTGGCTGCCGAACTTGTTGGCTAAACGAAAATCAAAACAAAACAACCCGGATTATTTATCGGGAATAACAAGTTGCGTTTAAAATGAAAATTTACTACCTGAACGCCATTGGCGCTAATGACGTTTGCTTTTTAAAGAAGTTTGAAAAATGAGCTACCTGCTCAAAACCCAGGGAGTAGGAAATTTCGGATATGTTCCAGTCGGTTTGTTTAAGGAGGATCTTGGCCTCCTGGATAACGCGGCCACTAATAATATGGGTAGTAGTTTTACCGGTATTTTCTTTTAGTACCTTATTAAGATGATTTACATGTACGGCAAGACGATCAGCATAATCCTTGGCTGTGCGCAGTTTGAGCTTTTGACTGGGCGATTCGATAGGGAACTGCCGCTCAAGCAACTCCATAAACAGGGATGACACCCTAGCCGAGGCTGTATGACCAGGGTAAAGCGCGGAAGCAGGCTGCAGCTTTTGACCCTGGTGTATAAGTTCCAAAATGTAATTGCGTATCAAATCATACTTGTAGGCATAGTTTGATGATAGCTCCTGGTGCATTTTGCTAAATATGGCAGTTATCGCGATGGTGTCATCATCGCTAAGCTGAAATATGGGATAGCCCCCTGGTTGAAAGATAGGCAGATCATCGAGCACAACCCCGCTCTTGGCCTGAACCAGGAACTCGTCGGTAAAAATGCAGAAATGACCTTGCTGATCATCATCCAGCGGTTGCCAGTTATAAGGGATCCTGGGGGTGGCAAATAGCAGGGCATTTTTTTCAATGTCGATCACTTTATCAGCATACTCGGCCCTGTTGCGGCCGCGAATCATGCTAATTTTATAATAAGTGCGCCTGTTATAAGGCATTACACCTGTTTTGCTTAGCTCAGCAATGTTGAAAACATTAAAATGGCCTATCTCTTTATTGATCCCCTCCGGAACAAGAGCCGCGGTTTGCTTATAAAATTCATCTAACGTTATTACTTCCATAGGTGCCTTATGCTGTAAAATTAAAACTTATTTCAACTCATACACAACAGCTTCATAAGGTTTTAAGGTTCCGTCTTTTGATGGCTTATCATAATTGCCCAACAATACTGCGGCATTGCTCAGGTTGATATCCGTTTGTGCGGTGGCTGTTTTATCCTTGAAATTTAACAATACCAATAGTTTTTTGCCATTTAACTCCCGGGTGAACGCATAGGTATCCGGATTTTGCTTATCCAGCAGGCTGTATTTGCCATACACCAGCACAAGGTTATCTTTTCGCAGTTTTACAGCTTTCCTGAAATAATTTAATGTACTGGCCGGGTCTTTTTCCTGGGCGGCCGCATTAATGGTTTTATAGTTAGCGTTTACCGTTATCCATGGCTTCCCTTTTGTAAAGCCTGCATTTCCGGTACTATTCCATTGAAAGGGTGTACGGCCATTATCTCGGCTTTCAAAGCTTATTCGCTGTAAATACTTTTGCAGATCGGCTCCCAGGTTTTTTTGACGCTGGTATTCATTAAGCGTTTGCACATCACGGTAATCTTCAATTTTGGTAAAGCCGGCATTGGTCATTCCTAACTCATCGCCGTTGTAATAGTAGGGTGTGCCGCGCATGGTCATCAAAAAGGTGGTCAGCATTTTTGATGATAGCGCCCTAAACTGCGGGCTATCATTGCCGAACCTGCTTACCAGCCTTGCCTGGTCATGATTGGCTAAAAAGACCGACAGCCACCCTTTGGCGGCAAAAGCGCTATCCCATTTGCTAAACACGCTTTTTAAGTGCAGCAAACTATATCCTTCGGGCTTGGCAATATCCACTCCCTCAAATGCGTAGGCCATATTCAATTCATTTCTATCGGCATCAACCAAATTGTGCGCGTCTTCAAATGTATTGCCGGCGCCTTCTGCCACGCTCATTACATTATACTTGCTAAGCACCTGGTTATTCATTTCCTGCAAATAGCCGTGCAAATTTCCCTGCATGCCATAGTACTGCGTAAAGTTTTTTTCAAACCCCTGCGGAAATGCCGGGAAGGTTGTATCCTTTGCCGCAAACTGGAATGCATCAAGCCTAAAGCCATCAATTCCCTTATCGGCCCAAAATTTCATAATGTCATAAACCTCCTGGCGCAGTTTAGGGTTTTCCCAGTTTAAATCGGGTTGCTTGCGCGAAAAGTAGTGAAGGTAATAGGCATTAGTAAGTGAATCATAGCGCCAGGCATCATGGTTAACATCAAATAAACTATAGCGGTATGGCGGCTTTCCCTTCTCGGCATTCCACCAGTGGTAATATTCGCGGTAGGGGTTGTTGCGCGAGCTTCGGCTTTGCTTAAACCATTCATGTTCATCGCTGCTATGGTTTACTACCAGGTCCATAACCAGTTTAATGCCCCGCGCATGCATGCCTTTTAGCAGCGTGTCAAAATCGGCCATGGTGCCAAAATCCTTCATGATGTCGCGATAGTCACTTACATCGTAACCATTATCATCATTTGGCGAACTGTATATGGGGTTTAGCCATACCACATCTACTCCCAGGCTTTTTATATAATCCAGTTTAGATATTATTCCTTTCAGGTCGCCAATGCCATCTCCATTATCATCTTTAAAACTCCGCGGATAAAGCTGATATACCACAGCCTCTTTCCACCATTTGCGGTCAATACTGTCCTTATTATTTAAACTGTTTTGCGCGCGGCCAAATGTGCCAGTAAGCATAAAAAAAGTCATGGCGATAATAAATGGAATGGAGGGCTTGTTCATAACCGGAAATGAATGGTTTATAATTACTAAATTATGCACAAATAATCGAAAGGTAGTGTTTTATAAAAGTTAATTGACAGGCAACACCAGGCACCGGTTTAAATAGAGTTGAAATCTGAAATAATTAAAACAGCTCCAGATCATTTTTATCTTTATCAAGATAACCCCATTCTTCATTATGGCCTAATGCCGGATATTTAAAGCTATCATCTTTTAAAACTTTGTAAACCATCCAGCATATTAAAAAGGGCGAGACCAGGAACATGGCGGCAAGTAAGGTAATGGAATAACCGGTAGCGAATATAATTATGTAACAGGCCAGGTAAATAGTTAGTATACTAACTGCAGCTTTTGTATTCATAATTTTAAGTTTATATGATAACAATGGGCTATAAAGCTATGTTTTAGAAGTGGGTAAATAATGCCGAAATTTTTCTTGTTTAATAACATAATTGACTGTTTTGAGTGCTAAAATGCATTCGGTTTAGTTTTTATAATGCCATTTTGTTTATACAGATAATTGGCATTTAATATCCGCCAAGAGGGGCCAAAAACATTTTTTAATTAAATCGTTTTACAACATTTTTAATTAAACACGGTTATAAAGGAGATTTTTGCTTTAATTTGTGTACTATGTTAAAACCCAGACTTGGACTGCTTTTATTAGCATTAATAGCCTGCAGTATTTCGGTAAGCGCTCAGCAAACCGATTCGCTGAAAAAGGACACCATCAAAATTGATACCGCGCAGATTAACAAACTCAGGATCGATTCGCGCCGTAACGCCATTCCTACAAGGGCAAGGGCAATACAAATACAGCGGGAACAAATTCCGGTTACGCTGATGGATTATAAAATAAATTACTGGAAAAAAACGGTTCTTTTTGGGCTAAACTTTAGCCAATCGGCGTTTACCAATAATTACAGCGCGGGTGGTGTAAACTCGGTAGCACTGGGTACTAACTTTATTTACCATACCGAATATAACAAAGCTCCCTTCAGCTATGTATCCGAGCTTAATCTTACGTATGGCGTAGCTAAAAATAAAGGCCAGGGCAAACGCAAAACTAACGATCGTATTTACTTTGATAATAAGCTTGCATCGCAGCTATCCAAACACTGGTACTTTTTTGGCGCGCTTACGTTTGAATCGCAGTTTGATAAGGGCTTTAACTATACAGACCTGGGCGGAGGCAAATTCGCCGCGCAGCAGATCTCGAATTTTATGGCGCCGGGCTACTTAACAGAATCGATAGGTTTTGAGTATAAGCCAACAGGTTATTTTGATTTGCGATTGGGTACCGGTACCGCAAGGCAAACATTTGTGTTGGATGATAGTGTAAGAAAAAGCAATGATTACGGCGTTGGCCCCAATCATACCGTAAAAAACGACCTCGCGTTCCAGATAGTAGGCTTGTTTGATAAAGACCTGATGAAAAACGTGCACCTTAACGCCCGTTATGCACTCTTTATTCCCTACGGCGAATCGCCTAAATTTATTACCCATCGTTTGGATGCCGTACTATCAGCCAGGGTTAACCGCCTCGTTAACGTAACCATTAATGGTACGCTGCTGTACGATAGACATACAGCTACCGCCGCCCAGGGTACAGAGGGGCTTGCGCTCGGGATACTTTATCGTTTTCCATAATTTTATAGAACAACGTTTTTGGGATAAGAATATATGACACAGCATCCTTTATTTTCTTTTGTCCCTTTCCTTGCTCCATTCATCCTTTTTCCAAACAAGAAAAATCATACCTTTGTAAGCTCAAAATTAGGATAATAATAATGTTTGAAAATCTTTCGGATAAACTCGACAGGGCCTTTAAGGTACTGAAGGGACAAGGAACTATTACTGAAATAAACGTGGCAGAGACCATGAAGGAAATTCGCAAAGCCCTTCTGGATGCCGACGTAAACTATAAAACCGCCAAAGCATTTACCGATGATGTAAGGCAAAAGGCATTGGGTAACAACGTACTAACGTCCATATCGCCGGGCCAGTTGCTTACCAAACTGATGAATGATGAGCTTACTGAGCTTATGGGCGGCACCACCGCCGAACTGGAGCTTAAAGCGTCGCCAACCATTATATTGATTGCTGGTTTAAACGGTGCGGGTAAAACCACCTTTACAGGTAAGCTGGCCAATTACTTAAAAACACAAAAGGGCAAAAAACCATTACTGGTTGCCGATGATATATACCGCCCCGCGGCTATTGACCAATTGCAGGTATTAGGCCAGCAGATTGGTGTGCCGGTTTATGCCAACCTGGAATCGAAAGATCCGGTGGCTATTGCTCTGGAGGGTATTGCATTGGCAAAGCAAAATGGTAACAATGTGGTTATCATTGATACCGCCGGCCGTTTAGCTATTGACGAAGCCATGATGGTGGAGATTGAGCAGGTAAAAGCTGCCGTGAAACCACATGAGATCCTGTTTGTAGTTGACTCCATGACCGGTCAGGATGCTGTGAATACCGCCAAGGTGTTCAATGATCGCCTTGACTTTACCGGTGTGGTTTTAACCAAGCTTGATGGTGATACCCGTGGTGGTGCAGCGTTATCTATTAAATCGGTTGTTAATAAGCCTATCAAATTTGTTGGTACAGGCGAGAAGATGGAAGCGCTTGACGTTTTCCACCCCGATCGTATGGCATCCAGGATCCTGGGTATGGGTGATGTGATATCCCTGGTTGAGCGTGCCCAGCAGCAGTTTGATGAAAAGGAAGCTGCCGAGCTGCAAAAGAAGATTCGTAAGAACAAGTTTGATTTTAACGATTTTTACAGCCAGATACAGCAGATCAAGAAAATGGGTAACATGAAAGATCTGATGGGGATGATACCGGGTGTGGGTAAAATGATGAAGGATGTGGAGATTGATGACAATGCATTTAAGGCTATCGAAGCTATCATCCAGTCAATGACACCTTTCGAAAAATCAAACCCTGAAACCATTAATCAAAGTCGCCGTAACCGTATTGCAAAGGGCTCTGGTACCGATCTTACCGAAGTAAACCGCCTCATGAAGCAGTTTGATGACATGAAAAAGGTAATGAAGCAAATGAGCAACCCTGCCGCCATGGCCAGCATGATGCGCAGAATGCCGAAGATGTAAACAATGCCTTTTATCCCGTAAGGGAAGCACTTTATCATATTAAAAATAAGCCTTTGGCATTTGCCAAAGGCTTATTTAGTTTAAAAACTTTCGCTTATTCCAGGTTAATATATTGATGAGTTTAAAGGCCACTTTTCATTAGCTTTGCGTAATTCCGGTGTTAAACATCTTTTTACCATGAGCAAAAGAATTCTTGTCATTTTTGGCGTATCATTAATATTTTCATTATTCGCGAAAGGGCAGGTCCCCGGTTCACCTATTGATGTACAACACTACAATTTTGCGCTGCAACTTAATGATGTTGATAACAACATTAAAGGCGAAGCAACGGTTGCCATAAAATTTTTGAAAAGCACATCGTCATTTAGCTTGGACCTGGTTAAGAAAAACAGCGCAGGTAAAGGGATGACCGTGTCATCCATAACAGAAAACGGTAAAAATCTGAAATTTGAACAGGATAGCGGCGCGGTTAAAATTTATACCACTGTTGTAGCACCCAGTAGGCATAGTTATGTGATTAATTATGAAGGTATACCTGCCGATGGATTAATCATATCAACCAATAACTTTGGTCATCGTACTTTTTTTGGCGATAACTGGCCCAACAGGGCGCATAACTGGCTGCCCTGCGTTGATGCGCTGGCAGATAAAGCTACTGTTGATTTTGTGGTTACAGCTCCAGATCATTACCAGGTGGTATCAAACGGGTTAAAATTGGAGGAAAACGCATTGCCCAACAACCTAAAACTCACCCACTGGCAGGAAAACGTAGCCCTGCCCACCAAGGTGATGGTAATTGGTGTCGCGGAGTTTGATATAGATCATACTGGCGATGTTAGCGGTATTCCTATTTATACGTATGTGTTCCCCGAGAATAAAGAAGCAGGATTTAAAAGCTACGCAATAGCTAAAGAGATATTGCCATTCTTCATTAAAAAGGTTGGTCCTTACAGTTATGAAAAACTGGCTAATGTGCAATCAAAAACCATATTTGGCGGCATGGAGAATGCAAGCGCCATATTCTATTTCGAGGAGTCGGTTAACGATAAAGGCATAGAGGAGTTAATGGCCCATGAGATAGCGCATCAATGGTTTGGCGATGGCGCGAGCGAAAAAAACTTTGCTCATCTGTGGCTGAGCGAAGGTTTTGCTACTTACATGACCAACCTGTACCTGGAGAATAAATATGGTGCAGATACCTTAAAAAAACGATTAGCCGCAGACAGGAAAACCGTTTTTGATTTTGAAAAGAAACGAATGACACCTGTGGTTGATACTGCGGTTAAAAACCAATACATGCAATTACTTAATGCCAATAGCTACCAAAAGGGAGGCTGGGTGTTGCACATGCTGAGGCGAAAGCTGGGCGATGCCACCTTTTGGAAAGGTGTAAGCAATTACTACACAAAATATAATGGGCGCAATGCCAATACTGCAGACCTGTGCCTGGTAATGGAGCAAGCCAGCGGCCAAAACCTGAAACCATTTTTTAAACAATGGTTGAGAACTGCCGGGCACCCCGACCTGAAGTTAACCTGGCAATATGATGCCGCTAAAGAAATGCTTGATATTACTATTGAGCAAAAACAAAGCAATTTGTATGAATTTCCCCTTGAAATCGCTGTTGATGACCATATCCACAGCATTACTGTAAAAAATATAACAACCACAGTGCAGATCCCTTTAAAGGCAAAGCCTCAAGCCATAGACATCGACCCTAATGTTAATTTGCTGGCCTCGTTTGATGTGCTGGCTAAATAGCTGATTGGCAATCAAATCATTTGTAATAAAGTTGTTTCAGGCTATTGTAAAATAGAAATTTATAATTATCATTGTGTAATACCTACACAATGATAATTGTGCTTAATGATTAGTTATCATCTACGCAATTTCATGGTACTGGTATAAATTATTCAACCCGCGAATAATCCATAAACCAATTATATAAAACCAGATAACCATGAAGAAAAATTCTACATTTTGGGCTTTGCTGGCTCTTTGCCTGATGCCTGTATTGGGCTATTGCCAAAGCGGCGAAGCCGTTACCGCAGGTGAAAACATAGCTGTAACCAGTACCGATAACGGGCAGGTGCGCGGCTACATTCACAACGGCACCTATAATTACAAAGGTATCCCCTACGCGCAGGCCAAACGTTTTATGGCTCCCGAAAAGCCAACAGCCTGGCAAGGCGTCCGTGCATCATTAGTTTATGGCGCAGTTTGCCCTATTGATGCTACCGCTACGGTTAATGATCCTATTGAGTTTGGCTTTCAGCACAACTGGGGATATATGAACGAGGATTGCCTTAAGCTTAATGTTTGGACCCCCGGGCTTAATGATCAAAAAAAACGACCGGTTATGGTTTGGCTGCATGGTGGCGGCTTTGCTGCAGGCTCGGCTATTGAATTGCCATCCTATGATGGTGAAAACTTAAGTAAAAAGGGTGATGTGGTAGTTGTATCTATCAATCACCGGTTAAACTTATTGGGTTTCTTAAATCTTTCGGCCTATGGCGATAAATATAAATCATCGGCAAATGTGGGCATGATGGATGTTGTTGCCGCGCTGCAATGGGTTAAGCAAAACATAGCCAGCTTTGGTGGCGATCCGGACAATGTGACCATTTTTGGTCAATCAGGGGGCGGCGGTAAGGTTACTACCTTAATGGCTGCGCCATCTGCAAAGGGTTTGTTTCACAAAGCTATTGTACAGAGTGGGAGCTATCAATCCAAATTTATGGATAATGATGTATCAAAAAGGATAGGCGCCGCCATGCTGGAAGTACTTAATCTGCAACCATCACAAGTAGATTCCTTACAAACCATACCTTACGAACGCCTGAGCGCGGCGGCAAAAAAAGCCCTGCCAAAAGTTGCGCAGCAATTAAAGGCCGAGGGTAAACCGGTAGCTGGCTTTGGTTTAGGCTGGGAGCCGGTTAATGATGGTGTATTTTTGCCTTATCAGCTAAATGACGCGGCGGCAATCGAGCTATCAAAAAACATCCCCTTACTGGTAGGATCAACCAAAACCGAGTTTATGGCTTCGCTTATTAACCCGGCAATAAGAAACTATTCCCTGGATGAAGTTAAAACCAACCTGCAAAAGAAATATGGCGATAAAACAGATACTTATATGGCCGAGGTTTTAAAATCCTACCCAGGCACTGTAAAGCCATCAGATTACCTGGATATTGACCTGGCTACATTCAGGCCGGGTGTTATCCGCCAGGCAAATGCTAAGGCCATTGCCGGGGCTGCGCCGGTTTATATGTATATGTTCACCTGGCAATCACCCGTTGCCGATGGCATGTTCAAATCTATCCACTGTATTGATATCTGCTTTGAGTTTGATAACATTAAACGATGTGAGGAAATGACAGGTGGTGGTAAAGAAGCTTATGCCTTAGCCACAAAGATGAGCCAGGCATGGGTTAATTTTGCCCGTACCGGCAATCCTAATGCCAAAGGGCTTCCTAACTGGCCTGCTTATACCGCCCAAAATGGGGCCGAAATGTTGTTTGATAATAAGCCGGAAGTTAAATTTCATCATGATGCAACATTGCTTCAAATGGCATCGGCAAAATAGATAATTAACAAATTTTCAGAATACAATAAAAACGGCCGCTTTAAAGTGGCCGTTTTTATTGTATTACCGGCGATACGACTATATATATGCCGCTTATTTAGGATAGGCTTTATTATTTTAACAAATGCGATTGTTTTTTTACCGCAACGTAAATATTAATCGATGACAGTTGAATTTTGCAAATAAGCTAATTTTTACACAACAAAATTTTGTATGTTGCGTTATTAACCAAACAATTGAGCAGTATAGGCTACTTGTTTTGAATATTAACCCTAAAACCCTAACATTATGAACGCATCAGGAATCTCAAAATCCATTTATGTAACAGCTTACAGATGGAGTGCAAAAAATTTCGGACAAGGTGGCTTACCTAAGTTTAATTCCCTTTTTGGTGTAAGTTTCCTGATGATCTTATTATTAACCAATTTACTGGTGCTCACTCAGCTTTGTTTAAACCAAAAATGGTTTAACATCAATGCTACAACTGCTACCATTATGCTTTTGGCAACTACCGGCGTTTTATTGCTTAACTATTTTATACTGCTTAACAACGGCCGGTTTAAAAGATGGAATGTTGCATTTGAAAAACTGAGCAAAAACAACCAGAAAGTATGGTCGGTTATGTTGATGGTGTATGCAGTGGTTTCCTGCGTATTTTTCCTTTTTGCTAACACAATATAGTGATCAGTAACGGTATTTAAGATATTGATCTATAAAGTATTATTGACGTGTGCCCTTAAAATTAACCATCTGTTTATTTTAAGGGCATATTATTTTAAGGAATTCTGTATATTTTGCGGTACTATTATTTGATACTGTTAAATTGCATAAAACAACCATGAAAATTATCACAAAATTTACCTGGCTTATTGCCTTAATTATTTGCACTACCACGCAAGCACTATTCGCACAAACCAAAGCAGATGTTTTTAACCCCAAGGTACCTGTTACCTGGTTGGGAATTGATTTTTCGCAAATGAGATTTATTGGGTCTGAAGCCGCATATAAAGCCTCAGGCGAGCTGTTAAACTCCGAGTTTGTTAATAAATACATTCCGGCCTGGGCCAACCTGTTTATAACCGAACCCAAAACTTATAATGTTCCGCGTGCATCTCATCGCGATACTGTACATTTTGCTTTTAAAGTAACCGAAGTAGCAAATAATGCCCTTACTAAAAACTTTTTTACCGAAAACCCGAACGACTTTAGCACCCTTAAAGAAAAAGATATAGTTGAAGTAGTTAAGAACTACGATTTTCAGGGTCAAAAAGGTTTAGGCATGATGCTGATTGTAGAGGGCATGAGTAAAGCAACCCATTTGGCCGGTGCATGGGTAACCTTTGTAAATATGAACGATAAAACAGTATTGTTTACTGTTTATAAAACAGGCAATAGCCGGGGCTTTGGCTTCAGAAATTATTGGGCACATTCATGGTATAACATCCTGAAAGATTTCGCCAGCGATTTTGACAGCTACAAGAAAAAATAAATTACAGCAACGGCACCTAAAAGGGTGCCTTTTTTGTTTTTGGGCAGTTTTTTTGTAGATTTTAGAGAGTAATAGCCAAGTGAAACAATAAAAGCGTTCGCGCTTCCTACAGCCGGGTTATTTTAATACACACATATTTTTACCACACAATTAAAAATATTTATCTTTCGCATTGATTAAACTTTATCATAGTGTTGGTTAAAACTTTTGGCAGTGCAGTTTATGGGATACAAGCTATCACTATAACAGTTGAGGTAAATATTGTGGCGGGCACAAAATACTTTATTGTGGGCTTGCCGGATGTGGCCATAAAGGAAAGCTATTTCCGCATCGATTCGGCTTTAAAAAATTGTAATTTCAAAATGCCCCGCCAGCAGGTTGTAGTTAACATGGCTCCTGCGGATATAAAAAAAGAAGGTTCCTCTTATGATCTTACTATTGCTACCGCTGTTTTAGCCGCCTCCGGGCAGTTAGAAGCCGGGGAGCTTGATAAGTATATCATCATGGGAGAACTTTCGCTTGATGGCAGCCTGCAGCCTATAAAGGGGGCATTGCCTATTGCCATACAGGCACGCAAGGATGGCTTTAAAGGTTTTATTCTCCCCAAGCAAAACGCCCGTGAAGCAGCCATTGTGAACGATCTGGAAGTTTATGGCGTAGAAAACATAAAAGAAGTAGCCGGTTTTTTTAATGGCGATACTAAATTGGAACCCGTGCTGGTAAATACCCGCGAGGAGTTCTACGACAGCCTTTGCAATTACGACAGCGACTTTAGCGAAGTACGTGGGCAGGAAAATATCAAGCGTGCTTTGGAAATTGCCGCTGCCGGAGGGCATAATGTGATATTGATTGGTCCGCCGGGGGCTGGTAAAACCATGCTGGCCCGCAGACTGCCCTCCATTTTGCCGCCGCTGAGTTTGTATGAGGCTCTGGAAACCACCAAGATTCATTCTGTAGCAGGAAAGCTTGCTGCCGCGGATGCTTTGGTTACCATACGCCCCTTTAGGAGCCCCCACCACACTATATCGGATGTCGCTTTAGTAGGCGGAGGAAGTAACCCGGCACCCGGCGAAATTTCATTAGCTCATAATGGCGTTTTGTTTTTGGATGAATTGCCAGAGTTTAAACGGAGCGCGTTGGAGGTAATGCGCCAGCCTCTGGAGGAACGCAAAGTAACCATATCAAGAGCCCGGTTTACGGTTGATTACCCTTCCAGCTTTATGTTGATAGCCAGTATGAACCCGTGCCCATGCGGATATTATAATCATCCCGAGAAGGAATGCATCTGCCCGCCGGGGATGGTGCAAAAATATTTGAGTAAGATCTCTGGTCCGTTGTTGGATAGGATTGACCTGCACGTGGAGGTTACGCCGGTTAATTTTACCGAATTATCATCAGACAGGCTGGCCGAAAAAAGCGAGCACATCCGCGAACGGGTAATCAAAGCCCGCGAGATCCAGATAGAACGTTTTGGTAACAGGCCAGATCTGCATGCCAATGCCCAAATGAGTCCACAAATGGTACGCGACCAGTGCAAGATAGATGTTGCAGGCCAAACGCTGCTCAAAAAAGCGATGGAAAAACTGGGCCTTTCTGCCCGTGCTTATGACCGCATCCTGAAGGTATCCCGCACCATTGCCGACCTTGCAGGTAGCGAAGAAATAAGGCTGGAACATTTGGCGGAGGCAATACATTTCAGGAGTTTGGATAGAGAAGGCTGGGCCGGGTAATGCTATCGCTGTTATGCAATTTGTAAACCCGGAAAACAGTCCCTATTGCTTGTAATGCCAATAAAGATTAAATTAATTACGCTTATAAAGTGCTCTTGCGTTAGCGCGAAAAAAAAATTAACTTCACCATACAAACGGTTAAAGGCTTAAATATATGAGTTCGTCTAAAGAAATTATTGAAAAGATGTTTGCCGCCGGTGGTATCAAAATGAATGGCGATAACCCCTGGGATTTACAAGTTCACAACCCGAAAACATTCGATCGCTTGCTTAGCGCAGGCTCTTTGGGTTTCGGCGAAGCCTACATGGAAGGTTGGTGGGATTGTGAGGCTTTAGACGAGTTTTTTTTCCGGGTGCAGTATAACAGGGTTGATAAAATGATCCCCCGCGATTTTACCACCCTAAAATATGCGCTTAAGGCAAAGTTTATGAACCGGCAAACCAAAAGCCGATCAAAAGATGTTGTGCGTAAGCATTATGATATTGGAAATGATATTTATAAGCGGATACTGGATAAGCACATGTTGTATTCCTGTGCCTATTGGAAAACCGCGAAAACGTTAGATGAGGCCCAGGATGACAAGCTGCATTTAATATGCCGTAAACTTAAGTTAGAACCCGGCATGCGCCTGCTCGACCTGGGTTGCGGATGGGGCGGACTGTCAAAATTTGCTGCCGAAAACTATGGCGTATCAGTAGTGGGAATAACCATTTCTGAGGAGCAGGCAGCTTTGGCCCGCGAAGTTAATAAAGGCTTACCGGTAGAGATCAGGGTGCATGATTATCGCGATTTGAATGATAAGTTTGATAGAATTGCCTGTGTAGCCATGATGGAGCACATTGGTTACCGAAACCACCGGGTATTAATGGAGACAGTAGAAAGAAACCTATCCGATGAGGGTATTTTTCTGCTGCATACCATCGGCGGCAATTATTCAACCAAAGTTACCGATCCCTGGATAGATAAGTATATATTCCCCAATGGAATGCTCCCTTCGGCTGCCCAGATTACAACCGCGGCCATGGGTTTGTTCATTTTAGAAGACTGGCATAATTTCGGTGTTTATTATGATCGCACCTGTATGGAATGGTTAAAGAACCTGGCGCATTTTAAAGATGAATTTATAGCTGAACATGGCGTGCCTTTTTACAGGATGTGGGAGTATTACCTCAACGCAAGTGCTGCCTCATTCAGGTCGCGCAAAAATCACCTTTGGCAAGTAGTTTATACAAAGCCGGTAAAGCTGGGATTGTATGAGGCTGTACGGTAGGGCTTTGTACGGAAAAGCTGTCTAAAAATAAATAAATCGTCATTGCGAGGCACGAAGCAATGACGTCTTGTTTATCGAGGTGGGTAGGCCTGTCAGTCTGAGCCTGTCGAAGACTCGCGCGGAGAGGCCTTTGCCCGCTATGCTTCGACGGGGCTACCTATGACAAGTTATAAAACTGAAGTCGTCCTGAACTTGTTTCAGGACCCCACAGGACAGGTAGCCCACATGTTATATACTTAGCAAGTGGGGTGCTGAAACAAGTTCAGCATGACATTGGGTTTAAATCGCTTTGTCATTTCCATCTTCAGAGGCCGCGGATTTTACAACTCAGCATGACAGCCCTTTTTAAAAGCATAAAAACAATTAATGAATCAAATTTAGACACCCTCTGATAGCCTGTTAATTTACTTAACAAACTGCAGCCAATGGAAATTATATCCTCCCATATCGGCATAAACCCTTACTTTATTAATCCCTGCTTTTAGGTGGATATTTTTTAAATCGATAACCTGCCATTTTTTAAATCCGCCGGTGCTGGGTACGTTAATGGATTGCGTTACTCCATTTACAATTAAGGAAAGTTTGCCATCATCGGCAGCGGCGGCGATCTTCAGCTTAGCGGTGTATACCCCCGCTGTTTTAACCTGCAACGTGTATTGCAGCCATTCGCCCTTTTCAATATCATCAACATAGTAGCTGTTATATGCGGCAGAATCTTTGCTGATATCCACCCCATCGTTGCGGTAAACATGCCCGTTGTTGCCTTTGCCATATTTCCCGGTTGCTACATGGTAATCCGCGGTATCGGTATCAAAGTAGGCGTAGCCATTTCGGCCCATGTCATAGTCGACTGCATTAATGATAGTGCCATCGGCAACTTTGTTGGCCTTAAATGGTTTGGTAGCGGTAGTAAAGGGCTGGCGGAAAATAGCATCGATCACATCATGATGAATGATGGCGTTCTCTAACTTTGCATAGGTAGCCATCTCTAAGGTCCCGCTGTATACATTGCTTTCTTTGGGCTTGTGGTGCCCGGTATTCAGGTAGTTGGTTACATCATCATAGTTCAGGTTTGATGGAATTTCGATAGGGTTGTTATTGCCCATCTTTTTAAGCGGCCATAATGCCCAGCCGATATTGTTTTTTTCCAACAGACCAATCGCTTCAGTTAACCACACATTCGAGTTCTCGCCGGTTTCGCCAAGCCATACGGGTACATTATATTGGTCGCGGGTTTTAATAATATGTTCAATTGATTTTTGATCATTATAATTCCAGTACTTGTGGAAGCTGAGCACCATGTTTTTATCCCAGGTAGGAAGTATGCCGTTGTAATTATTGCCCCATCCATTACCCTCAATAATAATGATGTGCTTTTTATCAACCTCGCGAATGGCGGCGGTAATATCAACCATCAATTTTCTTAAAGGCGCGTTGGTTTTTTCTTTCAGGCCGTTTTTGTCATTTGCAGGATCGTCGAAACCCCAGTTTGGTTCATTAATGATATCATAACCGCCAATATTGGGTTCGTTTTTGTACCTGTCGGCCAGTTTACGCCAAAGCGCAATCGTTTTTTGTTTGTTGGCCTCACTGTCCCACAGTGATGGATGATCGGTATTCCGGTCGGATATATTGAGGTCATTACCCTGCCCGCCCGGTGTGGCATGAAGATCAAGGATGAGGTACATATGGTTGGCTTTACACCAGGTAAGCAACGCGTCGGTCATTTTAAAGCCTTTATCAATCCAGGTGTTTTGCCCGGCAACAGGTTCCTTTTCAATAGGAAGCGTGTACAAATTATAATGCATAGGCAGGCGTACCGAATTAAAGCCCCAGCGGCGCATAGAGTCCACATCAATTTTGCGGGTATTGTTGGCCAGCCAGGTATCATAAAACTCTTTGGTTTCGGCGGGCCCCATCAGTTCTTCCAGCCGCTCACGAATGCGGAACTGGCGGCTATCCTTGTTCACGTGCAGCATATATCCCTCCTGCAGCATCCAGCCGCCCAGGCCCATGCCACGCAGTAATACATTTTTACCTTTCTCGTTCACTATCTTTTTGCCGTCGGCCTTTAAAAAGCCCTGTGCGTTGCTTCGTAAGGATACAAGGGAAACAGCAGCAACAACCAATAAGCCCTTAACAACTAAAATATTTTTAACAGATTTGAGTAACATGATACTAAATTATAATGAACGTTTTGTTTAAAAATCACCAGATGTATGTACCTACCGACCCTTTGTCCAAATGCGCGGCGAGGGTTTTTCCTGCGTACTGTATGTTGAAATCCTGCGCGGCATCGCTGGCATTAGCTACAATTAAAACCTTTTTGCCATCGGGTGTTTTAAAGGCCACATTGGGTAGTTTATCTGTATTGTTTGAGGCTATACGTACCGATCCCGGCCTAACAAATTTTGAAGCGTGCGCTATTGAGTAATAAGCAATGTTTTTCTTTACCTCATTTTTGTTGATGGTTACAGCGCCCTGGCATGATGGGCAGCCACCCCTGTCTGTGTAGGGTTTGTAATCCTGATCGGCAGCCAGGTTCCATTCCAGTACGTTGCGGCTCCAGTTGCGGGTGGCGCCAATAATAAGTTGTTTAACCGGCCATGTAATATCAATGGTTGATTGATTTTCGGGCTCCACTACCATCTGCTCGGTAAAATAAATATTCTTATCGGGGTGGGCATTGTGTACAGTGGTTAAGGCGCTTATATCGCCTCCGTATAAATGAAACCCGGAGCCATCAATGTATTTACGGGCAGCGGCATCATTTAAAATAGAGATGGGATAATCAGGCCTGTCGGCATTATGATCATATAAGATGATCTTTGTTTTGATGCCGGCTGCCTTAAACGCCGGGCCCAGGTTGTTTTTTATAAACGCGCCTTCATCGGGAGCTGCTAACAATAAGCTGGGGTTATTGCCCGGATGCAAGGGCTCGTTCTGAATGGTTAAGGCATCAATTTTAATGCCTTGTGTCCGCATGCCCTGTATATATTTAACCAGGTATTGGGCGTAGGTGCCCCAATATTCGGGTTTTAATCTGCCTCCGCGGGTGTCATTGTTGGTTTTCATCCATGCCGGCGGCGACCATGGTGACCCTAATATTTTTATAGCCGGATTGATGGCTAATATCTGTTTCATTACCGGAATAACATCCTGTTTATCGGGACCAAGATCAAAATGTTTCAAAGTGGGGTCCGTTTGCCCGTTGGGCATGTCATCATATGAAAAAACTTTTTCATTAAGGTCAGAAGCGCCAATGCTTAACCTGATATAGCTTACCCCGATATTGTTTTCGGAAGTAGCAAAAAGGTTTTTTAGCAATTCGGCCCGGCTATCAGCACTCATCCGGATGATGTGCATGGCACTGCCCCCGGTAAGCGCAAAGCCGAAACCATCAATGGACTGGTAGGTTTGTTTATCATCAACCGCAATGGTGAAATTATTATTCCCGGTTGCTTCAAATTTAAGGGCCTCTTTCTGCTTTTCGAACAGTGCAGATCTATCTGCCCGGGTAAGCCAAAGGCTGGCAGTTGCAGGTTTCTGGGCATAGGATATGGTTGTTGTACCCAAAAGCGTGGTTCCCAATAAAAATAAACTGATATATTTATTCATAGATCTGGTATTAAGCAAGCTGTGCATTATACTAAAAGGATTAAGGGTTGTTGAATAATTGGTGAAGTAAATTTATTATAGTTTTTGTATTTAAAACGGTAAATTATTAAGTAACAGATAAATTACCTGGTTGGGTATGCAAAGCTATGTAATTGCCTGGCAGATATATTTTAGAAACAATAGAGTAGTGGATTTGAAGTGCCTGTTATTAAAGCCGAATGCTCGGTATTTTTAATTAGAAGCTAAAATTATTTGCTTTTATAAAAAATTATGCTTAGTTTCACTTGCACTATCGAATGAAAAATCCCACAAAAAAAATCATCATTTTTGATGATGACGAAGACATCCTTTCCATTTGCAGCTACATTTTAGAAGAACAGGGCTGGGAAGTGCATACCTTTACCGATTGTAATAATATTACTGAAAAGGTATCAGGGATTTTGCCGGATGTGATCCTTATGGATAACTGGATCCCGGATGCTGGAGGTATTATAGCTACACAGACCCTAAAAAAATCAGAAGAATTAAAGAATATCCCGGTGATTTACTTTTCGGCAAACAGCGATATTCAGGTACTGGCCAGCCATGCCGGGGCTCAAACCTATTTGGCCAAGCCATTTGACCTAGAAGAACTGGAACGTGTTATTAACCGGGTGTTGGTACCTGCGCACTAATAAAAATTAGATATAAAAGAAAAGACCGCCAGCTATCTGACGGTCTTTTTTATGAATGCATAAATCCAATTATGCAAAATCATCTGCGCCTTGGCGCAGATGACAATCTGTAAATTTATTCAATCACACTTTCTTCAAACTCATACTCTTCTAACGGAGGGCATGAGCAGATCAGTGTTCTATCGCCATAGGTATCATTTACCCTGCCCACAGATGGCCAGAATTTAAAGTCGGCCACATAAGGAAGCGGGAATGCTGCTTTTTGACGGGTATATGGATGCTCCCACTCGTTGCCGGTAATTACCGATACGGTGTGCGGTGCATTTTTTAATGGGTTATCTGTTTTGTCTAACACACCATTTGCTACATCAGCAATTTCATGGCGGATAGCGATCATGGCATCGCAAAAGCGGTCAAGCTCATGTTTAGGCTCAGATTCGGTTGGCTCCACCATCACCGTTCCTGCAACAGGGAAGGATACAGTTGGCGCGTGGAAACCATAATCCATCAAGCGTTTGGCAATATCTGTAACCTCAATACCGAACGATTTAAACGAACGGCAATCCAGGATCATTTCGTGAGCGCAACGGCCATTGGCTCCGGTATATAGTACCGGGAAGTGGTCCTGCAATCTTGCTTTAATATAATTAGCGTTTAGTATGGCATAACGGGTAGCATTGGTCAAACCTTCGCCGCCCATCATAGCTATATAAGCGTGAGAGATGATGAGGATAGAAGCCGAACCCCATGGAGCCGCAGATACAGCGTGGATAGATTTACCCCTGTCAATATCAACCACAGCGTGTCCTGGCAAATAAGGAACCAGGTGTTTAGCCACACCAATAGGGCCCATACCAGGGCCGCCACCGCCATGCGGAATACAGAAGGTTTTGTGCAAATTTAAGTGGCAAACATCAGCGCCAATATTAGCCGGGCTGGTTAAGCCTACCTGCGCGTTCATGTTGGCGCCATCCATGTAAACCTGGCCGCCATTCTGGTGAATAATATCACAGATTTCGATGATCGACTCCTCAAATACCCCATGGGTAGATGGATAGGTAACCATTAAGCACGATAACTCGTTTTTATACTGCTCGGCTTTGGCTTTCATATCAGCAACATCAATGTTGCCGTTATCATCACATTTAACAACCACTATCTTCATACCGGCCATAGCTGCTGATGCAGGGTTGGTACCGTGTGCTGATGATGGGATTAAAGCGATATTACGATGGTTATCGCCCCTGTCGCGGTGGTAGGCGCGGATCACCATTAAGCCGGCATATTCGCCTTGCGCGCCTGCGTTTGGCTGTAAGCTCATGGCTGCAAAGCCGGTAATTTCACTTAACCAGTTGTTGATTTCATCAAACAGCTGCATGTAGCCACCTACCTGATCGGTTGGTGCAAATGGGTGAATTTTACTGAAATGGCTCCAGGTAACCGGTACCATTTCGGTGGTTGCATTTAGTTTCATGGTACATGAACCTAAAGCGATCATAGAGTGGCAAAGCGAAAGGTCTTTAGCCTCTAATGATTTGATATAACGCAGCATTTCATGTTCTGAATGATGCGTGTTAAATAATGCGTGGGTTAAATAAGCTGATGTACGCTGTAATTCAGCAGGAATAACAGTTTCCAAACCGGCTTTCAATCCGTCAAAATCAACATCACTAAGCGTTTTGCCCAATACTTTGGCAAAAAACCTTACTATAGTTTTGATATCCTCTGCCGATGTAGTTTCATCAACAGAAATAGTTACAACTGAGCCATTGTAACTAAAGTTCATCTCGTTATTTAATGCCTCAGAATGAATTGGACCATCTAAGTGGGCAACATCAAACTTCAACGTATCAAAATATGATTCGTTCAGTTGCTCATAACCTAATTCGCCCAGGGCTTTAGCCAATAGTACGGTTAAGCCATGAATCCTTTCGGCAATAAGTTTAACGCCTTGCGGGCCATGATATACCGCATACATACCAGCCATGATAGCCAATAATGCCTGCGCGGTACAAATATTTGAAGTTGCTTTATCCCTGCGGATGTGTTGCTCGCGGGTTTGCAAAGCCATACGCAAAGCGTAGTTACCTGCGCTATCAATAGTTACACCAATGATACGGCCCGGGATAGAGCGTTTATATTCATCTTTAGTGGCAAAGAATGCCGCATGCGGACCGCCAAAGCCCATTGGTACACCAAAGCGCTGGGTTGAGCCAACAACAATATCGGCACCCCATTCGCCCGGAGGCGTTAACAGCACCAGGCTCATGATATCGGCAACAACGGTTAATTTGATGCCTTTTTCGTGACCTTTAGCGGCAAAACCTGTATAGTTATAAACAGCGCCATTACCGGCCGGATATTGAACTATAGCGCCAAACATATTGTCGGTTAGTTCAACAGTGCGGTGGTCGCCTATTTGTAGTTCGATGCCGTAAGGCTCAGAACGGGTTTTTAAAATATCAATAGTTTGCGGGAACAGCTCTTCGGATACAAAGAACACGTTGGCAGCAGTGTTTTTGCGTAGGCTGTACTGCATAAACATAGCTTCGGCAGCGGCGGTACCCTCATCTAATAATGATGCGTTGGCAATTTCCATCCCGGTAAGGTCAATCACCATGGTTTGGAAGTTTAATAATGCCTGTAAACGGCCTTGCGCAATTTCGGCCTGGTAAGGCGTATACTGGGTGTACCATCCCGGGTTTTCGAGGATGTTACGCTGGATAACGCCCGGCACAATCACATCATAATAACCTTTACCAATGAATGATTTAAAAACCTTGTTTTTTAAAGATGTTTGCTTTAAAGTAGTAAGGTAATCAAATTCGCTTTTTGCGGGAGGTAAATTGAGTGGTTTTTTAAGCCTGATTCTGTCTGGTACAGTTTGCGCTATCAATTCATCAAGTGAATTAACACCGATGGTTTTTAACATTTTTGCCGTATCGGCCTCATTTGGAGCAATATGCCTTGACTGGAATTGTTCCTGGTAATCTGCGTTAAGCTTCATGAAGTAGTCGTCCCCTTAAATTTGCCACAAAGGTACGGTTTTACAATATGAGTAACAATTGCGTAATATGATATTGACAAAACGTTTACAGGCAATTATTGTATTTTAGTACCTTGACTACCATATGCATCGCTTAATCCTTATCCTGTTTTTAATATTTGTAACAAATACCTGTATTGCCGCGGTATTTGTAGTTACCAGTAATGCCGATAGCGGGCCGGGAACATTGCGGGAGGCTTTGACTTTGGCTGCGGCTAATGGTAGTACGGAGAAAGATTATATCAATTTTAATTTGCCGGATTTGAGTGTGGGAGGAAGGACGATAAACTTGCTTACCCAGTTGCCGGATATATCCTCGAATTTAGTTTTAGACGGTAGTACACAACCGGGCAATAAATTTGGTGTTAGCGATGCTAAAGTATGCCTTGCTTATAAATTGCCTTTGGATCAGGATATATCAGGTTTAAAAATTGTTAATCAAACCGATGTGGAAGTTTACGGAATGTATGTGAACAATCTCACAGATGTAACGGGTGCCCTAACAATAAAATCATGGAACGGAATTGAACTTGCAAGCGATAAAAATATACAAATTGGAGCGGCAGGCAAGGGAAATGTATTCTTTGGATTTTATAATCCATTGATAGTAAATAAATCCGACAGCCCGGGTATAAAATTTTTCGAAAACCTTACAATCAAAGCAAATTTCTTTGGCATCGCCCCTGACGGTCAAACATTGTCGGTAAATAAGACAGACCAGTGTGCCCTTTTTTTTGTAATTGGGCAAGTTATAATTGGCGGCACCGCAGCCGAAGGTAACGTATTTACGCAAGGGCTGTTTATTTATCAGGGAAACGTTTACGATTCTACAAGCCCGGAAGACTATTATATTTCTGCTCCGGCTACCATAATTGTAAACAATAATAAAGTTGGAGTTGATTATTTTGTTAGCCAGTCATTCGTCGAATCGACAGGTATAAATATTGAATCCATCACGCCAAATAGTAAAAACACAATATACATTGAGGATAATGTAATAACTGCTCAAAGCGTGTTTGGTATGGCAATTTATATAAGCAATATTGGTCGTGATGTAACCATTATGAGAAATTATATTGGCACTGATAGAGCCCGCCAAAAAAGTTTTAAAACAGGAGGAATATTTTTAAATGGAGATGCAGGCCAAATAACTATAGGTAGTAGCAGCCAGGCGGATGCGAACTACGTTACTAACTGTATACCTGTTTGGATATTTGATTACGTTTATGCTACAGTGAACAAAAATAGCTTTTCATGTGCTCCGTATCAACAGCCTATGCATTTCGGCAGTTCCGGCTTTTTTACCTACCCCGAGGTTAAGCTTACTAAAATATCTAATACATCGGTGGCGGGTACAGCTACGCCAAATTCGCTTGTTGAATTGTTTTATAGCGATAAATGCGGCACTTGTTTGCCCGAAACATATTTTGCATCGGTAACTGCAGATGCTAAAGGCAATTGGAGTTATAACGGTCTTATAACCGGAACTGTAATAGCATCAGCAACGCTTGGTAAAAGCACGTCAAATTTTACCATATCGTCTCTCTTTTTAAATATCGATGATGGTGAAATAGTAAGGAGGCCGGCAAACTGTAATTCTACCAATGGTTACATAAAAAACATCAAGCTTTATAATTTAGGGCCGAACACGGATACGTATACCTTTAGTTGGAAAAACAATGATAATATTGAAGTTGGTACAACGCTGGATTTAACGGATGTACCTGCAGGCACCTACACGTTAGAAGTGAAAGGCACAGGTTGCGGCTCAGCATTTTCGAAGCCAATAACGCTTGAATCAACAGAGATCGTGTTTAATTATACAAACCTCAAAAAAATAAATGCGGGTTGCAATAAGGCAACCGGGTCAATTAAGGGTATTACTGCACCAGAAGCCACAAAGTTTGAGTGGAGGGATGCCAATAATCTTCTAAAAGGAGAAAAAGCCGACTTGGAAGATGTAGCTGCAGGCGCATACTCTCTTACCGCTTCAAATGATTTTGGATGCAGTAACACAACCGGCCCTTATCAAATCAATGAAAACTCGCCAACACATTACCCCGATTATCCCTTTGTTAAAGCAGACGCTTGTTATGGCCAAAGTAATGGATCTGTTTCTATAACTACGGATGCATTGGTTAAATCCCTGCTATGGAAAGATAGCCAGGAGCAACCCCTTTGGACAGGTAATAAGCTAACCGACCGGCCGCCAGGCACATATTCTCTTTACTTAACCGATCAGAATGATTGTGAACGTTTATATAAAAGCTTTACCATCAATGAATTTGCGCAACTACAGGTAGTTTCGAATACGGTGCAGAAAACACCGGATGAATGTGGCTTAAAAACAGGCAGTATTCAAAACGTACAAGTAAGCGGTGGCAATCCGCCTTATACTTACGCCTGGTATAAACAGGATGTACCGGTGGCCTCAACGCCATCGTTAACAAGTGTGGGCGCCGGCGATTATAAATTAATTGTAAATGATGTAACCGGATGCAGCCCGGTTACCGCCAGCTTCACCATAAACGCCCAAACTAATATTGTACAGCCTCCTGTAGCGGGCAACATACAGTTATGTACTCCGGGCGATGCGCTGATATCGGTAAATAACCCGGTTGCAGGCAATACATATCGTTTATATGCAACGGCCGACAGCCCTCAGCCTATTGCCGAGCAAACTAATGGAACATTTAAAGTAAGCGTGACAGGAAATACTACCTATTATATTACACAAGCGACTGGCAGCTGCGAAAGCCTCCGTACACCTGTCGAGGCTGTTTTAAGTCTTTCTGCCATCAATATTGCCAACACCTTTACCCCTAATGGCGATGGCCATAACGATTACTGGAAGATTGACGGTATTGAAAATTACCCGCAGGCGGTTGTTCAGATTTTTAACCGCAACGGGCAAAAACTATTTGAATCAAAAGGATATACGCAGCCTTTTAACGGTAGTTATAATGGCAAGCCACTACCCTATGGCACCTACTTTTATATCATCAACCTCAATAAAAACTGTAACCTGCTATCGGGCAGTTTAACCATTATCAGGTAAAGCCAGCTGCCGCAAATACATTTGGATGGTGTTTTCCAGTCCATAATATAAGGCGTCGCTAATAAGGGCATGGCCGATGCTGACCTCATCCAAACCGGGAACGTTTTGAGCAAAATATTTAAGGTTATGCAAGTCAAGATCATGCCCGGCATTGATGCCAAGGCCTGCATCATGAGCTATTTTAGCAGCCTGGATATACGGCGCTACAGCCAGTTCTTTGCCCTGATGATAATGGGTGGCATAGGCTTCGGTATATAATTCAATGCGGTCGGTACCGGTTTTGGCAGCTCCTTCAACCATTTCGGCAACGGGGTCAACAAAAATAGAAACACGGATACCGGCTTCTTTAAAAACGGCTATCATATCTTTTAAATAATGATAGTTGGTAATAGTATCCCAGCCATGATTGGATGTGATCTGACCCAAAACATCTGGCACCAAAGTTACCTGCTCTGGCTTGTTGGCCAGTACCAGGTCGATAAATTTTTGTTCCTGGCAATTGCCCTCAATGTTAAACTCGGTGGTAACAATTTGCTTCAGGTCAAAAACATCCTGGTAACGGATGTGGCGCTCATCGGGGCGTGGGTGCACGGTGATGCCCTGCGCTCCAAAACGTTCACAATCTTTGGCAACCTGTACCAGGTTAGGATTATCACCTCCGCGCGAATTACGCAGCGTAGCTATTTTATTGATGTTGACAGATAAACGGGTCATGAGGCAAAGTTAATACATCATTTACTTATAAATAAACCTATTATTAAGGGATAAGTTTATATTTAAATTATGAAATGGAAACCTGTACTCACAGAGTTGGTTATGCTGTTAGGTATCTTCATACTCACTACAGCATTGTCATTATTGTTTAGCAGTATGCTGTTTGGCTATTCAACGCTTGATATCAACCTGCATGATACCTACATTGTCAGTAAGTTTTCATGGTGGATACTTACATTCCCGCCATTTTTTGTGTTGTTAGTTTTGGTTTATTTGATCCGGGCAATAGCCGGTCGCTTTACAAAAAGAGCGGTAAACATAATACTGGTTGCGGGAGTATTTGTAAATGTGCTGATCTTACTAAGGGTATACAAACTTGCGCTTAGTATTGATAGAATGACTTCATCGGCATCCGGAGGCCTAACGATATACCCGCCACTATCGGCTTTAGGCCATACCCCGAAACAAGTAAATCAAACACCGCTATCGGAGCCGTTCAGCCATATTATATTTATTATTTTAATCATTTTCCTAATCTTGCTGGTTATAAGTGCTGTACTAACCGGCAAAAACTGGAATGCAAACAAACATGAACTACAAAAAGCTTAAATTTCTTACTTTCGTACTTTTAATTTTGGGCGGCCTGCAACAACACGTATTTGCCCAGGCCAATTACCGTAAAATAGAAAACTACAAAGTGTTTTATGGATGGGCCCACCATTTTCCGCAAGACTGGATGATATTGCGCCAGTTTGAGAACGAAGGAAAAAGCTACCTCCTGCTTGTAAACCCGCAAACGCTGGAAACCAAAATTGACGAACCTGGCTTTTACAAGGTTAAGCCGATGGGTATGAGCGAAGCCCGCGAATATTTTAAAAATACGCCCTATCAAAAAGCACTTCGCAAAGCCGAAAAACAATCGGTAGCCATTCAGGATGCCGGTATTGAGAGCGGTGTACCCAAAGAAACCGGTATCAGCTTGACGGCTGATCTTTGCCCCTCGCACCGCCCTTTAGATAAGCGCATTTTTACAGATATATTTAATGAATTTAAGAAAGTGGAGCGCCCGGTGCCTGTAGCCTTATCCGTTACCGGGATCTGGATGCGCCAGCACCCGCAGGATCTGGAATGGCTAAAGCAAATGCAGCAAAAGCACGAGATCTATATCACCTGGATAAATCATTCTTTTAACCATCGCGTGAGTATGAAAGCACCGCTTAAGGAAAATTTCCTGTTGGAACCGGGTACCGATATTGGCTACGAAGTGTTAGAAACGGAGAAAGCCATGCTTAAAAATGGCTTGCAGCCCTCTGTGTTTTTCAGATTCCCGGGTTTGGTATCAGACCAGCAACTGGTATATAAGATAACCGACTTTGGATTGATCCCTGTAGGCACGGACGCCTGGCTGGCCAAAGGGCAACAGCCGCAAGCCGGCAGCATTGTACTGATACATGGCAATGGTAATGAACCTACCGGTGTTAATGATTTTATAAAGCTGCTGCAATCAAAAACACGCGCCATCGCTAATAAACAATGGCTGCTGTACGATCTTCGGGAGAGTGTAGACGAGGAGTTTCAGGGGCAATAAGCCTTCGGGGAAAGGAAAGTGTTGCGTTTTGAATTTTATGACAATTCTTAATTAGTTGATCTTTAAGTAGCTGTGTATTTGAGGTGTTTCACCTGTTGCGAACGCAACAAAAAAATCTTAATTCTTGATTCTTGTCTCTTGATTCTACTTTACCTTTGCCATTATGGAAACCATTACCTGGCATGATTTTGAGCAAGTAGAATTACGGGTGGGCACCATCCTGGAAGTCGCTGATTTTCCTGAGGCCCGCAAGCCGGCTTTTAAAGTAAGAGTTGATTTTGGTGAATTTGGTATCAAATGGTCAAGCGCGCAAATCACCAGGCATTATACTAAGGAGGAATTGCAGGGGAGGCAGATAGTTGGCGTGATCAATTTTCCAAAAAAGCAGATCGGCAAGTTTATGTCAGAGTTTTTGGTGACTGGCTTTGCTGATGAAAATGGCGATATAATTTTGGCCGCAGTTGATAAACCCGTGCCGAATGGCAGTAAACTGATTTAAATGAGATATATAAATTTTGAGGAGGAGCCTGCAGTTTCTCCCGATGAGTTTTTTATGGGCGAAGCTTTAAAAGAAGCCCGCTACGCCCTGGAAGAAGATGAGATTCCCATTGGCGCCATAGTAACTTATGGTGGCAAGATCATCGGCCGGGGGCATAACCTTACCGAGCGCCTGAGCGATGTATCTGCCCATGCCGAAATGCAGGCCCTTACCGCCGCTGCCAACTCTATGGGCGGTAAATACCTGCCGGGTTGTACGCTATATGTAACTATGGAGCCCTGTGTAATGTGCGCCGGTGCATCCTATTGGTTCCAGGTGAGCCGGATAGTTTTTGGAGCCTATGACGCTAAGCTGGGCTTCGGCCGGCTTAATCAAAAGATCACTCACCCCAAAACAGTTATTACCGGCGGCATCCGCGAAAATGAATGCTCTGAACTGGTGAAGAACTTTTTTAGGAATAAGCGGAAGTAGTGGGAAGTCCATGGACGATAGACCATCGTCCATGGTAATTATGTTTTGATTCTGGCTATGGGCAATGGTCTATCGTCTATGGACTTAAAACTTGACATTAAATTAGAACAAAAAGCAAATTCTACTCTTATATTTGTTACATCACAATCATTAAACTTTAAAATTGTAATTATGGCATTTACACTACCGGCGTTATCCTACGCTACTGATGCATTGGAACCGCACATTGATAAACTGACCATGGAAATTCACCATGGTAAACATCACCAGGCTTATGTTACTAACTTAAATAAAGCCCTTGAGGGTAAGCCTGAAGCTGACAGCAGCATCGAGGATATCATCAAAAATATCTCGAAATTTGCGCCTGCGGTACGTAACAACGGCGGTGGTCACTTTAACCACACTATGTTCTGGACTTTGCTTTCTCCAAACGGTGGCGGCGAACCTACAGGTGCTTTGGCCGATGCTATAAAAAGCACTTTCGGTTCAATTGCCGATCTTAAAACAAAAGTTAACGAAGCTGGTGCAACCCGTTTCGGTTCTGGCTGGGCATGGTTAATTGTTACTGCAGATAAAAAACTGGCTATTTGTTCAACCCCTAACCAGGACAATCCATTAATGGATATTGCAGAAGTAAAAGGTACGCCTATTTTAGGTATTGATGTTTGGGAGCATGCTTATTACCTGAAATATCAAAATCGCCGCCCGGATTACCTGGCAGGCATCTGGAGCGTGATCAACTGGGCTCACGTTGCTGAACTTTATACAAAAGCAATCGCTTAATTCAATTAAGCTCATAAATTTGAAGCGGCGGGATTTAAATCATTCTGCCGCTTTTTTATAGCACATGACCGAGGATATACTTAAGTTAAGGATTGAACAAATAAAATGGGAAACGCCGGATACGGCTACATTTTACCTGGATAATATATCGGGGGAACCTGTTAAATACAAGGCGGGACAATTTGTTACCCTGATATTTAATCACCGGAACGAGGAGATCCGCAGGTCATATTCGCTCAGTTCATCGCCCGATGAGCCAAGATTATCCGTCACTATTAAGCGGATCACAAACGGCGAGATCTCGCGTTTTATGCTCACTAAAATGAAGGTGGGCGATACCCTGAATGCTTTAGCACCGGCCGGCAGATTTACCATTAACCGTTATGAACAGGATAAAGACATTTTACTATTTGCTGGAGGCAGCGGCATCACCCCTATACTTTCGCAGATTAAATATGTGTTGAACCGCCCGGGCAACAGCAGGCTTACACTCATCTACAGCAACCAGGATGCAAACTCTATTTTATTTAAGACTGAGCTTGAACTCCTGGTAACACAACATCCCGAAAGGTTTAAAATCACCCACCTGCTAAGCAGCGAGGCTAACCGACTCAATGCTGATAGGGTCGAGGAACTCACCCGCCAGATTGTCCCCGTTGGATTAGATAAGGCTGAGTTTTATTTGTGCGGACCATTTCCTTATATGCGCATGATCAGATTCGCGTTGGTGTATATGGGGATTGAACCAGGGCGGATTAGAAAGGAGAATTTTGTATTGGAAACCGTAGCTGTAACCCGTACTGCTATTAACTTTTCGCCGCGTAATATCATGATCAAATTCAGGAATGAACTGCATGACCTGGCGGTGGGCGAAAACCAATCCATTTTACAGGCCGCCCTGCAAAACAATGTGCCGTTGCCCTATAGTTGCCGCAACGGCGTGTGTTCCACGTGCACTGCCAAATGTTTCAGCGGCAAAGTAGAAATGATCAAAAACGATGTGCTTACCGATGCCGATATTGCCGATGGCTGGATCCTCACCTGTACCGGGCATCCCGTGAGTGATGATGTGGTGATTGTATTTGGGGAGTAGATGATCATAATTGGCTGTGTCCTCTTTTTGACGGCCGGGAACAAAAAGAAGTTGCAAATTAATGCAACTGCTTAATTATTGATGCGGGGTAAATGGGAATCTATCAGAACACTTAGATGGAATTTTAGACGCAAAAAGATAGAAGTGGCGGTCAGTGATCCCGAAATATTCAAGTTCGCTTTCACACAATTTTATATTCTATTTATTTAAAATCTGGTTCCGATTCCAAAATAGAAACTTCGTCCTATGGCAGGGATGATGCCCGGTCCCGGATATTCATTGGTACGGACGGTAAAGTATCTTTTATCGGCCAGGTTATTAACTCCAAATTTAAAATTGTATTTTCCAAGATGCAGCGCTGAAGACCAATCCATTACCTGGTAAGCCGGGATCAGCCCAACCGCCGGATCATCGCTGCTTACTGTATTTGTCGCATCGCCATAAGATTTTGCAGTATTACTGATCAGGAAGGTAGTTGAAAATACTTTATAGGTATAAGTTGCCCCAAATCTATTGATGGTTTTAGGCGCATATTCCACTGATTTGCCTTTGAAATCACCTGAAACGTACTTTGCATCAACATAAGAAAAGGAATTGAAAAAACTAAATTCGCCTATGGCACTGCCCGGAAATAAGGCTTTGATGATATTAACTTCTATATAAGTTTCAGCACCTTTGTGCACACTATTGGCAATATTAGCACGGAAAAGATAGGAAGTACCGCTGGCATCAAATTTTTCAGTTACCCCAATACGGTTATTATAACGCAGGTAAAAGCCGCTGACATCAAAATTAAAAAAGTTTTTAACAGATCCCCTCCATCCCAGGTCGGCATTATAGCCATTAGCGTCTTTTAAATTCGGGTCAATTTTAGTAGCTGACCCGAAGGGGGTAAGCTGATCATAAGTAACCGGGCGGTAGGCCTGGGAAATATTGGCATAAACATTGGTTGTCGAGGTAGTGATAAATTGGGCGCCAACACCAAATAAAGCAAAGTTGCGGTTTCTTGTAGCGTGAGTTGTTTGCTCCACATCATTTTCTATATAACCATCCGTGGTAGACTTCAGGTATTCATAACGAAAACCGGGCGTAACTGATAAGCGGCTACCCAAACGAAAAATATTCTCTACGAAAGGGGATATGTTTGTGGTTGTAAAATTCAGGTTATATCCATAACGAGGATCTAAAAGAGTAAGGTCAAAGTCCGACCCTGTTGTGCCCAGCCCTCCGCCTTCTCTTTTCATTTTGCCATAAAATAGCCTGATACCAGCGGCCAATGTGTTTTTTATAGTTCCTATAGTATAACCAGATGTAAAACGCGCCTCTGTGGTATTGGCATGGAATATTTCCCGCTGTACTTCCCGGTTAACCGGTTGCAGAGTTACCGTGCTGATGCTGTCAGGTGTACCTGGTCCACCATCCTCATTTTTCCATACCAGGTTTCTTGAGCTGAACTGGTAGGCTGATTTTACGGAAAGTTTAGTAGACGGTGAAAATTGGTAATCTAACTTTCCGGTCAGAATGTTCCATGGGCTATTGAGCCAGTTCCTGGCCCGGTATGAAGCCCTGCTGTTTAAATTAAACTGTTCATCATCAAATCCTCCGGCCATATGAATACGGTTCCGTAGCACGGAGTATTCCAGGCCTAATTTCAACTTGTCATTGGCCTGGTAATTCACTCCTGCAAAACCCGATACCTGCTGAATATCCGAGTTTGGCCTCCAGCCCTGTATAGCTTTATATTGAATAAAGCTATAATAATTCCATTTACCCAATGTTCCGCCAGCCGATATAAATGAATTGAAAAGGTTAAAACTGCCCCCGGTTTGCTGAATATTAATTTCAAGAGGTTTATCAGCCGGGCCTTTTTTGGTGATATAATTAATGACACCTCCAAATTGGGGGCCAAATTGTAAGGACGCCGCACCTCGGGTCACTTCTATTCTTTCTATGGCCTCCAAAGGTGGCAGGTAATAGGTTTCCGGATATCCAAAAATATCAGCAGCCACGTTATAGCCGTTCTGACGAATATTGGTTTCAACAGACTGGGTTGGGTTTAGTCCTCTGAACCCGATTCCATTAGAGGGGAAGCCACTGCCTTCTGTTTCAGAGTAATTAGCACCTGGTATACGACCTAATACCTGTCTTGGATTATTTTGAGCAGTATTGGCATTCAGGCTATCCAATAATATTACTTCCGTTTTTTTACCGGAATAAATTACTCCATCATGAACATCATTAAGGTATCCCATACCTTTAATGGCTTTATAGCCTTTGATTACAACTTCATTTAATTGATTCGTTGAAGCCTTAAGTCTAAAATTGACGGTTCCGTTTTCCCCATTTTGGATACTCACAATATTTTCCTGCGGCTGAAAGCCTTGCATAGTTATTTTAACAAAGTAGGTTCCCGTCGGGATCTGGTTGAAAGTAAAATATCCGTTATTATCAGTGACTGTTTTTTGTGCATGGTAATTTATTTGAATGGAGGCTCCTGCAATGCTATTCCCATTCTCATTGGTTATTCGGCCTTCTATTTTTGATGTAATGACTTGTGAAAAGCCAGGCAACGCAGAAAAGAAAATCAGACAATTGACAAATAGAATTTTGGAAAGTAGTTTATTGCAGAAAAGTAAATTCGAGAGCATTTTATTTAGACTAATTACAAATTGATGCAATGATAGTGTCTATTTAGAATTAATCCAAATGCAATTGTATTATTTACTTGTGATATAGTTATTTAGTAAAAGGTTGGGGCATAAATAGCTAACTTCTCAAATTTTCGGACTGATCCTCAAAAAGGCTAAAACGCAAAAAAAGCTACTTTTCAGTAAGGCTTTTTGTTTTCAGTGGAATGGAGGGGGCTGTACATTCTGCTGAAATGATTTCACTTAAAGATTTTTTACAATCAAATATATTAATTGGTATCCTTGATAAATCCTTCTCTATGGAGAATTTAAAAGTACCTGTCTGTTCAAAAAAACAAATTTTCCCCAAAAAAGTCATCACCTTTTAATCCCAAATCCCATTAGCTTCGGTCAGGATAATCGGCAAGCCATCTGTTACAACAATGGTATGCTCATGTTGCACCGCAAACCCTCCTTTGTCGCCCACAAGCGTAAATCCGTCACTTAACTCTACAGTCCAGGTTGAGGCTGTGTTGATGAAAGTTTCAATCGCCACAACACTGTTTTTTCTGAACCGTCTTTGATCAAGCTTGTCTTTGTAATTCAAAATACTGTCCGGTTGTTCATGGAGCCCCCTTCCAATACCATGTCCACCTAAGTTTTTTATCACTTTGTAACCGGCATTCTTGACTTCTTTTTCAATCAGTCCGCCAATTTCATTGATTTTTACACCGCCCTTAATGCTATTGATTGCCTTTTTAAGGATCTCCCGCGAAGTATCTACCAGGTGCTTTTTTTCATGGATGTCCTGTCCCACGATAAAAGAACCGCCATTATCTGACCAATAGCCGTCAAGTTCGGCAGAAACATCAATGTTTATAACATCACCGTCCTGTATGATCCTATCATTTGAGGGTATTCCATGACACACCTCATTATTTAAGCTAATGCAGGTAAATCCAGGGAAATTGTACGTAAGATGCGGAGCAGACCGCGCACCAAAAGTGCTCAATACCTGCCCTCCATAATTATCTAATTGTTTTGTACTCATTCCTGGTCGGGTATATGCCCGCATTTTCTTTAAAGTCACGGCGACGGCTTCGCTAACGGCCCGCATTCCCTGAAGATCTTTTTCGTTATTTATCGTCATATCTATTTTGCTTCAAAAATATCAACCTTGAGCTATCGCTGACAGTATAAATTAGACATCTGTTCACTAATCAACAAATTGGTATATTCGCATTATGCCTATCAATTTTTTTAGACATATCTACACTCCTAATAACGCGCTTATTACCAGGATAAGCCCACCGGAAAGCTTACGGGATTTTGTTGAAGGGTTTTATGTATTTAAAACTCAGGATTTGTATGGAAGACAACTCTTTTTCAATGATGGTTATCCTGTAATTACGTTGATGCAACACCGTGCAGGTAAGATGCTAATCAATTTAAACGGCGATATTATAAATATTGGCAATGCATGGGTTTGTGGTGGTGTTCTAAAAAACGTCTATTGTGAATCCTCCATCAGTACCGAAGAGCTTTTTGTTATTCGCTTTAATCCCATTACTTTTTTTAAGCTGTTCAATATTCGTGGAAATGTTTTTAAGCATAAGCCAGTTTTTGATCTCGCGGAAATTGTAACCGATGATTTCGGCGTTTTCAACAACCACTTTTACAGTAATGCCTCTATTGAGCATAAAGTTGAAGCAGTAACTAACTTTTTATCCCAAAGGATATGCGCAACTGCATTTCCAAATCTATTAGGAGACGTAATTAATCATATTGAACAGGGACGGAGCCTCACCGTAAGGGAGCTCGCAAAATCATGCGGTGTGCGCATAAACTACAAATGGTTGGAAAGAAACTTTAAAAAGCACATCGGTGTATCCCCGAAAGACTATTTATTGCTCAGGCGCTTTTTGAATACTTATCGCAGTTTGGATTCATTATCTCCCAAAGCGCTGTTGCAAATAGCTTTAGAACATGGTTATTATGATGATAACCACCTGATCAAAGACTTTAGGAGTTTTTCAGGGCAGTCTCCCAAAGCTTTCTTTCAAAACAGCAATCGTGCTTAATATGCTGTTGGAATTTGTGTTTAACCGGTATTAATTATAGTATATTGATTATCGAAATAAATGAAAAAAATTTCGAAACATATTCGATGAAATTATTTAGCTTTCTCAAGCAATTGTACGTTAAGGTTATAATAGGTACGGAAAAACCAGTATTTATGACGGACTTCGGATTATGTTTTGCAAAAAAAAATCTTTTAATAAATTGGAGATCTCCCGTATAGTGGAATCACCGCCCCTTTATAATTAGTAAACCATTTGTTTAAGGATATTGAACTGAGAAATTGATAGCCGGGCGAATGGTTAAGACCTGAACAAAGAATTCAATTTATAAATAATAAGAAGAGCACAACACTTATCACCTATGAAAAAAACGCACTATCTTTTTATGTTTTCCTGCTTCCTTATATTGGGCTGTACCGGTGTAAAAAAGCTGGCTGGCACCAACGATGCCGACCAAGGCTGGAAGAAGCTGTTTAATGGCAAAGACATTAACGATTGGTTTGTCAAGATCAATCATCACCTTGTTGGCGAAAATTATGGAAATACGTTTCGGGTAGAAGATGGCATGATCAGGATCAGCTATGACCAGTACGGCGATTTCAACGATCAGTTTGGCCACTTATATTACAAAACGCCATTTTCTCATTATCATTTGCGTTTTGAATATCGCTTTGTTGGTAAACAACAAAAAGGCGCACCAGACTACACGCTCCTTAACAGCGGTATGATGTTTCATTCGCAGGATCCCAGGACAATGCTAAAGGACCAGGATTGGCCAATATCAATAGAAATGCAGTTATTAGGCGGCCTCGGTGACGGGAAACCAAGACCAACGGGTAATATGTGCTCACCCGGCACCGATGTTGTTTACAAAGGCAGCGTTTCGCCCGATCATTGTATCAATTCTACTTCAAAGACCTATGATGGCGAACAGTGGGTAAAGGGGGAACTGATTGTTCAGGGCAACAAATTAATTACGCATATCATCAACGGCGATACCGTACTGCAATATTCCAGACCTACCATAGGCGGCGGGGTAGCACATGGTTACGATCCGAAGTACAAACAGGACGGAAAATTACTAAGCAGTGGTTTTATCGCCTTACAAAGTGAGGGGCAGCCTGTCGATTTCAGGAACATCGAGATCAAACAGCTGCCGGGTGTTGACAATTAAATAGTAAGCAAAAATACTGTAAGCCCAAAGCATTGGAAATTTGGTCATTGTCTTGCTTTCATCAACTCGCAGAACTGTTGAAAATAACGATACAAGAGTAATCTTATAATGTTTCCTGGGTTTGAAAGATGGCTCAGGCAGATTTCATTTTCAACGTTTTTGTCGGTCCCTTTATTTAGATTTTTTTTCCATCGGTACATCCGTTAACATTGATTTTGCTGTTTATAATTTCCAGGTCCTCAATAGTTAGCTTGCCAATACGCATATCGCCAAACGAGGCCTTTTTAACAGATAAACGACCAAGATAAAACGCACCAATCGCGACAGATCCGATCGCAATGCACCCCAACGCAAAGGCTCCTGTTGCACCCGCGCCTATCGCCCTGGCGCCCAAAGCGTAAGCGCCTATTGCTTTAGCGCTCTCCATTTTTTTACTGATGTTTTTTATTCTCATGATTTTGTCCGTTTTGGGTTAGCATTACTATGTTGACTTTATTTCTTTATCAAATAACAAATTTTTTGATAAAGAGTTGATAGCCAAAGCATTTTTCATTAAAACTTCCAAGTTGCATACAATTTACATAATCAATTAAAACTATGGGTAAAGGCGCAGACTTGCCACCACCAGACCGGAAGTAAAAAGCAAATTCATTACGTCATTTATCAGCATTCAGGATATTAGGAAGATCAGGATTTAGAGTATTCGCTTTGTTGGGAATCAGGTGATAAGTTTTTCTGCGCAAAACCCATGAAATTTTTAGTTTGATCACTTAAGTAAAATAGTGTACACCGATTCAATTTTGTTTGCAACAACTGCAGTAAAAATAAAAATTGCTATATAGGGCTAATTAATGTGTTAAATCCGTGAACTATTTAATGGAAAGAAATATGAGTGTAAATCACTTTATATAAACACTTAAATCTTTCATTAATTTTTCATTGAAAACTTTAACACCTTTTTTATTTAGATGATAAAAATCAAAAAACATAGAGGTGTCGAGGCCCATTTTATCACGCGAATAGTTTAGAAAAGGGATATTATATTGTTGAGCGGTTTTATTATATACATTCATAATTGAATCTCTATTAATAAGTGTGTTTTGGAACGTAAATAAGGCCGGGGTAATTACCAAAATCAATTTGATATTTTCCTTTTTACAATATTTTATATAGGAAATAAAATCATTGTAAACAGAGTCATTATCTTTGGTTATAATTCCTTTGGGGAAATCTTTTAATCTTTTATTCAGAACCGTGGCAACATAGTGGTGATCGATAGATTCGAACCCATTATATCTGCCATTATCCGGCGGCCGTTTATTTAAAAGGCTCTCTAACCCAGCAATAACAATACCCGGCGAATGGCTGTATTTGTATAACGGAATGTAGAGGTCATTCAGTGTAAAAATACTATGATCTTTAAATGATCGCAAGAATTCCTTATTTAAATAGGGGATAAATTGCTTATAGTCAAACTGTTCTACCGGGTTATTAAAAATACCTACATCTATAGAATGTATAATGTACCGCGGCCTTTTGTTATACTTAACATATTCCTTAAACATGTAGTTTTCTATTGGGAAACTAGCGCGATCAATACCTATGTTATACGCAGAAAGTTTAAAATTTCTTTCCAGCGCCAAGGGTGAGATCTGCAACCTCGCTCTTGATCCGCCTTGTATTAAAATATCAGCATTTATATCTGAATGATATAAGTTGTACCATTCCCTGTAACTTAAGGAATACCCGGATTTTTTTAAACCGGCATCAATTATGCATTGCAACAGGTAAGCCAAAATTAAACCAACCAGTAAAAATATAGCAGCTTTCTTTAAAAAAACAGGCATCAGAATTGAAAATAAATAAATTGAATATTTTCGAAAACTCCAAACAAAGCGATTGAAAAAATAAGAAAGAAATAGGCCGACCATCGTATCACAAGTTTCTGTTTGGAGATAAGTTGTGATACACTTCCAAAATTTTCCCGGTAAAAACCAACGGATAATAATACCGCTATAAAAGATAACATTAGCACAGTATTAGCGTTTCCTGCACCCCAAACCCACAAAGCACTTTGGATGTCGGCTGCTTGCCAGCTTTTAAATAAGTGCGTAATTATATATTTTGCCTCTCCCAAATCGTGCGATCTAAAAAATATCCATGAAAAAGCTGCAAACAAAAAAGTTAAAGCAACGGATACGTTATTATAAATAATTTTAGGAACAGTTTTCGACCAGGTTTTCCTGGTTTTTTTTGTTAAAAATTCATAAGCCATTGCTGTGCCGTGCATTAAGCCGAAAACAATAAATGTCCACCCTGCCCCATGCCACAATCCGCTGACAAAAAAAGTTATCATCAAGGCAAATACAACCCCCAATTTACCCCAGTCCCTATTAGCAACAATAAGAGGGGTAAAAAGATAATCATTAAACCAAGTAGACAATGAAATATGCCATCGTCGCCAAAATTCCGTAACGCTCCTGCTAAAAAAAGGCCTGTTGAAATTGGTCATTAGTTTAAAACCCATTACCTGGGCACTTCCTATGGCAATATCAGAATAGCCTGAAAAATCGCAAAATATTTGTATAGCGAAAGCAATCATACCCAGAAAAAAAGCAGCGCCATTAAAACTATGGTAATGATCAAACACATTATTTGAAACAAGTGCCAGGTGATCTGCGATTACTATCTTTTTAAAAAATCCCCATAGCATTAATTTCAAGCCATTGGTTACTCTTTCATATTCAAAATCATGCTTTTCGTGAAATTGATGAATCATGTTTTGAGGTCGTTCAATAGGGCCGGCAACCAATTGTGGGTAAAACATCACATATAAAGCATATATTCCAAAATGTCTTTCTGCTTTTTGTTTTCCACGATAAACCTCGATGGTATAACTCATCGCTTGAAATGTATGAAAAGATAAACCAATCGGTAATAAAATAGAAAGATAAGGAAAGGGATTACGCTGGCCCGTAAAATGTAAAAGAAGGGATAGGTTTGAATTTAAAAAGTTATAATATTTAAAAAAAGCAAGGATACCAATATTGGCGATCAAACTGAAAACTAAAAATAGCCGACGGTTTTTGCCATTTGACTTTTCGATTTGTAAACCTGCAAAATAGTCTATTAAAATCGTACAGCCCAAAATCAAGATGTAAACAGGTATAAAAGCCATGTAAAAATAACAGCTTGCCAATAGTAATAGCAGCCATCTGAACTTGTGCGGGATCGCAAAATATAAAGTACTAACTACAACAAAAAATATTAAAAAGGTAATGGAATTAAAGAGCATTAAAAAGAGATATTATACTGTTATAAGTCTGTAGTGTTAAAGATATCACTTTGAAAGTGATAGCGAAATTTATTTGAAACTATAAAGTTTCTGCATTTCCAAAACCGAAACGATCCTTATTTAATCAATTTGAGTTTAACAATTCTATCATTCCATAAGAAAGATTTAGAAAAGCAACTTCCCTGTTATCAAATAAGATCGCAGGTTTTGGAGCCGAAATTAGATAGGCACCCCCATTGATAAGCCGCTCAATTTCCGCATATATGTCCTCAACTTCAAAACAAATATGATAATAAGTGATCCTTTTTTTTACCAGCAGTTCAACTTGTTTACCCGATATTAATTCCAAATTTGATCCGTCTGATAGGGTTAACATTACCAATTGCGCATTTTGTTCTGTATCAAATACAATAGGGCTTTGTTTGATAACCGCATGGATTTTTGAAATATTTAAAATTTCTTCTTCAATATTTGCGCAAGCAATCCCGACGTGATGAAATTTCATGATTTGCTTAATTAAGTTTATCACTTATGGAATTAATCAAATCACCCACGTTGCCCCAATTTTGTATTTCTTGGGACGAAAACCTGATTTTAAATAGTTTTTCAACAGCAACTACCAATTGGATATGATTTAACGAATCCCAATCTTCAACATCATTTGCTGTGGTTTCGTAAGTTAAAACAATATCATCATTATCCAATACATCGATGAACACATCATTTAAGGTTTTTAAAATTTCACTTTTTTCCATACTCAAATTTTATTTTTTGTTGATAAAACAGCTTCTGTTTTTATAGTCCAAAACGTTTAATAGCCAATACTCTTTAACGTTTTCAAATCCAAGGTTTTCATAGTGGTATTTTACCATCTCATTTTTCGCAGTCGGTAAATATTCCCCTCTCAAGCCCTTAAAACCGTTTTCTCTGGCGAAAGTAGTAATCGTATTCAGCACAAAATTCTCCATGCAACGTTTCAATACACGGCAACTCATGAGCCAGGTGTCAATAAACAATGTGTCACTGGTTTCCTTTTGGAGGATGATCATACAAATCAACCCATGGTCGCCAAATTTATCAGCTAAGTTAAAGGCAAAGGTAAAATCGTTGCCAGTTTCTATCAAGCGTTCAATATCTTGTTCTGTGTACCTGATCGTCCGCAGGTTAAATTGATTTGATCGTTGTGAAAGTTGTGCAACGCGGGGCGTATTGAAAGTATTGAATGGTGCCACCAGCGAAACCATATTAAGGCTTTTTAAGAAATCGTCTTCACTTTTGAAGTTTTGCTGAACATTGCCTGCCGCTGCTGCTATTTGGTATTGTTTTGTTCTGTCTGCGTCAAGCTTCGAAAATGAAGCAGTTTCAAACAAATTCAAAGGATACAAGTACTCCAGGTAATCAGCCGGATCAACCGGCAACTCAGGCACCTCAACTTCCGGCAGGCTTTCCTTAACGATGTTCCGTTCAAATGGGTTATCGTCCAGGAAAACCATTGTATCAAACCCGATATTCAAAATGCTTTGTATGTGACGGATATTGTCGGCTTTACTCTCCCAGTTGGCAACAAATACGGTAATATCTTCGAGGTGCAGCACCATATCTGGGTGTTTTTCAAAAGGTTCTTTAGCTGTTGCTTCGGTATTTTTGCTGCAAACGGCCAATATGATACCTCTGTTTTTTAGTTTTTTGATCCAGTATTGAAACTCGGTAAAGGCTTTACCGATACCTAATGTGCCGATCTCCAAATTTTCCCAGCCATCATCGCCAACAATGCCGCCCCATAGCGTATTATCAAGGTCGAGTATCAGGCACTTTTTGAATTTGCCATGGATAGCACCGATAATATCAAGCGTTTTAGCCGCGACCTCAGGCAAAATATCAACACTTAAAACCATTTCAGTATTAATATAAATAGATGCCTGGAACATCGCGCATTTACCTGCTTGGTTTTGAATAGCGGCAAGGTCACATATAAAAAAGCCAGAAGATTTCGCGGCATATTCCATCAGGCTGTAACTGAGTTTTCGCTGCTGAAACAGGAAAGACGATCTGGTTTTGTTGGCATGGTTCCCATAAACCGCGTCATTGATTTCCGGATAGTTGTAATAGATGACTTTAGCTTTGCACCGCGTGATAATAGCAGCATGCAGGCTTTCGATCAATGTCATTTCGCTTTCCGCAAGGGTTTCATGCAAACCAGCCTCAAGCTTTCCGTATTTGCCCAGCAACTTATGGGTAGATCGAAACAGAACGATTATTTCGGGTTCAAAGGTATACAACTCCGAATGTTGGTCAAAAACCTGTCGTTCAATTTGATTGAAATCGGCCTCCCATATTTCAAGGTTCAACCCGCGGTCGTATCCTGTGCCGCGTACAGCTATCGAAAGAAATTGGGTTGCTGTATCACCAAGAAGTGCCACGCGGATCGGTTGCAAATGCGAAAAGTCGTTCTTTAAATTTTTCTTCAGATGAGAAAAAACTTTCATTATTCTTGGGTAATAAATCTCCGGGTAAATTTATAAAACTTATTTAACCGTCGGGTATTAAATTATTCTGAATGTTTGAAAAGGTTTAAAGAGTCGAGTAGGCAAGGGGGGCACCCCAAGCCTCTCACGCAACCGTACGTGATACTCTCGCATCATACCGCTTGTCAACTTGCTTTTGCGTTAAGTTCATCCGCGTTAAAGTTGACCATGCGCTCGAATAAATTAGCCAACCCCTTTGCCCTTTTTTCATTGCAGAAACATCATCACCGATACCCCGCCCGTGCGGGACCACCCTTAATCCCGCACGGGCGGGGCTATTCGGCCTCACGGGTACAAACAAAATAAAGGGGTTAATTGAGGCAAAATATTGAAGTGATTAAAGTCTTTTTGTTGTATAAGTCTATTACCCCAAGAATTCAACTTGATCCCCGTTTTGCCAGCTGTTGATGTTCACTTTTTTTCCATATCCTCTTAAAAAAGGCTTAAACGCAAAAAAGCCTCACTTTTCAGTAAGGCTTTTTGCTTTTTGCGGAATGGACGGGACCGTTTCGGGGTCAATCTGACGCTGCTATATGCCTTATTGTGAAATAATTATAAAATCTATTATCGCCTTTGTTACCCTCAATGTTACCCTACAACATTGATTCTTTTTAGCGATTTTTGGAAAGAACTAATTTCTAAAGCGAATTTAAGGAATTTTATTTTGATATCAATTGAACAAATACAAGATTAAAATTAAGTTTCTTTAGCAAACCATCGAAAAAAAGTTAACAGATGACTCAAAGAGCTTAAACCAGCAGGCAGAAAAGGAAATGGAAAAGCAGGACGCGATTACCGCAGCTGAAGCCCAGGCAGAGCAAGCAGATAAAGAACAGAAAGCGGCAAAGGATAGCCTGAAAAAAGTGAAGTCAGGCAAGTAGGAAAGCTGCATACACACTGATTAAGTATTATACCGTAATCCCGATAGGGTATAAAGCGCAATAAACGAGATTTAATAATCCCGATAGGGTATAATTATATTACAAATCGCCAATATGATCCCGATAGGGTATAGTTAATAAATTTAAATTATATTTGTACCCGAAAGGGTATAATATGTTGTCAGAGTATTTGAAGAAAAAAAGGAAATCACTAAATCTCACACAGGAAGACCTGGCATCTAAAGCGGGGGTCGGACTTAGGGTCGTTCGTGAGATGGAACAGGGAAAACCAACATTGCGGATGGATAAAGTGAATCAGGTGTTGATGTTATTTGGCGCAGAACTCGGAGTGATATTAAAAGTAAAAAATGATGAGTAGGAAAGGTTTGGTGTATTTTCAGGATACGCTGGCTGGTGTACTTGCGGAAACTGATGATGGTTACGAATTTACTTACCAGGCTGATTATTTAGAGAATAAGAACGCAAAGCCGGTAAGCTTAACGCTGCCATTGTCAACCCAGAAATATGAAAGTAAAGTATTGTTTGCTTTTTTCGATGGCTTGATACCGGAAGGTTGGCTACTGGATTTGGCAACAACACACTGGAAGGTCAAAAGCAATGACCGGTTTGAATTATTGCTATTAACATGCAGGGATGCAATCGGAGCGGTAACGGTTATTCCCGAAATAGATTAAACTATGGCAAATTGTTGGTTTTGTTATCAGGATGCAGGGACATCGTCTTATCATGGAAAATGTTCAAGGCGATTTTTTGGTACGGCTAAGGTACCTGAGCTGGAATTGAATAATAAACTTTTGAAAACGTTGGCCGAACGGACTATCAACGAGAGGATCTCTGTGACCGGAGTTCAGCCCAAGCTTTCTGTTACCCTGGAAAAGACGAAGGAGCAAAACCGTTTGACTATAGTAGGACTTTGGGGGGAATACATACTTAAACCGGAGCATCCTGATTTTCCGGAAATGCCGCAATCAGAAGATCTGACTATGCATTTGGCAAGCCTATTTAAAATGCCAACTTGTGATCATACTTTAATGGAGGCGTCAGACGGTAGTTTGGTTTATCTTGCCCGGAGGTTTGACCGGGTAAAAGGCCATAAAGTTCACATGGAAGATTTCTGCCAGCTTTCTGAATTTTTAACGGAAAATAAATACAAGGGCTCTTACGAAAAGATCGGCAAGCTTATTCTGAAATATTGCACTCAAACTGGTTTTGATGCACTGACTTATTTTGAACTGGTGTTATTTTCTTTTTTGACAGGGAACAATGATATGCACCTGAAAAACTTTTCTGTGCTATATACGGACGAGGGGGTAAGTCTAAGTCCTGCCTATGACCTGCTCAATGTAAATCTTGTTAATCCACAAGATGATGAAGAGCTGGCGCTGACCATGAATGGTAAAAAGAAAAGAATCAGGCTATCTGATTTTGATGTGTTGGCTAGAAGCATGAATATACCTGAAACCGCCGTTAGGAATACGTATAACAAATTTTCCTCCAGTAATAAGGAGGTTGGTAGGATGATTGAAGCATCATTCCTGAGCCCCGAAAAAAAAGCACTATACCTGGAAATTTGGAATAAAAAGCAACGGTTGTTTAATTGACAAGCCACAGTTATACATTGTGGATTTTCCTCCTGGTGAGAAAAAAATAAAACCCTTATTCACCGCAGTCGCGAAGATAGCCCACGCCGGAATCAAAAGTCAAGGGTACACAAGCGGGCCGTTGTGTCCGCTTCCAGCGGTTGGCCCACCCTTGACATTTGATCCGGCTAAGCGCTTTTGTTGCTTAAGCGTTGAATAACGATGGGGCGTTCATTGATCTGTTAAATGGTTACCTGCAAAAAGCATGACATTAACTTAAGCTGTCACCATAAGCGGCCATAACTTGCTCTAATACACTCGTGGCTGGTTATCATTTTTTATACTCAGCCACAAATGGTTAAATTTGTATAGTTGTGGCTGAGTATGATAAGAGTCAAGCTTATTTATATAATCAAATATAAAAGGTAATCTATTTTTGAATATCAACTACCGGGTTCTATTCGGTAGTCGGCGCGCAATGGATCAACCCAAGCCTAACTTTTCTCTTAATTGCTGCATATCCGAACTGATCTTATGATCCATCACCTTAGCATATATCTGTGTAGTCTTAATACTGGTATGCCCCATCATCTTTGCAACGCTTTCAATAGGTACACCATTGTTTAGCGTTACCGTTGTGGCAAAGGTGTGTCGGGCAATGTGAAAGGTCAGAGGCTTTTTAATTTTGCACAGGTCTGCAATCTCTTTGAGATAAGCATTCATTTTTTGGTTGCTCATCACCGGAAGCAACGTGTCCTTAACTACGCATTGAGCGTGGTCTTCATAGGCACGAATAATGGTTAGAGCAACGGGCAACACAGGTATCCTTGAAAGTGTGTCCTTTTTTTGCCTGCTGGTGTATATTCATAAGTCACCATCAATGCCCCTGACAAGTTCCGAGCGTTTCAGCCTATTTACATCCACATAAGCCAGGCCAACCGGCTTCAGGCTGGGGTACCATGCCCGGCGACCTGCCGCGCTTGATGGGGGTTGTTATGCTCGATCAGTTTGCTTCCGGACCTGATGTTTGGTCTGATCTGGCTGGCTGGGCGTATCATTTCTGGAATGGCGCTGCATTTGGTATCATCTTTAGCCTGGTAATGGGTTAAGCCGAAGGTTTGGCATGGCGCTGTTTATGGCTTCCTTATTGGATTGGGATTTATGGTAACACCGGTAGTCAAATCATTGGGAATCGGCCTTTTGGGCCTGGAATATAAAAATGGCTATCAGTTTGCATTGACCGTTTCGATCGCCCATATAGTTTTTGGCCTGTTGCTTGCACCGCTACTGAAACGCTGGAATAAAAACCAACCTTCGTTAATAAAATTTATAAAAGCATTATAATGACTGCATTTTGGATATCCTTAATATTTAAAGAGATATTGATTACCTTTTTTTATGAAAAAACTTATTGTTTTTACGAGCGTGTTATCCCTGATTTTTATGGCTGGTGCAAAAACAGAGCCGCAAAGATCGGGAAAAGATATTCAGTTTACCAAAATGAGCCTGGCACATGCACTGCAAACAGCGAAGGCCGAAAAAAAGTTAATTTTTATCGACATTTATGCCACCTGGTGCGGGCCATGTATGTAGCTGAAATTGAAAACGTTCCCGAATAGGGATGCGGGACAATTCTTCAATTCGAACTTCATCAATCTTTCACTTAATGGAGAAAAGGGCGAAGGGCTGCAGTTATTCCAGGCCTACGGCTTAAGAGCATTCCCAACGCTTATTATTTTGAACAGTGAAGGCAAACCGCTACAGGCAGCTGAAGGTTATATGGATGCAAAAACACTGATCGCCTTTGTAAAGGCAGGGATGAAAAAACTGGAAGAATAAATTACCAGCCCACGTATTCCGGTGGCTTGATCCCTTTTAAGCGAAGGTAAACTACCAATTGGCCCAAATGATGCGTTTGATGGTCATGCATTAAGATCAATATTTGCCTGCGGGTCATAGGGCCTGCAAAGAACGTCACTTTTTCATCTAATTGGCCGACATTCATTTTCATATGTGCGCTCAGTCCGAGATCATAGGCATTCCCTAAAACTTTTAACACCGTTGATTTTGATAATTTTTGCGTTCCGGTACTTTTAGCAGGCGCATCGACCAAAAGATAGGATGACGATAGCCAGGTTATGTTCTCAGCGATATGGAGTAATTGCTCACGGAAACTCATTTCCTCCGGCGATGCCTTGAAATCATACCCTTCTTCAGGCATTAGAGCGGCAAGTTTCAAAGCGTAGGTTTTACTATTTACCCATTTGCGGGCGAGCTGCACCTGTAAGCTATCTGCCGACTGTGCCTTGGCAGTACAAATGGCACCCAAAAAGATCATTAATGTTAAAATTCGTTTCATTTATAAATGTGTTTATTAATCCGTGAATATTTTTGAAAATTCGCCGAAACCTAAACTTATTTCAAGTTATCAACGTAGGTCTTAACACTGCTTTCGATGACGGAACAGGGAACCAGCAAAGGCTTACCTGTCAGCGTTACATCTATGGTATTGCCTTCAACCTGTATATGTCCCTTAAAAACCATCCCCACAACTTCAAGCTTAAAACTTCCGCCATTAGCGTCCCCGTTATAAGTCGCTCCAAACCGTTCAATTTCCCGAACAGCGATCTGGTAGGTCTCTGCTATATCCTGTTTTGTTTTTATACTAAATTTACAACTCATTGGTCACCATTAAAATATTTATTCGATACCGAAGATTACAGGTCCTGAAGGCTTTTTTGTATAGCTTTTGAATAACCTGTCCCAAAAGGGGAAAACCGACCCGTAATTAGAATCGGTCTCTTGCCTGATCCTGGAATGATGGGTTCGGTGCATTAGCGGTGAAACAAAAAACTTCCGGTAAATGTGATCGGTTTTTTCTGACACACAAATATTGGAGTGATGGATCAGGATCACAGGAAAAAACAAAAACCCATAAATCAATATGCCCGTAGGAGTCAAGCCCAGTAAAGGAAACAGTGCCAATTTCATCAGCGATGACAGCAATTGTTCTACCGGGTGAAACCTTAGTGTGGTGGTGTTGTTCATTTGCTCGTCGACATGATGAAATTTGTGAAAACGCCAGAACAGCGGGATGAGGTGATTTATCCGGTGCCACCAATACATCACCAGGTCAATCAAAATCACCTGTAAAGTAAGTCTAATTAGCTGGGGAATGAAAAATAAGTTCATTAGGCCGAAATGATGGGCCTGGCCCGCCATAAGCAGTTTCCCCAGAAAATATCCGCCGCTAAATACGATAACTAAGTTCAACACCCCAATCAGCATATTTACGAGATCATGCTTTTTGCCTAAAATTATTTTTCGCGCGGGAATGATATGTTCAACAACATACAGGCAGACGAATAAGACTGCCAACCCAAAAGCTTGAAAAAATTGAAGATCAAATTTCATATGATTCATCAAGATAAGGTTCTTTGAACATTTAATTATTATTGTCCTTTGTTCTCGCTTTGATCTTCATCAAGGTGGAATATCCGCCATAACTTACCATCAACGCTAAAAATATATAAACCCAAATGGGGATATGTTTTCCAACTACAATCAGGTACAAATAGGCCGAAATAAAAAAGAAACCAGTTAACATTGATGGGAGCAAAAATGGCTTTTTCTTCCTGATATTCTGAACTGTCCACGAAAGTGAAGCAAAGAAAAACGGGATAGCGCCAACATATATACCACCAAAAATAAAAGGGTTAACATGGTATTGTTCTCCAAGCCCCAGAAACCAATCCTTTATCGTATGCCACCATCCCATCAGCTGAAAATTTGATAGGCCTTTTGCAATAGCGCTTTTACCAGCGGTGTCAGCCCTTCCGACATTAGGTCAGTGATCAGGCTTTGATTGATCCTTGAGGCGACAGGATAAGGATAAACCTTATTAAATATCGCTTTGACAGAAAGCTGCTCTGTATTCGCCAGGATAAGTTCCTGGATCAGTTCCCCTGCATTCGGGGCAACCATTGTTCCGCCCAATAGCCATTGTTTTTTTAGGAAGCCCGCTTCGCTGAAAAACAGCACTAATTTGCCATATTGATATTCATCTACTACGGCCCGGTCATCGTCCTTAAAATCTTTTTCCAGCCTGCGGTATTTGATATGATGTTCCTTTAACTGATTTTCGTTAAGGCCGAATGTGGCCAATTCCGGATCGGTGAAAGTGACCCAGGACATATATTGATTATTGAGTTTCTTTTTAAAAGGGGAAAATAGGTTATTCAGGATTAGCCGGGCATGAAATTCGGCAGCATGGGAAAACTGAAGGTCGCCCGCCACGTCGCCGCAAACCATTACATCTTTATTGGTCGTTCTCAGATACTGGTCGGTAATGATCTTATTTCCGTCGACGGCAATACCAGCGTTTGAAAGTATTAAAGGCTCCAAAGATAATTCCCTGCCTATCGCCACAAATACAGCATCAAAATAAACAACTTCCATTTTATCTGCGGGATTCTTCACAGCTGCCTCGTTAGCGGATATGAAATGGTCAATACGGGTGTCTAATAAAAATTTTACACCCTCTTTTTTTAATTGTTCCATTAATACCATGGTCACGGAGGCATCGTCGTGTTCGAGTATCGAAGCGTTTTTATGAACAACGGTAACATTGCTGCCCAACCGGGATAACGCCTGCGCGATCTCTATTCCGATAGGGCCTCCGCCAATACATAAGATATTTTCCGGCAGGGTATCCAAATGAAATATACTTTCATTATCAAAATAAGTTACCTTTTCAACTCCTTCGGCGGTTAATTTCCGGGGTTTCGAGCCGGTGGCAATGACAATCTTCTTGGCTGAGTACATTTTTCCATCTACCTTAACCTTGTTCTTTCCGGCAAAGCTTGCATTTCCCAAAGCTACAGTGATCCCCTGATCCCGTAGCCATTGTGCATTTTCATGCTTTCTGATCACTGATTGCTTTGAGCGGATATAGCCGATAACTTTTTTTATGTCAATGCTGCCATTTACATCGAGGCCAAATTGCGCCGCCTCTTTTGCTTGCCTGACCAGTTTCGCCGTATGGATCAACGCCTTGCTTGGCACACAGCCGTCATTCAGGCAATCCCCACCAATGTCCTTGTCCAACCGGGAGATCATCAGTACTTTAAAACCGGCCTGGTTCATAAAAAGCCCAACGCTTAACCCGCCGGAACCTGCGCCGATCACGATGATATCGAATTCGTGTTTTGCCATTTTGAATTGCCCTCTTTAGACTTCCTTATTACAGTTTGTGTTTGTGTATGAGTTTCCTGTACACTTCTAATAGTCGTTGCTGTGGGTAACCTAAATAATAAAGTGCCCAGATCCGAAAGAAGATACCTTGCATTCTATAAATCCCGTTGTCCAAATATTTTCTTGCCGATGTGGTTACATATCCATTCATAACAACAAACCTGCCATGTTTTTTGAGGCGATGAATAATTTCCTGGTCTTCCATTAAGATCAGGTCATCTCTAAAGCCGCCGCTTTTTTCAAATACTTCCTTAGTTACAAAAAGGCTTTGGTCGCCAAAACGTACCGCGTTCACATCAAAACGGGTGAACCAACTGTTAGCTTTTAGGAACCAGTGATGATGATCAAATGCCAAACGAAAGCACCCACTTGAGGCCCCGTTTTTATGAGCATTTAAAATAGCTGCTGTAAAGTATTGAGGGGGAATACTGTCGGCATGCAAAAAATATAACAGGTCGCCCTTTGCTATTGACGCGCCATAGTTCATTTGCTTGGCCCTCCCTTTAGGGCCTATGATAACATTTACCCCTTCTGCTTGGGCTGTTGCCCTCGTATCATCGCTACTTCCACAATCTACGAGGATAATCTCGGTATCGCCATTGCCTGCATCTCTTATTCTGGTAATGATTTTCGCGATCTGATCGGCTTCGTTAAATGTGGGGATAATAATGCTGATCATAGCTTATCAAGTATATCGGTATGCAACAAGTCCCTTTCTTCGTCTATATCTGAAAGTACCGGAAGAAGAAAATAGTTCAAAGTAAGGCTTTCGCAACGGGATAAGGTATCTTTTAATACCGAAGGGGTACTCCAGGCGACATCAACAAACAATTCCGGATGAAATACCTTCATGCCCAACAGGTAATAGCCGCCGTCCAACGCAGGGCCAATAACCACATCATGCTGCTCCAATTGCGCAAAAGCATCCGCAATAACTCCGCCGGTCAATTCGTAACAATCCGTTCCAATGATAACGACCTTTTTAATCCCGTTTTTTAAATTGTCATCAAAGGCATTTGCCATCCGCTCACCCAGATCGCCGCCTTGCTGAACGGTTTTCAGGTAAGAATTGTCCCATTCATCTCCGTCTGCTATCGCATCCGAATAATATACGATCCAGGTAGCATCAATAGTTTTTGTGAGTTGCGCGGTATGTTCAAGCAATAACCGGTACACAGAAAGCGTACGATCATGGCCAATCGTTGCGGCAAGCCTTGTTTTTACTTTGCCGTAGATCAGATTACGTGTAAATATCAATAAGATATTATTGCTCATGGTGATTTTAATTATTCCGACTTAGCAACAGCCACCGCCATCGTAAAACCAGGTTGACCCGGAAATGAAAATGTCATCCCTGTTCAATGATTCCAGCTTGCCACCCGTTTTATCACAAACGGCCAGCGGCTGATTAGGCATCAATACATGCCCTTTATGATCATCAAAATATTCAGCGTCACCGTAATAAATGGCTGTTTTACCCGTAAAAACACAAGGCCCGTCTTCTGGCATTGGGTCTTTGATCGCGCAAACCTCCACGCTTTCAATAAAGATCAGTTCTTTCGTTGCATAATGTTTAGGGTCAAGGATACGGTAGGGGCGTTTGGCCCGTACCTCTACGGTGCCGAACCCGATATCAGTGATCATTTTGATATACGCTTTAAGCGGCAGCGCGCCGCTCAGGCATAAGGCCCGAAGGCGTTCATCATCTTTTAAGGCATCGGGCATGAAAGTTTCGCATGTTGGGTCGCTCAATACCAGGCGGCCATTGGGTTTTAATACCCTGTACATTTCTGTTAATGCCTGTTTCAGTTCGTCTTCTTTAAAGATGTTGAATAGGCAGTTTTGGGCAGCTACATCAATACTGTTATCTTCTACCGGTAAATGCAGGGCGTCCCCTTTGCGGAGTTCAACAAACTCGTTTTTAAACCAGGGATTAACCCGCTCCGCTTCCACGAAATTTTTTCTGCTCGCTTCGAGCATTTCATCCACTACATCTATACCGACCACTCCGCCTGTCTGACGGCTGAAATAGGCGAACTGCAATAATTCCATCCCTCCGCCAACACCCACATATAATATTTTCGGATCGTTCACCAGGTCGCGGGGGTTTACAGTACTTCCGCAGCCGTAGTTCATCTCCTGCATTCTTTTTGGAATGTCCAAACCCGGTAATTGCCATAACGGGGTTGTTGTACAGCATAAGCCGACCTGCGGGTTTTCAGCCGCTTCTTTATAAATATTCCTGGTTGTTTCTAAATATCCTGTGCTCATAGATTCATTTATTAATAGTACTAACTGGCTACTGCCCCGCCACAGCTTGAACCCGCACCGGCAGTGCAGCCATAACAATGCTGTTTTAGAACGATGTACCGTTTATCTAAAACAGCGGCATTATAATCGCTGAGATGAAGGGAACCTGTGGTGCTGACCGGGAGATCCAGCATCTGGTTAAAATCGCAGTCATACAGATAGCCATCCCAACTAACAGAGATCGTATTGCGGCACATGACATTCTGAACAGCCGCAGGATTAAAGGCACTGACGAGCTTTTCCATGTATTTATCGTAATTACCCGTTGATAGCAAATAATCCAGATAACGGCTGATCGGCATATTGGTGATGGCGAATAAATTATTGAATCGGATTCTGAACGCTTTCAATAATTCGTCCTTATATTCCTTTTCAAGAGCTTGCTGTGACGGCGGCAGAAATGCCCCCGCCGGGTTATACACCAGGTTAAGCAACAAGCCGCAGTCCGGTTCGCCATAACCAACCGCATTTAGCATCTGCAAGGCTCTGATAGAATCCTCGAAAACACCATCACCGCGCTGCCTGTCCGTGCGGTCCTTGGTGAAGCTGGGTAAGGATGATACTACTTCCACCCGATGTTCCCTGAAAAATTCAGGCAGGTCATGGTATTTTTTGTTAGCCAAAATAATGGTCAAGTTACACCGGACGATAATGTGTTTGTTCAGTTTTTTGATCTCGGTTACGAACCAGCGGAAGTCAGGGTTCATTTCGGGCGCGCCTCCCGTAAGGTCTACTGTTTGTATGTCTGACTGCGCCAGTATATTTAAACATAACTGCATGGTTTCACGGGTCATGATCTCCTTACGGTCAGGGCCCGCATCCACATGGCAATGCTTGCATACCTGGTTGCACATTTTACCGACATTGACCTGAAATATTTCTACTCCGGTCGCCCGTAAAGGAAATTCACCCAGCCCGGCCAGTTTCTCTTTAAAGGACGCGTGTTTGTGCAGCCCTTCGTCTTCAAGGATCGCCAGCTGATTATTGGAATCTGCCAAGTGGTGTTGTAAAACGTGAAGTGATTTAATCATTACATGCCTATCTCTTTTACCTTGTTCATCATCTGTACGCCATGCACAAGTACCGCGCCGCCTTTGATCGCCGCCGCAACGTGCACGGCTTCCATCATTTGCGCTTCACTATAGCCCTTTTCATAAGCATCGCTGCTGTAAGCATCGATGCAATAAGGGCACTGTACCGCATGGGCTACCGCCAGGGCGATGAGTGACTTTTCTTTAGCTGTTAAATGGCTGTCTTTAAAAACATCTCCGTAATAGGAGAAGAATTTATCAGCCAATTCCTTTTGATATTCAGCGATATTGCCAAATTTGGCCAGATCGCCAGCGTTGTAATAGTGATCACTCATTTCTTTTTTCTTTCAATATCTGAATTAACCCCGGAATTAGACGAATGTTTCTGACCTGACAGAGTTATCAGCGCCTGGGAACAGCGCATGATCCGAACAGGCAGGTGTTAAATATGCCCTGATATAAAAAACCAAACTTAATATACCGGTTGTCCAATCTTTTCTAACTATGCCGTTAACCAATAGTACAAGCCCTATGATCACGTAAATAACCTGCCTGAAGTTCAGCCTGGTTAATTTTTTAAAAATGATTTGATTATTCATCTTTCAATATTATTAGTGTTATTCACCCTTCGTGCTCAGGCCCAATACAAGCCCGTACACCAGGTGTCCCATCATTATTCCTACTACCATCATAAACGGATTTGGCGCGTTGGCCGAGAATACGCCCATGCCCATCATCGGCATCACCATCAGTTGCATGAGTATCCATGGAAGCAGCGCAAACAACATACCCTTGATTGCCGGGCTTACTATAAGCCTGTCTTTGACCAGGAATACATAGACCAGAGCCCAAAAGATCCCGATCATCAGGTGCATCGCCCAGCCCAGCCAAACCGGAATGTCCAAGAAGTTAGCCATCATATTACCAATATTCATATCAGGCATGCCCATCATCGGTGCGGCAAGCATCAGCATCGTCATCACCACGGTAGCTATGATGCCCCCCAGCAGCCCTTGTTTTAATTTTATCGTGTTCATCTTTGGTTGGTTTAAACAGGGTTAACTTTGAAAATTGAGTTAACCTTGTAATAAAATGTCAGAAAATAGCTTATCCTTTAGCAAGTGCAGCGATGTAAACTTTTTTAATTTCTTCGTCGCTTTTAGCAAGGCTTACTTTCTGAAATTAATTTTTTCGATTTCGCGTCAATAAAATACAAAGTACCTGTTCCTGTGTTTTTCTTGGCAAATGATGCGATGCCAGCTTTTTGAAACATAGGTAAAGAAGCAGCCTTTGTTTTGTCGTCAGACAAGTCGTTCATCACGATCTGAACATCTTTGTTTGCCATCGCCATAGGCATGATGTCTTTTTCAAAACGGGGGGCGTTGGCTTGGCAAACCGGGCACCAGGAAGCTTTATTTACTAAAGCGATAACTTTGGCTTGCTGCACAAAACCGGAGATCGCGATGCCCATAAAAAGCATGGTGGCAACTAATAACTTTTTCATCGTTTGTTGATTTAAGTAAAAATTTGATTAATATGTTCTAATAGTTGCGTTCAATCGAGAATCCTGACAAAAGAATTTATTTATTTTCCTAAGTAACGATGACTTTGAGTTCTGGGTCGGACTGGCTTTAAACTACAATGCCAAAGCAAAAGCATCCAATAGAAAGAAGTAATTATTAAAAAACAGAAATTCAGCTTCCTCCTTTACTATACGCAACATCCAGGCTGATTTGTTTCATTTGAATCATGACTCGGACATTTCACGGTACCATAGCTGCAAAATACGCAGCAGTCCCGAGGTTGAGGTGTTAACATGGATTTACAACTTTCACATTCATAGAAAAAAAGGCAGGAGTCTAACGGCACCAATTCTTCTTTTTTGTGACCGCAATAAGGGCAGGAAAGAATTGATCTCAAAAGCGAAGTCGTTGAGTCCATTGTTATTTCTCTGTTAATTTGGTGATAATACGATCTTTCAGGGCATTATTTTCGACCAGTGAAATCGTTGTTGATGAGTCATCGCTGATATGATGCTGGACTAGTTTGTCGATAAGGAGGCTTTGTTTTTGATATGCCGTGCAGCCGTCGCACATAGTTATGTGCATGCGCAAGCGCACGTTTTCTTTCCATAAAAGCCCGACAAGAGATTTCTTTTCGATCAGCTCGGTTGCCTTTTTACAGGACAACATCAACCAATTCATTATTTTATGCATGATCTATACTTTAAACCAATTTATTTCAAGGCATTTCCTTAATTGTAATTTTGCTCTATGAAGGACCTGCCAGAAATTAGTGGGCGCAATATCAAGTTCCTGACAAATGACGTCGCCTTTTTTTTGCTCTATATATTTCAGATTAACGGCAACCTGCCAATGTTCCGGTAATTTATCCAAACAGGACTTTAAAACACTATTAAATTCAACGTTATCCAAAAGGTGCCCCTGATCGCCGTGCCACGCTAACGGCTTTTCCTTATTTTTCCAGCGGCCATTTTCATCAAATAACTGACCGAAAATTGAACTGTTACTTGTTTCGCTGCGTTCTTTTTCGGCAAGTTGTCGATATTTTTTACGGTAATACGCCCTTATTTTATTATTTAGTATGGCTAAAAGCCAAGTCTTAGGCGTACTTTCTCCTCTGAATTTTGCGAATTGCTCATGCGCTGTTAAAAATGTGTCCTGCACCAGGTCTTCGGCAGATTCTTTATTAGATGTTTTAAAAAATGCCCAGCTATACAAATTATTGGTGTACTCTATTATCCAGGATTCTATAATTCCAGAAGCGCTTTCCGTATCCTTTTTTTTGTTCATCTATAGTAGTCCTGCAATCTTAAGTAAAGGAAAGCAATCCTATCCATTTTCGCTAATTACGTCTACCATTCCGATAAGTTATTTGTAGTTATTACCAATCGCAGGATATTTTGACGACGTTTAATAACACCATGGAGTACGTTAGGAATAAGTCTTCAAAAAACTACATCCCCGCCATCGGTGGTATTGGAATTATCAGGGAAAACTCTCGTCACTGATGAGAGTTCTGCATACATTGTTCATTTTCCATTTAGCCATCATGGCATATACCAGCAAATAAAACCATTTGATTTTAACCCGATTATTTTTTACTTCACCACTCAATACCTTGTTAATTTCATTGATGCTACTGTTGGACTCAACTCAGCCAAGACAAGGTTTTTTGGTTGAAAACATTGGATGATATCTCAAACAGGGGCCTTAGTTTGAGATTCTGGTAAACCAGCAAATCCAATGTTTAATTTACTAATAAGGGTAGGTCAAAGTAAAAAGCTGCCCCCTGCTTTCCATCGCTTTCAACGCCAATGCTACCGTCGTGCGCTTTGATAACTTCTCCAGCAATATAAAGACCCATTCCGAAACCATCCATTTTACGGGCTTTTACATTATCGGTACGCGAAAAACGCTGAAACAAACTGGCCTGGTTCTCTATAGGGATACCAATACCACGGTCGGTTACCTTGGTGCGTATTGTTTGCTTTTTTTCGTCAACTGTTAAGTTGATGTTGATGTTGGCGTTATCGGGGGAATATTTGATGGCATTGGTAAGCAGGTTAGTCAGCACCTGGCTAATGCGCATACGGTCCCCCAATATGCATACATCGCTTATTTCATTGACCTGGATATGGTGTTTGGTGTTGGCTTGGTTCATCTCCTGTACCAAGTCAATAATTAATTCAAGTAAAACAAAAGGTTCCTTTTTGAGCTGAATGGTGCCGGCCTTAAAGGCTGATGCATCCAGTAGGAACGAAGTCAGTCGGTTCAGTTTCTCAGACTGAACAATGATGCGCTCGATGGTGGTATTTACACGGTCGCTTACTTTTCCTTTTAATTCAATATTCAGGATCTGTGTATAGGACCGTATCACCGAAATCGGCGTTTTGAGTTCGTGACTGGCCACGCTGATAAAATCCTCCTGGGCCTGCTCCAGTTTCCGTTGTAGTGTAACATCCTGGAAAGTAAGCAAGTGCTGGCCAACAGTTTTAAAGGTTTGAAAAACCTTACGGCACGATATCAGCAGGGTATGTTCTTCGGCGTCCCCGCCCTTGTAGATCAGCTCAAAATTCTCAAAGCTTTCATAATGCTGCATTTTCTCATCCAGGGCCTTCGTATCCAGCCCGGCAGAGATGGTTTCAAATATATTACGTCCTTCTGACTGTACTTTTTCCAGCTCAAAAAGCTTAAAAAAAGCTTTGCTGGCCGAATTGATGGCCATATCAGCGTTCAGGATTAATATCGGCTCCTTGGAAGTCTCGACGATACTTTGGGCGTACTTACGTGCCTCCAATACTTCATTTTCTGCTTCTTTCCTTCGGCTTAGGTTTCGCAGGATCTTGGTATAGCCGATCTGATTATTCCCGTTGTCAGTTAACGGAAAGATTAACCCACTTGCCCAAAAGAGGGAGCCGTCCTTTCGTTGGTGATAACGCTCATCCATACCCCGGCCTTTTTCCAGTGCCTCTGTAAATTCATGTTCGGGCACCCCGTTCTTTCGGTCCTCCTCTGTATAAATGATATTACCAGGCTGTCCACAGATCTCTTCCTCTGTATAACCCAAGACATGCTCTGCTCCCTTATTCCAGGATGTAATGATTCGTTCATTATCAGTAGTAAAAACACAATAATCTTCCAGGCTTTCCAGTATGTTTTTATAGAAATTGCTATCTAAGTTACTCGCACTCTTTACTTTCATTTCCATATTATTGATTTTAACCGAGGCAAAAGTAAGCATATCCTTTGAGCAAAAGCATACTTCTAAAAAGAGTAAACAAGATCGGCGTCCAAACATGGCATTGTATTGATGTATAGATTAGGATAACCCTGGGATTATGAGTAAGCGAATATTGGTTTTTGATGACGATTAAGATATATTGGATATTCTCACTTATATTTTAATAGAACAGGGATATAAAATTCAGGCTTATTCAAATGGCAAACATGTTTTCGAAGCAATCAAAAGCTTTCACATAGACCTGATACTGATGGATGTCATACTGGATGATATGGACGGCAGATTGATTTGCAGGAATATGAAAGAAACGTCCGAAACCAAGCATTTGCCCGTGATCCTGATCTCTGCCAGCCATGATCTTTGGCTAGCTTTAAATCAACGGGGGGCACTTAATGATTTTATCAGCAAGCCGTTTGATATCGATTATCTGCTGAACAAATTTGAGCAATACGTTGCGGATATGCCCGATAAATAAGCCGTCAATAATAAACAAGCTCGAGGGTTGCAGGCATCTATATTACCATCTTAACTTCAGAATACAAGAAGTCGGTATTTTGGGCAAATTAAAATTAATAAGGAGAATATTTATAACGCAAGCGTTTAAATTTAATAAGTTTCCAATGTTAAAGTTGACGGCAAAAAGTTCTATAATGGGTAAATCAACATCGCCCCAATGATCACGGCGGTAGCGTTTACATTGAGCCTTATAGATGCATTTAGAATCGCGAAGCTCAAAGCCCAGAGATTGGCTCCGCTTTAAAGCTGAAAAATCAGAACTGTAAATTTTCATTACATTTTTGTCACATTTAATCATATCATGCAAGTGATCGGAGGATTGTGCTTGCCATGGGGTTAAGAAACAATTTATTCTGCCTTTGTAACCCACCGGCTCTTCTTGCATGGTTAAATTGATCAACTTAAGGCAAAATTTCTAACCCAAATTCTAATGAGGTAATTTATTTTTCAGTAAACCGTAAAGATAAGTGCCTCCCAAGGCCCCCATGATAACAATAATCATGGTTACGTATCCGTACCCGATATTCACAAACATGGGACCCGGACAGGCACCGGTTAAGGCCCATCCCAAGCCAAAAATGGATCCGCCTAAAATGTATTTGGCCCAGCTTTTCTCTTTATCCATGAATATGATTGGGTTGCCTTGTGAATCTTTGATCCGGAATTTCTTGATCAGGAAAACTGCTAAAGTACCCATTATTACAGCCGTACCGATGATACCGTACATGTGGAATGACTGGAAGCGGAACATTTCCTGTATCCTGTACCATGAAACGGCCTCTGATTTGGTCATAACGATACCGAAGATTACCCCCATAATAATAAATTTTAATCCTTTCATAGCGATAATATTAAGGGTAATATAAAATGGGTCATAACAAGCCCGCCTGCAAAAAAACCGATAACAGCCACGAGAGAGGGCAATTGAAGGTTCGATAAACCACTAATAGCGTGGCCAGAAGTACAGCCGCCAGCATATCTGGACCCAAATCCGACCAGCAAACCACCCGATAACAGGATCAAAACGTTTTTCAACGATAACGCGCCATTTCCAAACAACTGTAAGGGGTTTAACTGTCCATCGAAACGAATGCCCATTGCCCTCAGGTCCTTAACGGTAGCGCTTGAAAGTTGTAGTGGAATGTCACTTTTTAACAAGGTTGCAGATATAAAACCGCCGACTACCGAACCAGCTAAAAAAAGCAGGTTCCATTTTTGCGTTTTCCAGTCAAAATTAAAAAATGGTAATTTTCTGCCGGCACCAGCTATCGTACAGATGGTGCGGAGATTGGACGAAAATCCAAAAGACTTTCCAAAGTATAGTAATGAAACCATGATAGCAGCAATCGCTGCACCGGATACGTACCAGGGCCAGGGTTGTCTGAGCAAATCGAGCATATATTCTATTTTTGTTTTTTAAGTTTTTGATAAATTATTCGGAAACAGTCCCGGAGCGCCCGTCAAGTTGAACCCACTTAAGCCAACCCCATACACTTAACTTCTCAGTTCGGCAGTACAAAATATCGGATGATACGGAGCACATCTTTTAATTTTCTTTCAATCCGAAGATCACATTTCCCGCTTTGCAACCAGGGAATAAGCAGAAAGCGCCTAAATAGATATATCAACTAAGGAGCCTTTATATCCACACTAAGAAAGTTTCCGTGTCGACTTCCTGTTTTGTAAAAAGCGGCGAAACCGGGCCTTTTGTTGATATCAAATATTAGATGTTACTGGATCATGGTGCTTGGGCACATATAAGCGCTTACTTCCAGCCCGCCGGATTCTTTAATCGCCTTAAAGCCCCCTGTAACATCGATCAGGTTATCAAACCCACGCGCACGCAGCATAGAATTAAAAATCATTGAACGATAACCACCTGCACAATGCACATAATAGGTTTTATCCTTATTTATTTGCGACATATTTTCGTTGATATGCTCAAGCGGCAGATTTTCCGCCCCTATGACGTGTTCCGGGTAATGCTCTGTTTGTTTACGCACATCAAGGATGGTTACCGCGCCTTCTGATGCGATCTTTTCAGCCAGTTCTTTAGCAGTTACGGATTGGATGGTATCTGTTTCTTTCCCGGCTGCCATCCAGGCAGCAATACCACCTTTTAAATAACCAATCGCGTGATCATAGCCCACCCTGGCAAGGCGGGTTACTGCTTCCTCTTCCCGCCCTTCATCAGCGATCAATAATATCGGTTGTTCAATTTCAGGTATCAATGCTCCAACCCAGGGGGCAAAGCTACCGTCGATACCAATATTTATGGAATTTGGAATGAAGGTTTTCGCAAAAACCTGCGGATCCCGAGTATCAAGTAATAAAGCACCAACGTCATTTGCGGCAGATTCAAATTCATCGGGTGAAAAAGGGTGCGTTCCCCGGAGCAATACGGTGTTAAAATCCGCGTAGCCATCCTGATTCATTTTAACATTTTGAGGAAAGTAAGCAGGCGGAGCGGTAAGCCCACGCGTTACCTCGATTATGAATTCGTCTCTGGTCATATCCGCTCTTAAGGCATAATTAAATTGCTTCTGATTACCCAATGTGTCCGTAGTTTCCTTGCTCATATTTTTGCCGCAGGCTGAGCCGGCTCCATGTGCGGGGTAAATTATGATGTCATCGCCGAGAGTCATGATCTTGTTGCGCAGCGAATCATACAAAACTCCAGCCAGTTCCTCCTGCGTCATCTCCGTTGCTTTTTGTGCCAGATCGGGCCTGCCTACATCGCCTATGAATAAAGTGTCACCAGAAAACAGCGCCGTTTCTTTTCCATGTTCATCTGTCAGCAGATAGCATGCAGACTCCATCGTATGCCCGGGCGTGTGCAATACTCTGATACTAACTTCGCCCAACCGGAACACTTCATTATCATGGGCAATATAAGCTTCAAAGCCTGTAACCGCATTCGGACCGTAAACGATACGGGCACCGGTTTTCCGTGCCAGGTCGATATGCCCGGAAACGAAATCTGCATGAAAATGAGTTTCGAAAACATATTTAATGGTTGCGCCTGCTAAATGGGCTTTAGTTATATAAGGGCTTATCTCCCTTAGCGGATCAATAATAGCCACTTCGTTTGCGGAACGGATGAAATAAGCCCCTTGCGCTAAACATCCGGTGTATATTTGTTCTACAGTCATTACTTAGAGTTTAATAGTATAAAATTCGGTTTTAAACCTCGCTTTGTCGGTGACTAAAGTCACCCGGTCCCCTTTTAATCAGTTATTTTTTAATTGAATGCAGCGACCTGCATTTCAGCATTTATAAGATAATCCGCATTTATTTATTAAGAACCAACTCTTTGATGATAATGTAAATGCCCATGATAAGCACAAACCAGCCGAAGCCTTTTTTAAGTTTCGCACCATCTACTTTTTTACTGATGAAACCGCCGATGAATATTCCGGCAACTGCTATACTTGTAATTTTTGAAAGGAAGATCCAGTCGATTGTAAAATGGCCAAGGTCTCCGGTAAAACCAATGAGGGAGTTGAGGGCAATAATGAGCAATGAAGTGCCAACTGCTTCTTTCATCGGTAAACCAACGAGTAATACAAGTGTCGGAATCAACAAAAATCCGCCGCCTGCGCCTAATAATCCAGTGGCCAGACCAATAGCAACCCCATACCCCAGCAACCTGGGGATGTTCAGTTGCTTTTCGCTTGCTTTAGCCTGTATCTCTTTGTTCCGCCCGCTTTGGATCATCGCGGAGGCTGCAGCAACCATCAGCACAGCGAATAACACCATCGTTAATACATTCTCCGTCAGCTCGAACGAACCAATTCTTGTAATGTGCTTAGGGATGATCGGAATCAGCAGTTTTCTGGTAAGAAAAACCGTTGTGATCGATGTTAGACCGAAAAGAAGCGCGGTTTTTACACTGACCAATCCTTTGCGATAATTGTTAAAAGCACCCACCATACTCGTGGATCCTACAATGAACAGGGAATATGAAGTAGCTAAAAGCGGACTTGTACCAAAAAGGTAGACCAGCACCGGAACGGTCATGATAGATCCACCACCACCGATAAGGCCAAGTGAGATACCGATTAAGGCAGAAGCGAGATAGGCAAAAATTTGCATACTTATGATTTTTTGATAGGCACAAATTTCGGCAGCTGAGCAGCGGGATACGGTGACTTATGTCACGTATGGTATTTATTTCTTCCACTCTATGAAACTCCTGTGCAATATAATATCGCCGCGTTGTTCCATTTTCTTTAACAACCGCGAGATCACTTCCCTTGATGAGTTCAGATCAGTGGCTATTTCATTATGGGTGATCCGGAGTTCACGTGCCTTTAACTTCAGGTACTGGTTCTGGAGATAATAAAAAAGGCGTTCATCCATTCCCTTAAAGGCGATATGGTCAATAACAACCAGCAGCTCTTCATACCTCGATCTATAGGTTTCCAACACAAAATAATACCATGTTTTGTAAGTGGTCATCATTTTATCCATTAACGTTATCGGCACTGCTAAAACGGTAGTATCATTTATCGCCTTTCCCATCACCTCGCTGGTTTCCTGCTTTGTGGCACAGATCATCGTTAGCGCGCAGGCATTTCCCGGTTCCAGGTAATACATAAAAAACTCACCGCCATCTTCACCTTCCCGGTATAATTTCACACGGCCATCCAGGATCATCATTGTTGATTTGATGTATTGTCCGGTTCTTAAAATAACCTCTCCTGCCGGGATATGTAAAACAACGGCGTGCTCCTCCAGGTAATCTTTCAGTCCCGGCTCAAAATCCGGAAAAAGGTGATTTAAATATCTCCTCACCATAAGGTTATCTTGCATATTAAAACTTTCGATTGTTAGAAAAATGTTAACCGGTGTACCGGGCTGGCCAATCACGGGTGTATGGTCGCCCAACCATCAGCCTGGCGAATAATAATCTCGCCGTTTCCGCTCGGAACATAACTTATGAATGAAAAAAGTGACGCTTTATCAATGTGTCGTTCACGAACTGTATTGCTGCATTGCGCCAGGACAACGCCCTTTTGCTGTAATGCCTGTAGTTGCCCCTCGTAAGGCCCTGTTTTATCATAAACCGCTACCCCATCAGCAAAAGCTACCAATTCCACTTCGAGTTTACCTTTTAGGCGCGAATCTTCCAACGCATTTTCCATATTACGGAGTGTTTGTTTGATCTTTTTGGGGTCGGCTTCATCGAGGTAATAAAGCGCTTTATAATGTGATAGCCGGGCTTCCGCTCCTTTAAATTCATTTACTGTCGTTTGAGCGGATGCGGGGTTAAAGAAAAACAAGCCACCGACGAGGATCAATAAGGATAAATAGTTTTTCATTGCGATATATATTAAAACGTTAATTTAAGTTTTTTAAGACGTATAGCGTCTTGTATGGGTAGGTATGGCCCATATTTATGCTGCCTTGCACTAAATTTATCCGCATATGGTCCAAATGGTAAATCTATTGGTTTTTGGCTTACATCAGGATAGTCAGCTTGCTGTTTTTTGTGTGGACGGGGCTGCGAATTAATAAAGGCGGCAACATCCCAGGATTCTTCATCCGGCAACTGTGGATACTGATAGCTTGCACCATAAGGCATGTTGTTTTTTATAAAACCTGCGAGGTTACTTAACCGGTACATGCCGGCACCATCATTATAGCTTTGCGGTCCCCATAACGGCGGGTAAGTATATGATATTTTGTCTGGGTTGAGCAGGCCTTCACCTGAAGTTCCGTGGCAACTTTGACATTTCGCGACAAAGACTAACTGTCCTTTTTTAGGATCTGCTGCCCTAACCATAAAGTTTAATTTTTCCGTAGATCCTCCGGCGGGTATTCGGTCTTTTCCGACATCTTTCCCCAACCATTTCATGTACGCCAATATCGCCTGTACTTCCTTTTTAGCAGTATCGGGAACCCTGCCGTTCAAGCTTCGCTCAAAACATTCGGCAATACGCGCTGATGCCGGCTCCAATCTTCCGCTACGGGAGCTTTTTCTGGGATAAGTCGCTATAAAGCCGGCAAAGTCATTACTGAATAATTTTGTACCCGCATCTTCATGACAATTCTGGCAATTCATGCCATTGGTGATGTGTGCAACGCTTCCACGGGGACCAAGATAGGAAGCAGTTGAAATAACAAGCGCGCGTCCATAACGGATCACCTCTCCAGTCTTTCCAGCCGGGATAGATCGAATACCCGGAGCTTTCCATGCGTCATTCGGCAGGTTTCTTTTTTTTTCTGTATTTGCCGGAAGCGCGCTAATAGTTTTGACCTGTATTGACGGCACCAAAATATTATGATCCTTATTTTCTGATGGATTAATCACCAAACTCACAAGCAGGATAATTAGGCCCACAATAAGCAATGAAAACCAAATCAGATAGCGGGAGATTTTAACTAATGCATTGCGTATTTCCTTTACCTGATCGATATTCATATACACCAAAGCTGGTTATTCTGTCAGTATATTTCGGTGACCAAAGTCACTTAAGCTTTTGTTAAATACTCGGTAACAGATAATAAGTCAACAGAACGCTCATTCCAATTATAGCTACGGTCATGACGAGTGATAATGTATAAGACGGTTTGTAACCCCGGTTCAATAACTGACGCTCTGTTTGCTTATACCTCAGGAAAGCCATAAGCGCCATAAAGGCGCCTATTCCAACTAATATGATCCCAATAGATGCAGAGTAACCTTTTCCCGGTAAAATTGCTTTACCAGCCAATACTATTGATATCTGCTTGATGAAAAGGGCAAACTTAACTACGACGAACCCAAACGCCATAATCGCGATACTGGTGCGAATCCAGGCTAAGAACGTACGCTCGTTGGCTAAGTGATCCCCAGGGCTAATGGGCTGTTGATCTTGTTGTTTGCTATCCTTATTACAATTTAATTATAGTGAGATTTCAACTACTCATTAGTCCTTAAAGGCAAACCAAGCTTAATGCCGAGCCCTTGCTGTTGCTGGTATACCTGATTTGATGGCTATGTTGTTTGATTATCTCCGCAGCCATTTATGAGCAGAATCCAAGCCCCGCAAACATTCGCGGGACATTCGCCTTCGTCTATAAACTGCTTTATGATTAATAAGAATAAAGCCTGATTGTTTGCCTCAATTAAATGGACCCAACGATTATTTTATACAAATGCGATAGCCATATAAGCCTGAGCAACCAGAGTGTCTGTTCCGCAAAGATGATTTAAGAGCTGATCCTTTTTTGGGGTTGACCGGCCTTAGACCTCAAAATGATAAGGACAGTTCCGGTAAGTAATAAAGCGACCGAAATCAGTTCTGCCTGTGTCGGCCGAAAAAAGCCCCACTGATACCTGTTATTCACCCGGATTAATTCCACTAAAAAACGTTCCACGCCATTCATGCACAAATAGATGCCAAATAACCAACCCGGAACTTTTAGCCTTTTACGGATGTTCCACAAAACAAAGAACAATAAGCAACAAGCCGCAAATTCATATAAAGAAGTGGGAAATACTCCACGTGGTAATTCAAAGCAGTGCAATCCGCTACACCCGGGAATAGAAACTCCCTGATCGCTGACATTATGCGGGTACCTGTAACTCCAGAGCCAGTCAGGCAAGCCTCGAAATGGTTTAGGAAAGGGGTTCTCAATACCCCAGTCGCCATCGCCGGCCATGTGACATCCAATCCGACCGACCCCGTAACCGATCATCAGGGCCGGAGCCGCGCTATCTGCGAGGTGCCAAGGATTAATTCTTTTATTATGCGCGTAGATAAATATGCCAATGGCGGCAACAATTAATCCTCCATAAAAAGTCAGTCCGCTAAAAGCAATAAAATTTTCAGGATGAGCCATATAGCTGTTCCAGTTTTCGAGTGCATCAAAAAACTTCGCGCCGACCAGGCCGCCGATTGCGGCGATGGTGAGGATGATATCTACCCGTTCATGTGGCCACACTTCTTTTTCCTGAGTGATCGGCGTTATGGGTATTTGTTTCCTTTCGATGAAATATCGTATCGCTGAAAACGTGACGCCAAATACCAATAAAAGAACCCAGTGCTGCTTTAACATAAAATAAAGCAGCATTCCAAGGCTTTTAAAAGCATTAACCCAGTTGGTCTTACCGAAGCAGATACTGATCAAAGTCAATAGCAATAACCCTATCATGCTACCGACGGTAAAATCAATCGCAACGTTGACAAAATCGTACGGCCGATCAACCCTAAGCGTTTCTTTAACGGAGGATAACAGGCCCGCAGTTTGCTTCCTTTTCAACTCCTTTGTTAAAATAAAGGATGCGGTCAGGAAAGCAAAGGCGACAAATAGCCCAAAAGTCTGAACTGGCAGGGGGATATCAAATCGAAACAGGTCATGTAAAAGATCAGACAAAGTAGGATACATATTACGACTGGGTTTGGATTAGATTTTGTTCCATTTTCAGGAGCGTAGAATGAAAACAATTCAGTAGATCCTTATTGAATTCCTTATACAGGACTGCATCAACCTTGTAGATTGCGCTTCTGATGATTGGAACCAGTAAATTTCCCTGTCCGGTCAAAAAAACAAAATGTTCTCTCCTGTCTTTCGGATTTCGTTGGGTGAATATATATTCCTGCCTGGTTAATTCATCTATCATGATCACCACCCGGGATTTATCAACCTGGAGGAAATCTGCAAGTTCTTTTTGAGTGGCCGGGCTGGTCCTGGAAGACAGGAACAGCAGGATGTCTATAAAGTATTTCGGCTGGAATACAGGCAGTTCCCTGGTAATAGTGCGGGTATATAACGTACTTAAGCGGCGCAGATTTTTTGACAATAATAATTGCATAATAACTCAGTAAAAAGGAAAAAATCTTTTAATTGATCGAAGTTTTGAAATAAAAAACAGGTCTCGGCCCGGCATTCGGACGATTAAAAATCAAATCCGCAGTGAGGAGTTAAAGGGCCTGTACCAAGAAAAATACAGAAAATCAATCCACCGGTAAATGGCAGACTTAAGAAAACGTTGAGTACCAAAGAATAGTACTAGGAATATGCCTGCATAAATCAGGATCAGGCTAATAGCGTCGTTCCTATCATTCAAGTCAGTTTTATCTGTCCGCTTCAGCAATGAAAGCTTGTTCGCAAGGCCATCTTCTAACTTTCGTTTAAAAATAGAATTGTAGCTGCTTTTTGCCTTAACTGATTCCGGGGAATGATGCGCGACAAAGAAAATATGGGTTATGACCACAAACAAATACACCGCCAGCAGCAGCAATGTTTTAAGCTGTTTTAAAACATAACCTATCATATACAAATGTAGTAATTCTGATATTATTAAAAAAAGGGGGAATCTCCTGAGATCTTTGGCAATCATATTATCATTTATTATAGGTGATCGGGCGATGATTTAAGATCAACGACCAGAGCGCCGCTGTTGATCTTAATTATCGGCAACTGGCTGCAGCTACTGTCGTTACCTCTAACGAGCAATATCAACCAGGTTGGACTGCATTTTATAAAGTGTTTCGTAGAAATGATCCAAATGCGTCTTGTCCAATTGCTGATTGACCATATGATTGACCTGTTCTATCGCTTCCTGTATCTTTGGCACGCTGTCTTTGCCTTTACAGGTCAGATAAATAAAATGGGCTCTTCTGTCAGCGGCATTTTGTTCAGTATACACAAAGCCGTTCCTTGTCATTCCTTCAATGAGCACCGCAATTCGCGACTTATCCACCTGGAATAATTCAGCCAGTTCCTTGTGTGTTAGCGTATGTTCCGCGAATGCCAGGATCAGGATGATCTCAGCGTAATGTTCAAGGCGGAGGTCAGGAAGGACTTTAACGATAGCACGGCTATAAAGTCTGCTTAAACGACGCAGGCTTTTCGATAATAAGATTTGCATAATAAATTCTTTAAGAAACAGAAATGAAACAAGCCAGAAACGGGCAGTTGTCAAACATTCAATGACTTAGGGAATCAAATACGGAGGGAAAGCCGGAAAGGTAAAAAGGACGAAAAGTAATGTCGTAAGAGCGCAGGCCGCCTTATTTTCCGGATGATATTGGGAATTAAAAATAATATCAAAAAGGAGCCGGCCAGTTTAATAAATAGATCTTGGGTGTTTTGATCTTTATTTAAGACAGACTTATCGGTGCGGTGCATCAAACAGAGCGCCTGGGCGCTGGAGTTATCCAGTTTCCTTTTAAAGGTCGAATTAAAACGCGCTTGTGATTTTGAAGAGACCGGGTGATGGTTTGGCAGCAATAGGATATGGGTAAGCACGACAAACAGGTAAGCTGCGGTCAACAGCAATACGCTTATTTTCCGATGATCGAGAAGCCCCATATATGCAAATGTAAGTATTTTGATCTGGTTAATGCAAAATGCAAAGATTGACCGGACATGCCGTTTTGAATCAATACTATTTACAGTCGACGGGAAGAAAATCCGTTATTTACTGATTAATAATTATTCAGCAGTAAATAAATGTAATTGCAACAATAGTTTTGCACAAAAACTATTTTATTTTTGAGATGTTTGCAGTGAAATATTAAAAGGTGAAAAAAAAGCAGGCCACATTTGCCAGGAATATCTTAGTGCTCGCGCTTGTGGCGGTGTATTTTATCACGGCCTCCACCCACATTTTTTTCATCCCCTGCCTGACCCAAGGCACCCATCATGCGGCGCTTTCCCATAATTCTATTTTTAAAAGAAAGCTGGAATATTGTGCGGTTGCCGGTAACCAGTTGGGTTATATTCAGCGGCCCGATAAATCGATCTTCGAAGAGCGTAAAGTGGTATCGGATACCATCAGATCCTTTTTAAGTTTTTTTACTATCCTGCTATTTATCCCGCTGGTCTGGATGCTAAAGCCCAAGTTGGTTGCTGATTTGTCTGGCTATTGTTATCCACCAATTCATTCGTATTTATCCCTTTGCGTGATCAGGATCTGATTAATACCACTCCTGCGTTAGTGCCGTACCAGGCCTGTTACGCTATCTACATGCTATTATTTTAAGGTATTGCCGTTATAAACGGCACTCACCATTTATTTCATTTCCGAAAAATCAATATGCAAAGTTCAAAAAGACAGCTATTTGTCGTCATTTGCCTTTTTATTGCAGGGCATACTTACGCACAGCAAGCAAATCCGCCGGTCAAATTAAAGGATCTGTTAAACCGGGTCAATGAAAAAGCGCCCTCCCTGCTCACGGATTCTGCTGCCATTACGATCAGGCAGGCTCAGGCAGCTGAGACCCGCAGCAACTGGCTGCCCAATTTGAAACTGAATTACCAGGCTGATGTCGGTACCAATAATAATGATGCCGGCCCGTACTTTGGTTTTGGTATTATCCCGTCCAATTCGCGCGGTGTAAGGACCGAAAGTAACACGAGCGCGGTATTAACCAACCTGGGTATTGCCGCACTGGACTGGGAGGTTTACAATTTCGGCGCTTACGGCGCCCAGAATAAGGTGGCCAATTCAGATATTAATATCGAACAGAACAAGTTCGCCCAGTCCAAATACCAACTGCAGGCATACACTATAGGCAGCTACCTGCAATTGATGCGCCTGCAGGACTATCTGGCTATTCAAAACAGGAATATCGAGCGAAACCAGGAAATCCGCCGGTCTATACAGTCATTGGCCAAAAGCGGGGTCCGCCCCGGTGTTGATACTAGTATCGCTGAAGCAGAACTGTCCAAAGCAAGACTAACTTATATAGAGCTGGATAATCAGTTGAAAAGGGTTCAGCTGCAGCTTTCAGCTATTAGTGGCCTGCCTTATCAAACCATCATTCCTGATACGGCAGCGGAGACCAGGATGATTTCGGGGGCGGTAACCCCGGCCATGCTGAATGCCGATACTGCCAGCAATCCCCTGATCAACTATTACAAGTCGATATATCAGGGCAGTCTCGACCGTGAAGAACTTGTCAGGAAACAGTACAACCCTAAGATATTACTGGAAGCGGCTGTTTGGGGCCGTGGTTCCAGTATAGATGCCAATGATCAATTCAACAGCCTTTCTGCCGGCTGGGGATTCAATAGGAATAATTATCTGGTAGGCGTAGGCATTTCCTATAACCTGTTTGATATACGGCGCAGGCAACTCAAACTCCGTACCCAAAAAACGGCGACCAATTATGCGCAAAAACAACTGGATGAACAAAGGAACGCTTTAACCCTGAGTGTAAACGAGGCCGATGTGGAATTAAACACCGCAAAGCAGCGTTTACAGGAAATCCCTAACCAGTTGAAGGCGGCCAATGCAGGCTACCGTCAAAAGCTTTCCTTATATAAAAGCGGTTTGACCGACATTATTGAACTGAACGCCGCCTTAAATATTTTATACCGTGCGGAAACCGATTATGTCCAGGCAAAATCTTCGTACACGACTGCCTTGTTCCAAAAGGCCGTGACAGGCAATCAGGTCAGTGCAGTTTTAAACCTTTTAAATTAATTAACTATGTCAATGGTCACATCCGCACTCAAAAGGCCGATCACCGTAGTGGTGGTTACTATGAGCCTTTTGATATTTGCAGTGCTTAGTGCAATAAAAATACCGATCGATATTTTCCCGCAGTTGAATCTGCCCACGATCTACGTTATCGAATCGTACGGGGGTATGTCGCCCCAACAAATGGAGGGCTTTTTCTCCACCCGTTTGCAAGACCAGTTCCTGTATGTAAATGGCGTCAAAACTATTACCAGTAAGAATATTCAGGGTTTAACGATGCTGAAGTTAAGTTTTTACGAAAACGTAAACATGGCCGAGGCCCAGGCGCAGGTTGCCCTGCAGGTGAACCGGGCGATGAAGTTCTTTCCGCCGGGTGCCCTGCCTCCGCAAGTAGTGCGTTATGATGCCTCATCCCTGCCGGTAGGTCAGCTGGTCTTATCCGCTCCCGGCCGCAGCCTGAAGGAAATTTACGATATGGCGGCTACCCGTATCCGGCCTATGTTTGCTTCGGTACCTGGCTTGTCAGCGCCGCCGCCGTTTGGTGCCAACTCGCGCTCGATCACCGTTAGTGTAGACCCCAACAAAATGCGCAGTTATGACCTTACCCCAGACCAGGTGGTAGAGGCGCTGGCTAAATTTAACGCCATGTCGCCATCGGGTAACCTTCGTATCAACAATACGATGTTTACAACTACGATCAACTCACTGGTAAAAAAGTCAGAAGAGTTTGGTGATATCCCCATCAAGACCAAAAACGGGGTGTCCGTTTTGGTCAAAGATGTTGCTCGCGTAGCCGATGCTGCTGACGTTACCGTAGATTATGCGTTGATCAATGGCAAACGGTCGGTTTATATCCCGGTAGTTAAAACCGCCGATGCTTCTACCTGGTCGGTGGTGCAAAATCTGAAAAGCAAAATACCAGAAATGCAGGGCCTGCTACCCGACGACGTGAAAATATCTTATGAATTTGACCAGTCTGTCTTTGTGATCAATGCTGTAAAAAGCTTAATAACAGAAGGTGGGTTAGGTGCTTTACTTACCGGTTTGATGGTGCTGCTTTTCCTCCGCGATTGGCGCAGCAGTTTAATCGTGGTGATCACTATCCCGGTGTCTATTTTATTGGGGGTGTTCCTGCTATGGATGTTTGGTCAGACGATCAATATTATGACCTTGAGTGGATTGGCCCTTGCTATCGGTATTCTGGTCGATCAGGCGACGGTTACAATCGAAAATATCCACCAGCATTTGGAAATGGGCAAACCAAAGAAACTTGCCATTTATGATGCATGCGAAGAAATTGCTTTTCCGTTATTATTGATACTGCTTTGTATACTGGCTGTATTTGCACCATCCTTCCTGATGAACGGTGTGCCTAAAGCCATGTTCCTGCCTTTATCGATGTCTATCGGTTTGACGATGATCGTATCTTACCTGCTGGCACAAACCTTGGTGCCTATTTTGAGTAACTGGCTGATCAAAGCCGAGCGGTACCAGTATTATGTACATGGCGAGCTCCACGCTCACGCAGGCGAATCTTTAAATCAAAAAGAAGAAACACAGGTCAATAGACACCTGAAAGAAGAACAGGATCATCCCGAAGACAACGACTTTTTTGAAAAGGTCAAAATGCGGTTCATGGGGATCATCACTCGCTGGATGCCGAATAAAAAACTGATCGTACCGATTTATGCCGTGATTATTATCGTGCTGGCCGGTGTGGGTTTTGTGGTCATCGGGAAAGACATGATGCCAAAACTGAACAACGGCCAATTCCTGATCCGTATAAAAGCACCGGACGGAACCCGTTTGGAACGCACAGAAGACAAATTCAAAGAGGTGCTGAACATTATCGATAAAACGGTAGACCATCATATCGCTATCAGTTCAGGCTATGTGGGTATCGTCCCCAGTAGCTATGGTACCAGTAACCTGTACATATTCAATACGGGTACGCATGAAGCGGTGTTGCAGGTAAACCTGGATGAGCATTATAAGGTGAATATGGATGAGTTGAAGGACGCACTGCGAAAAAATATCTCGCATCAGTTACCAGACCTGCGGATCACCTTTGAACCCATCGATATGACCGAAAAGATCATGAGCCAGGGCGCGGCAACGCCTATCGAGATCCGGGTAGCCGGCAAGGATATGACACAAATTGAAGGTTATGCTAATAAAGCGGTAGCCAAATTAAAACAGATTAGCTATCTGCGAGATGTGCAGATAGTTCAGCCTTTAAGGATTCCGGTAGTGGCTATTACGCTGGACCGCGAAAAGGTATCGCAGTTCGGGTTGAATGTAACCGATATCGCACGGTCTGTCACCGCCAGTACCTCATCCAGCCGCTTCACAGAAAAAAACCAATGGCTGGATGAAAAGGCTGCCTATACTTACCAGGTGCAGGTACAAATTCCAGAGTATGTGATGAATACCATGGATGAGTTAAAAGAAATACCGCTTTTAAAGGGGCAAAGCACCCCAACATTAGCAGATGTTGCCAATTTTAAGGTGATCTATTCACCCGGTGAATATGACCGTTCGGGGCCACGCCGCTTTTTAACGGTGAGCGCTAACATCTATAAAATGGACTTGGGCACCGCTACTGCCGATGTACAAAAAGTGATGAATTTGTTAGGCGCGCCGCCAAAAGGATTGGTTGCAGAGCTAAAAGGTATGTCGAGTTTGCTGACCGAAACTATGAGCAGTTTGCAAAGCGGTTTAGCCTTCGCGGTATTGGTGATCTTCTTATTACTGGCGGCTAATTATCAGTCGTTCAAGCTCTCATTGACGGTACTCTCGACTGTTCCGGCAGTAATTTTAGGTTCGCTGACTGCTTTACTGCTGACGGGTTCTACGCTAAACTTGCAATCCTATATGGGGATGATCATGTCTACCGGGGTATCGGTAGCGAACGCGATCCTGATCGTAACTAATGGTGAAAAGCTGCGCCTGGAATTTAGGGACGCAACCCGCGCATCGATCACCAGCGCGGCTATTCGTTTGCGCCCGATATTGATGACCAGTTTTGCGATGATGGCCGGTATGGTGCCCATGGCATCGGGCATGGGTGAGGCAGGTGAACAGACAGCGCCGCTGGGACGTGCTGTTATCGGCGGCTTATTTGCCTCTACGCTTGCCGCCCTGTTCATTTTACCCTTGGTATTTGCTTGGGTACAAGACAAAACCACTTATGAATCACCGTCATTAATGCCGGAAGAAACTACAGCTATTCAAACATCAACGATATAAACACATGAAAACGAAAATAATCATCTTAGGTGCTGCGGCCTGTTTTTTAGCAGCCTGCTCCGGTAATGAAAAGCCGGTAGACCTGACCGAAGCGAAAGCAAGCGGTAACAAGAAATATGAGACTGGAACGATCACCGAAAAAGCTTTGTCCAGCTATGCCAGGTTACCTGGACAATTAAACGCCTTTAACGAGGTAAATCTGTTCCCCAAAGCTAACGGATTTGTCAAGCAGATCTTCGTAGACCGGGGTTCCCAGGTCACCAGTGGGCAATTATTGATCACGCTGGAAGCGCCCGAAATGGAATCACAATTACAGGCTGCCAATTCGCGCTTTTTGCAGGCGCAGGAAACAGCCAATGCGAGTAAGGAAAAGTATAACCGTCTAAAACAGGCCGCCGCTGAACCAGGTTCGGTATCGCCACTGGACCTGGACAATGCCGTATCCCGGATGAAATCAGATATGGCCATAGCCAATGCTGAGAAATCTAATATGCAATCGGTAAGCACAATGCAGGGTTATCTAAGAATTTACGCGCCTTTTGAGGGCACCATAGTGCAGCGGAATGTTTCGCCGGGTGCTTTGGTTGCACCAGGCAAGGGTACCGACCAGCCCATGCTGGTGTTACAAGATACCCGCAAGCTGCGTTTAGAAGTAGCCATTCCTGAGGATTATGTAGATAAAGTGGATCTGAAGCAAGCGGTTACTTTCACCTTCAATGCGATGCCGGGCACCGAGCACACCGCAAAGATCAGCCGTTCAGCGAATGCTTTGGGCAATATGCGTTCCGAAGCAATAGAAATCGATGTCATCAACAAAAGCGGACAACTTAAACCGGGGATGTATGCCGAGGTAAAGATACCAATGCTTTCTGGGGCCAAGTCATTGCTGGTACCAAATGCTGCAATCGTTCGCTCCACCGAGCGGGAATATGTGATCACGGTAAGAAATGGTAAGGCTAAACTGATCGATATCAAAGAAGGGCTGGCAGGAAAAGATTCTACGGAAGTTTTCGGCGCTTTGGTGCCATCAGATCGCATCGTTACCAAAGCCGGCGACGATGTTAAAGACGGTACAGTTATCAATTAAATTCTGAACCGGCATGGCCACGTTTGGGATCATGCCGGTTTTTTTTAATGGGAATAATGCTATACATCAAATGATAGTGGGGTATATTATGAAATTTCTGCAATTTGATACGTTAGGCATAGCGGCTGAAGAAGTGGTTACGCTCAAAGAAACATATGAATTACTCAATTATAAGTATAAGACGCAGTTTCTTGAATTTAAGGATAACAGAAATCTGAATTTTAAGGGTATCGCCCTGCAAGCAAACCTGGCGGGGACCCTGATGATCCAGAAGCAGATCAGAAAGTGTTTTCTGATATTTACAAAAAGTCAGAGCAGGGCCTCCCATATGGACTGGAACAACCCGGGGAGCAACGAAAGCAGCTATAAGGTGCGTGCGTTTGCCATCTTACGAAAAGATCATGGTAAGATTTTTATCCGCCGCAAAACTTTGATCGATAAGGTGATCAACGCTGTTACGGCTATATCCATAGATTTTAAAAGAGATAAAACCTTTAGCAGTAAGTTTTATGTATCGGCAGAAGGAGGTGAATGTGCTGATGAATTGCTCAACCAAGACTTCAGGGACCTGCTCATGGGTTACAGCCAGGAGAAATTTTCCATAAATATCAATAACCGTACGCTGATGGTTGAATACGCGGACGGGTTGGATGCTCAGAAAACAGTTAAAATGACAGAGTTTGCCTGCGCGATGTCCATCCTTTAACAGAGGAGACTGCTCGCCGACCAGGATAATGAATTAAAAGAGCGCTATGCAATTTTTACTTTCCGAACGGCTTTTCAAGATCAGCAGGTTATACAAAGATTTGATCATGGCTGAAATGCCCGAAAGTGATATCCGCACAGATATTGAGGTGGCGATCCTGGCCACCCTGCATTCCAATAAACGTGAAATGACCCAAAAAGAAATAGCGGGTTTACTAAATATGGATGTCTCGCGCGTGTCCGATGTGATCTTCACGCTGATTCAAAAAGGATACATCATTACAGAAAGAAATACCGCCGACCGACGGCAGCACTATGTCTCCCTCACAGCTAAAGGGGGTGAACTTATTCCTGCCATCCAGCTGGCCATAGAAAGCGTAAATGCCATTATCAGCCACCACCTGGACGATCATTCATCATTTGTGTTTTACCATGTGTTACGGCAAATGGAAGCTAATTTGTTAGCTAAGAATTCTCTTACCTAAAATTATTTAATAGCATCAAGATTTAATTAAAATATAAATTGTTAAAATATTACAATGAAAGCTATTCGTTTGAAAAGAAAAGGAGATGCCGGTCCGAGAACGAAACAGATCAAAGATCCGGTATTCCGATTGGGCATTCTATATATACTATCCTTAGCCGTTTTTATGCTACTCCTGTATTATTTGCTTCCAGCGATACTGGGTTTATTGGACGCGTAAGTTTTAAACCATATTAACCGGTAGCTTTTGGGCTAAGGTCAAAAAAACACATCTATGGGAAATCATATTTTAGTAATTGACGACGATGAGGTTATTCTGGATCTCTTCACCGCTATACTTACCGATGAGGGCCACGAAGTGACTGCTATGAAAGGGGCCGTTGATATACTGGTCATTATCGAAACCACCGACCCGGACCTGGTGATCATTGACTACCTTTTACCGGGCATAAACTGCGGTGAAATGTGCGCTCAGATTAAACGCGAAACCACAACGCTACACGTTCCGATTCTTTTAACATCCGCGCACGCCCGGATATTTTTGTCCTTAGGTACCTATAATTGTGATGAATTTCTGGAAAAACCATTCGACATCAAATTCCTGAAGGAACGAGTCAGGTTCCATTTAAAAAAGGAAAAGCAAAAAACTAAAATAGTGTAACTGCTTTGACTATCACTTTATTTGCAACTCTATTGTAAACTGAGCCCGAAATGAATAATTAAAATCATTAAAAATAAAAAAAATAATTGTTATGGAAACAGCTAATTCTGTAATATTTAGTTGCCCTGAATGTAACCAGGAGTGTTGAAGTACGCGCAAAATCAGCCATCTTAAACGCTTTAAATTTATACCATGAAGAAAGTGTCCCCATCGGTCCTTCGTAAAAACTGTCACCGCACCAGAGGTAACCACTCTGCTTATCATAAAGGCAAACCGCGTCAGGCATATGCCCAGGCGTGGCGACCACCCTTATCTTTCGGTCACCCAAATCTATCATATAGCCGCCTTTAATGAATTGTGTCACTTTAAAAAGCCTGAACGTATAATGCGTAGTATCTTTATGCGGCAGGCGGGCCACGCAAAACGAAGCAAGACTCACTTACCATTTAACCGCATCGTGACGATAGCCGTTAGCAGCATTGATCCGGGTAAATTTAGTATCCATCGCCAGAATATATCTGAATTCATTGTTGCAACCTATATGATCCGGATGCGTATGGGAATTGAACACTACCACTGGTAGTTTGGTTAATTGTTTCACCACCAGGGAAATGCTGTCCAGTCCCATCCTGGTATCAAATAATAAGGCTTTGTTCTTACCCTGGATCAGGTAAGCGATTGTTTCCTCCCATTATAAGGCTCTGCTATTGCGTAAGTATGCTGACCTAGTCATATACCTTAAACCAAGGCCGGTTTATTTTGATCTCTTTCAAATTCTCCAGGCCCAGCCGTGGCGGCAGGCTGCACCAATCCGGAACAGGCGGCGATTGTTGGCCATAAACACGAACCTCGGGTACTACTATCACAACGATCGAAAAAATACCGGCAGCAAAAAAATGATGGTTCTTGGATTTCATAGCATTCAAATGAAGCTAATATAAGCCTTGCTGATCAAAAATAAACACAGCATTAACAGAGTATTTGTTTAGTTTTCCGTCAGTGGCAGCGTAAACCAGAAGGTACTACCTTTGCCAATTTCGCTATCCGCCCCCATCTCCCCGCCGTGGCGGCGGATGATCTCCTTGCTTATGTAAAGGCCCAGGCCGAGCCCGGAAACATTGTGCTGGCCGGAGCGGTAATAGCGGTCGAATAGGTATGGTAAATGGTCAGGTCCGATCCCGGGGCCTTTGTCGGTCACGGAAATACGAACGAAATTGCTTTCGCCGCTGATCCGGATCAAGATTTGAGGGGAATCCGGCGCATATTTGGCGGCATTATTCACGAAATTGACCAAGACCTGATCTATCTTTTGCTCGTCAGCGTCAACTTCGACCTCGTGGTTGCCTTCTACGATGATCTCGAATTTGCCCTCACTGCGGACATGGTTGCAGCAATCCCGCGCCAGTTCGGCGGGATTGAACCGGGTTTTGCATAGTTCCAGCTGCCCGTAGGCGATCCGGTTGGTATTGAGCAGGTTTGCCACCAGGCGGTTGAGTTTAGTCAGGCTTTTATTCGCCTGCGTGATCAGCTTTTCCACCATCAAAGGTTTCGGGCTGGTTTTCATCCGGTCGAGTAATTGCAGGGATGCGGTCAGGCTGGTGATAGGCGTTTTAAGTTCGTGGCTGGCGACGCTGATGAACTCATCTTTCTTTTCCAGCAATTCCTTTTGCAGTTCGGTTTCCCTGATGACGCTCAGCCGCAATTCCATTTGTTCCATGACCACGCGAGCCAAGGCTTCCAATACGTCACGATCTTTCTGGCTGAATCTACGGGGCTGGTAGTCAGCGATACAGATGGTGCCGATTAGGTAGCCGTCAGGGTTAGTCAGCGGAGCTCCGGCATAAAAGCGAACGCCTTGTTTGACAGGTGCGCTTTCAACCAAAACTGGATCTTCCAGCGTGTCTTCATAGACTAGCGGTTCGGAACTCAGGATGGCCAGGGCGCATAAACTCTCTCCGCGGTCCACGCAGCGCAGTTTACCCACGCCGGTAGTGGCCTTGAAAAAAACGGTTCCCGCGCCCACCAGCGAGATCAGCGCGACTGGTGTCTGGAAGGTGGCAGCAGCCAGATCAGTCATATTATCGAAGACCCGCTCCGCCGGAGTATCGAGCAGGCCGTACCTCGCCAGCACCGCCAGGCGTTCCGAGTCATTAACAGGAATGATATCGCGTTTAAATGTATTGTTCACCTGGTTATTGCTTCTGCATACAACCCTTAAAGGTACGAATTGTTACGGCAGCTGAAAAATTGACAAGTCCACTGAAAATTTTTCAGATGAAACCTGCAAATTTTTCAGACTTAATGAACTGGCAAAACGCTTGTTAGGTACTCGATAGTTAATTAATCAATTGTTGATTTATTAAAAAAGTAAAAGGCCATGACTTTAGTTAAATTCAACCACAAAGCTAACAACTCATTCATACCAGTCTTTAATGATGTTTTTGATTCTATTTTCAACGATACTTTCGTTAGCGATGGTATGATCAGCCGTGTGCCTGCAGTGAACATCAACGAAAGCGAGAACAACTATCATGTGGAACTGGCTGCACCGGGTCTGAAGAAAGAAGATTTCAAACTGGACCTGGAACGCAGCCAGCTAAGTATTTCGGTAGAGCAATCCGCGGAACACGAGGATAATCAAAAAAATTACAGTAAGCACGAGTATATCTTCGGTTCTTTTGTGCGTTCCTTCACGCTGCCGGACGGCGCCGACCACGCTCAGATCGAAGCCAGCTATACCGATGGTATCCTCCGCATCGATATTGCTAAACGTGAAGAAGCCAAAGCGGTACGCCGCCGGATCGAGATCAAATAAGTGCAATAGTTTTTTTTCAGGGGCTCCTGCTTGCAGGGGCTTTTGGTATTTGGATGGTTTATGGAAACACAGTTTTATATCCTGTTAAGCCTTAAAACAACCCAGGGCTATGTCGATTACGGACAATACTTTTTCGGGAACAACCGCGAAGCGGCTTACGATTTATTTCGTCAGATGAAGGGCGATCCGGACATGGCCGCCCGCTGCCCGTTGCATATCGACCTGATGGAGACCATTGATAGCCTGCCAGTGAAAATCAAAAGCATTTGCTGTACACTGGAAGAACTCGGCTTTAATTGTAAGCTGATCGCCAAAGAGATTTTCCGTTTGAAAAATTTGGAGGAGATGCCATTAGCGTTTAAAACTTGCAGAATACGGTAAAGCCTTACATTTATTAGCGGGACACTAACGAATCAAATGAACCCAATGAACGTTTCGGTTCAGGCAGTAGTAGGGCCGGTCAATGACTCTATATCGCGTTTTCAAGTGGAACATCGCCTGGGCAATCTGCTAAATTAAATTTACCGCGCGGTCGACCAGCACTTCCCGGTCCGGAAAGAAAATCTAGCTCTTATCATCAGAGACATGGACGGCAGCTACGAGAACTGCTTCAAAATTTGGAAACCCGCCTCTTGAACAGGCATTTTAGTGTTTTGACATCCCAGCGATCGTTTCTAAAGCTGGGTGGTAGAAATTGAGGGACCCAGCCCTACAGCCTATGACCGCAGATGAACTGCTGAGCAAAAAGGACCTTGCCGATTTTAAAAAGGAACTGTTCTACACCCTCGCGCCTTTATTGTGCGGTAAACTCCTTTCGCGGCAGAAATGATGAAGAACAAGGATGTACGGCAACTGCTGGGCATGTCCGGGCAATACCATCCTGATCTCTGCCAGCCATGATCTTTCACTTGCTTTAAATCAAAAAGGAGCCCCTAATGATTTTATCAGCAAACCGTTTGATATCAATTACCAGCTGAATAAAGTTGAGCAATACGTTACAGGCGGATTACGCAATCACAGCCGTTGGAGCCATTTGACAAACAATTAGGCACACTATCTCTTTTATTGATATACTAATCAAATATATTATGAAAAGAACTATAGGAATTGTGCTACTTGTTGTTGGCATTGCGATGCTCATATGGACAGGCTTTACGTATACAAAAAGAGAAAAAGTAGTAGATGCAGGACCTATACAGATTTCGGCTGACAAAGAAAAATCTGTAAACTGGCCGCCTTATGCGGGAGGAATTTTGGTGATCGGAGGAGTTGTCCTGATCATAATGGAAAAAAGGAAGCGTTAATTTATGAGCATACATATAATGGCTCTTTAATCCTTTTACGCTGATGGACACGCAGGAAATTCTAGCCATCGTCTTAGCCGCTCTATTCAACACGAAGATGATGATCGATGGGGGAATTACGATACTGATGGTATTGATAGCTCCTTGTATATCAGTAAATTTCTCTGTTCTGCTCTTGCGCTATAAGATTAAATTTGAAGATTATGCCTTCTCTATATTAACCTGGGGTGGATTACCCAGAAGGGTTTTTGTCGCGCTACCCTTATCGTTAAGCGCGAAAACACGCCAGGGTAAATTTGTACCTGTGACGTACATAACAGTTGTTTTTTCTATCTTGCTGCAAGGATTGATAATCGGCAAACTCGTTCCAAAACTACAGGGTAATAGTATAAGTAGGCCATGAAAGAAGTAATCACTAAAATCCGTTATTATCTTACTCACCGGTTTAACCTACAGGAAGATAAAGCCGAAGAGCAGGATATCATATCTTCTATCAGAAAAAACGTTGATTTCCGTGGTGCAAATTTATGGGCGCTCATCTTCGCAATTTTTATAGCCTCTATAGGATTAAACGTAAATTCCACTGCCGTAATCATCGGTGCAATGCTGATCTCGCCTATCATGGGGCCGGTGATGGGTATAGGCCTTGGTATAGGCATCAATGACCTGGATCTGGTAAAGAAGGGCGGGATGAATTTATTAGTAGCTACGATCATTGCTATCATTACTTCTACCATCTATTTTTCCATTACGCCATTACATGAAGCACAGTCAGAATTACTGGCGAGGACGTCCCCATCGACCTGGGATGTATTCATCGCCTTTTTTGGAGGTATGGCGGGCATGGTTGCAGCCTCGCGTAAAGAAAAAAACAATGTGATTCCGGGTGTAGCAATTGCTACAGCATTGATGCCGCCATTATGTACGGCCGGGTTTGGTTTGGCTATGGGTAACTGGTATTTCTTTTTTGGCGCCATCTATCTCTACTTCATTAACAGCGTGTTTATAGCTATCGCCACATTTTTGATGGCGCGGTATTTGAAAATGCATAAAAAGGTTTTTGAAGTTGCCGGGGCAGAGAAAAAAGTAACCAGATATCTCATCATGATCGTTGTGATTACCATCTTGCCAAGCATCTATATGGCCTACCGTATCGTCAACAAAAACATCTTTGAAAGTAATGCGCGCAAATTTGTTGAAGAACAATTCCATTTTCATAACACCCAGGTAGTTTCTAAATCTTTTAAATACACTGGTGATAAGAAAAGCATAGACCTGCTCTTGATCGGTAGTGTGCTTGATAAACGGGAGATTGATTCACTAAAAAAAGAAATGAATAAGTATAGGTTACGAGATGTTAGCCTTACTATTCGGCAGGGCTTAAATGCGAAGCACCAACTAAACCTTTCGCAGATCAAAGCGAGCATACTGGAGGATGTATTTAACAATAGCGCTAAGACGGATACCATACATATTATGCCCCAAAAAAAGGCTGCTATAGACAGCATGGTGATTGTAGAAATGAAGGTGCTTTATCCCGCGATAGAAACTTTTGGCGTAACCAAATTAGCTATACGCACCGCTGATTCGCTCCGCGTTGATACCCAGCGAATCGCTTTAGCCCGCTTTGGCAAACCATTAAGGAAAGCAGACGTTGTAAAATTACAACGATGGTTGCAGCAACGTTACCAGTCTCCCTCACTAAAATTAATTATTCAATAAAATCTCCCGATGAAAGAAACCGATGCCGCCCATCTGAAATTAAACGAATTGCAGGCGACATCTATCTGTGGCAATGACATTAGTTCTTCCTGCCTGTATGTGTCAGCTTTAACCATTGCTTATGCGGGGCAGTATGCCTGGGTATCGCTTTTAATAGTTGCGCTGGTGTTATTCCTGTTTCGCAAAATATATGGGGAAGTGGTCGGCGCGCTGCCTTTAAATGGCGGTGCTTATAATGTCCTCTTGAACACTGCTTCTAAAAGAACCGCTTCGTTCGCCGCTTGTCTTACTATCCTTTCCTATATGGCAACAGCTGTTATCTCTGCTTATGAAGCGATGTTCTATTTTCATGATATCGTACATGCGCTCCCGCTAATACCGGCCACAATTATGATCCTGCTCATTTTCATGATGCTGGCTATCATCGGGATGGGGGAATCAGCTGTTGTAGCAGTAATTATATTTATCACTCATTTAGCTTCCCTCAGTTTGCTGGTATTAACGTGTTGCTGGTTCCTGTTTAATAATGGCTTCGCCATTTTTCAGGCCAACTGGCACCTGCCGGTTACATCCGGAGGATTAATCATGGCCCTGTTCCTGGGTTTTTCCGCGGCCATGCTCGGTATATCTGGGTTCGAAAGTTCGGCGAATTTCGTGGAAGAGCAGCAGGAAGGGGTTTTCCCAAAAACGCTTCGCAATATGTGGCGGGTGGTTAGTTTCTTCAATCCGGTTATCGCCCTGCTGGCATTGAGTATTATCCCAATGGCATCCATCAATAACCATCAGGAATCTTTACTCTCCTTCATGGGCCAGACAGCGGGCGGCGGCTGGTTGAGTTATATCATCTCTATTGATGCCGTATTGGTTTTGAGCGGTGCGGTGCTCACCTCTTATGTGGGCGTTACCGGGCTTGCTGAACGGATCACGCTCGACCGGATACTGCCCAACTTTTTTCTGGCTAAGAACCGCAGGGGCGTAAATTACCGCATCGTGGTCGGTTTTTTCCTGTTGTGTGTGTCGATATTATTGGTTACCAAGGGCAACCTGGCCAACCTAGCCGGGGTGTATACTTTTTCATTTTTAATGGTGATGGCGCTGTTTGGTGTAGGTAACTTATTGCTGAAAGCGAAACGCAGCAAATTGCCAAGAACGGAGAATGCACCGGTGCTTTCGGTGGTATTGGCCATTGCCTTTATCCTGGCTGCATTCTTAGGCAATATGGAGTTGAACATCCTCTCTTTTTATGTTTTTATCAGGTACCTGGTGCCGGCTATGTTGTTTATCATTGTGATGCTGAACAGGGCGCTTATCATACGGTGGCTCATCTATACCGTCAATTATTTAAAGGAACCGTTGAAGCCTTTCATTTATAGTAAAATGAGGTTAAGTCGTTCGCTAGTAAAGATTAACGCACAAACGCTGGTTTTTTTCACACGCGGGGATAACGTATCAATCCTGAACCGGGTGATGATCTATGTGGAAGAAAACGAATCAACAAAAAGGCTGAAGATCGTCCATGTCGCCAATAAAGACAGCAATAACGAAAGCCTGAAAAAAGACATTGAGGTATTGGACAGGGCCTATCCCGACATTGACATTGATTTTGTGGAGATCGAGGGTAAATTCGGGCCGGAGATCATTGATGAGCTTTCTAAAAAGTGGAGCATCCCCAAAAACTTTATGTTTATCGGTTCGCCAAGTAACAAATTCCCTTATCACGTTTCTGAGCTCGGCGGTGTCAGGCTCATCATGTAAATCTTAATCCAATGGATATTCAAAAAGCTTATCAACTTATCTCGCAAAAACTGGTTACCTGGGTGCACGACCTGATAAAACTGTTGCCCAATATCATCTTATCAGCAGTAGTGCTGGTGCTCGGTTTTTATATTGCCAAATTGGTCAGAAAGGCGGCCAAAAAGCTGGTGAGCCGGATATCAAAACACGCTTCCCTTAATAATTTACTGATATCTATCGTTTATATCACTTTCATCGGCCTGACTATTTTTACAGTACTGAGCATTTTGCACCTGGATACGGCAGTAACATCGGTACTGGCCGGTGCCGGGATTTTGGGACTTGCCCTGGCTTTTGCATTTCAGGATATCGCGGCAAATTTTATTTCAGGCATTTTTATTTCCTTTCGCAGCCCGATCCACGTCGGAGATATCGTCAAGATCAAAGATTACATGGGCAAGGTGGAAGACATTAATTTGCGTGATACTGTAATACTGACCTTCCAGGGGCAAATGGTTATCATTCCCAACAAAGATGTTTTTCAAAACCCTATCGAAAACTACACCATGTTGGGTAAGAGACGCATGGATTTGAATGTGGGAATATCATATGGGGATGACCTGGAGAAAGTAAGTCATATAACCCTGGAAGCGGTAAAAGGCATTAAAGGCCTGTCGGCTGATGATGAGATCACCATGTTCTATACAGAGTTTGGTGACAGCTCGATTAACTACGTAATCCGGCTGTGGTTGGCTACTACCGAACAGATAAATTTCCTGGATGTCAAAAGTCAGGCGATCATGCGCATAAAAAAAGCATATGACGCTAACGACATCATGATTCCATTTCCTATCCGTACGATGGATTTCGGTATTAAAGGTGGCGTTCCCTTAAACGAAATGATAAAAGATAGCTAAGTTTTTACTGGAATTCTTCCATTACATTTTAAAATGTTATTATCAGCCAAGGATTTGAAGGAGGATTAAGATGGCATCATCAGCAGTTTTCTATTATAGGCCCGCATACCTTTGTTGATAGCTAGCTTTGGTCAGCCAGGACTTACATCCTTTAAGGAGAAAACCACCTAACTCCGCTCAGAAACGCCCATTAATCTTTGGGAAGAAGCTGCACGGCAATTAGGCAAACAAACATACTTAGGAATAATATTGATACAACAATCACCATTAAAACGTTAATAACTGAAAAGGTATAAAAAATATACTATCAAAATATTGTTTATTGTTCAATAAAGTCACATGACTTCTACATTTCTCTTTTTTCTCCTTCGTTCGAAACAATATAACCATCCTCATTTACACTGTATTTAGAATAGACTTCAACTGATTGTTTTCCCGCAGTTCCTTCACTTTTGCGTTTTTTCAATGGAAGGAGCGGCAAAGAGATGAAACAAAGAAATAGGATGATTTTTATAATTGCCAAGACCATAGTGATGAAATTTTAATATTTTCATAGAAAACCCTGCTTTATTAATTCATTTATTATTAATAGCCGGGTTTTTAGCTGTTTTAAAATATAAAATCAGTGTAAAAAATTGAATAAATTCAATTTAACTATATAAATCTATTTATAACAACCATTAAAATGTGACACAATTCAAATTCTAAGGTTTTTCTAAGGTTTTGTCGACTCATTATTCTGTATTTTTAGCATAAATCATTTACAAAGCGTTAAAAAATAACGACTAATGCTTTTAATTTTGATTTGATATTAAAAAAAGCTTAAAATTTACATATAAGTCAAACCAAACTAACCCTTTCAACACATGAAAATTAAAATTCTACAAAAAAAAATCCCAGCTTACCTGGTCTTAGGTATGATTCTACTCATTGTTTTTGTTTTAATAGAACCAGTTCGCTCTTTTGCGCAGGATGCTTCCGGTTCAAAAACAGGAACTATAACTGATGTTACTGCTGCCAAGCCTGGTGCTCCAACAGCCGCTGAACTTGGCGACGCTGTTGGTCATAACAAAATCGCCATCAACATTATGTGGACGCTGATCGCAGGTTTCCTCGTAATGTTCATGCAGGCCGGCTTCGCGCTGGTTGAAACAGGCTTCACGCAAAAGAAAAATGTAGCGCATACCATGGGTATGAACTTTTTGGTTTACGCGTTGGGTATGTTTGGTTTCTGGATATGTGGCTTTGCCTTTATGTTTGGCGGTGCGTTAAATGCTGCTACTTTAGGTGGTGCTCCCGGCGTAATTAGCCATGAAGTTGTTGTGCACTTATTCGGTCATGATTTTGGCATTGCAGGTTCTGTAGGGTTTTTCCTGAACAGCAAGGTCTATGATGTAGGTGTATTTACACTGTTCCTGTTCCAGATGGTGTTCATGGATACGACTGCTACCATCCCTACCGGCTCAATGGCCGAAAGATGGTCGTTTAAATCATTCCTCATTTTCGGTTTATTCATCTCTATGTTCGTATACCCTTTATATGGTAACTGGGTATGGGGCGGCGGATGGTTGTCTCAATTAGGCGCTAACTTTCATTTAGGCCATGGCATGGTTGATTTTGCGGGCTCATCAGTTGTACACATGGTGGGTGGTGTTGCTGCACTTGCCGGTGCTATCATTATTGGGCCGCGTATCGGTAAATTTAATGCCGATGGTACTGCAAATACCATTCCCGGTCACAATATACCAATGGCTTTGCTCGGTACCTTCATCCTGGCTTTGGGCTGGTTTGGATTCAACCCTGGTTCGACTTTAGCGGGTGGCGATTTCCGTATCAGCATTGTTGCGGTTAATACCATGATGGCTGGTACTGCCGGAACGCTGGCCATATTGGCACTTCTTTACATACAGAAAAAGAAACCTGATCCGGGTATGCTGGCGAATGGTATGCTGGCCGGCTTAGTGGCTATTACAGCTCCCTGTGCATTCGTCAATTCGATATCATCGGTTATTATCGGCGCAATAGCAGGTTGCCTGGTAGTTTTAACCATTCATTTAATGGATAATAAATTCAGAATAGACGATCCTGTAGGTGCTTTTGCAGTACACGGTGTAAACGGTGCCTGGGGAGTATTATCATTGGGCTTGTTTGCCGATGGTACTTATGGTGATGGATGGAATGGTGTGGCAGGCCCGGTAAAAGGTTTGTTTTATGGTGATGCCAGCCAGTTTGGTGCGCAATGCGTAGGTACACTCACCTGCGGCGTTTTTGTATTTATAGTGATGTATATCTTCTTCAAGATATCAAATAAAATTACCCCAATACGGGTAAAAGCGGAAGACGAAGTTGCCGGATTGGACATACCAGAAATGGGTGTTTTGGGCTACGTCGATTAATTAAGTTTGAAAGTTGAAAATTACCTGCCTGCGAGGGGCAGGTAATTTTATTAAAAAGGAAAGGGAATGCTACATGAAAAGGATATTATTAAAAGCCATTAATCCATTAAGGATTCTGATTAACGACAGCCGTTTTACCGGCCTGATGTTAATTGCCTGCACCGTACTTTCCATGTGCCTGGCCAATTCGGGATTCGCAACTGCCTACAAGCAGTTTTGGCATGATGATCTGATAACCCTCTCATCTATACCCATGCCCGAAAACTTTTTAAGCTGGATCAACAATTTCTTAATGGCTTTTTTCTTTTTAATGGCCGGCATGGAGATCAAACGCGAACTGGTAAGCGGAGAACTTTCATCCTTCAAGAAGGCGGTACTCCCTTTTGGGGCCGCGCTGGGCGGCATGGTCGTACCCGCACTGATATTTGTCGCCTTTAACCTACACACCAGCTACCTGCACGGCTGGGGGATACCAACCGCTACCGACATAGCTTTTTCTGTTGGGATAGCGTCCTTACTGGGCAAACGAATACCTGTAGGTTTAAAAATACTGCTGATGGCACTGGCCATTATTGATGACCTGGGGGCTATTGTTGTTATTGCGCTATTTTATGGCGGGCATATCAACTGGATGTTTTTAGGAATCGGTGCGTTGCTCTATGCAGCATTGTTCGCTGTCAATTATGTCAAAATCAAATTCGGACCGATGCAAATTGTACTTTCCCTTGCGCTTTGGTATGCTTTCTTTAATTCAGGAATAGAGTCAAGTATTGTCGGCGTTTTGGTCGCCTTCGCCACACCAGTTGCGGAACTGCCAAAAATTGAAAAAGCTATTCACCGCTCGGTGAATTTTCTGATCATCCCTTTGTTTGCCTTAGCAAACACGGCGATATTACTGCCGGAACATATTATAGGTTCTTTAGGCACCACCGTTAGCCTTGGCATCATTTTCGGCCTGGTGATCGGTAAACCCATCGGCATTTTCCTGTTCAGCCGGATACTCGTTGCCTGCAAAATTGCCAGTTTGCCAAGCAACGTGCAATGGAAACAGGTTTTTGGGATGGGAACTTTGGCAGGCATAGGTTTCACGATGTCGATCTTCACCACGATGCTGGCCTTTAAAGCCGAAGCATTTCAGGATATCGCTAAAGTTGCCATATTAGTCAGCGTTTTACTGTCATTAATATTCAGCATGGCTTACTTTATGATCATCAGCGTCAATATGAAATTTGAACACACAGGTGAAACAGAGCAAGCCCCTTCAACAGCCGAAGGTAAGCTGGAGCTGGAGTTAGGATAAGTTATATTTACTATATATCTTGTTTTGGGTCTTTTATTTAGGGAAATAATTGAAACTACTTAAAGCTTCGGACTAATCAACCGGAGCTTTATCTGTATATTGGGTCATTGTCCGTTACGTTTTTACAACCATCTCTTCATTATACATGATTTACAAAATTCTGCTATTAGAAGACGATTATAAAATGTCCAATGAAATCAAGATTTTTCTTGGTAGCAGAGGCCTTATTTGTGATGTTGTTTACGACGGCAAACTGTTCTTCAAGCATTTACAGACTGAAAATTATGAATTGTTTATATTAGATGTCAATGTTCCTTCTATTAACGGTATTGAAGTATGTAAAAAAATCCGGGTAACGGATAAAACTAAACCGATCATGATGTTAACAGCCTATAGCGACGTTGAGAGCAAAATTATGGCTTTTGAGTCCGGTGCAGACGATTATCTCGTCAAGCCGTTTCACCTGGAAGAATTATTTGTACGCGTTAATGCACTCCTGCGAAGAAGTTATCATATCGACGAGTATAATAAACAAATTTTTATTGTTGACGATCTCGTTATTTACACGGGCGAAATGAAGGTAACCAGGGCTGGGAAGGAAATAGCCCTGACCCCTAAAGAATACAAATTGATCGAATTACTCGCGATGGAAGAAGGCAAACCGGTTTCCAAGCAAACGATAGCGACTAAGGTATGGGATATCAACTTTGAAACGGGAACCAATACCATAGAAGTATATATCAATTATTTAAGAAACAAAATAGATAAGGGCTTTAACAGGCCACTGGTTCATACCCGTGCAGGATTTGGCTATTATCTCAAATGAATTTAAAACAGCGCTTTTCATTTATTTTCAGCTGCCTCTTTTCGGTGCTTTTAGCGACGGTTACGCTAACGGTTTACCTGCTTTTTGCGCAGTTCAGGCAGGGTGAGTTTTCCGCATTAATGGCCGAAAAAGCGCAGACTACGGCAAGGTTGCTGATCGAAGTGAAAGAGATCGATTATAGGATGCAAAAGATCATCGATAGTAACAGTATCAATAAGCTTTACAAGGAAAACACCCAGATCTACGATGAAAATTACAAACTTATTTACAATAGCAACGATACATTAACCATAAATTTAACAAAAGCTGATCTTGACCAAATAAGAAAAAAACGCAGGATATTTAAAAAGACAGCGCAGTATGATATACTCGGGCTGTATTATACGTATGACCACAAACATTATTATGTTGTCGTCTCCGCCGAAGACACCTACGACAACCATAAACTTAATTATTTAAAATACCTGCTATTGGGGGCTTTTATCATTGGCACTACCGTCGTTTGGGTTTTATCTTTTAGTTTAAGTAAAAAAGCGCTGCGACCACTGGATAATTTCCGCAAACGAATTCAGGAGATTACGGATAGTAATTTAAAGATCAGGCTATCGGAAGCCAAGCGGGAAGATGAAATCAATGCATTGGCCCATTCCTTTAACCAGATGATGGACCGGATTGACAATGCCTATAACAGGCAAAAAGAATTTACGGGCAATGCTTCCCACGAATTGCGTACACCTGTTGCCCGTGTAGCAGCACAGTTGGAGAATTTAATCCACCAGCCAGGCATAAACGAAATCTGGAGGGCAAACCTGACCAGCATTTTTGAAGATACATTTCAGCTTTCAGAAATCATCAGTTCATTGGTAGCATTGGCAGATATTAACAGCAGTGAACATAAATTCTCTTTCACCAAGATCAGGCTGGATGAGCTGATATTTAATTCCGTAGCCGACCTTTCAAAAGTTTTTCCGGATTTTAAATTAAAGTTTGAAATCGAGAACAACACGGGGAGTACAACAGAGCCCGAAATTCTGGGTGACGAGACCTTGTTAAAAATCGCGCTGTTAAACCTGTTTAAAAATGCCTATATCTACTCTGATAATAATTTATTGGAATGCCTAATCAGACAGGGTGATGAGGGAATAGAACTCGTGATCACAAATACAGGTGAGGTACCGAAGATTAAAGATACGGCCACTCTTTTTACCGCCTTTTATCGGGGCACTAATATTGGAAACGTTGCGGGAAGCGGAATCGGGTTGAGTATTGTTAAGCGGGTAATCGAATATCATAAAGCCCATGTTATCTATAATATCATCGATCAGAATACCAACCAGGTACAGGTATTATTTTCGCTGTACCGGGAGATCTAAAAGAATCAAGTTTAATCGTTTAAAATCACCACTGCATAATTACTGTTACTGATTAACTGGTTTCAGTAGTCTCTTTGCTAGTTTTCCAATAGTTAACCCCTGTACTAATATCGAGAACACCACGATCACATAAGTTATCAGAACAAACTGATCACGATACATATTGGTCCCCAGAGAAAGAGCCAGGGCTACGGAAATTCCACCCCGTAAGCCACCCCAGGTCAGGATGGCAACAGCATTCCTTTCGAATTTAATTTTATACCTTAAAAAGAAAACCGGGATGATCACAGAGACCCATCGAGCTAACAATACAATCAGGATAGAAAACCCGGCAATGATCAGCACTGTGGTATTAACTTTGATGATCAGCATTTCCAGTCCGATAAAAAGAAAAAGCACTGCGTTAAGAATTTCATCGATCAGCTCCCAGAATTTGCCCAGATAGTCCCTGGTAATAGCCGAAACACCTTCCCCTTTGGCTTTGTTACCGATGATCATCCCGGCCACCACCATAGCCAGCGGTCCGGAAACATGGAGATGCCCCGCGATAAAATAACCGCCCATTACAACCGCCAGGGTGATCAGCGTTTCCACTTTATAATCGTCGATAGAACGCAGCGCCCGAAAGCCGGCGTAGCCCAAAATGGCACCAAACAACAGACCGCCAATGGCTTCCTGAAAAAATAATTTGCCGACATCCACAGCCGAAAAATCTCCTGATCTGGCTACCTCGGCAATGCTTATAAAAATCACTACCGCAACACCGTCATTGAACAGGGATTCTCCGGAGATCTTAAGTTCAAGCGAAGCCGGTATTTTAGCTTCTTTTAATATACCTAAAACCGCTATCGGATCGGTGGGAGATATTAATGCGCCAAAAAGCAGACAGTATATAAACGGAATCGGGAAATGAAACAGACCAAATAAAAACCATACCATTCCGCCAATCAGAAAAGTGGAGATCAGAATACCGATAGTAGCCAGTACGATCACCGGGACTCTTTCCTGCTTTAATTTGCCCGCATCAATGTGAATCGCTCCTGCAAACAATAAAAAACTGAGCATAAAATTCATCAATACGTCCTGAAAATCGATAGAAGAGGCCAGTTCAATGGCTTTCCTGGAGAGCAGGTAATGCGAGCTGCCCAAGACCACCATGAGTATGGAAGAAACCAGGGAAAGGATCATGATACCAATTGTAGGGGGCCATTTGATCCACCTGTGATTGATATATGCAAATATCGCAGCCAGTACGATGGTAATAGTAAGTATTTCGTTAATATTCATCAAGAGATATAATTATTGCAACGTGTTAAATTGGGGTAAGTGTCTAGCGCGTTCGGATCTAACACTTTCAATTAATTCAATTCACGGTTAAACAACACCTGCGATCACTTTACTCATTTCAGCTAAATTATCAAATTAAACGGAGTTAGTCACACTATATAAAGTTAACTACAAACGAAGGGGCTGTCTGATTATTCAATAAATCTTCAAGTCAATAAAATTGTTTCCAGGTAAAGCCGAACAAAGCAAGCCAATAATAATCAAAACTAATTCGGGTAAATAAGCTTATATACATGGTATGAAAAGTTTATTGTATCCATTAAAATTCGAACCTATCTACCAGTATCGTTTGTGGGGAGGAAGGAAATTAGAAAGCCTGCTTTCCAAACCGTTGCCAAATGATGAACCTGTCGGTGAGGCATGGATACTAAGCGACAGAAAGGATCATGCCAGTATGGTTTCTGAAGGAGCTTTACAGGGTCGTACGATTACTCAATTGATGACAGATTATCCATATGAGGTAATGGGGAAGTTAAAGGACGAGTTTGACCGTTTTCCTTTACTGTTGAAATTTTTAGACTGTAAAGAAGTGTTGTCGGTGCAGGTACACCCATCAGACGATCAAAAGAAATTTATACCCAAGGGAGATACCGGAAAAACAGAAGCCTGGGTAGTTTTAGAAACTGCTGAAGATAGCCTTATATACGCCGGGTTAACGCCTGGAACCAACGAACAGAATTTACGCAAAGCGGTGCAAAACAATTGCGTGGACGAGCACCTCCATAGCTTTGTGCCTAAACCGGGCGATGGTATATTTATCCATTCAGGCACGGTACATACCCTTCAGGGAGCAGTTGTTTTTGAGGTGCAGGAAAACAGTGATGTCACTTTCCGTTTATATGACTGGGATCGTACTGATGCCAAAACAGGTAAACACCGCGATCTCCAAGTGGACGAGGCACTTGCATGTATTGATTTTGACCAAGTTGATATTGGCCCAGTAATACCCGTTTATGAAGAAGATAATCAAAAAACCGAAAAATTATTCGATAATGAGCACTTTATATTATGGCGCACTAAAAGCGATTCCTTTTTCACTGCAGGATGTAAAAATGAGCCGCGTATTTTAGTTTGTATAGATGGTAATGGAAAACTAACCTATGATGGGAATGATTTCAGCATAAACAAAGGTGATGTCATGTTGTTACCCGCATTGATCGGCCAATGCAATTTTCAACCGGATACTGAAATTACATTGCTGGAAATAGCTATACCTGTTAAACGTGTGCCAATAACCAATTCGTAATATGAAAGATGTGCTTAAGGTCGATAAAGTAGGCATGTTATTTTATGGGTGATGCCCTTTTTGAAGGTGGAAATGATCATCCGGGTAAAACAACTGGCGCGGCCTGTATTCAGGCACTCGGCCCTGAGGATACTAATAAAATCATTATCCAAACGAACATCACCTGCCAAAACTAAACCTATGGATGGATTAAAATTGAAGCGGTTAGGCACGATCATGGAGCCTGATATGAATAACCCGATGGAAGCTGGCGGTGTTTTGAACCCGGCCGCAGTGAGGGGAAAAGACGGGAATTTATACCTGTTTCCGCGAGTTGCTACAAAAGATAATTATTCGAGGATCGGCATTGTTAAGGTACTGTTCAATGATGCAGGAGACCCTACAGGTGTTGAACGTTTAGGCATTGCCCTGGAGCCGGAAGCGGATTATGAGAAGCGTTCCGATGGCGGTGGCGGTTGTGAAGATCCTCGTGTGTCCTACGTTGAGCCTTTAGAGCGCTACATCATGACCTATACAGCATTTTCACCTGATGGCCCAAGGATCGCCATGGCTCAATCGCAAGATTTATTAACCTGGGAACGGCTTGGATTGGTTACCTATAAACCTTACGAAAATATTGAATTCAATCATATCAATAATAAAGACGCCTGCGTTTTCCCAATGCAAATACCAAGCCCGCATGGCCACCGTGCCCTTGGTATGCTGCATCGCCCTCTGTTCCCCGGCACATCACCCGAAGAAAAAGCAGCGCATCCATGGGATAAAGCGATGGATAAATACCATGAATGTATCTGGCTATCTTATTGCCACATTCACCCGGAAAAACAGGAAAGCGAAAAATGGCACCCGGCGGCATTCACATCTCACCGGCCGCTCGCTGTCCCGGTATTTGACTGGGAAAACATAAAAATAGGTTCCGGCACACCGCCGGTAATGACACGATTCGGCTGGATGTTTATGTATCATGGCGTACACGCAAGTTCTCACTCAACGCCTGAGAGGCAGCAATTGATTTATTCGGCCGGAGTAATGTTTCTATCTGCCGATAACCCTTACGATATTGCGTTCAGGTCATTTGAGCCGGTATTGGTGCCAACCCTTCCTGAAGAAAAAGTCGGGATTATCGCTGATGTTGTTTTTCCGACAGGAATAGACCAGCGGAATGATATCGGCATGCCGGACCGCTATGATGTATATTACGGCATGGCCGATAACAGGATCGGGGTGGCGCGTCTTGATCTTCCTGAAAGCCTGGAATGGCTATGATTTAAATCTGATTATATTCCTTTTGAGAAAGAATTCCTTTCACCACAAGTTAATCATGACAAATTGCACGGTCTTATCAAACAAATTGGCAGATTAAAAGTTATTTAAATACACTTCTCGATTAAGCTTAAGAACAAACCGGTTCATCATTATTTTGTGGGTCTATTCAAAGACTTAAACTTAATTAAGATTAAAATTTGAACTATGGACACCTACCAGGAACTATCTGAAGAAGATCAAAAAGCCTTACTTAAATTCCCTGTTTATATATCACTGCTGGCAGCCAATGCAAATGGTGAAACGGATGAGGCTGAAAAAAACAGCGCTATCGAGTTTGATCATACTAAAACTTATACGGCGGACCCGTTACTGCTCGGTTTTTATGAACAAGCTGATCGGGTTTTTAAAACAAATTTGGAACAGATCGACAATGAACTACCGAAAGGCAAACTCCAGCGCGATGTGGCCATTAAGGTAGAGTTACGCAGGATAAAAGAACTACTGAAAAAATTCAGCCCGGCATACGCCAATGCGATGCACCAAAGCATGAAATCATTTAAAGAACATGTATCCGAGGCGCATCATAGCGTGCTGGAAGATTTTTTATTTCCCATTCCTATAAAAGGACTAACCATTTAATATTCGCTGCCTTGGCAGGGTTTCAGCCGTTTTGTACTGGATAGTATCGTTTCGGCGGAACCTTAACGCAAGGTTACTCACATTTTTCGATAAGAAAATCTACTAAATACTTTTCAAGAAGATCTGCGTCATATTCCATACCTTCTTCATTTTTGGCAATAGTTATTTCATCTTCAGTAACGATTATTATAAAGGCATTGCCTTCAATAACCTCAGGGAATAATACATTGATCAGATTATAAACGTGAGCATATTCGATCGTTAAGGTAGAATCTATTTTGAATTCACATATTCGGCGAAGTCCCTTTTTAGCACGTTGAAAAGCTGCCCGGCGGTTAATGTTCTAATATTTTTAATAGTTGTCATATGATCGTTTTAGTGGTCGTATTTGTGTTAACGATGTGTGTTTTTCAAGGCTTCAAATCCTGAAACCACATCGAAAAGTTCTTCGTCGATCGTACTTTGGCGCAAACTCTGGAATTTCTTACCGAGGCTATCTAACATATCACCTATGCTTTTTTCCGCGCGCTGCATGGCTTCCAACCTGCTTGCATTTTCAGCCGCCAGCGATTCTGCGCAAGCCCTAAAAACCGATACAAACAAATAGGCGTTAATGAGTGCTGTTAATGTGGCTATTGAATTTCCGGCTACTCCAGGTATATTATTGGTGGGCCATGGTGTCGTTATAATCTCCTGCATCCATTGGTCGTCAAGCGGCAACAAACGCTGCATTACCGCATCGTAACCGGAACCTATTTTTGGCTGGTTATGGAACAAATAAAATTGCTTTACATCGCGTGTTTCGCGGATGGTTTCCATATCGATTAAAATATGCTGAACAAGCGATGTAACCGCATCTATCGAACCCGGAACAGGATAAGATTTTGTAATCGGCAGCCCGGCATCGGTCAACAGTGCCTGCACACGCTCTCCGATCGCCCAAACCTCTTTTTTGCCAGGTATCGACTTTAATGATCGCTGCACATACCCCGAGATCAAATCGTTAAATTGCCCGACCAGGCCCAGGTCAGAACAGAAAACAATAGCGCAAACGATCTGATCATTAGATGGCTGAATTACCGGCTTTTGAATTACTGTCTGAATTTTTTCTGCTGTTAGGTAGGCCTTGATCCCCAATTTTACGGTATGGTAGTAATCCCCGAGCGACTTTACAGCCGATTCATATTCCGTTATCCTGGAAGCGGCCATAGCCTTCATCGCTTTCACAACAGATTTAATGTCTTTTGCGCCATCGAGTTTCCCGTTCAGATCTTCTAAAGTATCCATTACTTTGGGGTTTGATCTGGCTCGGCCTTTTCCTTATAAGGAGCGAGTAGTTCACCAGCGATTTTCAGGATCAGATCATGATCTTCATCATTTAAAGGCAGGGCACCAAATAGTCGATTAAGTAATTCACCGGGGAATTGATCCATACTTTTCAGCATATTGTCTTCAGCATCTTGTACCTTGTCTACAGTAACATTGTCAAAAATACCGTTTGTTAATGCAAGCAATACCACGATCTGCTGCGGCACCGTTAATGGATGAAGTTCGTTTTGTTTGAGGCAACTTCGGATACGTTCCCCGTGGTCAATAATTTTTTTGGTGTTTTCATCTAAACGGGTGCCAAACCGTGAAAAATTTTCCAGTTCTTCAAATTGAGCATATTGCAATTTAAGGTTTACAATAGCTTTATAGGCGGGTAACTGTGCATTTGAGCCTACACGTGAAACAGACTTCCTCACATCAACCGCTGGTAAAATGCCGGCTTCGAATAATTTGGGGGAAAGATAGATCTGGCCATCTGTAATGGAGATCAGGTTGGTTGGAATGTATGCGGAAATATTTTGCGCTTCCGTTTCAATAATTGGCAGCGCGGTCAGCGAGCCGCCCTTTAATTTATCGTTAAGGTGTGTAGCCCTTTCCAATAACCTGGAATGAATATAAAAAATATCACCTGGAAAAGCCTCCCGTCCGGGCGGCCTGCGCAACAACAGCGATAACTCCCGGTAAGCGCGCGCATGATGGGTGAGGTCGTCATACACAATCAAAACATTGCGGCCCTCTTCCATAAAATATTCTGCGATACTGGTTGCCGCATAAGGTGCGATGTATTTTAGCCCGGCCGTTTGATTCCCTTCAGCAACCATAACAACGGTATATTCCATAGCCCCTTTTTCTTCAAGGGTGGCAATTACCTTGGCGACTGCCGCTGCACGCTGCCCGATAGCACAATATACACACATCACATCTTTTCCCCGCTGATTAAGGATGGTATCAATAGCAATTTGTGTTTTCCCGGTTTGCCGGTCGCCAACGATCAATTCGCGCTGGCCGCGGCCAATTGGGATCAACGCGTCAATAACCTTTATCCCGGTTTGTAATGGTGCGTTTACCGCAGTCCTATTCATTATGGCAGGGGCAGGCCTTTCAATGGGCAGTCTTTTAGTAGTAGATATGGCACCTTTACCATCAATAGGTATGCCCATTGGATCTATGACCCGGCCAATCAGGTGATCACCTACCGGGATGTCCATCACCCTGCCGGTACGTTCTACTTCGTCGCCCGCGTTCAATAAGGTGTCCTCCCCAAGGAGTATTACGCCAATCTCCCTTTCATCGAGGTTATAGGCAATACCGTAAAGATTTTCTGAGAATTTCAGCAGTTCTTCAAACCCTGCGCCTTCGAGTCCTGAAACTTTTACAATTCCGGTCGCTACGCTTGTCACATGGCCGACCTCACGTAGGGCAAATGGGAATACATGTTTCGCGATTCCCTTATCCAGAGATTCGAAAGTGTGTGCAATGTTGTTTTTTAAAGAGGTTGCTGGCATATCGTTATTGCTTAACTGCAATGGGGGATTCTTTTACACTTGAGGCAATACTTTTTTTGAGTGAACTCATGTATGCCGCAAAACTCCAGGAGAGTTTGTAGCCCTCCGTTATCAATTCAATCCCACTGATCATTTTCGGATCAGTTTCAAATGCATATTTAACATCGGGCCCAAGTAATCCAGCTATAGCCGTTCTGATACTTTTTTGTTCTTTTTCAGGAAGATCAAAGGCACTCTTTATGGCTAATGGCCCCGAATCTGAATGAAAAGCATCGATGAATTGTTTTTTGTCCTTTTCTGGTATTGCGTTAATATTCCTGATAAAAACATGAACGGTTTGCTCCTCCAGGTTGGTGGAGGCCAGTTCGGAAAGGGCTCTTTTTGTAATGGATAAAACTTCTTCCTGGGTCTTTTGCACTAACTGTTCATTCCAGCTTTCGTGCAATTGCTTTGAGGCTTCTTCCAGTTTATGCTTTATCGCTGCTGCTTCCGTCTTTGCGGCATCAATTAGCTTTTGACGCTCATTTTCCGCATCGGCTGTTACCTTGTCCATCATTTTCTTTTTATGTTGGTCAAAGGCATCGTTTTTCTTTTGAAATTCATTCTGCTCGCTTTTGGCCTCAGCCACTTTGCTTTTAGCATCGGCAAGTTCGGCCGCTATTTTTTTTTCGCGCTCATCGATAGCCTGCAGAATTGGCTTATAAAGATATTTCTTCATCAGCCATACCAAAATCAGGAAATTGACGAGCTGGGCTATTACTGTGAACCAGTTAATTTGCATGATGTAATTATTTAGCGATGATATGCGTCCAGAACGGATTTGCGAATATCAATATCATAGATACAACGAAACAATAAATAGCCGTTGATTCGATCATCGCCAGCCCAACAAACAAGGTCCTGGTTATGGTTGGCGCCGCATCGGGCTGCTGTGCAATTGAACTCAAAGCGGTAGCAACCGCTTTACCTTCGCTCAAGGCGGGGAGCATACAGCCGATGCCCGTTGTAAGGCCTGCCGTAATAATTGAAGCTATTGCTATTGCTGATACATTATCCATTTTTTATCTTCCTTTAATTAGTGTTTGATGTATTAATTTTTTCTTCTTGATGCTTTCCTGTACCGCTGCCGCGATATAAACCGTGGCCAGGATGCTGAATATATAGGCCTGCACCATGCCGGTAAGCAGCCCGAGGGCTTTCATTACAATCGGTATAAATAATGGCGATATGCTTAGTAAAATAGCAATGATCATCCCGCCGCTCATGATATTGCCGAACAACCTGATCGCCAATGCCAGGGTCCGCGACAGTTCGCTGATGATATTAAAGGGCAGCATAATAAAAGTAGGCTTAACGTAGGTCTTCAGATAGGCAAAGAAGCCGCTCTTCTGAATTCCGAAAAAAGGAACTGCCAGGAATACGGCGATAGCCAGTGCCGCCGTAGTTGACAGCGAGCCGGTTGGCGGCTCGTACCAAGGCAGTATGATCCAAAGATTACACATCGCTATAAACAGGAACAGTGTACCTATAAAGCCGATATATTGACCGGGATTTTCCAGGCCGACTTCCTGGATCTGATCCTTTATCCCGGTCACGATTATTTCCAGCATGCATTGCCAGCGGGAAATTTTATGTGTGGTTTTTAACTTGCGTGTCACCAGTTTTGCCCCTATAACCATAAATAACATGATGCACCAGGTAGTGATTATGGTGAGGTTAATGGTGATGAAACCACGGCTCCAAAAAACGGTCTGATCCGGTGTTAAATTCATGGCTGAGTTGTTGCAGTTAGTATAGTTTGTTTTTGATCAAGCGCTTTGGTAACCCTCATTACTAAAAATCGCGCGGCAATAAATCCCGCCACAGCTATTAACAATCGTTGCCAGTTTCCTTGTGCGACAAAATAAAACCCGGTTAAAACAATAACCGTCCGGACAAGGGCACTACCCAGTATCCAGATGGCTGCGTAACTGCTCCCCACTGTTTTTTTGACCGTGAACCAAAGGCCGCCAAAGAATATCACTCCTAATATTGTTCCGCTTATTAATGCTATGATCATCATTTTTATCCTCCTTTATTTTTAAAAGCCCTCCCTACCGGGGACGGTTGGGTGGGGCTTAATCTTGTTTAATTACCCAATTCCATGCGATGAAGCAGCCGGCGGCTAAACCAGATATCAAACCGGTTATTGTCCATGAAAACGACTGTGGGTAATTTTTATCCAACCATATGCCACCGATAGTACCCAAAAATGTCGGCACGGTAACGGACCAACCGACCATTCCGAACATACCCAGGCCAAACCACTCTGCCCGCTTTTTTTCACTAAGCGCCTTTAGCTTTCGTTTTTCCTTTTCCGAGATCAAGCGGTGAAAAATATCGCCATCATCCTTTCCTGATCTTGCCATTTACACCTCCCGAAATTTCTTTAGTCTGGATAGAAACCCGTTTTCCAGCTTTGATGCCATATACCTCACTTTTTCCTCATCGGCGCTTATCGCTTTAAACTCGTTTTGTATGGTATCGGCAAGCTTGCCCAGCTCAACCCCACCCACCGCATTCCTGACGGAAACCATTACCTGGTTACCGGCTTTTATTAACAGCCCTTCGTCCACCGCCAAATAATGAACCTTATCTGTTTTGTAAGCGAAAATACCGGGCACCAAAACTGCCACACAATCCAACCGTAGCGGCAGGAAGCCAAAAGAACCTTCGCTTGTTTCCGCAACAACACTATATACGTTTTTGATATCGGCGAAAACTTTGTACGGAAGTAAGATCTTGAGGTCCATGATATTTTATTTTTCTATTGTTTAATAACCTATTTGGGAGAAGTAGCCGCTACCCGCTCATCCTTTTTAGCGCCCTTGTCCTTATTATTTAAAGCTTCATCAATATTTCCGATCATGTAAAAAGCATTCTCCGGCAGGTCTTTAAATTCATCAGCCAGGATACGCTCACAACCATTCAGCGCGTCTTTTAAGCTGACCACTTCGCCTTTCACGCCGCTGAATTGTTCAGTGGCGAAAAAAGGTTGCGTCAGAAAACGCTCCAGTCGACGCGCCCGGTTGACTACTAACCTGTCACCGGTGGATAATTGCTCCATGCCCAGCATGGAAATAATATCTTTAAGGTCTTCATATTGAGCCAGGGTTTGCCTGATTTGCTGGGCAAGTTTATAATGCCTGTCTCCTATAATGCCGGGGGTTGCCATCTTGGAGTTGGATTGCAGAAAATCAATAGATGGATATAAGCCTTCGCTGGCTCTTTCCCTCGAAAGCACGATAGTAGCGGAAAGGTGTGAAAACGCATGAACGGCCGCCGGGTCTGTAAGATCGTCCGCCGGTACATATACCGCCTGAATAGACGTGATGGCCCCGGCATCGGTGTTAGCGATACGTTCTTCCAGTTCAGATAATTCTGTTTCCAGCGTAGGCTGATAACCCAGGCGTGAGGGCATTTGACCCATCAGGCCGGATACCTCCATACCCGCCTGTATAAACCTAAAAATATTATCGATCAATAATAAAACTTCCTTATGTTCATCATCGCGAAAATATTCCGCCATTGTTAAAGCGGCATGGCCTACGCGAAACCGGGCACCTGGGGGCTCATTCATTTGTCCGAACATCATGATCATATTTTCCAATAGACCGGCATCTTTCATTGCCTCATAAAGTTCATTGCCTTCACGACAGCGCTCGCCAATGCCGCAAAACAGACTGATACCTTTATTCTGGCCAACCATATTATGGATCATTTCAGTCAGTAAAACCGTTTTGCCTACGCCCGCACCGCCGAATAATCCTGCCTTGCCGCCGCGCTCCAGCGGAATTAATATGTCAATAGCTTTGATCCCCGTTTCAAAAACCTGGGATTGGGTTGAGCGTTTGTGCAATGGCGGTGGCGACTGATGTATGTTTCGTTTTTCGCCTTCTGCCAATGGTTTCAAATGATCAATGGTATTGCCAAAAACATCAAACATTCTGCCTAACGTTCGTTTGCCGACAGGTACTTTTAACTCTTGTCCGTTAGTAATTATCTCCATACCGCGGGCCAGGCCCTGTGTGGGTGTTAACGCAATCCCCCTGACAAAGTGATCGTCCAGTTGCGCCAATACTTCGATGGCGATCTCCTGTTGTTCACCTGCATGAAGCAAGGTATAAACTGCAGGCAAGGGATGGTTGAACCAGGCATCAATAACGCTGCCGCGTACCGAAATAATTTTGCCACGGTTTAGTACCTCTTTATCATCTTTTAAGACTGCCTTCATTTTTTTGTGATCATTTTAGAAGAGTTTTTCTTTTATATTTTCCTTCGTAGCAGGATAGACCAAATCGCAGGTATGCGACAGGGTTTTTTCATCCTTGTTGTAATCGCAATGCCGCAATAAATGGCTGATCAGGTTGATGCGGGTTTCATGTTTGTCGTCGGCCTTAACAATATACCAGGGTGCATGTTCGAAATTGGTTTTCAACAGCATTTCATCCCTGGCATCGGAATAGTCTTTCCAATGTTTGGTGGCCGCTTCATCAATTGGGCTTATTTTCCACTGTTTAAGCGGGTCTTTATGGCGATCTTCCAGCCTTTTTTCTTGTTCCTTTTTACTGATATCCAGGTAGTATTTTAAAATGATAAAACCTGCATTTACCAGTGTTTCCTCAAACAATTCAACTTCCTTAAAAAACGACTTGTATTGTTTATCTGTGCAAAATTTCATGACTTTTTCTACCCCTGCGCGGTTGTACCAGCTTCGGTTAAAAAGCACCAGTTCGCCCGATGCTGGCAGGTGGGCGGTATAGCGCTGAAAATACCATTCACTATCTTGGCGGTCTGATGGCTTACCTAATGCCACGACTATAGTTTCACGCGGACTAAGATGCTTGACTATTCTTTTTATAGTGCCGTCTTTACCGGCTGCATCCCGGCCTTCCAGTATTACTACCAGTTTGAGGCCGGAAGCGATGATTTCTTTTTGCAGCTTGACCAGCTCAATGTATAGCCCGTGCATTATTTCTTTATTTTTCATGATCTTGATATCGATAAATGGAGGTAGTCATCTTCTTTGAAAAGCTGACTTTGATCTATGCCGGCTTTGGCGATATCTAAGAACAACAATTATCACTCCACTCAATTTTCCTGATGTGGGCGACCTGTATGACCACCTTTTTCCCACCGAACCAGTTATGTGTATCTACCACGATAGCTGTAATTTGCCAGGTTTGATCGTCGATAATAAAGTCATTGACATGACCGATCTCTCCGTCAGTTGCATGAATGTGATAACCTGTAACCCGTTCTGTACTACGTAAATGAATCTGATTCCCGGATATTTTATCCTTATCTGGCTCAATTAGCACTTCGCGGTCAATTGAAGGAAAGGGCATACTAATACCCAAAGAACCACCTCCGTAAAAACCGCTACCCCAGTAGTTTTCCCATTGGTAATGGCCGTATAATGCAATCTCCTGTAAGTGAGAAACCGGCTTTTCGGTATCAATATCCGGGCTCTCCTGAACCTGTTGTTTTGTTAATGAAACGGGGAAGAAACCATTTTTCCAGGGCTGTTTAACTATGGCACCGGGTGCAATCAATACTTTTCTGCCGGATAGCCAGTCGCCCGTTTTCACGATGAGGTAACGTATTTTCCAGCTTTCATCATCAAAGTAAAATCCCTCAACCTCTCCGATCGGGCCATCGGAAGCACCAATGCTGTAGTATATTAAACTGTTAACGTTGCGTTCCATATGGTTTTGATCTTTATAAATGATGCTGAAACAAAAATCCTATTTTCGTTTCAGCTAATAAATGATGGTCTAATGCGAATAAAATGACGCTCATCATTTATTCGGTTTCTTTTACCGTTCCAGGTGGGCTATACAAACCAAACTCATACCATCCTTTAATGATTTTTTTCTTTTCCTAGTATTCATCATTCGTGATCATGCCGGACGCCAGTCTTTTTTTTATTATATCAAGCGGCGAATCTTTCCTGATGCGCTGACCGGGAATATATAAGGTGTTGCAAATATCCAGAACAGCATGATCATCCAAATGATCCACCATATGAAGTTCATGCCTCCGAACTTGTTGTAAAACGTAATTTCAAATCTTAAATGTGAATTAAATAAACGGTGTTAGCTTTTACCAAGCTGGAATCGTCTTTGTTAAAGGTCGGGTTTTGAGGCGGATGGATATTACATAACTCCAATCAAAAGTTACATGATTCACACCTTAGAGCCGGAGGAGAAAGTGGCTTTAATATGGCAAGTTTACTTAACGCAAGCTGATATTTATAGCCTCTAGGGTCATGCTTACCATCATAAAAATTGTCCCGCAAACGGGCTCCCCCCCCCCCCCGCCCAGGTTATAACGCACTGTTACAATCGGGGTTGCAGTTGTCTTATAAACAAGGGCGAAGAAGGAGGTCTGTTTGATGTTCTTTATTGTTTTGTGCCTTAGCGATGGTGCTTTTACAACAACAAGGACACCTTTTACCCGGATGACGGAAGCTCATAATATATTTTACATTTTCATGCTATCCCTCATCATCACACCCTTTTTCATTGGCATTTTCATCAACTCGCCATTCATCATTATGCATTGGCCTTCTTTTAGCGTCATGGTTTTACCATCCTTCATTTTCACGGTACCATCCGTCATCACCATAGTTCCGTTGGCCATGGTCATTGTTTTAGTCATTGGCACGCTTTTGCCATGTATCATTGTCATCATTTTACCATCCATCATCATAGCGGAGTGATTCATTTTTTTCATAGACATGTGCGACATCTTATGCATGGAGGTGTCGGCCATTTTGGTTTGTGCCATTGCGCTACAACCCAGTGTAACAGCAATTAAGGAGATCATCATTCTTTTCATGTTTTCAAATTTTAATATATGCTTACTAATCTACAGTCATTTACAGGCTCATTCTTTTACTTTGAGCATGCTGGCATTAATTGCTACCACCACGGTACTAACCGTCATTAATGCCGCCCCTATGGCAGGGCTTAATACAATACCCTGGTTGTATAAAACTCCTGCCGCCAGTGGTAAGGCAATCACATTATAACCTGTTGCCCAAACCAAATTCTGGATCATTTTCCGATAAGTCGCTTTACCAAACAAGATCAAACTCACAATATCCTTCGGGTTGCTGTTCACCAAAACGATTCCCGCAGTGGCAGCCGCAATATCACTCCCTGAACCGACAGCAATACCAATATCGGCTTGCGCGAGTGCCGGGGCATCATTTACGCCGTCACCCGTCATCGCTACAAATTCTCCTTTTTGCTGCAAGGCTTTTATTTCCTTCAACTTTTGATCTGGCAATACTTCTGCGATAAAGCTATCCATCCCCAAAGTTTTACTTACGCTTGCGGCCACTTTAGTGTTATCGCCTGTAAGCAGGATAGATTTGATATTTTCATCCTTCAGCGTTTTGATTGCCTCCGCCGATTCGGGCCTTATCTTATCAGACAGGGCCATATATCCGGCCAATTTTTTATCGATGATTACAAACACAGCAGTCTCCGTATCATCCGCTGAAAAGCCGTCTGGCAGATCCATCTTATGCGCTTTTAAATAGCCGGGACTAACGACTAAAACTTTTTTACCAGTAACCGTAGCCTGAACTCCCTGGCCCGTAATTGCTTTGAAGTTTTCGGCAGGAGGAATAACTATTTTCAACTCCTTTGCCTTTTGCAGTATGCCCGTAGCGATAGGATGTTCTGAAGTTTGCTCCAGGGCCGCAGCCACCCGTATGATTTCATTTTCTTTTAGGTCTTTGTTGAGGGAAATTATTTTTGAAACCTCAAATTTTCCTTCCGTGAGTGTCCCCGTTTTATCAAACACAACCGTCGTGATCTTTCTCGAATCTTCAAATGCATTCCTGTTTTTGATCAGTAGTCCATGTTTTGCAGCCAACGCTGTTGATTTTGCTACTACTAAGGGTACAGCAAGCCCCAGGGCATGCGGACAACAGATCACAATTACCGTAACCATTCTTTCCATCGCAAAGGATAAAGGGTGACCGGTTAAAAACCAAAACAGGAACGTTGAAATACCTGTTACCAGGGCTATAATGGTCAACCATTTTGCTGCCGTATCCGCCAGCAACTGCGTTTGAGATTTTGACTTTTGCGCGTCATCCACCAGTTTGACTACCTGCGAGAGGTAAGAGTCCTTCGCGCCATGGGATACTGTAACTTTAAAAGATCCGTTGCCGTTAATGGAACCGGCGATCACTTTATCTCCCTTTATTTTTTTTACCGGTTTTGATTCCCCGGTCAGCATGCTTTCATTGAGGTAACTTTCACCTTCCAGGATAATCCCGTCGGCAGCAACCTTTTCCCCTGGCTTGACTAGGATGATGTCTTTTTCTTTTAAGGTATCCGTTTTAACATCATGTATCCCATTATTCACCACCTTATGCGCATCTGCCGGCATTAACTGAACCAATAACTCCAGTTCATTGGAGGCTCCCATTACGGACCGCATTTCTATCCAGTGCCCTAAAAGCATGATTAGGATCAAGGTATCCAACTCCCAAAAGAAATCCATTCCTTTTAAACCGAATACAATAGCCGTACTATAGCAGTAAGCCACGGTAATAGCAAAGCCGATCAGGAACATCATTCCGGGATTTTTTGTCTTTACCTCATCAACAAGTCCTACTAAGAAAGGCCATCCGCCATAAATAAACACCACCGAAGACAAGGCAAACAAAATGTAAGAAGAGCCGGTGAAAGACCAGTTCACACCCATAAAATGCTGGATGATGGTTGATAAGAGCATAATCGGAGCGGTGAGTGCCGATACCACATAAAACCGCTTTTTAAAATCAGCAATCATCATTGCATGATGATCGTGCTCCGACATTCCCTTGTGCTGGTCATGGTTTTTGTGCATTTTACGATGGTCCATTTTTGAATGTTTTTGACGTTTTTATTTTTCGATTTTTTTCTGTTTCAAATGCAGGTAAATAAAGGTTGCATTTGAACCAAGCCCCATTTCTCTATTCAATTTGTGCCCCAATTTTATTTCCGCACAGTCTCTGCATAACAGTTTGCATGTGACACCAAGCAACACTATTCTAAGAATATATTTTATTGAATATCACCAATTATTTTCTTTTCCGGAAGCGGCTATACCATACTACTCCGGCAAAAAAAGGACCAGCAAGGTGATCCACCAATACATTTACATTCCTCCAAAATTGTATTCTCTATTATGATTCATCATCGCTTTAATATTTCATTTTTTTTGTAGTCCGACATTCATTTGTGCTGGTGATGCTCCCGGTGCATTTTCCACTCCGCTATTATATTTACCCATACAGGCCGCGCGGTTACATTAGCCCGATGATATAACACTTGTTGGGCGGCCTTTGTGTTGGCCTTATTGCCGTTCCAAAGTCTGTTGTGGCAACGCGGCCGAAAGAAAAGGTAAGCGCCCAGGGCAAAGCTGGTCTGTATTTGCCATTAATCGCGTCCAAGCCCGCGGAGGCCTTTTCAGCAGGTTGCCCGCCCGATAAAAATGCAATTCCCGGCACAGCGGCTGGTACTGACATCAATAAGCACTTTATCGTCGCCTGTGCTACGATATGAGCATCTTTTTGAAGGCTGCAATCGATACCTGGTAAAATCATGTTTGGCTTTAACAGCATGCCTTCCAATAAAATAGTTTGCTGGTAAAGCTGGTCAAATACGATGTGAAGCATTTCCTGGGTTGCCGCCAGGCATTCTTCTATCGTGTGTCTACCATTCATCAGCACTTCCGGCTCAACAATAGGTACCAACCCGGCTTCCTGGCACAACGCCGCATAGCGGGCTAATGAATGGGCATTTGCTTGCATGCAACCCCGGCTGGGGAGGCCATCGCCTAAAGCTATTACCGCCCGCCACTTGGCAAAACGGGCCCCCCATTTCGCTGTATTCAGCCAACCGGCTACGCAAACCTTCAAGTCCTTCCGTAACTTTTTCGCCATTAAATTCCGCCAATTGCTTTGCACCAATGTCTACCTTGATCCCGTGATAATTCCCGCATCAACAAGCACTTTAATAAAAAAGGTGCCGTCTTTTTTTTGCTGCCTTATGGTCTCATCAAATAGTATAACTCCGTTAATGCTTTCGTTAAGACCCGGCATCTCCGGCTGAGATCGCGATTGTTCGTATATAAATGTCTTGAACTCATCCGTGGTAAAATTCTGATCTTTATAAAATATAACGCTTTCCAGATATTCATCCAGGCTCATTTTACCTAATTCATAAGTTTCAAAATTGAGATGGTGCCGCTCTTCCATGTCATGAAGATCAAGACTGAATGTTTTGGCACCGGCTTTACGTGAATTACGATCCCATCCGTCGCTAAGTAAAACGCCTCCAACATCAAGAAATAGTGTATTTATTTGATATTCTTTTTTCATAGCGTAGCCTTGATTTTAAGGTAAACTCCATACTATATAAGCCGGCATTCTGGTCTCGATAAAAACAGACGCCAGTCATTTCATTAAATGATTTAGGCCTAACATTATTCATAGCCGCTTTTAATAATGGTTTGGATCATTTTGAACCGGCCGTTGGGTTTGATGAAACTGGAAAGGTGCGCCGGAATGATGATGCCTTGACCTGATTGAAGATGATTGGAAACCTGATCGATAACAATTTCCGCTTTTCCTTCAATGATCTGCGCGAACGTATCAAAAGGAGACGTTTTTTCCGTCAATCCTTCCCCACTGTCAAAAGACATGATGCTGATATTTCCGGTCGACTTTTTAATAATGGTTTTTATAACTACGGCATTGGGCACATATTCAATGATTTCAACGATAATGTGTGACTTTGCCTTTTCTATTTCAGTAGTATTTGGCTTAACCTGGTTATATTTTTGATTCATGATCCTCTTTCTTAAATGAATTTGTAAGCATCTTGCTTTACCGGAGATCGGTATTTTAATTCACAGTAAAAGGATATTTGCAAGCCCTGTAAAGGTGAGGTTCTGTTTTGCGGGAGAGTTACACAACTTTATAAATAAGTTACATTATTCACACTTGTGAAATAATTTCTATGCTTTGTCGTATTGTCCCGAAGAATTAACTTTTAAAAACGAAACATTTACCCTGTTTCCCGCTTGAACTATAGTGAGTGATACAAAATAGCTAATTAATAAAAGCTGTTTGCTTTCCTTATTTTCTTAATAAGATATATGCTAATAGTTCTCACGCGCTTGGGGCAGAATCTGAAACCCGTTTTAAATACATCACTTCGCTTTTTTAATCAACTGGAGCTATCATGAAACTTTACGTTAGAAATATGGTATGTATCCGTTGCAAGATGATCGTCAAACAAGAGCTGAAAAAGCTTTCTTTGCATTATGTGATCGTAGAATTAGGTGAAATAGAGATCCTAGAAAATATTTCTCCGGTCCAATTGGAAGAACTTAACGTCGCACTTTTGAAGTATGGTTTAGAGTTAATGGATGATAGGAAAAGTATTATGATCGAAAAAATCAAAAAAGTAATTGTTGAGCTGATTCACTATGCCGATGAGCCGGAGAAAATTAATTTTTCTGATTACCTCAGCGAAAAACTTAACCATAATTATACCTACTTAGCCAATTTATTTTCCGAAATAGTAGGGGTTAACATAGAACACTATATCATCGTGCACAAAATAGAGCGTGTGAAAGAATTGCTGGTTTATGATGAGTTATCGCTTACCGAGATTTCCTACAAACTGCACTATAGCAGCGTCGCGCATTTATCCAATCAGTTTAAAAAGATAACCGGCTTAACACCGTCACATTTTAAGAAGTTAAAAGTATACAGACGTAAGGGAATTGTGAACCCTGGATAATCAACAATTGGTAAGATGCAGTGGAAATAATTTGTCAAAAAATTAGATCCGCCTGAACTTCATGGTACGGCCGATAAATTTAAAATGCCAATAGCCCTTTACCCGCAGAAGACCCTGCTCATCAATGTAAGCCGATGCGTTCCATTCTTTACCATGCTTGGAGTCATAGATCATTCCATCCTCCCATGATTTGGTATCTATGTGATAAGTTAAATTTCTAAGGATACTAAGACCATGGATTTTACGATTACGAAGTTTAGGATCAGGGTTGTGCCTGTCTTTCCAGTAATCCAGCGGCTTACCTTCGGTATCACTAAACCAGTCTATGACTGCCTTGTACTCATTTTTTACCAATGAAATGGTAATGATCAGGCTGTTATTTGTAGATTCCCATTTTCCGCAAATTTTTGACCTGGGCGGAACCGTTTGCGCACTTGCAACAATAGCCATGAAGAACGAGATGATAATAGTTAAAACATAAGATTTAGTTGAAAGGCAAACGATCATAATTATTTTAATAATATATGCTCCAACAATAGTTGGGGTAAAACAATAACTATTTAACGCAGCTTACAAAACCACATTGTCTTTTCAATCGGAATTCTCAAAAACATTTGATGAGAAAATTAACAATGAAGGTCCTGCTTCTTGTTTACTTGAAAAATTGAATAGAGGGTACTCAAGCTGTTTAAAAGCAAAAAGATTTCTAAAAAACAGATTACGACTTCATTGTTAAATTTGCAATGTCCTGTATTTCAATGTATTATATAATAACATTTTAGGCGATTCCTGTTTTCATTTTGATTAAAAAGATGAAAATTAGTTGACAGCAAGCATTATTCTGGTTATTTTTAGCGGGATGTTAGTTACACTTGATTTTAATGGCAGAATTTAAATCACATGTTTTTTTTAAATCTTTTGTCATATGCTTCTCTTTAGTGTATGTGTTAGGTACAATTACCAATGTACTGATCATTCCACGGTATGTCTCAGCGATTGCCTGCCCCAGAGCCGATTCCCATTTTGCAGATAAAAATTCATTACCACATTTGCACCTGAGCACAAATAATTCATTCAGGGTAATAGAAAAATCCATACTGGAAAATAACCAATTGAGGAGCTTACATTTAATACCTGTGTGCCTGCTACTGTTTTTTTTCGGCATCTCCTTACTTCGAATTCTATCCAAAATAACACCGCCCCGAATTTTTATATGTTATAATCTTCAGCACGCTTATCTCGCCTATTGTAATTTCAGGATCTGATCATTTATTCTTTCATTATTGTTTAACCGATTTCTTTAAGGAATTGAAGCAGTATTTGCTGCTAAATCTTCCGTATAGGCATAACCTTTAAAGCGAATCGCCAAATACGGGATTGTTTTATCAGTATCCGTTCAAAAATCGGAGGTGCCAAATTGGCAATTATCAACTCTTCCCTGTTCAACTTTTAGTTTTTTAGCAAAAAGGGGTAAATTTATTAATGAAATTATTGATTATGAAATTTAAAAATATGATAGGCCTTCTGGGCCTATTAACTATGGTTATGCCTGTATTGGCACAAAGTACCAATGAGGCACAACAAGCGATCGACGCCGAGCAATATCAAAAAGCCAGGCAACAATTACAGCAATTGATCGTGAAAGAGCCCGCTAAGGATGAGAATTATTTTTACCTGGGTTGGGTTTATGTATTGCAAGACTACCCTGATTCTGCAAAAGTTGTTTTTGGCAAGGGCATCACCGCCGATCCAAAATCAGCATTGAATTATGTTGGTTTAGGTATAGTTGCGAAATTAGACAAAGACGACATCGGCATGTTAGCTAATTTTGAAAAGGCCACCTCTTTAGCCGGCAAAAGTGATAAGCCCTATATTTATATGGCCAAAGCGTACCTGTTAAACCCCACGCCTAAAACAGATCTGGCGCTGAATACCCTAACCAAAGCCGCTAAATCCGGTGCAAAAGATCCCGAATACTTTTTAACAATGGGCGAAATTTACCACTCCAAACTGGATAATAATAATGCCTACGCGAACTATTCACAAGCTCAGGTCCTCGATCCAAAATCAGCAAGAACCAATGTAGTCATCGGCTCCCTTTGGAAACAAGCCAATAATTTTGAAGATGCTACACAGAAATTTAAGGACGCATTGGTTATCAATCCGAATTATGGTCCGGCCTACCGCGAATTAGCAGAGACAGATCTGAGATGGGCACTTACTGATCCCAAAGTGGCATCGGTAAAAGTGAAAGAGGGTGCCGATTACTATAAAAAATATCTCGACCTGACGGACCGTTCAGCAGAATCCGAAATGCGTTATGCTGATTTTCTCATACAGGCCGGTGATTATCAGGGGTTGGAACAGGTGGCCAATGACCTGGCGAAGTCCAGCAAGTCCAATCTGCGTATCTACCGTTACATGGGTTATGCCGGGTATGAAAACAAAAATTACCAGGCTGGCCTTGATGCTTTACAGAAATTTATCAAAGAAGCTGATGTCAAGCGCGTAATTCCCCGGGACTATTTATACCTCGGCAGGCTACAGTTAAAAACAAACCAGGATTCTTTGGGCATAATAAATTTAAATAAAGCAGTCGAATTGGATAGCACCTTTGACGAAGCTTACAACGATATTGCCGGTTCATTATATGCGAAGAAGAAATATATAGCGGCAGGCGATGCTTATAAAAAGTACATCGAACACAGCCATCATGTGAGACTCACCGAATATTTCCGTGAAGGCATGAGTTATTACTACGGTTATAGTGACCAGTATTATAAATCCTCCAGTGACAAAGGCGCTGCCACGCCGGATTCTACGTTGCTGGCCAAAGCGGATTCTGCGTTTAGTTATATCCAGCAAAAAACCATTACAAAACCCGTGGGCGATGTACTGCTGTACCGGGCAAGAATCAAGGACCTGGAAGAAAAGGACCGAAATAATATCGCAGGACTTGCTAAACCTTTGTATGAGCAATACATCACGTTGGAGACCGTAAATGCACCGACCGATGAAAGGACCAAGAAAAACCTGGCAGAGGCTTATGCTTATTTAGGTTCCTATTATGCCTACAAGGAGAAAGACGACAATAAGGCCATAGAGAACTTCAAAAAGGCGAGCGAAATCTATCCTGATAACAAACAGGCCAAGGCCTATTTAGCCCAAAAAGAGGCTTCTGATAATAAGAGTAAATAGATAACAAATCAAATTATTGTTGCAGCAGGTCCGAAATAAATGGTCTGCTGCTTAAAAACCATCAACATGCCTGCTCATGAACATAAAATACTAATCATCGATGATGACCCGGATATACTGGAACTGTTAACCTATATCCTCGCGGCAGAGGGGTATCAGATTGTAACCTCTTTTGATGGTAAAGAAGCCGATGTGCTTCACGAGATTTTACCTGACCTCGTGTTGCTCGATCTGCGGATGCATGGCGTTGCAAAAGCCGGGGCAAAAATTTGCCTAAAGATAAAAACGAATATCAATACCAAAAATATACCGGTGATTTTGATTTCTGCGGAGCCTGATATTGAATCAATAGCGAAAGACTATTATGCTGATGATTACATTAGCAAACCTTTCAATATCCATGACATTTTATCTAAAGTCAGGAAAAATATAGACAGTTAAATAGTTTAAAAAAAGATCAAATTATAACAGCCCTTCCATTTATTATCATTGGGGATAGCTGGTGCACAACGAAACTGAGGAACAAATCACCGCTTTTTAAAAGCGGTGATTTTTAACTTCAAAAGAGAGCAAGCCATATTTAAAAAAGGCTCAATCAACTGAGTTTTGAGATTTCGTAATTAAAGACTTGGTATCATCTTTAGCAATTACATTTTCCTTTAGCATATCTTCCTGGTGAAGTTTCACAATAAACTGAACCTTCAAATGTTCATATAAAGAGTGCTTACTAACCATCGAAGATACCAAACTCGCTATAGTTGCCGCCAGCATTAAGAAAAAGATGACACTATGGCGATCCGTCATCTCCAGTACTAAAATTGCCGAGGTAAAAGGCGACCTGGTTACCCCTGTTAAAAAAGCAACCATACCAGAGAGGATTAATAAATTAGTATTGGATGCCGAAAGATCAAACCATCCGGCGATATAGGATCCGATGGTAGCTCCGGCTCCCAAAGATGGAGCAAATATCCCTCCTGAAGCTCCTGTGGTAAAGGATAATAACGGCCCCAGCATCCTAACCACAGGAATTTGCCAATCAACGCTTTTGTTTGTCGTAAACAATAGCTTGGCCATCTCTGCCTTTCCTGAACCTAAAATAGCATCATTAACAAAATAAGCAACGGTACTCAGAATTAACGCACAGAGCAATACATAAAGCACCTCCGCATATTTATGTGTTAAACGGTCTTTCCAGATAAGTACTTTTAAGATCAGGAGGCTTAGCAAACTTCCGGACCAGCCAGCCACAGCGGCCACCAACACAACCCCTAAAAACACATAGTTGGAAAGATGACTCACATCAGGGTATCCTAAATATAAATAGGGGCCCAAAAATGCCTGCGCTGTTAAACCGGCAATAATTACGGCAGTGAAAATAGCAGTCTTGAACTGACTAATATGCGTTTTGGCCAATTCTTCCACGGCAAATACAATTCCTCCCAACGGTGTATTGAATGCCGCTGCCAAGCCGGCAGCCGCGCCTGTCAATAGCATGTTTTTATAAGATATCTTTGGCCATGACGGCGGAAGCCATTGGTTTATTTTCCGAAAAACAGTTCCTGCAATTTGAATGGTTGGCCCTTCCCGGCCTATAGCACCACCTCCAAAAATCATCAGTAAACTGGATGCTATTTTAACCAGCATCATTCTGATATTTAGCAACTTATCTATTTGGTGATTTTCTTTTGGTGTTGCCAATTCTATAGCGGCCATTACCTGAGGAATGCCACTTCCCCTGGCGTATGTATTAAACCGTTTAACCACCCACCAAGCCAAGATAAAACCGACAGGGCTGATGACGAATAATAGCAAGCCATGTGCATGAAAGATCAGGAAGCCCCATTTTTCGACCCGCTCAAACAACTTGGTATACAATACGGCTATTACGCCAGTTATTAAAGATGCGATCCAAAACGGCAAAGCCTGAAGGAGGTTGGTTCTTAGATCTAAACGTTTTAAAAGGGACCGAATCTTTAGCATTATACTTATTAGATTTTATGCTGGATTTAAATTGATCTTCCACTGGCAGGAAATAACAATGAAATGGGCACACCTGGTGGTTAATCAATCAGGAAATGCATAAGTTAGCTATTTTATTGGGAAAAATCGAATCTGGACAGAAAGTGTTCTTTAATTATATTCAATGAACTTATCATATCTATAATCATCAGGTTCTCGTTAAGATGTTCAATCCTTAAAATGATTCCGTATTAGATTATTTGAACATCACATTTTAATTTTATGCCTAACTTGCAACAGGAGGTATATAGTGAGCAGTTTCAACAAGTCAAGGCGTTTTCATAGTTTTTTAAAATTTCAAAGAGATTTTAGAGCCAATAGTGTTAAAAAGGTTAAAAGTTATGAGATCATCCTGCTATGGGTACGGGGTTTTCTTTCACGTAGCCAATTTTTAATATTATCAGGAGCGCTTGTCGGTTGTACCGCCGGTCTTGCAGGCGTGATCTTAAAAATGCTGGTTCATTACATACACCATATTATAACTTCAAAGTTTCAATTTGAACAGCAAGTTGTATTTTACATCGTATTTCCGTTATTAGGTATTTTCCTTACCACGCTGGTGGTTATGTACATATACAGGGGTAATGATCGCAAGGGGATTCCCGCCATATTATATGAAATCGCTCAAAATTCCAGTCTGGTATCGCCGGTAAAAATGTATTCGCAAATTGTGCAAAGTGCAATTACAGTTGGGCTGGGTGGCTCTGCCGGTTTGGAGAGTCCTATCGCAGTAACCGGATCGGCCATTGGTTCTAACTTTGCCAGAACATATAATTTAGAATATAAAGACCGTACCCTGTTACTGGCCGCCGGAGCTACAGCTGGGATTGCCTCCGCATTCAACGCCCCCATCGCGGGCATGATGTTCGCATTTGAGATATTGCTTACCGGTGTAGTATTTACCGATTTTATACCGTTAGTGGTAGCTGCCGTTTGCGGCAGTCTGGTATCCCGGATAATTCTCAATGAAGAGGCCTTATTTAAATTCACATCAAGGGATTCTTTTAATTATAAAAATATCCCTTTTTATATTGTGCTGGGTATTGCCTGTGGTTTATATGCCCGATACTTTGTAGTGATATCGCAATGGATTGAGCACCAGTTTAAGCATTCTAAAAGAGGCCGTCTTCAAAAGGCATTGATTGCAGGAATCATGCTTTCCCTTTTATGTGTAATATTTCCACCCTTATTTGGAGAGGGGTATTCTACCGTTAAGACATTGGCTACAGGACAAATAGCATCTATTGTTTCGGTTAGTTTCTTTAAATATTTCACTTTCCATCAGTGGTTTATTTTATTGTTCTTAGGGCTTATATGTCTGTTAAAAGCCTTTGCCACATCTATTACGATTTATGGTGGCGGCAACGGGGGGAATTTTGCACCTGCATTATTTGCAGGAGGAACCTTGGGGTATTTTATGGCCCTGGTCTGTACGCAACTGGGTATACAAAATGTGCCTACCACCAATATGGTAATTGTTGGGATGGCCGGTGTGATGAGTGGCGTATTATATGCCCCTTTAACGGCTATTTTCCTCATTGCCGAGTCAAGTACAGGTTATGATTTGTTCATACCTCTGATGATCGTTTCAGTAGTATCTTTCCTGATTGCCAAACGCTTCTCCGGCATTTCGCCGGATTTAAAACAACTGGCTGAAGATGGGAAAATATTTACGAGGGAGCACGACCAAAACCTGCTTTCTGTACTACAAATTTCTGATCTTATAGACAAAGATGTACAAGAAATCAGCATGGATGCTTCCTTTGAGGATTTAATTGAGCTGATCAGCGTTGGAAAGCGAAATTTCATTGCCGTTACTGATGATGATCATGTACTGGAAGGTATTATCATGCTTGATGATATCAGGTCGATTATGTTTAATAAGGAATTATATGATAAATTAAGTGTCGAGGAAGTTATGATACCTCCACCTGCCCTTATTGATATTGATGATGATGCGCGGGAGATCATTAAAAAATTTGATGAAACCAATACCTGGAACCTTCCTGTAATTGATCAGCGGAAGCTCGTTGGTTTTATATCAAAAAGAAGCATGTTAAATCAATACAGACAGTTGCTAAAAGAGCTTTCAGACTAAAAACATCTCCATACCGACAGTTGCTTATCGGCAACAGATCATGAACAAAATTCATGACATGATGAAAGTTACTAATAACAAAGGGCAGGCATGAAGAACGCTTGCCCTTTGTTTCTCTTTTATGCAGCTACGGCGAGGCGATATCTTAACCGATCCGCAATTTCGGCTTCATCTACAACAAAGCCGCATTCTTTTTTACCACCGGGCGGGAAGCTACATAAAACACCATGGCAATTCCTATGATTGCCGCCCCAAAAAAGACAGGTAATTTATTGGTCCATGTACCATCGGAATAGGTGACAATTTCTGTAGAGCCTCCGCTGTCAACAGCATTTGCAGTGTTGCTGTAAAAAAAATTAGGAACTGTCGTTAGCAGCAGTCCTGCTATAGCTAGTACGATACTGAAGTTTTTCATAATGATTGTTTTTTAATGATGAATTTGTTTATTAATTAATTGTAGCAGGAAAAACTGCCTATTCTTTACGCACAATCTGGCTATTAACCTCAATTTCTTTTATAAGACCGGAGGCATTTACAGAACTACTGAATCCTTTGTCCGGATTTGATTGTGATATTTTGGCGAGATCGCTGTTGGTCTGATCAAGTTGCTTAAATAGGTCGTTGATCTGTTTTAAATGTGAATTATAGAATTTGGCCTTGTTGTTATAGGTATCGATTTTATAGTTATTGGCTGTTGCCGATGCCTGTTTGGTGGTATCAGCCGGTAGTAAGGTATAAGGTGACAGGTTGCTGATCGTTGTTTGGATGGGCACCAGCGACGGGCTCGTATCTTTTGGATCAATCGCCTGGAGACTTAACCGTACCGGATCCGGGTTATATGCAACCAGGCTTTTATATTCATCGACGATGCCCGCAATGATCTTGTTCTGGTTGGCATAGGTGCTGGCAATAATCTTACTCTTGACATTATATTTAAAACCGTTAAACAATTGTGAAGTGAAATCGTAGGCTTTGGTACGTAAAACCGCTCCCTGGACAGAATAATAATTACTCAATGTCTTGTTCTTGGTATACATTACACCAAGGCTGGTACTGAATACCTGGGCGATATTTCCTAACGAAAGGTCTGTTTCGTTCCCAAAGTTGTAATACTGTTTGCCGAATATTTCCAGGTCATCTATCCGTTCATAGGACGAAAGAAAATAAAGCCGGTACCGCTGGTATTCCACATCAGGATTATCGATCTGGGCATAGCAATTCTGCAGAAAGCCCTGCACGGCTTTATCATTAAATACCTGGTATATATTTGCACTTGGCGTCGGTTTCCATCTTAACAGGGAAACTCTGGCCTTGAATTCGAGTTCAGCCGTATTGTTGACTCGTAATGAATCAAACATTTTTGCAACGAAATAAGCGACCTGTACATTGGCCATGCCCCTGTGTTCCGCATTGACCATAGCGTAAAGACTATCCTGGATCGTCAGGTAAGTTTCATTACTGTTCCAGAACGATGGCTCTAAGGGAGGGAGCAATAACCGGTTAGTTTTGGTATCCACAAAAATAAAAGTCCCCAGGGGGTAAATATTCTGAAAGTTATTTTCCAGCATCGAGAGGCTGCTCATAGAGGTAGAATCCATCTTAAGCAGAAAACTAAGGACTTTGTTATGTTCCAGTTTTACGCTGAGGCCATCCAGCGACTCGAAATTAGAGCTTTCTTTCTGTGGGACAATAATAGGCACGTAACAAATCCCGTCTTTGTTTTTCTCCAGAGAGTTATAGTCCCTTTTGATCATCACGGAAGTATTGTTTTCAGCATCCTGCCCATAGAAAGCCACTGTATCCTCCTTATCTACCTTGATATCCTTCAATTTTTCCTCACCGGGTTTCAGATTCATTAGCGCTTTAATTTTAGCTGATCCTGATTTTTTACTGACCTTATAAAATACGGCAACATCGGTTTTTGATATATTCTTCAGCTTAAATTTAAAGCCATGGGCGAAGGAGGTCCCGGGAAAACAAACGACGGAAATAGCCATTATAGCAGACGGGATGCTAAACTTTTTCAAGAAAGAAGGAATGCACCGGTCTGGTAAACTACCGGGTTGTGTTGTTGAGTAAGTTGACCTGATAAGTTGTTGCAAGTATTCAAACATAGCATTAGCTTTAAAGTATTACGAATATCCTCCCGGATATAAACTGTTGAAATCCTGCTATTCAGCTGTTTTTGATGACCTGCCGAATAGCGGGTTCGTGCCGAAAACATCCTTTAATATCTTGTTTTGATTTCGACGCGACGATTCAGCTCCCTTCCCATCTCTGTATTATTATCCGCCACCGGGTTGCGCGTACCGAATCCTTTGACTTCCAGATTACCCGGACTCACCCCAGCGTTAACCAGATAGGTTTTAACGGCGTTCGCCCGGTCTTTTGACAATATCATATTATGTTCTTCTGTTCCTTCTATCGAAGCATAGCCGTTCAACTGATAGGTAACGGTGGGATTCGCCTTAATGGCCGATGCTGCCTGATCCAGAATGGCGTAAGAACCAGTGCGTAAAACACTGGAATTAAAGTCAAATTGAATTTTAACATCATCAATGTTGAGATCAGCTTTTTTGACAGGTGGAACCGGAGGCTTCGTTTCCGTAACCGGCTTTGGTTTAGGCTGTACAGCCGGAACGGTATTGGTAGTTTGCGTTGGCGGTATAGGTTTCTGAACTAATTTTTTGGCTTTACATGCCGGTAACGCAATTATTGCGAATAACACAAGGATGGGCAAGAAGCCTGACTTTATAGATTTCATGAGTGAAATTTCTTTTGGTAATGAAGATTTGAGTTTACAATAATGGACATACCCGTTCCGTTGACCTTTGGTCAGGAAAAAGCGGCGGCAGATGGCAAAGAAGCCATCAGCTCGAAAATCAATTTTGATTACGCATCAAATTCTCAAAATACCAAAAGAAAGGTAGGCGTGCTGCGAGTCGGTTAATATGGACCGGAGGGGTGCTATGGATCGTTTCTCCATACGAAGAAAACGATACCCGAAGAACGCGATCAGGAATAAAACGGGAGCTGATTTGATAAAATTCAGCAGGTCATCATCTATGATAGATTTCTCGGCAACGTTAATAAACCCAAATGCATCGTGATGGAGCTGTATGGTTTGTCTTCTTATTCCATGCGCGGGTAGCATGGCAGCAGTTGCCGTATTATAATTGGGTATGAAAAACAAATTGGTAAATGAGTAAAAAAGGTAGATGAGCAGAAAAAACATCACCCAGTCCTTAAAAACGCCATTTGACCTGTACTTACTCATTCTTTTGGACAAACTGTTATACCTTTTTGAAAGACGCTGAGTTATCATAGCCCGGACTTCGAAAAGTTTCAGGTTTTTGAGCATTCCAGCTGATTCAACCTAATATAAACTCCGAATTGAGATTATAATTGTTTACAAGCGTATAAAAATCTGATTTATGGCTGGCAGATTTTAAATAATATACGTTTTAATCTTTGCGGATACCAGATCTCACCAACAGCGGGCCGGATATTTTGCAGGCATTAAAGGCGGTTTCCGGGGCATGGAACTATGTAGGCCCGGTTTTCAAATCATTGAATCCTGGTATCAAAGCGATATTCTTCCTATTTGAAGCCTCTTTCTTTTGCTACTTTTCTTTCCGGCGACTGAAAGAAAGAAAAGTAGCGTCCGGGAATTTTGAACCATAGAAAAAGGGGCTCATCGCCCCTTATGTCAATTTCTTTCAAAAACCGTCCTGCCCCGCTTTTCAAATTCCCCGCAGAGATCGAACGCCGATTGAATTTTATTAAAGCCATTGCCAAAAAGGATGGATTTAAGTTTGGCATCTTCGGTTTTGTAGGACCTGACATTTTGCAGGTAACCGCTGATCGCATTATACGCACCAAAAAGGGTCCCTCTCGTCGTATCGGTCTGCTGGGTGGGATGGCTGAAAGCAAATTCACATACTTTTTCTACCGTGTTCAAAAATTGGCTGGAATATTCGTCTATATTCTCATCCAGCACCTTTTGTAATACTTCCTTACTGGGCGCCATCGCCTGTTGCACCAGTCGCAACACCTCTTTATCGTTGATCCGGACATGCGCCCAGCGATTAAATATATCGTCTAACTTATTGGAAAGACTATTGGATATGCCCATAACCTTATGCGCCTGAGTCAACCGCTCCTGAGCGGTTTGGGTATGGCGTATCTTTACACAGTTGGTCATATTATTTAAGGCGGCATGAAGTGTATTGTTGCAGCAAATCCTTGTGGGCGTAAAGGCGGCGGTTATACTGCCATACCCATCATGGGAGGTGGTCAGAAAAATATATTTCTCAATCAGATCATTCTTTCCTACCCGGATATAACCTGGCAGTTTGGCTGTAATAAATATACGCGTACCTGCCTGCCCTAAAGCTCCGGCTGTTTCATAAAGAATACCGTCTCCGCCACCAACGATGGCATCAAAAAAGCTGAACGCATCCCGGTTTTGTACGACTTCATAATCATTACCCACGACGCCCAATACCTGTTCCGTGTCGGCGCGTACTGTGGCGTAATAATTCGGTACGGCTATTTCGGGAATGGCTTCGCCATTATTCCACAAATGGTTATTGGTATCGTAGGTAAATAACGGGCGTTTTTCAACAATATAATCCAAACCGGCAAATTGTATCGCCTCGCTGCTCGTGGGGTAGCGGTCAACAATCTGCCCTAAATTATGCCAGGCTTTTTCCTTCACGCTCATAAAGCTGTGCCTTCCTGTCTTTTCATTAAAATTGATATGGTGTGCCATCGCTTAAATTTTTAGTGTTTCCTTGTTTTTAGTTTCATAATTTCTGTTTTCAGGACCTTTACATTTCGGGTGCTGCTAACGGATAGCCGGGTGTTCGCCTGTAGTTCCGCTATGGCATGGTGTATGTCCCGGTGCCCGGTGCTAATCGTAATTTTCACCAGTAAAAACATTTTGTCTGTCATCATTTTCGTAAGTATTTAAGAACTCGTTGAATTCAAATCTGAATTTGGCCGGGTTTTCCTCTGCCAGTTTTGCAGCGTAACCGTCCCAAAATATTTGGTCGGTCAGTTCGATAAATTGCTCGTACATCTTAATTCCTATTTTTGGTAAACCTTAAAAAATGCTCCCGGCAACAGCCGGGAGCATCAGCCTTTAAGCATTTGGAAGCACGATATTGGCTTCGATCTCCGCCAGTTTTTCATGGCAGGCATCAAAAATAAATTGCGCCACCATGCGGATAAGGCCGGGCGTATTGGTGGTAAAATCCCTGCCCTTGTCATCTTTAATGATCAGTTTGCAGCCCTGATAAGGGTTGCTTTCCAGTTCGTCGTTTTCTTCCACCAGTTTCACCTCAAAATCTTCGAGTAATTTGATGCGGGCAATCAGGGCCAATCGCTGAATACTCCTGCGGTGCAGGTCGTTCACGGTTTTAATAGTTTGTTCTAAGTTCATCACTGGTTTGATGTACTTCACTTCTGCTTTCGGCTCCGAACCGCTCAGTTCCTGTTTCTCGGCTGCGGCTGTACCGTTAAGGGGTTGGTTATTGCCGGCAGCGGGCTGAACGGTCTTAACTTCGGCACCATTGGCTTTCGCAGCTTCCGGCGCAGTGCCGGGGTTTTGATTTTGAGTGGGTTCATCATTTTTGGCTTTGCCCGGAATGTTGGGGCGGTTTTCAGTTTTTGCGGGATTTGTTCCTTTGGCACCGGCAGCAACAACTTGTACTTCCTTTGCATTTTTTTCTGCGTTTTGCATGGTTAAAAAATTAAGTGTTAAAAAATCTGTTTATTCTTTTCTCTTTCAACCCTTTCCCTTAAAAGCTTTTTTTCAAAAGAAAAAGGAAAAAAAGAAAGCAATACAAGGTGCCTGACATAGGCAAAAAGGAAAAGGAATAAGTCCCGCAGGGTGGCGCGCCAAAAAAAATAACAGGCGCCATTATGCCGGAAGCTTTTTGCTGTTGTTGCAGCAATCGCATCTCTAAAGGCACAACTTGGCTGCCTTTTTTTCCTTCTTTTGAAAAAATGAAGGTCTTCCTGTAATGATGTCTTTACGAAAAGCAAATGCCTGCCTGCCGGATCGGGGATACCAGGCGGTGATTGGGGATACGGCAGGAAGGCTTTTGCCTAAAGCAGTAAAAATGGCTGAGGGAATGAACGGAATGTAATGGAGCAAATGAGCGAAGCGGTTTTTACTGCGCCTTTATCCTGTCCCGGTTAAGGAGAGGCTGATAAATCATACGGGGCAGACCGCAACAGCCTGAAACAAACAAGCCCCTTTCGGGGCTTGTGGTCAATGGACCTTTTGTTTGCGAGACTGTTGCTTCCGGGGCTGATCGTCCGGTTGCTGTTTTTGGTTTTGCTTGTTGCTTTTGGCCTGGCTTTGGTCCTGGGTGTTATCCTGTTTGAGGGATTCACGCCTGACGCTTTTCAGGTTCTGATCATAAACGTTGACCTGTTTATACTGGGGTTCGGCGGCCAGGTAATACTTTTGGCTTTGCCCGTCTTTTTCTATCGTGACCTGCTGTGCATTCCCTTTTTTCAGGGAGCGCAGTAATTCCTCCTTTTGCTGCTGATCTCCCAGTTGTTTGATCGGGTATTGAGCCAGTGTTTTCTCCAGGTCGTAGCCATAGCCTTCGCCAAATTTAAGCAGTTTATGGTTACCGCGATCGTCGGTGTCCTTGAAATCAAGTTTAAGCCAGGCGATGTATGGCTCACTTTCTTTATTGTACAGTTTCTTTTCGACAGCCCGTCCCTCCAATAAATTAAAAGCTTCCTTAGCCGTAATGCCGTTGCCTTTATTGATATACAGGGTCTGCATCCGGTCTTTAGTGGGATCGGCTTCATTTTTGAGCGAGGCATCGTAGCGGTTGAAAAAATACATGTCATGCTGATCGCCAGCTTTAAAATGGAGGGTATAATCCATTTTCTTCTGGTTGTAAGTTTGTTCCGTGCTGAGGCTAAACTCGGGGACTTTGGCTTTGATCTGTTTCTCCATTTCCGCGTTGACCTTATCGCCGAAGCCCAGGTTCAACAGGTTGTTTTTCAGGAAATCTAAATTTTCGGTATTCATGGTCTATTATTTAAGGTTAACGAATCTGGTTATTGCGTAGCAGTACGGCATCGCCGTTTTTGAGATGAACGGTGATGCGCCTGACTTTTTTGCTGAACAGCCCCTTAGCGGCATTGATGCCGCCTGCGGCGGCCTGCGTAGCCAGAGACTGATCCATACTAAGGAACTGCATCCCTTGCAGGGCATTGCCGGCACCGTTACCCGCAGCTTCGCCCAATTCAGCCTCCGGTGCAGGTACTCCGGGCATCCCGTCCATGTAGTACACGGTTAGATCAGCCGGTATAATGGACTGACCCAGCCGGATATTTTTAATAATGATCAGCAGGCGCTGGTTGATCATATTGGCTGTACCGTACACGGGAGTTCCTTTAGGAATCAATTGCCCTTTAATGGTGACCGTATCATTTAAGCAAAGCCTGACAGCCCCCGACTGCCTGATCTTCTGATTGCCATCTATAGCCGCAGGAATAGCTTTAAAGGGATTCGTCCCTGCCGAATCGGCTTGATGATCGTGTTTAGGGGTTTCGGGGCGCTGGATGTCCTGGATCTGTTCAAGCATTTTGCTCAATTGCTGCATCTCCGGGTCTGGCCCCGTATCCGCTTTCATGGATCTCATCATCGTTTCCAGCCGGTTTACCTGCTCGGTGAGCTGTTTATTTTCAACCGGCTGGTTCAGCGCCGCTGCCGGTACGGATGGTATAGCGGGCCGGCTGATCTGCCGGTCAATAGCCGCCAGTTTTTGATTGATCTGGCGGACATCGGGTTGACTTGCAGGCAAACCAGAAGACCTGATGTCAGGGATGTTTGCCTTGTCCTTTTTGATCCCCATTTCCTGCAACAAAGGATTATTGCTGTAAGAATGTTCTTTGGCGGAATCCAGTTTGGCCTGGTCGTAAAACCCCATTTTATCCTTGGGCTTTTCATGCTTGCCAAATGCCGCGGCCGGCAGGCTGGTATTTAATCCCCGGTTTTTTTCTAACGGGTCAGCCGCTTTGCTTCCCCGTCCCCCGCCAGCTGCATAAAAAGCCAGGCTCAAAAACGGTAAGACCATCAGGGGCAGGATAAGCAGGAATCTGCGTGTCCGCAAAAACTGAATTGAATGTTGTGGTTCCATAGTTAAATTGATTTAATGATTAAATAAATGCTCAGGCCGCCAAAAATCATGACGAATGATGCTAAGGCGACCAGTTTGGATGCCTTGTTCCAATGCTGTGTTCTGTGGTTGAGGTTATTGGCTACACGCGTTTGTAAGCGGATGATCTGATCCGCGATGGGCCTGGCCAAAGTATCGCTGGTGATTTTCTTCATGGCTGGTCGGTGTTATTGACGATCTCCCAGCGTTCGATCAGAAAGCCATGCGGGTTATTGTCGGTTTCGGTACTGAGCTCCCGGACCCTGCCTTTCGTGACGAGTTTACGCGTCACGGTATTGGTTGCCCGCACCAACTTTTCGGTAGCATAGCAGGTAAAAGCGTATGGTAGCTGATCAAGGTCCAGTACCGTGCTGTCCACGCTGATCTGCTGGCTGATATTACCCGCGATGAGGTTGGCGTAATAGCCTTTCTCCCGCAGGTCGTCATATTGACGTTTGGCGCTCTCGTCGGCCAGATACAAAGCCTTGGCAATGTTGGCCTGTATCTGTTTATCGTCCGGCAGCAGGTTAAAAAAGTCCTCATGAAAAGTCCTGATATGGTCGCGTAATTCAACCGGCCGGGAATGTTTGCGGTCTGAAAGCAAAGTTTCGAGCACTTTCCCATTGTAGAGGATACGCACCCGGTTTTGCGCGCGGTCGGCGAAATCATAACTTTTATAGATACCGAAGCATAAAACAGCGGCGGTAACCAGCATGAGCAGGATGTTAAAACGTCTGTTTAGTTTAGCTACAGTATCGATGTTTTTGGTTTGTGTAAACATAAGGGCCCCCAATCTCCGCCCTGGGCGGAAGCGTTTAAATGGTTAATAATTGATTATTTACCGGATAATTTATCTTTCTGGTAGTTGCTGCCGTTATCGTCCTTGTCTTTAAAATAGCCCCCGGTCATCGCGGTGGCTGCCATACCCTGGCTGACATTTTCCCGCTGGTTACCGTAAGCATCGGCCGTCATACCGCCGGAAATGATGCTGCCAGCCGACCGTGAAGAGCTAATGACCAGGGTATTTACCTTGTGCAGCAAAGCGTTGCCGCCACCTGCATGAACGATATAATTGGCAGTGCCGGGTACGGTAAAATAGCCGACAATGCCGATCAGTAAAAAAATCAAATAGCAGGTATCCGTGCTGGAAAAGAAAGTATCCCCGGAGCTTTGAATTTGCGAAATGTCCAGCTGGATCATATTCTGCTGAACTTTTCCGATAATGCTGCCAAAGATGTTGGCGACGGGCAGCCACAGGAATACATTGATATACCGCGCCATCCATACGGTCAAGGTATGCTGAAAACCGTCAAAGACCGCAATTCCAAATACTAAAGGCCCTAAGATAGCCAGGACGATGAGCTGGAAGGTGCGGATGGTGTTGATGCAAAGCGCGGCCGCTTCATATAGCAGTTGCAAAATTTCAGACATCCACTCCTTGATACTATTGCGGAAGTTGTAGGACGCTTTGGCCATTGCGAATTTCATATCGTTGCCGATGCTGCCTAATATCCCCTCTCCTGTATCACCCGGGTCCTTGGGATGGGTATATTTATACCATTTGTCCCGGTCGCCCTCACCGTCAGAACCGACAAACATTTGCCAGGCATCCGTCTTCTTTACTGCTTCGGCTTTTTGCTGTAACAGCAGGGCGATAGCCTGGTTGCTGTTTTGCACCATATTATTGGTTGTGCTAACAACCGGTTGCAGCACACCGTTCATCACGGCGATAACAGCGGGAAACAAGAGGATCGCAATACCCAAGGCAAATGGTCGCAGTAAAGGAAAAAAATCGATGGGTTCGGCGGCGGCGATGTGGCGCCATACCCGCACGGCGATGTATAACAACGCCGCCAGTCCGGCTAATCCTTGCGCAGTTCCGATCAGGGAACCGCAAAGCGGCAGCATCTGGTCATAGACCTGTTGTAGGGTGGCCTGCAGGCCTGTAAGGTTATCCATGGTCAATAGAGTTTTTGTGTTACGGTTATTTCATGCTGTTCTTTTTGGCGTTCTACCGCCAATACGTTGGCCTGCCGGTTGAAATGCCGCAGAAATTGCAGCTGGTCAGCGGTCGCCGTGTAAATCCTGTCGATGGCTTTGATACGCTCGTCATCGCTCATGCGCAGCTTGCCTGCCGCCAGGATGCTGGTTAGTTGGTCGAGATTGCTGAGGCTTTCCTGTAGGAGCTGGCTGTAGACATTCGCCATATAGCCGATCTCATCAGGGTTGAAATTTCCACCATTTTTAAAGTACCGGTAATAGCGGCTGTATTCGCTGACTATGGTAGCCTGATCTAGGACAATATCCGCTACGCGTCCATATTTGGCAATCCCGGGGTTTACGGCTAAAAGGCCGTTGAGAAACACGGAATGGATACTGAAATTCCCGCTGGCGATCTGTTTAACCTGGTTATACCCCCCATTGATGATGTCGTAACCGGTTTTCATATCAGTCAGGATACTTTTAAGCTGTGTTAGCTTTTCTATATCCAGTATCAACTGGATCAGGTCGGAACTTTGCGCCCGTGCCCTGTTAGCGGTAGTTGTCATGATCAAGAGCACCGCCATTGCAAAAAGTGATCTAATGGTTTTCATATAGTTTTATTAAAGTTTGTGTGTCGTTAATTTCATGCTGCCGCTGCGCAACCAGGAGCCGGGCAGTGGCGATGAAGCGCTGGGTAAACTCGTATTTATCCAGCATGGAAGCATGGATCTTCGCCAGGCGTTGCAGCCGCTCGTCGTCAGTCATTTGCAGATCACCTTCCTGCATCAGGTGTTGCAGGTCGGTCAGGTCGTCATTACATCCTTTGAGCACCGCGGTTTTTACATTAGCCCGGTAGGCCTGCTCATCACCGGTCAGCCCCTTGACCGGTTGGTTAAAACTCCCGTTGATTTCGCGCTGCCATTGCGGTATTTCAGCAAGGCGCGGATCATCTTTTAGGGCGCTGTTCACCTGTACAAGTGATTGGTAGTAGCTGCTGTGGGCATTCAACTCTGCCGTATTGATATCCCGGATACCGCCGAGGCCATGCCTGATGACGTTGTAACCCTGCTTTAATTCCGATTCAAACAACCGGTAAGCTGCGATCTGGGCCAGGTAGTTTTTTTGCAGCTTGCCGGCCTGTCCGAACAGGTCGCCGAAGCTGAAAGACTGCGCCGAAAGCCGCAGGCAGGAAGCAACAAGAAAAATGAGGGTCCATGCTTTTTTAATTGATCCCATAAAGATTTTTGAGGCTTTGAACATCCTGTGCATTGCGCGACCTCCCGAGGCTTAACAGGATGTTCTGGTTATTAAATTGTTTAAGGTCATTGTAGTTCCCGTCGATTCTTGCGGCAATGCGATCAATGAGTTCCATGCGTTCGCCATCGCTCATTTGGGTCCGGAAGGAATTGATCACGACCATGAGCTCATCCAGGTTTTTGATGCTGGCCTGCAGTATCCCGGTATATACGGCAGATATATGTTGTAATTCAGCGGCTGAGAAATGATCGTCCTGCTGCGTCATGCCCCAGGCACGCTGATATTCTTTGACCAAGGCGGCCTGCCTGAGCGTGATATTTTTTACCTGACGGTAACCGCTGATGATGGACTTGACCTGATATAGCTCCTGGTAATAATTGCTGAACAGGTCTTTTTGCTGCTGGCCGATCCCGGCAATCTCGGTCAGCTTAAGCTGGTTAAGCTGGGTTTCGATCACCTTTTGGGCGTTTTGCAACCAGATCGTTTTATTCTGCGCCCTTTGCACGCCGAGGTCAATGGCGCGAATGATCTTACCAACGGTCTGGTTGAGCACTTCCGTGATCACCAACTGGGCTTCCGCTTTTTTTTCCGGCAAGGCAATGAGTATCACCGCCATACTGATGGGCAGGACGATCTTATAAAATCTCATGAGGTTCATTTTTTTAATTTTAAATAAGTACTGTTTTCGATGCTCAACTCATTCTTATCCGGGTGGAACAGGATCAGGACGCCGTTTGGGCTAAACTGTAAGGTTTGCTGTTGCTCAGACCATATTCCTATAAAGGTTTTAACCTGGTACTGCAGTATCTGCCTTTCTTTTTCCGCCAGAAACCTGTGCGGCGGACAATATGATAGCTGTTGGCATCATCCCGGTCCGCGGAGATGGCCAGTGTGTCATTGGCGACACTGTAGGCACTTTCCGCATGATTGACATAAGTACCAGGAATAAAATCCGTGGTTTTTGCGGACGGATTGCAGGCGGCAAAGATTGATGCCAATCCCGCCATGATGATTCTTGTTTTCATAATATGGATTGTTTAGTTTATGGCGTTGTATTTTATGGGTTCTCCAGGTTGATCCGCTGTTCGTCGTTAACCAGTGCGGTGATGCCTTTTTCCATACTGCCATATGTTGCGGCATATTCACGAACCTTCACCCGTTCTTTACCCTCTGTGGTAAAGGCATAATATTCCTCCGGGCAGAGCTCATTTTTGTAAACCCTGACGACCTGGCCGCCGATGTCGATGCTGATCTCCCGGTTGTCCTTATTGACGGAAAGCATCATCGTCTTTGCTTTATCTGAAGCGCCAAGTGTATCTTGTAGCTTATCAAACTTGTGCATGAACTTGCGCATGTCCATCATAATCTTGATGTCGGCATTATTGATGATGGCGTCTTTGATGACCGGCGAATTGATGAGATCATCCAGCTCCTGGGTGATCACGATGGGCACTCCGTTGAATTTCCGGATGGTCTTAAAGGCATATTTCAGAAATTCGGCCATCCCAGACTTAGCAATCGCTTTCCAGGCCTCATCAATACAAAGCACTTTTCTCACCCCGTGCAGTTTGCGCATTTTGGATAGGAAAAGCTCCATGACGATGAGCGTCACCACCGGAAACAGGATGGGGTGATCCTTAATCTGATCCAGTTCAATGACCACAAAGGGTTGGTTCAGCAGGTCCAGGTTTTCGGTAGCATTGAGCAGGTAGTCAAATTCGCCACCGGTATAAAAAGGCCTTAATACATACAGGAAACTGTCTATGTCAAAATCCCGGTCTTTTACCCGCTGATCTTTTAATACTTCCGTGTAGTGGTTTTCGAGGTAATCATAAAATGTATTAAAACACGGAAACACGGAGGAGTCACCCAGCAGGTGCCGGTAATAACCCTGCAAGGCGTTTGATAAAGCGACATACTCGCTCCGGTTAAAACTTTCATTCTCCTGCTTCCATAAGGCGATCAACAGCGCTTTCAAGCTTTCCTTTTTTTCGGTGTCCAATATTTGCCCGGCAGACAGGAAGAAGGGATTGAAGCTAATCGGGTTTTGCTCCTCATAGGTGAAATAATAGCCCCCGACAAGTTCGCATAAGCCTTTATAGCTGCCGCCGATATCCACGATCACACTGTGTGCGCCCTGGTCATGCATGGTGCGCAGGATATGGTTGACCGTCATTGATTTCCCACCTCCTGATGTGCCGCATACCAGTGTGCCCATGTTACTGGTAATTCCCGATTTTCGGGGCGCATCATACAGGTCAACATAGACCGGCCTGCCGAATCGGTCGCAGAAGCGGATTCCTGTTTCAACCGGGTCGCTTTTATAATTACTTTCGAGGTTCAGGAAGCAGGTGGCCTGTTCTAAAAAAGTGTCGAAAGTATCGTTCATCGGAAAATCAGCGGCATTGCCCGGGATCCCGGCCCACCATATTTGTGGTGCACCTGCTGTTTCCTGCTTGGCTGTGGCGCCGATCTGCGCCATCGCAGAACCCACCAGGTTTTTAATATCCTGGAGGTGCTCTTTTTCCCTCGTCCAGGCGATCACATTGAAATGAGCGCGAACCGGCAGGCGACCCTGGCTGATGGCTTCGTTCAGAAAATCATTGGTGGCGTCACGTGCGATGGCATTTTCCCGGCTGTAAGCAGAGAGCGATTGCAGGCGGCGCTTTTTTGCTTCCAAAGCCTTGAGTGTTTTTTGCGCGTCTTCGATAAAAACATATTGGTTGTATTCATGGTCGCAGTCCAGTAACAGGTTAAGCCTGGCCACAAAACCGATAGGAAAACGGCTCTGATCGGTACTGAACTTATCATAATCGATACGGCTCCCGCACATCGATGGCAGGTCTTCTACATCGCTTAGTGTAAATACCTGACCATATAGGTCACCTATCTGCAAGCCCTCTTTGAACTGCACATCCCTGATCATTGGCCTTTCACCGGGACCTAAAAGGAAGCAATACTGCTCCAGTATCCCGGCATGATCCATCGTACCTGCCAGTTCATCATCACCAAGCCTGCGTAAGGTGACGAAACCACTGTCGGACAGGATGCGCTCGAACTGCCCCACCTTTTCCAGGAATTCGGGAAACAGCCCGGAGTCGATGGTCTGCCTGGGGACAATACTTTTACGCATCAGGCCGGAATAGGAACTGCTGGCCGCTTTGCGATCTGTTGCCATTTTGGTAACCAGGATATAACAATGATGATCAAGACAGGTCCGGCCTGTAAAGTAACGGTCAGCGGCTGCGGATAAAAAGCTACGGTTCGCCTTGTCGGCCCTGTAAGTGTTGCGCTGGTATATATCTTTTTTATGCAGGATCGTATATTTTCCAAATACCCTGGCTGCCCTTATCCAGGATTGGTGATAATTTTCATAGTCGTTACCCGAAAGCGTGAAAATGTCGGGTTGTGCAACCTCATACACGATCGTGATATCACCGTAAGCAGACAGCAAGGCATCATGCTCCACCTGATAAATGGGAAGTATCTTTTCAATGTTGATCATGGGTTTTGGCTTTAAGGTGAATGAATAGTTTCCGTGAGCGGGATTTGAGGCAATTCGGCAGGCTGCGTCGGGCCCGTTTCTTCATCAGGCCATATTTGCCATATTTATGACTAAGCCTAAAGGTGCAGGTCACTAATGCGACACCCAATCCAGCTATGAGGGCAAGGCAGACATAGGCATTAACGCCCAAAATGTAGAGGACGACAAACAAGATCAGTAAGCCAACCAGCCCGATGGCGAGGTAGGCAATGTATTGAGCCCGCAAACCGCGGAACTCAATACTTTTATTAATGCCCTTATTGATGAAATAGACGCTGCTCATAATCCGAAAAATGATTTGATGACGGTGGCGACCACTACCAAAAAGATACAGGATCCAAACCAGGAGGCTGCTACTTTACTGGTATCCGGTTCCCCGGCATTCCATTTTTGGTAGACCTTAACGGCTCCTACAATGCCGACGACCGCGCCTATGGCATACATCAGGTTACAACCGGTGTCAAAATAGCCTTTGACCATCGTGGTGGCCTGTTGAATACCGGAATTGCCATCCTGGGCCCGGGCGTCAAAAACCATCAGCAGCATTTGGTATACGGTGAGCGTTAGAGCCAGCAGCCAGACTTTGGCCAGTATTCTTTTTCGGGGAGTTACAAATTGATTGTTCATGAATGTGTTTTTTAATCGTTAAAGGATGTGTTGATTAAGGCCTCCCGGATGTCGGCCTCCCTCAGTTCGAAGGGAAAGTCACCGCTGTTTTCGAGTAGCATCGCCGTGATCGGCCCGATGTATTGCTGATCGGCCAGCGGTTGATAACCGGAAGCAACCAGCTGTAGCAGGTCAAGGAAATTTTCCCTGGTATCCTGCGATTCAATCGTGATACGGACCAGCGTTTTCAGTTCCTGCTGAAAATCGGCCAGGCCGCCAAGCAGGAATACTTTATCGGGCATTGGCTCCCTTAAAGGCTCGTCCCCGCCGTCGTTATCCGCAAAAGCAAGTTCATCGGCGGAGATCACCGCCATTTCCGTATCGTCTGATCGGACCTGCCCAAATACAGCGGGAACAGCGGCCTTTGTACCGGGGGACGGCTCCGGTTTCTCCCGGTGAAAAAAAACAGTGATCTCCTGCCGGTAATAGCGTCCCAAAACCAGCAGGTAGTACAGCAGGCAGCAGGCCCCGGCCGTGATGCCATACTGTGTCCATGTGCAATGTATGATCATGACTATGATTTAACCCAACCGCTGCATTGCGGTTGTTGAGACAAAATTGCCCGGTTAAAATCCGCGCCTTATCCGACGCTATCCTACGTCGGATAAGCTTTTTTTAATATTTATGCATAAAAAAAGCGGCCTGAGCCGCTTTGTGAGTCATTGATCGCCTATTTCCGAATCCCGAGTTTCTGGCTGATCCTGTTTAATATGCCTACTTTCATTTCGTCCATATAAATGGTTTTATTGGCTCGGTCAGAAATATAGCCCCAGGTGTCGAAAAAGTCGTCGAGTTTGACATGAAAGACTTTTTCCATATACCTCGAAATACGGGTCAGCGAGAGCTTGCCGTGGTTGAGGGCTTTGGTTTCGTACCAGCCATAGATGTTTTCCACGAGGGCGGTGTTGGCCTGGGTCCAGGTTACGAGTTCCTCTTCCATAAACGTCTTCAGGTCGGAATTCTCTTTGTTATTTGCACCCAGTATTTGTTTTTCCAAATAAGCCAGGATCATTTCGTTAGCCAGGATATGAGCAACCTGGCTGTCGTGACTCGTATTAAAAGAAGTGTCAAAGTCCACAATACCTTCATAGGGATTCAGATGGATATGGTAAACATCCCTGACAAAATACTGCTCATCGAAATGCGTGGCCTCTGTCCGGACATACTGATAAAAAGACATGTGGCTATCAAAATAATGCGTAAGCACTTTAAGCTCATTGAGGTAATAATCGCTAACCGCTTGTGTGTCACCTACAGGCCTGCGGCTTTCGATATTGAGCACCTGCTGGTGAAAGATGAGGAGGGATTTGAATTTGGGTTTGACCTTTTTGAAAAACTCGATCTCTTCGGCTTTGGTCCACGGACCATTTTCCTTAAAGAACGTTTTCAGTTTAGTCAATGTACGGATACAGGTTAGTATGGATAGTTCAAGTCTTTTGAATACCGGTTTTTCATCTAATTTCAGATTTGTCAGTTCCCTGTTGAGGTCCTCGTACAAACGTTCACTATATTTCAGGATCATAACATAAAATATGAGTTATCCCGGATCCGCCACCCATCACAGGCAATAAGTGTATCAAACAGAACCAGTTGGTAATATTTCAAATCATACGATTCCGATTAAGAGGTCCATAAAATAATAGTTAAAGCGATCAAGGGAAAAAACATCCTGTTGAGGCGGGCCAGCATCCTGATCAGCAGATCCTTTACCGCTGCCGCGGTGAACTGATCCGTACCGTAGTAAGTCCTGCCCATATTTACAGCGGAAATATGCTCCTGCCGTTTGGTCGTAAAATGTTTAGCGGTAAACCGCAGAATGGCGGTTATATTTTTCAGGGTAAAGAAACCCTCTTCGTAAAGCAGCCGGATGAACAGGGATAGCTGCGTAACCGACAAGGATAAGCCAAGTTTCTTTTCTGAATCTTCCGGCTCCCTTGGAAAATATCTTCCGCTTTCCTTTTTGATCATTTCGTTCAGGCAGTTTTCCAATAATTCGGCAAGCGGAGGCAGCGAAAGCTCACAAGCGACCGACAGCATTACCGGGCTTGTTTTTATCCTGACCAATTCTTCGATCAGGAACAGCAGGCGCTCTTCGCTAGTCGTGAGCGTACTGATTTTCCGATTGATTTTCTCCCGGTACCAGGCCAAGAAGCCCGGAAAATTAAAATTGAGGTATAGCAGGCTATCCGTAATGATGCTGTTCCAGTCACCCTCCCGATAATTCCGGTGAGCCGGGTTTAAAAACTGGGCCATATCCCTGACATAATGAGCGGTACGGAAATTCAATTTTGACCGGTAGCTTTCCTGCGGGAGCATTTCCAGGTAGTCAGTCAAACACTGTTTCAGCAATTCTTCGATACCCTGATCATCCAGGACCTGAACTATGGCGGCTGTGTGCCCGCCGATCTCGGTTAAAGCATCCCCTACAAGTGCTGCCGGTAACTTGCCTGCGCTATTGAAATAGGCTTCAAAATATTGTTCGAGAAAAGCAAGCAATTTCAATAGACAGTCAAGTAATAACTGTGCCGGAGCGAACTCCCCTTGGGAAAAATCCGATACATGGGATTGCCCCTTATTGGTCAGCCAAACGAACAGCCGGTCCGAAAGATCAACCAGCAAGGTTTGATGGTAGGTAACGTGCCTTTTTAATACGTAGTCCTTTACGGACGAAGACAAAAGCGCGCTCCATGCCATCTTGACCCGCCGGATTTCCGTCACCATTGCCAGGTGTTGCTCTTCCGGCTGTTGTGGGGAAGTGCCCCCAGGCACCTGATCTTCTGCAAGAAACGCTGCCGCCATTTCCTGTAATGTTTTTAGTTCGTCCTTCAGCAAAATACGATGCCATTTAATTGGTAATTCCATTGCCCGGTCTTTTATATCCGGCCTTTCTCATTGGCCATGAAAACATGGCTGGTTGTGGTTAACACCGTTACGGTAGTGTTTGTCGGGTCGTTCCCTGTTTCCGTTTCTACCCCGGAAAGGTTGATAGCGGAGCCGTATTTAAATATGGTATTCGCTCTCTTTTTCAAATTTTTTACTGATAAGTGCTTCATAATTATTAACTTTTAAGCAAAATATCGAGTCCCTTAGCTTCAGGATTAATTTGTTACACCGACGACCATTTGCCTGCGACAGAAAACATCAGATGACAATTCGGCGACAGATTCCGGTTAAAAAAATGAAGGATGAAAAAGAAAGATGTTATATGGCATATTTTAGGCTGGCTGGTTTTTGCCTTATACGAGATCGGTGTAATTTACATTACGACAGGAACGGTTAAGCGCCTTATGGATTACCTGATTTATTATGCGCTGAATATCAGCTTATTTTACGTCACTTCAATTATTATCCTGCCCTATGCGTTTGGTAAGAGCCGAAATCCTTACTTGAAGGCTTTCCTTCTGATCCTGGGGGAGATGATGATTTATCTGCTGATCAAGGTTTCACTGGATGAGCTAACTGACTGGAAAAAGCATCTTGTTCATGTACACTGGGATCATCCGATAAAATATCTGGTACTTAATCTATGGCGGGGTTTATATTTTCTGGGTATCAGTATCTTATACTGGTCTGTGTTACGGTTAATAGCATACCAGCAACATGAGCATGTTATTAACGAGGACAGACTTGAGTTAGAAAAAGAGCGGGCGGTGCTGGAAAGGGACCTGGTTGCTGCGCAAAATGCCTACCTCCATCACCAGATCAATCCGCATTTCCTTTTTAACAGCCTCAGCTTCATCCATAATACCTTTTACGAATACTCCAAGGACGCAGCAAAATGTGTAATGTTACTTTCGGAAATCATGCATTATACGATGCTGGAGCCCGGGCCTGATGGTAAAAAGGAGCTGAACACGGAACTGGAGCAGATCGATAACTTTATTATCCTGAACCGGCACCGCTTCGAATTTGATTTGCAGCTAGACATGAAAGTAACGGGCGATACAGCAGGTTGCCGGATCATTCCGCTTGTGCTGCTTTCCCTTACAGAAAATATTTTCAAACACGGCAACCTGAAGCGGCCGGAAAAAAAAGCCATGTTATATATCAGCATATCCCAGCGGCAGGAACTAACCTTTCACAGCTGGAACCTGAAAAAAAATCAAACAGGAAGGCGGAGAATCAGAACAATCGGCATTGAGAACACGATTAAACGATTAGAGTACAGTTATCCGCATCAATTTAAACTAAATATTTATGAAGAAGAAGAAAGCTATGAGTTGGAATTAAAGATGCAGTTATGAGATTAACTTGTTATATCGTGGATGATGAACATCATTCGGTTAAAATACTTCGGCAGTATATAGAACAAACGGATGGATTGGAGCTGATCGGGTATGCAACCAACCCTGTCACCGCCTTAAACGAGGTTATCCGAACGGATTCCCCGGCCTTAACCTTCCTGGACGTTGATATGCCCGAACTATCGGGCATGGAGTTCGCCGGGCTGGCCAAGCTGCATACAGAAATTATTTTCACCACTTCATTTCCTGAATACGCGGTAGAAGCATTCGAAAAGGAGGCTTTTGATTACCTGCTCAAACCGGTCAGTTATGAACGTTTTCTAAAAAGCATCCAGAAGGCTAAAAGAGCCGTTTCAGCACGAAAACCTACCCCGCCTACGGAAGATGACTTTTTCTTCATTTCCACAGAAACCAAAGGAAAAATGGTCAAAATAGCGATCAGCGATATTGTTTTTGTGGAAGCCGCTCAGAATTATGTTCAGATCCATCTTCATTCAGGCCGGATTATGGCCTACCTGACCATGACGGAGGTCACCGATTTTTTATCCCGGTACAAGTTTTCAAGAATACATCATTCCTTCCTGATCAACGATAAAAAGATCAGGACGGTGGAACCCGGACAAGTAACGCTGGTCAATGATAAAACGATCAGCATCGGGCGGGCATTTAAAGAGCCATTCCTGGAAAGAATGAAGTTTTTACTGGTCAAGACGAAAAGGAAATATTGACGGATTCATTTCCTTAGCGCCTGTTCAGTCAATTTATATTTATACAGGCAATAATATATGACCAGTTCCTGGTTTCGCTGCTTTTCGGTAAAAAGCCGGTTCAGGTGCATATGGATCAGATCCGCCAAAAGCTGCGTTTTCCGGTCAGCAGCAAATGCTTCAGCGGCGGCCAGTAACCGGTTTTGAGTTAACCGGAAACAATCTGCCCATTTCATGATCCTAAGCGCCCTGAAATACCGGTCATTTTTCAAGAGGCCGGAGATTTCGCTTTTGATGCTGCGATACTTCCGGTCCAGGTCAACCCGGAGTAATTTATCGGTAGAAAATTCAGCGTAAAAAGAACCTGACATTTGTTGTAAAAAGAGAATCTGGTCCTCCAATAACACCCAGCATGCCTCTACCATGCTGCAAACCGTCACAAATGCGAGGCTATGATAAGAAAACATGAAACCTTTAGCCAGGCTTCGCCGGATAAAAGCAACAATAAGTTCGCTGCTTACACAAAAAAGATCCTCTACCTGTTCAATAATATCGGCACCGTACCGCTCCAGTTCCCGCCGGTAGGTGTCCGCCTGGTATTCACGGATCAGCTGAAAACGAAACGCACCGCTTAAATCCGCCTTTAACTCCCGAAGTATGAGCTCAAGGGCACCTTCTTCAACCCTCAGCCGCAAACGGATATGGTGCCCTGAATCAATGTACCGTATAAAGAACCAGGATAAGAGGTGCCGCGGCTCCCAGGCCCGAATCCGGGGGAGTATCTTTTGCACGAGCAGGTGGTTGGTGCTGCCGGGATGACAATAAATCTTCAAATAAACCCATTGACTCCCCAGCATATAGTCACGCTTCACTTTGGCAAGCGAAGGCTTCACTGGAATAACGTTGTGATTGTACACTGCCTTATTCTTGTACAAAAAGGCGATGTACTGCCCGGTTAGCGGCTTTCCGACAGAATTACAGACGGATGTTTCCTCAGCGATCGGGTACTCCTGTAACAATAGTTGTTCGGTTCCCCGGATACAGTCCCAAAAAAATAACTGATCCTGTTTGGTGGACAGGTTAAAAACAATCTGCTGGTCATACCGCGTTATGGCAACGGTTTCCGGCAACTGTAATTGCTGCCTGATTTCCTTTAAACGAACAGGGAAGTCTTTTAGGCCACCCTCCTTGAGATAATCGACCTGCTTTTTGTTGAGATACCATTTTGCCAGGGACAGGATCGTATTTTGATAATTTACCCTGGGATAGAAGTCCATACCGGGAAAAAGTTTTTCCATATCCAGGGTAAGGTTAGCCTGCACACCCTGGTATTGCAGATCACCTAATAAACGAAATATGGCAAGCTCATTGTGGTTATAATTGAAGGCAGAACTCATCCTGGGTATTACCCTGCGGTTTAAACGCTGTGACTCCAGTATGAGTTCATCATTCCGGACGGAAAGGACAAGATCAGCTAAGGGTAACTGCTTATCCCGTGGCAATACAGAGACCACGTTGATGGGTATTTCAAAAGGATAGATCACCTGGCGGCGGCTGATGTTATCAACATGATGCCCGGATAACTGGCCTATCTCCGCAAAGATGATTTCCGGGTTTGCCGCTTGTTCAAGGTCCGCAATACGCCTGGCTACCCTCATCAACTCATCACTCCAAAGGGTAAAACGCCCAATCAGGCCAGTAGCGGAAGCCCCGCCACCTGATTCCAGGAAAACATGGTTATCTAATATCCTGAACATTATGGGAAAAGAAGGAGGTAGTAGCACATCATGTATAGCGGCCTGCAATTCCGAAAGATCATGTTCACTGATAACGAGTGGCGAGCCAGCTATCGTATTTTCAGTCCATTTTCGAAATAATAAGCGATGCGCAATCGTCCAATCAACTGTTTGCTGTTGATTTTGAACGTTGTTAAACCTGATATCCTTTAACAGATCGGCCCCTGTTTTATTGCTGAATGCCCCGCCGTAGCCAATGCCGAATTCGGGGTCAAGCGCCTGTAACAGCGGAACACGTTGCCGGTCGTAACGGCTTTTAAAATCAGCGATAAATTGCTTTAAACCGGCAGGACGGGTACCTTCTACCAATAATGACAAAGCCTTTAATGCGCCCCTGATATCCTGTTGAAAATGGTCATCCAGATGGCCTTCCTGAATGCGGCCTTCCAAACCTGCATAGAAAACCTGTATCGATCTATCATTGCCGGTCTCTGCCAACAATTTGTTGATATGTACGTTTATCCGCTGAAACACACCTGCATCTAAGCTATGGGTGTCATTTAAAGCCCGGTATAGCCCGGCCAGCTCTTCTTTTAGGGGCGATTCCGCTACCCACTCATCCTTCAGGACGCGGGCCAGCCGGTCCTCCCCGGAGATATTACCATCCCACAGGGATCTGATGAGCTGCGCGTCGATCATAAAATCAACATACTCCCGGGCAGCATCTTGTTCGCATCCTGTCATCTGACATATCAGTCCGGCAATAGCTGATGCGGGCCTTGGTTCCGGCCGTATAAAATCCATCAAGGCGACTATCAGCCGGTTTTTATCCATTGATTCTATGGAAAATTCAAATTTGGGCTGATCGCCGATGATCGTTTTTACAAATCGCATTTCCCGGTCAATCATATAGATCGTTGGATTGAGGATATACAATTGTTTTTCGGCGTTTTGATCTGCTAAAGCGTTCGCCAGCTGGTAAGAAATTTCCTGGTCCAGCCACAGATGCAAGCTGTTGTCGCTAGTGATGCGCATTCCCTTGGTGCTAACTTTGCCCCATTTGGCCGCATAAAACGCCGCAAAGGCGCCGAAAGGAGTGGGCCGGTAACACATCCGGTTATAGTAACGGGAAACAGTCAGTTTTTCTTTAGTACTGAGGTTCACCCACTCAAAATTCTTAGCTGCCACCAATTGGTATAATGAGGGATTCGCCAAAAAAAGCGCGGCTTTGAAAGATTCATTATTGACAATATCAGGGAGACCGTTCAAATGATAATCCCGATAGCTGAACAATGGCGTCCGGAGCACCAAATCATCCAAGAACTCATATTCATCCATAGCAACCTCCAGTTTAAATAGCCAGAACAACGGCGAGCCCTATCCAAACAGGCGTCACGTTATTATCTATAACGATCAACTGAAGAAATGTTTGGCTTCGGGAAGCCAAAATACAGGCCCCGAGGGCCCTGAGCTATAGCTGGTCGCCCAGCTAACCGTTAGACCCATCAGCTAATTAAGGCCGGGCTGCTCTTTTGATGCTGTCGGTAGCGATATAGTAGCTTGGGTCTTCGATAATGTTTACCTCAATAATTCCGGCGGCGTTTTTTAACAGCAGGCGGCAATCTTCACTCAGGTGTTTCAGGTGCAATTTTTTACCGGCCTGCTGATAACGCTCTGTGAGTTTATTTAGGGCCTCTATAGCTGACATATCCGATACCCTGCTTTCCTTAAAATTAATAACCACTTCGTAAGGATCGTTCCTTATATCAAACTTTTCATTAAAAGCCGTTACCGAGCCAAAGAATAATGGCCCGTATAATTCATAATGTTTAACCCCGGCATCATCGAGGTACTTTCTGGCCCTGATACGTTTGGCGCTTTCCCATGCAAAAACCAATGCGGAGATAATCACACCGATCAGCACAGCCAATGCCAGATTATGCAACCAGATGGTGATCAGCGCCACCAGTATCCCAACAAATACATCCTGTTTCGGCATCTTATTGATAATCCGGAAGCTTATCCATTCAAAGGTTCCTATCGCTACCATGATCATCACGCCGGTTAAAGCTGCCATAGGTACGCGTTCAATGACCGGAGCACCGAACAAGATGATTGCCAAAATGGTAAGCGAAGCAATTATACCAGACAGCCTTGCCCGGGCCCCGGCGGAAAGATTGACCAGTGTTTGCGCGATCATGGGGCATCCACCCATCCCAAAGAAAAAACCGTTGATGATATTTGCGCTGCCCTGCGCTATACATTCCCTGTTGCTGTTTCCGCGCGTACCGGTCATTTCATCAACAAGGTTTAACGTAAGCAGCCCCTCTGTTAAAGCGACACCTGCCATGATGAGCGCATAAGGAAAAGTAATTTTCAGTGTTTCCAGGTTAAATGTAACCGAAGGGATATGTAATGGCGGAAAGCCGCCACTTACGGCAGCGATATCCCGTACCGTTCTTGTCGGTATATTGAAAATCAGAACGATAAGAAAAACAACAATAATAGCTACAAGGGAGGGCGGAACAGCTTTGGTAATTCGGGGCAAGACAACAACGATACCGATGGTTAAGGCGACTAATCCGGCCATAATCATCAAAGGAGCGCCGGAAAGCCAGGTTTCGTGTCCCCCTGCAACTGTTTTGAACTGTTCCAGCTGCGCCATGAAAATGATTACCGCAAGTCCGTTCACAAAGCCATACATGACAGGCTGAGGCACCAGACGAATAAATTTCCCCAGCTTTAATAAGCCGATCAAGATTTGAATGGCACCTGCAAGTACGACTGCTGCAAATACATAATCCAATCCGTTCGATTTCATCAGTGCGATAAGCACGACTACCGTCGCACCGGCACCACCGGAAATCAATCCGGGGCGCCCTCCGAATACGGAAGTCACCAAACCCATGATAAATGCAGCATATAAGCCAACTAATGGTGGAAATCCAGCCAGGATAGCAAAAGACAAAGATTCCGGCATCATGGTCATGGCAACTGTTAAGCCTGCCAGTATTTCATTCTTATAGTTGATTTTTTGTGAAAAGTCAAAAAGGCCTAAATAAGGTTTCATACCTAAGTGTTAACGTGTAAAAAATAAAACGTGATTACCAATCCAGGACGAACAGGTATATGAAGAGATGAGTTCCGCTTTAAAACTCAGGGCGGTGTTAGCAATTTTACAATAAACAGGAAACCTATCATGGCTCAAAATTAACATTTTTAGCTAATTACCGAAAAATATCAATATAGCGATTAGCACCAAAAGGGCTAATCCGGTTTTAAGCAATGAATCCAGTTCAGGCCCGGCACTCAACTAATCTTTATCAGACGCGTCTTTATCACTGGTCATAATCCAAATGACTATACAAATCAGCAGCATCGCAATTAAAGCGTACAAACCAAAACTGTGTGTGCCTTCAAAGCCGGCCATTCCCCGGACAGTTAATTGCAGAACAGGAGATAAAACAAATAAAAAAAGCTTATGAGCCATGTGAAAAAGCAAGAGATGGCATTGATAATTGGTTCGCGAAGCTATGAAAATTGATCGAGAAATAACGCAGGTGTACATAACAGATAAAGCCGACTTTTATATAAAAAGCCGGCCAAAGTATTTTCGAAAAATATCAGGGTTAATATCGTTCAGAGAAATAAAGATTGATCATTAAGATATATCTGGAAACTTTATTAAATCACACGGATCTATCTTCATTGCTCTAGCCAAAGCAAGAATTATCGTTAATGAAGGGTTTCTTTTACCCTTTTCAACTCTATGTATCTCGCTATAATCAACTTCTGATAATATTTCGAGCTTCCTCAAGCTAATTTTTTGGGCTTTCCGAATTGTTTGAAGGTTTTTTCCAAAGGCTATAAGTGTTTTTTCATCCCTTGTTTTGCTCATTTGAGAAAAATGGTGTAAAACACAATTATTTTTGTAGGACTATTGACATACAAATTAATATTTATTAATTTAGTTATTTATATGCTAAAGGGCTGTAAATAATTATTACATATTTTTGCGGTACTTCATTTAAACAAACGAAGCATTCGCTTGATTCTCGTCATAGAAACGTAGGAAATTTCAAAGGGCACGAGATGATAAGTGGAATGCCCATGCCATAGGCGTGGGCTCACTTATTGTACCCGGGTCTCCTACGACCTCTATGACGGTAAGTTGAGTTCCACGCCTTACTTTCATTACGATGGCTGCCGACTCATCTTACAGTGTTCTATACCTTAATTGTAATTGGTATGCAAACTGTCAGGAACATTCTTTCTTTAGTGATTTGCCCCCCGGAATGAGTTATAAAAACTCATAACCAACCGCCTGCGCGCTGTTGGGTCTTTCTAGTTTGCAAAATTCACTTTAACTGAAACGAAATGAAGCTTAAAATTCGCTTCCCTGCCATACTATGGCCTTTTGGAAAACAACAAAAATTAAATAAACACACTGATAATGAAGTATTTGATCCCAAGGCAATACCCCATCCTTATGCAGGAGCCTATATGCTGGGCGTGATCATTTTGCTGATGCTAGCCTTGCTGTTATTCTGGCAACCGGCCTGCAATGCCCAGTTGAGGCAACAGCAAGGATTAAAGATAGGGGATCAGGTTCCTGATGTGTTGATCAGCAAGCTGATCAATTATCCCAGAAAATCCGCGAAGCTATCTGACTTCAAAGGCAAATTGCTTATCCTGGATTTCTGGGCTACTTCCTGCGGGGCCTGTATTTCGTCGATGCCTCGGCTCGATTCTCTCCAGCAACAATTTAAGGACCGGGCAATAATCCTGCCCGTAACTTATGAAAAGACTGAAAAGATCCTTGCCTTCCAGCAATCCAATAAATTTCTGCGGGGTTTAAAACTCCCTTCAGTGGTTGAGGACACGGTACTGCAAAAGATCTTTCCCCATCGCATGTTACCGCATGATGTATGGGTTGATGAAGCGGGAAAGGTCATAGGTTTCACGGAAGCATGGCAGATCACAGCCGAAACGATCAGTAAACAATTAAACGGGACAAAAATGACCGGCGTTATGAAAGTGGACGCGATGGATTACAACTCCCGAAAACCATTACTGGTCAATCATAACGGAGGGAACGACAGCCTCTTCCGGTATCGGTCAATCATTACAGGCTACCTCAAAGGTTTGCCTTCAGAATCCAGTTTAAAAAAAGATTCCCTACACCAGTTCATCCGGATCAAATCCACAAATGGCAATCCAAGACGGTTGTATACGCTGGCTTTTAAAGAGCTTCAATTCATGGAGAACGATCAGATTATCGACAGGGCCGCCGATCAATTAGCATTTGATCCAACTGCTGTTGACAGCAATATGACGAGTCATTTTTATTGTTACGAGCTTGACCTGCCCGGAACATCCGTATTGCTGGCGAGAGAAAGCATCCACCAAGACCTTGATCGTTTTTTTCAAGTCAGGACCACGATGGTAGAAAAGGACACGATGGCACTTATACTCAGCCCGCTTTCCGCGATTAATCATGTTGAGGAACTTGCAACTGATATCCAGATATCATTGGATATAAAGACACTGAAAATCGCCAACCTGTCCCCGGCTGCATTTATCGAATGGCTGAAGGGCAGTAATGGTCAATTATTGCTAATCGATAATTCAGGAAAGCACCTCCGTATAAGCGCCGCTTTTCAAAAAGCAACGATACCTCTTTCTGAAATGAACCAAACCCTAAAGCGCAGTGGTGTCTATCTGGCCTATAAGAAAATTAAGCGTAAACAATTTCTGATCGTGCCGCTCCCGGCCGAATATAACCGGTCCGAGCCATTAACCTATTAATACGACCTGATAAACCCCAAACTTAAAAAATGAAATACCTGTATATAAATATCCTATTGACATGTTGTTGCCTCTTGCTCCATTTACCAGCCAATGCGCAAAGCAACGGAAAGAACCTTGACCAGCTCGATGGCGTTGTGCATGATATTGGTAACAAGCCATTAAACGAAGTACAAATCCGTGTGAAGGGAAAAAACGTCCAGGCACACACCGGCACAGACGGCTCATTCTCATTAAAGAACATTCACGTTTCCGATACCCTGATCTTTGCAAAACCCGGCTATATTCACCAGGAAGTGGTCATTTACAGCGGTTCTTTTATCAATATCCGCCTGTGGCCCGAAGTTCAGCAGGTAGGCGAGATTAAAGTTGTTTCAACAGGTTACCAGACCCTGTCCCAGGAAAAAGCTACAGGCTCATTTGAACAAATCAACAGCTCCCTGATCAACCGGGCAACGGGAACCGATGTGCTGAGCAGGCTGGACGGAGTAAGCAGTATCGCCTTTGATAAACGTATCGGGCAGGAAAACACCCTCAATATCCGGGGGAGAAGTACGCTTTTCGCCAACTCCTCCCCCCTCATCGTCGTGGATAACTTTCCCTATAACGGAGATATATCTAACCTGAATCCCAATGATGTAGAAAGTATTACCATTTTGAAAGATGCTGCGGCAGCATCGATATGGGGAGTCCGCGCAAGTAACGGCGTGATCGTGATCACGACTAAAAAGGGAAGGAAGAACCAGGCCCTTACTGTCAGTTTTAATGCCAATGCTACTATGGCTGCCAATCCGGACATGTTCTACCTCCCGCGAATGTCATCTGCTGATTTTGTTGATATGGAAAAGATGCTTTTTAGTAAGGACTTTTATTCGGATGATGAAAATTCCTATTTGCACGCGCCCATCTCTCCTGCGGTAGAGACATTGATCGCACAGCGTGACGGCACGATCAGCACGGCGCAGGCAAATGAAAAGATCAATGCCTATAAGCAACAAGACGTCAGAAAAGATCTCCAGAAATACTGGTTCCGGCAAAGTATTAATCAGCAATACGCCCTAACAATCAGCGGCGGGGGCACAAAATCGGCCTTCGTCTTCTCTGCGGGTTATGACCATAACCTGAGCGCGCTGAGTGGGACCTATGAACGTTTAAACCTGCGATCTGATAACAGCTTTTATCCAACCGAGCAATTGCAGATCGATGTTGGCGCTTACCTGACCAATAGCAAAACCATTGCAGGGCGGGACGATTACACCTCGCTAATCACCGGAAACAGTAAAAGTATTTATCCCTATGCCAGCCTGGCTGATGCCCGGGGAAATGCCTTGCCTGTGCTCAAGGATTACCGGGAGTCTTTTAAACAGGATGCAGAAGCCAAAGGCTTTCAAAACTGGGATTATTATCCTTTAACTGACTACCAAAATAACAGTAACCGTACGGACCTGACCGACCTCCTATTCAATACAGGTATTACATACCGGGTGTTACCGGGACTTAAAGCAGAAGCTAAATACCAGCTGGAAACAGCACAGACCCAGGGCAGTCAACTATATGGGAAAGACAGCTATTTCGCCCGTAACCTGATCAATCAATATACCCAGACGAATGCCAACGGCAGCCTGACCCTCCCCATTCCACTCGGCGGTATTTTGCAATCGTCCGACAACCGGCTAATATCCAATAGTCTCCGGCTGCAACTGAACTATAAAAAGGACTGGGCCAAAAATCAACTCACCGCGTTGGCCGGCTATGAGTACCGGACGGACGAAAACAGATATCGTTTATCAGGAGATTACGGTTACAATGCAGATATGCAAACCAGCCAGCCGGTTGATTATAAGACCAGCTATTTTTTATCCAATTATTCTTACTATATAGATAATACGATACCCTACATCAATCAATTTGAGACGCGCCGGAACTACAATCTTTCCTACTATGCCAACGTAGTTTACAACTATGACAGCCGGTATTCGCTATCACTGAGTGCCAGAAAGGATGAATCCAATCTGTTTGGCGTGGAAAGTAACCAAAAGGGCGTCCCTCTTTATGCCGGGGGTGCCGCCTGGGCTGTCAGTAAAGAAGACTTTTATCATATCGGCTGGTTACCCTATCTTAAATTCCGGCTGACCTACGGTTACGGAGGCAACGTGGATAACACCCTTGCCGCACAGACCACCATCCGGTATGTCGGTTTAAGTTCATTAGGAAAACAAACCTATGCGATTGTGGTCAACCCACCGAACCCAAGCCTGCGCTGGGAAAAAACAGGTACGCTCAACATCGGAACTGATTTCGCCCTGCTGCAAAACAGAATAACAGGTTCGGTAGAGTACTACCGGAAGAACGGCAAAGACCTGATCGGTTTTCAACCTCTTGACCAGACCACAGGGGTTCTGAACCCCGCGACGAATCTTTTCCAGTATAAAGGCAATGTGGCGGCAATGAAAGGTCAGGGACTGGAGATCAATTTGCATTCCAATAACCTGAAAGGTGATTTCAACTGGCAGACCGACCTGTTATTCAACCATACTTCAAATATAGTAACACAATATTACCAGTATTCGGACAATGGTGCCAATTTCGTGGCCAACGGCCTTAGCGTTACCCCTATTGTGGGCAAACCGCTCTATGCCATACTCACTTATAAGTGGGCCGGCCTTGACCCGGAAACAGGCGACCCGCAAGGATACCTGGATGGAAAAGTCAGCAAAGACTACGCAGATATCCTGAACAACACCAAAGTCGGTGATCTGCAATACAGCGGACCAGCTGTACCACAATATTATGGCAATTTCCGGAATACATTTAATTACAAGGGATTCTCCCTTTCGGTCAACTTCAGCTACAAACTGGACTACTACTTTATTCGTTCCGCTGTTTCCTATACCGCGCTATTTAATAACTGGAACACCCTTAGCGGCGACTATGCGAGACGGTGGCAGAAACCGGGCGATGAAAAAACAACGAATGTCCCTTCGCTGGCCTACCCGGCGAACAGCCAGCGGGATGCCTTTTACAATTCGTCGTCAGCCAATGTAGAAAAGGGCGACCATATCCGCCTGCAGGACATGACCTTTGGTTACGACCTCGACCAGCAAATGCTTAAAGGCATGCCTTTCAAACACCTGGGATTTTATGTGTATGCGGCCAACCTTGGCGTGGTTTGGAAAGCAACTAAAACGAGCCTTGATCCCGACTACCCTTATTCTGTAAAGCCACCCCGAACCATTTCCCTGGGCATTAAAGCCAACTTCTAATCATCAAACAAACTCATGAAAAAAAAACATACCTTATTGATACTGCTGATCATTCCTATTTTCAGCTGCAAAAAACAACTGGAGGTCAAACCCTCATCGGTATTACAGGTACCGGTCACCGCGAGCGACTTTCAGGCGATATTGAACAATACTAATAACCTGTCTCCCGGTAGTCCGTTCGCAGGCACCGCAGGGGCTGATGAAGGTTTCGTTACCGATCAGACCTATGCGACCGGAACACTCACGGAACGTAATGCGTATATCTGGGATAGAAACGTATTCAATGACAATGCCAGGAATGACTGGTCGCTATCCTACAATATTGTTTACATCAGTAATATCGCACTCGAAGGGGTGAGTAAGTATGGTGATGAAACGGACCAATGGTCTAATATCAAAGGGCAGGCTTCCTTTTTTCGGGGATCCGCCTATTACCAGCTGGCCCAGGAGTTCTGCAAGCCATATGATTCCCAGACAGCTAATACCGATCCCGGCATCGTTTTACGCCATACCGCAGATCTGAATACCAAATCGGTCCGGTCAACGGTCGCGGCAAGTTACGCCCAAATGATAACTGACCTGTACATGGCAGCAAAGCTCCTACCCGTGGACGTTCCTACGAAAATCCGCCCGGGAAAGGCGGCGGCCTATTCCATGCTGGCCAGGACCTATTTAAGCATGCGGTTATATGACAAGGCCGGGCTGTATGCGGATTCCTGCCTTCAGCTAAACGCCAAACTTTTAGACTACAACCAGGTTACATCGACGCCCTCACCGTCCTTTACCCGTTTCAATGATGAAGTGATCTCCTATGCAATTGTTTTCCCAACAGCTATGCTGCTGCCTAATAAATATCTTGTGGACACCACCTTGTATACCGCATATGAAGCCAGCGACCTGCGTAAAAAGCTGTTCTTTAAAGCACTTAACGGAACACCCTATTACACCTTCAACGGCAGTTATGACGGCAGCATTATATTATTTAGTGGTACAGCAACCGACGAGATGTATCTCATCCGCGCCGAATCCTATGCCCGGGCAGGCAATACCGCGGCTTGCCTGGCGGACCTGAATACGTTAAAGAAAAACCGTTATCAGAAAATAGGGTTCCAACCATTCGCTGTTAATGATGCCGGCGAAGCGCTGAAACTGGTCTTGCTGGAAAGGAGAAGAGAGTTATGTTTGAGGGGGTTAAGATGGACCGATCTGAGGAGACTGAATAAAGAACCGGCTTATCAGACGACTTTAGAAAAAAGTGTAAATGGCCATAAATATATACTGATGCCTGATGATGCCCGGTATACCTGGCCTATCCCTCAGGATGTGATCAACAATACGGGAATAGCACAAAACTAAAAAACAAAAGGCTGAGAAAATCAGCCTTTTGCATTGCAGTGTATTACGGTTTAACCTTTTCCAGAACGATTGTCGCCAGGTTGGGTTGATTGGGATTACCGGTGCTTCTGTCGGCTTCAATCGCACACCTTGATGAACCGGCAGAACAAACGGGCTCCGTCGAACTGAACGAATAATTAGCCGGGTCGTTCAGCTGGGCCGGCGTTTGTGTGCCGTTGTAATCCCACCATACAGCGGCAAAGGAAGATTTAACCGGTTTTGCTGCTTTACTTACCAATGTATTCCCCATGCCCAATACCAGGGCCAGGGCAAAAAATAATACTCTTGAACTTTTCATTTTTGATAAATTTAATAATGACAAATAATATTAATGCTTACTCTTTTATACAGGTTTTCGCGTCTCCTGGTTTCTGTCAATGCTACTTTAACACCAACTAAAGTTTGATCATTTTCCTCTTTGTCACTAAACCTCCTTTCTTTTTAAGGATGATGGCCATTATGATCAGTATTAAAAAAACTGCATTGAAAATAAGGTGTGTTTCCCAGCCCATATTCTGAAGAATACCACCGCAGGAACAGGGCACCTTTTTGAACACATGAAGCAACACCAAGGAGATATAGCCGGTAAAAACCGTCATTAGCAGACAGGATAAATAAAGCCCTCTTTGCATGGTATTTGAAAACAATAACATGATGGCTGCGATCAATTCAGCAAGGGGTATGGCCCAAACTAAAATCGAAGACAGCCAAAGCGGAAAAACCTGGATGAGCATCTGGCGGCGGAATAGATCAAAGTTCGCCAGTTTACTTACCGCAGCATATACAAACAATAAGATTACCAGGCACACAATGACCTCGGAAATGGTTTGCGTGGCTGGCTTTTTTTTTAATGCGTTTAATTTGTTTTTCAAGGTATGGTCTTACGTGTAAGACAAAGTAAGCGATACAGGAAAGACAGAAACAGGGGTAAAACGGAGGGTGTCAAAAACAAGAAAAGCGACCCGAATTTGTCATTTACCCTCAAGATATTCGTTTTAACAGGGGGAAAACGAGGTGAACACACGTTTTAACCCCATCATTACCATCTAAATATTCCCCCTGATCACCTCTCTTTAATTTTTTAGCTCTTCCAGTACCAGGTCCTCGATATCCATTTTGATCTTCAGGTAATTCGTTTTGACCATTTCAGGCGTTACGGTTCTTAATAAAGGCAAAGGCTGATAAAGCGCTTCTTCCTTTCGGATTGCTTCATGATCGTTGATAATTTCTGCATGAAAAGCCTTGAGCTCAATTTTCTGTTCGGGATTATCGGCTACTGCTCCGACAAATTCACCCGAGGAGAGCGAGGCGATGGTCGAAACAGGCACCGCAACATCCAGCTGACTAGAGTAGCTTACCGAGGTATCACTGCTATTAACTGAGGTACTCTGCCTGTCCTGCATGATCTTACCAAATCTTTCGGATAGGGCTTTGGCTGTTTCGCCGGATACCTGCCCGCTGATCACATTACCGGAAATATTCATGACCACATCAGCCTGTTCCTTGCCGTAATCGCGTTTCAACTGACTAAAATCCTGCACCGCCAATGTTGTTGCTACTTTATTGGAGCGGGCAGTTGCCATGAGTGTGTCAATGCCGTTAAAATAGATCGTCGGGAACTCGTCAAAGATCAGGCTGGACTTTAACTGATCCTTTTTGTTGACCAGCTTAATCATTTTAGTGATATATAGGGAGAGCACTGCGCCATAGACCTGTTGCTTCTGCGGATTATTCCCTAGGCTGATCAATTTGGGGTGCTGTGGATTATTCAAATCCAGCGTAAAATCATTGCCAGAGAGAATATAATACAATTGAGGGGATGAAAGCCGTGCCATGGCGATACCGGCTCCGGAGATCTGCCCCTCCAGCTGATCCATAGCGTCATTTTCAAATGCGGAAATAAAAGGATTGATCAATGCATCAATTTCTCTTTCCTTCCTGAGTACTGCAAACAGTTTGGCATATTCCACCTGCATCAGTTCCACGACGTGTGGCAGGGTGCAATATTTGCCACCCCGATATTTCTTCAGATACCAGATCATAGCCGTGACATAGGTAATAGGCGATTCCACAAAGAAATCGCCCTGTTTGCGTATCCATTCCCGGTTCAGGCCCATCATAATTGTTCGGGCCGCTTCCATAGCGTCGGTAATATCATCCATCGTACCCGGATCGAGCGGATTACACCGATGCGACCTGGACAGGTCGTCAAAATTGATCACATAAAACTGTGGCTTGACGCTGTAAGCATGCAAGTTGTTCAACAGGGTATTATAAGCTATCATGGTCAGATCCGGGTACTTAAAATCATATATGAACATGCTGTACCCTTTGCGAATGTGCTGATCTATAATATGCCGGATCACAAAATAGGATTTCCCGGCACCGGGCGTACCTAAAACTGTTAATCCCCGGAAAGGATTAATGATATTGATCCAGCTTTTGCGGACTTTCCCTTTGAGATGGTAACGAGCCGGTAAGTTGACAGAGTATTCATTTTCCAAAAGCCGTTCCTCCTGGGGAAAGGATTCATTTGCTTTATTAAAAACATCCTGCTGAAACCGCAGCTTTAATATCCGTGCAATATGGGTTCCACCACTAAGTACCAGGATATATCCCAAAGTAGTTGTCCCCATATAAACCGAAGCTTTTACCAATACGGACACCGGCAACAGCAATAAAAATTGGCTGCCGAAGAATAAAAGCAGACCAATACCGATATAGGACAGGGCGTTTTTCAGCCGGATCTTTTCATCCTTACGTCCTCTTGCTCCAATGAGGGAAACCACCAACAATAATAAAGATGCCCCTTTAGCCGAGAGTTTATTTGCAAACACAGGCAGTTGAACAAAATTATCAATAACCCGGTCTATGATTGACGCACTAAGATGCCACTTCAAAAACGCATTATAGCAGGTAATGTAAAAATGAATGGACAATACCAGGATACTGACCAGCCTGATAAAGTCTATAATACGGCGTAAGCCCTGTTCGTTTTCCCCGGTTTGCATGGTTTAATTTTTTCGTTGGTGTTGGACTTGCTTTCTTTTACGTGTACGCTTTTTAACTAACTGTCCAGGGATATAGTCATCCAGTCTGCGGCCCTGCAATAGTTCTGCTATAAAGCTTGGTGTATATTCTTCCTGGGTAATTTGATGAATTTGCGGGTATTGTGCCGGCGCCATTTGTTGTGTGTGCCTCAGTATTTGCTTTGATTGTTGTATCTGATCCTTTGCAACCAGGCGCTGGTTGATGGCATTAGCGGCGTACTCCTTACCCAGGTCGCTGCCATTAAATACAGACTTTTTAAACTGATCGATATAAGTAATACCATAAACCTGCCCCTCTTTATTCTTCCTGAACATCACCTGAATATTTTCTTTTCTGAGCAGGTACTGCATGTCGTTCCTGCTCAGTTTAGGTTGATTGCTCAGGGCTTTGCCTATCCTTTCCTTTAGTATTTCTTTATAAAGCTTGCGGCTTTGCTGGTTTTTCTGGAACCGTTGTTCAAGTTTTTTTAGCGTAGGCTTGTTATAGATAGCGCTCGCTTTAATGGCAACACCAAGCTTTTGACCACTATCGTCTGTAGCATTATAGACAAGTCCTTTGCCCTGATACATCCGGGTGTTTTCATTTCCCCGGTCAGCAACCACGTTATATTGTTTGAGCACGGCATTCAATTCAGCCAATGAAGTAAAATTGTACTGCCGGATAATTGTGTTCACGATATTGGTAATGGCCCTTTTTGTTTCAGTCTGACCATATTGCAGCTTTTCTACCGGAAATGGTTTTAAACCCAGCATCTGCTTTTGGGAGCGGCTTTCCGCCTGTACCAATCCATATTCCAGTTCCAGCGCCTTTCGGGCCGGCTCCGAACGTTCCCTGCCAATATTATGCAGACTGATGGCCTTACCATTTTCCTGCACGTTGGTTGTAATAATATGGACATGAGGATGACCTGCATCCCGGTGCTCATAGATCAAATAAGGTTGGTTGCCAAAGCCTATCCTTTCCATATAACTTCCGGCTATTTCGGTCAAGGCTCGGTGATTCATTTGCTCTGACGGATCAAAGTTGAGTGAAATGTGCACAGAATTGGTTTTAACCCTACCATTCTTTTCCTGTAAATGCTCCAGCCGGTTCAGCTTCTGGTAAAAATTCAGTTCATCATGTTCCACGCCGTAATTACTTGCGGCAATGCATTGTGCCTGGCTTTCCTTGACCTTATTTTCATTATAGTTCAGGATGCCCCGGACACTTTTTCCGATGGTTATTTTTGCAACCATTTTTTTGCCAGTTGAGAGATCAATGATAAAAGCAAGCTAACTTTGGTATCTACCTGCTTATAGTATACCGCGGCCCTTTTCACATGATTCCAGCGCTGTCCTTCGCTGATGCTACCGTTTAACTGCCGGGTGATCTGGTTAATATTATTGCCAATAGCTTTCAGTTCTTTTTGTATCCCGATCAAAACTTCCATCGGTGCATCCATTGAAGCATCTTTATGATAATAGATGATCTTGTCCTTTTCCAGGATACGGCGGATCACTTCGGGTACCGTTTGACAGTCACTGTTCAGCCGGATGTTTTCCAGTTTCCGCCAGGCATTTTCGGTAACCCTTAGCATGATCACCTGGGTCAGGTTGTCGTCCGGTTGGTTTGCTTTTCTTCTGCCCATATCGATTTGATCAAGTTTTTCTAATGCGACTTCGGAGCGATTGGAACCTCCCCGAAGGGCGAGATTACTTTTTGATGTAATCAAAAATACATCTCGCTAAACGCGCTAACGCGGCGTTTTGCGTCCTTCGGACTTCGTTTACGCTTCCGCAACCGGAGTCTTTTGATTAAGCTTGTTTATTTGAACCGCAGATAGGGATGTTGTAGTTTAAGTTCCCAGATCCATTCATTAGCCTTGGTTTTCCAGTTGCGGATCAGACCTCCCTTAAGACCTTTCCATTGGAGTTCTTCATAATGGTAAAAGAAGCTATACGCCTCGGTTTCTTCGAAACCTGCCTGGTCAAAAAAGACGAGCACATGCTCCCAGGCTGGCGGTACCTGACCGCCGCAACCTGGTTTGTTTTCCGGAATCATCTTAATAGGCATGATGGCGCTTGTGCTGATCCATGACTTTCAGAATGTCTTCATAATCGAAGTAGAGGCAGCCGCCAATCTTGGAATAAGGCAATATGCCATTGATGCGGAGCGTAAGCAAGGTGGTAATGGATACGCCTAAAAGCTTTCGGACCTCGTGAGTCTTGAGCCATTTTTTTGTCGGTTGACCGGCATTTTCTTTGAGGCTTTTTTTGACCTCTAACAGCAGGTCGTTTTTAAATTCGTGGAGGTCTTTCTGGGTGACCAGTTGTTCGCCGAATAGTTGGGTATGACCACCGAGTTTTTGTTTTTGATCTGTTGCGCTCATCGTATTGGTGTTTGATGAGGCAAAGTTGGGCAAGGAAAAGGTCGGGAATGTCCGACGTAATGGGATGTCGGAGAGCAAAATATTTTTTTTTGCACCTTCTATCCCAATAAAGCCTGACCGATTATTCGCGCTTTACGAGATAATAAATAGTTATCTGTTGTAAGAGCTTATTTGTCACAATATCCCTAAATCAATTCAACTTTATGGGTAATAACCGAATGAGATCTGTAAAGTCTACCTGTATATCAGAAAGCCGTTTTGACAGGGTAGTCAAAGATCAACATCATTGTTGAGATGAAAGGGATGATAGTATTTTTAATGAATTAGTACAATTAACGTAATGATTGTATATGCTTGTCCATGGCGATCCTGGTCTTTAAATAAAAAGATATTCTAGTGAAAAGCGGGCTGCCCTGTTCGCTGAAAAATAGCGGGTGTGTTTTGATGACCCATAGTGGCGATACTTGTTGAAGTAATCATGAAAATTGATTTTATTATTTTAATACAGTTTTTCAAGCTGTCCATAGGAGTTATTTTTCAAGCTCGCCTTTTTTCAAATATTACGGATTTGTTCAATAAACTAACTATTTTATTTCCATATCTTTAAATTTCAATTCCATATTACCGGCCTTTCATGTTATTATACCTGCAATTCAATTGGATCAGCATCCTCGTTACCATCGCACTGATTCTGCCTCTGGCAATCTATATCATTCGGGAGCAACAAACCGAACCTGTTATCGAAGAGATACCGCCGGTCGAAAATTCGCTGAAATTTGATGACCTGGCGCCGGTAGACGAGGCTGAGCAATCCGAAGCTTATTTGAAAGCATTGCGCTGGGCATTAGGAAATCGCAAGATCCATAATGTGGCAGTTACCGGGCCATACGGATCGGGCAAGAGCAGTATCCTGGAAACCTTTCGCAAAACCTACGCTGGTCAATTCCAGTTCCTGAATATCTCCTTGGCCTCGTTTTCCGATCACCAGGCCGGTGATCCGCCTCCTCCTCCGCCACCTTTACCGGCGCTGGTCAAAGCCGAGGGCGACACGGCCGACGCTGTTCAGCAGCATCAGGAACAACGCAAGAACGAGGCACAGCAGCTGATCGAGCTCAGTATTTTACAGCAGATCTTTTATCATGTCAATGAAGCAGAGATTCCGGACTCCCGTTTTAAAAGGATCAGTAGCCTGGCACCTGCCGATCTGCGCTTATTTGTGGGCGGCACGCTTGCTTTTCTGTTTTCACTGATCATGTTTGTCTTTCCGAAACAAACAGCCCGGCTTAGTATGCTGGAAGACTTCAGCACTGCCTACCCCGATGCCTGGTTTTTACTGCTGATGGCCTTATTTTTACCGGGGTTGATCTGGCTCATCGGTGCGCTTGTGAGGTTTTTCAGGAACACAGGCCTCAAGAAACTGAACATCAGCAGCGGCGAGATCGAGATCAATCCCAAGAGCGAAGCCTCCATACTCAACAAATACCTGGACGAACTGGTTTATTTTTTCAGCGTTACAGCCTTTAACGTCGTATTCATCGAGGATATGGACCGCTTTGACGACCCGGAGATCTTTACCAAACTGCGGGAACTGAACACACTGCTCAACAACTCGGGCCAGGTGCGGCGGCGTATCATTTTTGTCTACGCGATCCGCGATAACATGTTTCCCGATGATCGAACCCGGACGAAATTCTTTGATTTTATCATTCCGGTGATCCCGGTGATCAACTGGTCGAACTCGCTTCAAAAACTGAAGGATAAGCTCGATGCCGCCGGTTTTAACGTCAACCCACGTTTTATTACTTCGATCACTCTCTATATTGATGATATGCGCGTGCTCAAGAACATCTTCAATGAGCTGATGCTGTACAAAGAAACGCTGATTATCCCACCGGAACGGCAAACCAAGCTGCTAGCCATGATCGCCTACAAAAATATTTATCCGCATGACTTTGCCGACCTGCATGAGGAAGAAGGTATGGTGTATGATATCTTTACCCACGCGCAATCGGTACGCTTAACCCTTGCTGCCGATTTTGATACGCAGATCGCGGAAAAGAAAAGGCAGCTCGAGGCGGTTCAATCGATACTGCCCTCCAATATCAAAGAACTCCGCGCCGCCTACATACAGGGCATTATTGATCTCTTACCCGACTTCAATTACTTTTACTTTGATAATGACCGCGCCAAATACACCGACCTGCAAAGCGATGCCCTCTTTGCCATCCTGAAAACCGGCAAGAATGTACAATATATGCGGCACCAAAGCGGCATAAACGGGGCGCGCTATAAATTTGAAGACGTAGAAGCGCAGGTTTTTCCCGGTGCTACCTACGAAGAGCGGGAACAATTCCTGAGGGGAAAAACGGGCGATGCGCTGAGTAAACTAACCGTTGAACTCGCGAAATTAAATGCCGCCCGTGCAAAAGTGAATGCCTATTCGGTGACCGAGATCATCCGGCTGAAACCGGAGGAGTTTCCCGCGATCGCCGAAAGCAAAAAAGAGAACCGCCTGCTGAGGTACCTGCTTTGGGAAGGTTTTATCGATGCTTCCTATCCTTACCTGATCTCCTATTTCTATCCTGGCAGCATCGGCAGGCCGGATATGAAGTTCCTGACCTATGTCAACGACCGCATTGCCCTTCCTTTTGAATATGTGCTTGAAAAGCCGGACGGCGTGATCAGTATGCTGGCCGATTATGATTTTGAGCGTGAGGCGGTTTTGAACATCGGTTTATTGGACGCACTTCTGAAAAGCAGGAAACAATACACCTTGCCTGGCGACCGCGTGATCGCCCAACTGCATGACGGCAGTAAGCGGGGCCTTGAATTTATCGACCAATATATAAAGGCTGGGACGCAAATACCCTTATTCGTCGAGTTGCTCTGCAAGCAATGGCCCGCTATCTTTTCTTTTTATTCCTCTCCGGGAAATGAGGCGCAGATCAACCAGTTTTTGAAGCTGATACTGGCGTATTGCAACGAAGCTGACATTACTGCTGTTAACGTAAACCATGAATTAGAACAATACATAGACAGCCATTTTGACCTCGTAGCCGGATTCCTGCCGAAGATCAACGAGATCAGGATGGCGGCGCTGTTAGCAAAACTGGAGATACAATTTGATACGCTGAACGCAAGCATGGAAACTGAGTTACTGTTCGAACTGGCTTATACCGGTGATCATTATGTGCTGAATAGGGAAAACATTGTCGTGATCATCAATGCCCGGAACAAGGCAAGCATAGAGATTACTCAACTGGCCAGCGCGAATTATTCTACCATCATGTCCTCCGACTGTGAGCCGCTTGTTAATTACATAGACCAGGAGATCAGCGTCTATGTGGACCGTGTCTTACTGAAAATACCCGGGGAGCTACTGGATGCCGAAAAAGATGTCATCAATTTATTGAATGAAGAAGACCTTACCACTGAACAGAAAAAACAGCTCATCGCTAAAGAGTCAGTTCTTATCACAGATCTGGAGGCAGTGGAAAGCCCCGAACTCTACCCGCTATTGCTGGACAGCTATAATAAGGTCAAGGCAACCTGGCAGAATGTGCTTTATTATTATCATACCAGAGAAGTCCTCGACAGCCATCTGCTCAAATTTTTGGATTGGCCGGCAAATGCCGCTGAGCTGGGCAAGACTTTACTGACACCCGACGGCCGCTACCCGGAAGCACTGACCGATAAACTCACACTTGCCCTCATCAGCTTTGATGAATTTGTGATCGGACCTTACCGTTCGCTGCTCCAAGCTTTCGACAGGGCGTATAGTGATCTTGATATTACAAGTATCGCAGCAGACAAGATCGAAGCGATCATTGACGCAGGGCTGTTAGCCGTCAACCCGGCCAATTTTAACCGGCTGAAGGCGAAAGGCTACCAGTTGCACGTTTATTTGTTGCTAGATTCGCCTGATTCATTTCTGGATACCACCGATGATTTCGCACTGGACAATCACGACCTCCTGCTGCTGCTGGGAACCGGCAATATGACTGCTGCCGAACAGCTGCAACTGATCGGGACCATCACAGCGGAAATGATAACAGCCGATGAGCCGCTGGCCACAAGGATCAGCGAAATATTAGTAGAAACAGACAAATTGAACGTTGATGAAGAAAAACTAAAAGCCCTGGTTGCCACAGCAAGCCGCCAACAGGATAAACTCCGGCTCTTTGAGCGCAATCTTCCTAGCCTGGATAATGCAACGATCAGGGAATTGCTGAACGGCATCGGGGGCGATTACGAACGGCTCAACCGCGGAAAGCGACCGGTATTCCCGAAAACTCCTTTAAACATAAGCATCGCCCGCGAGCTCCTATCAAAAGAATATATCACCAGTCATCCCATCGACGAGGAAAAGGGTACCATTAAAATGGTGGCCCGCTCCTGAACCACTTAGACCTTTTAAAATTATGACGAAACCAGCAGATGGGTTCATTCCAAGAGAGCTTGATCCCGAAGTCGCCGCCATTCTCTCACAATTCGCGTCCGGGCTCGAAGAACTGGTGAATTTCGGTTCAGTGCTGATATGTGGATATTCCGGAGTCATTGATCACCTCATTCCGAAATAGCGAACCGTTGATTCCGCAACACTTTGATCAGGCCAATTTATTGACTAAGAACAATGACTTTAATAATCCGATTACACAAATAGTTGCTCTACATCCTACGGAACTACTTGGTCAAGGCGTCCGGAATATCCACCTTATTGTTTAATTGTTTTCTAAAAAAAATAGACAATGGAACGATTAACAGAACATCAGAAATGCTTACTTAAATGCAGCTTATATCTTACACTCGTAGTATCTGTCTTTAATTAATAAGCGAATATATAAACCATCTGTACCTTTAATGATCAGTAAAATAAAATCAGTGTGCAGTCTATTGTTCTTAAACTGATCCTTCAGCATATGCAAATCAGTATAAGATGGTGTCGGGAATCGTTCGGGATGCGTATGCCACTCGCCTAAATAGGTCATTTGACCGTTACTATTATGAAATTCATAGTCTAAAATAATTTGCGCGCCGACCTTACTTCGCTCAAAATTTGTCCGTGATGACCTATCCAGGGACGTGGGAACTGAAAGCTTTAAAATATTGATTTCATCATTAATTATCTTCCCTAACAATATTCCGCCAGCCTCAGGATCTTTGCGATTATACTGGGTATATTTTTCTAAGATTTCCCGGGGCTGCGCATGAAGCACAAGCGAGTAAGGTCCTATTTTAACACTCATTAAATGGCTTGAATTAGAATTTGGTAAGACGATATACCGCTTGCCAAATCAGATATAGACAAATTTAATTTAGCGGCCATATTTAAATCACCGGCATAGGTAATAGCAAGATTTGAATCGGGCGGCGTCTGTATAACGTTGAATAAATCTGGTATGATCGCAGCGAAAAAGCGAACAATTTCTGCCTTACCGTAGGGCATATATGAGCCCTGGCAACCTGCCTCTCGCAAAGAAATTTTCTTTGACGGGTCTTTGTAGGTTTCAGGAGCTAAAATGTTGAATTTAAAATACCCATCAACCTCCAGGTCTTTTAAGGTAAAGGTTGTGTTTGGTGTAATATACAAAATGTGTGCCCCAAGCAGGTAGGGTTCCACCCAAAAAAACAATACCGGCTTTTGAATATGACCAGCTGCCAATTGCTGCAAAATGTATGATTCGATTGCATCTTTGCCCAGTGCACAAAATATCAAATCCACTTCATTGATCTCTTTAAGATTCCGTTGAACCAAATCGACAACTGACCCTGCTTTTTTTGTGATATCCACGAACGGGTTTTGTAGGGTGAGATATTTAGCTATGCCATCCACCTTGTAATAACCGACATCATTAAAAGATAGAAGATGCCTGTTTACATTTTCCAACGCAAGTATTTCCGGGTCTACCAATATGTATTTACTGACTATTAACGAATTTAAATAAAACAATAAGTTAGAGCCGATGCTGCCAAGGCCGGCGAGCATAAACTTTTTATCCGGAAAATCACTGCTTTTACCATCAGTACGGGCCTGAAGTCTGGATGGATGGAACTCAATAAACCGGACGCGCGTGATGCCCTGCGCCGGTATGATACTGGTCATGATCTCGACAGTACTGTGATAACCCGATCTCCATCCTTTGAAATCTTTTTTTAACGGATACCAATAGAAACCCAAAAATAATGATTGTCCGCCCGATACTACCGAAAAAAGCAAAAATTTGCTCAAATGACTGTTTCGGTTAAGGTAACTTTTTATCTCCTTCCATATATCATGGAACCGAAAACGCATAAATTCCAATAACGATTTATTGGTGAAATAAAAAGGCGGATTGAGTTCATTTACCTCACCAAGGTAAAATGCGTCAAGGTTTTGTAAGGTGTGTCCTCTGAATTTGAAGAATTCAATCAGTTTATTCGTTTCGACCTCATCATTGCCTACATATAAGTTAGCATTAGCATGGGGTTGCTGCAAATAATATGCAGCAACGTTACCGGGCTTAAGGCAGGACATATTACTACCTATATAACCCGAAACAACATTATCCTCTTTATGGTATTTATTTTCCCAATAAGCGATGATCTCATCATTAAACTCTGCAACTCTATCCTTATTCAGACCATCGGCCAAAATCCTAACGGCCTGATTGACACATTCATTGACTATACCGGCTGGGTCATCAGTGTTTTGTTTGATTGTCTCCTGATCAAATAAACAAATACATCTTTTATCGTCTACATGCGGCAGGTATTTTGTTTGCTGATAATCAGATTCTGCAAGTTTAATTTGCGGAAGTGATAATGGAAAATCGTAGTTCAAAAAAATCTCCAGTGTAAAATCCCTGATTTGGTCTTCAACGGGTACTTCTACAATAACCCGCCAAAAAGTTTTAGTGGTTTTACCGCCAGAATTATTTTTTACTTCTTCAGAAATCTGTTCAACAGTCCTGGTGTTCTCAATGAGTTTGAACGCCGCTGCCCTTGCCTCGTCAAAATCAACCATCTAATTCTTAAGCACTTTTTGCGTTATTGGTAACAACTGCTGGTGTAGCAAAACTTCTTGCCCCCTCATCTTCATCCTTTGCCGTCGAACAGGTAAAACGAGGACCTAAATGCTTCTGCCATTTATAGCAGGCATTTTTAGGATTGGTCTCATTAATCGCCTGTTTGGCGCTATCGCGGAAGCTTTTCAATTTTTCCATGAAATATGATTCATAGCTGTAACCGTCTACTACATCTTCATCCACAGGTGTTGTTGGCCGCAAGCATTGAAAATTCGCATAAAGTTCAGTATAGATATTCTCCAGCAAGTTTTTTAAAGCAATATCGTCCCTATCGTCTGCAATGAAGTGATTAACTGCCCAAATGGTCAAAACGAAGCCTGTTGGCATTTTCTTGGAGTCGTCTTCAAAATTCTGATAATCGCACCACGCTTTCAGATACTTGACCAAGCTGCGAATCTGTTTATTTTTATCGGCTTCAGCATTGAACCATTTGTAAAACTCTTTAGGGTCACTGGCTCCCCATCCATGTTTTTTGTGCGCCAACCATGGATGGGTGTCGTCTTTCTCATCCATAAAATAAATAGGCTGATCGATATGGTGTCCATCCGAAAATAATGTTCTGACACAAGTGTTCTTATCCACCGGCGGAATGCTCGTATAACCGTCCACCGCATTGCAAACCCAATTGTGATATGTTTGAACGCTTTTACGTTGATCAAGAGCGCCAATAAAATAGATACCATCATCTGTATCATATTTAGTAAGACGTTTTTCGGTACCTTCCTCGTCGATAACGCGAGGAATAGGATTGACGCCGGTTTTCATTTCGGAGGAACCCTGGGCACTAAATTTGGGTTTGATTTCCCCTGAATGATTCTCCTTAAAATCATCACGCACACGGTCGCGCAAATTTTTTCTTGATGTTTTCAATTTTTGTTTGCGGTCAGACGTTAAAGTAATCTCCGTATTAAAGTCCACAAACTGAGCGTGACAATCGGCCATATCTAATTGGTTTTATAAATTTTTTCTTGTTTAAAAAAGTCTGCGATTTCGGGCTTTTTACGCCAAATGTCTCCCATGTCATTTCCCTTACCGCGAATTAAGTCCAGGGCTTCTGGGGTAGCCTTATCTAATTGAACGAGTTCTTCTTGTGAACTGGAAATTTTTGACGAGGGTATCCGCACGTAATCAACTTCCAAATCATTAAGGCCGGCTATTTTACTCATGAAAAAGTCCGTAAAAAAGCTCTGACCGGTGAAGGATGTTTCAAAAAGTTCATCTTTCCAGTCCAGAAATGATCGGTTTCGCTTCAACCCTGTAGGCCTCCCGCCAGTGAGCGACAAGCTGCTTATTGACAAGATCTTAAGCTTATCAAAAGGTTTATTTTTACCTACAAAATATTGCAGAGCCTCCAGATAACCTACCAGCGTTGGGTTGTTGCCCCATACACCGCCATCGATAAACTGCTTATTATCGTAATAGTCGATTTGCGCCATTGGAAAATAAGTAGGTGCCGCACTAGTGGCCAAAGCGACATCAACATACAGCGCCTTATTATCGCGGTTTAAATCGCCTTCTTTGTGGTCAAATTTAAAAACAAATGGGCGGGCTTCAGTTATATTATAACTTGGAATACAGAGTAAATTGTTACTTTCCCCTATTCGCTTCTGCCCAAAAATATCTATTAAAGCTATCTTTAAATTGGTGTCCGTGAATTTACCACCATTCACCAACTGCTTAATAGTGCCATTGTTAAGCCTTTTGCCCAGGAAAATGTTATTCTTAAATTTTGTAAATATTTTAGGGCCTTGTTGATCATAGAAATTGCAAATGTCGGCCGCTGGAATCTTCAAAGAAAGTGCCAATGCTATCAATCCTCCGGTTGATGTGCCGCATAACATATCAAAATAGTCGGATATGCGACAGTCAAACTTCTCCTCGAAATGCTTTAGTATTTGTGCAGAATATAAACCTTTTATACCGCCTCCATCAATGGAAAGAACTTTAAAAGTTTTGGTTTTTTGATTTCGAACGGCGGTATCCATTGATTGGTTTAAGCTAATGGATTACAAGGTACGATATTTTTTTAAATTGCCAATTTCTTTAGCAAACGAAAGTTGCTAATGTGCTCGTGAGGTTGAAAATAATCACTCAAAATATGTTGCCTAAAAGAAAAGGCTGTTTGATAAGTGTTATGTAAAGACCAATTGGACCAAATATAACTGAGGAATTTTGAATCTTGTGATGAACTTCCCTTGTTGCAAAGTGGCCTTTCCAATTTACAGAGCAATTCACGAACATAAAAGCATAGCAGCGCATAGGCTAATTAAGACTCCAAGTTTAACGATGTATGGACTGCCCATTACCGGCATTAAACGCACCTATATTACTTCGACAACGGATAACTGAACATTATCCTGAGGAGCCCATTGCTGATTTGATAGAAACGAACATCAATGATTTTGTTAAATAATTATAATTGTTATGCCCAAGGACAGGGTATGAGTTAAAGCATAATCTGGTAACAACAGGCACTACTTCCTTAAACCCATCATTAACTGTATATCCAAGTGAACACAGAAAACTGTAGTAAAAAATTACTTTTGGCAACCTTTAACGTTTTTGTGTGAAAAAAACTTAATATGCAAATTCCAGTTTATTTTTAATATGCTTGCTTTCTTCCGTTCTGCTGCTGGAATCTGTCATGATTTCGTGTTCTTTATCTTTCTGTAAAAGCTTGTACCATGCCACCGCCGGAATCATGCCATTGGAATGTAATTCCAGCCTGAAAACAATTTTTTCGGGAGGTTTACGGTAATTGTTAAGATACTGGCTTAATACTGCCGGTTTAATATCGATCTCGGCGGCAAAGTCTTTATCTTTCTTATCTTGCCTGTTCACATATTCACTTAAGAAATAACTAAAATTCAGAACATCCTGATATTGATTACTGCTGATATAATCTTCCAATTGAAATTTTAACTGCAATAATTTATCATATATCTGCTGCTGATGTGTCCTGTTCGCGAATTTTTTTCGGCGTTCCTGAAAAAACTCTTTCTCTTCTTTTTTTTCTTTTTCAGTGGCGGGAGCTTTTGATGGAAATACAAAAGCTTCGGCAAGTTCTTTATTACTGAATTTCGAAAAATCCGTTAATTCATGCTTTTTATTATTCCTGGTCTTCATAATATTTCTTAATTAAAGATAAAGAATTAGCGCCGTCTGTTACTAAAAATAGTTTCGTGGATTCAAATCCATAAATATCCCGATAGTGATCTTTCAGGTCAGTCTTAGGCTTCAGACAAACGTAACCGCCATATTGGGCCATAAATGATTGCCTACAGGCAAAGGCGATCATACAGCCTGCAATTCTTTGGTATTGCTTTTTATCGCCCACATTTTCCAAAGATGATGCCAGCAGTCTGATTTCAATTGCAATATCATCTGGCCGGTCTGCCAATGACATTAATCCTAAGGGCTCGTCAATGCCTGCCGCTATTAATTTATAAACTTCATAGCTTTTTTCTTTGTTCCAATTAAAATCAAACCGTTTCGTTTTATTGATTTGAGCAAGTTCTTTGGCATCCAGCTTACTAATAGTAGCTTGAAGTTTCTGACCTGTCTCGGCATGTATTACATACATAATGCAAATATAAGAAAAAGTTTACAATTTATGTAAACTTTCATTGTTAATCGGTTCGTTTTTCACATCCATTTCCGGCATTAGCTCTATAAATTCCTTTTTATAAAACCCTGTAAAATTGAACTATTCTGCGCGGTCGCTACATTTGCAGGTTATTCAAAAACCTTACTCAAACGATACAAACGCTCATTTTGTGTTAAAAAATTGATTTTCCACAACCTGGGAACTACCAATGAATTCTAGGTAATTCGCAGGAAATGACGTTTGTTTTTTTGCTTTACAGACTTTAATTGTAAATTATGTAATTTTGTTTCGTAATGCTTGATAAAGCCTCTTTTTAGCGATAAAAACGTAATCAAGTTTAAGAATTAAGGCCCCGGCAATCCCGGGGCTTTATTGTTTTCCATCGCAGCTTTCTTCATTCATTAAGCCACTAATTCATTTAGTTTTTGCAGATTAGGCATTTTTAACATAAGTTTCTTCTTGAGGTCACTCATGTCAGTGCTGATTTTTTGGGCAACTATCTTGGCATAGATCTGTGTTGTCTTAATTGATTTGTGTCCTAACATGGCGCTAACTGTTTCAATAGGAACGCCATTAGCCAGCGTAACTGTTGTCGCAAAAGTATGCCTGGCGGTATGGGTGGTCAGATTTTTATTGATACCGCAGATATCGGCAACTTCCTTTAAATAGGCATTGTATTTTTGATTGCTGCTGATGGGCAGTAACACATCGTTTTGTAGACAGTAGGGATGGTCTTTATATTTTTCGATGATCTCTTTGGCTATTGGCAATAACGGAACACTTTCACGACATATTGCTTTTGTTACTTTTTGACGGTTCTTTACAATCCATTCTTCTCCGTCAAAAAAATTAACTATATGCTCACGGGTTAATTTACTGGCATCCTTATAGGCAAAGCCGGTAAAGCACATAAACAAGTAAGCATTTTTCACGTCTTCCAATCGTTCTACAGCCATTTTCTTTTCATAAAGGGCAAACAGCTCCCTTTCGTCAAGGATGTCCTTTTCGGGCTCTATATAAGAGCATTGGTAGGAACTTAAAGTATTCCTGTTTAGCCATTCCCTTTCAACAGCTGTTTTTAGCACAGAACGTACTTTCTTTAGGTAACACATAGTGGTATTATTCCCAATATGTTCTTTAAGGGTGAGATAATCTACAAAATCCTCCGCAAAGGACATTTTGACTTTACTTAGTGGAATGTCTTTAGCTTTGTATTCGGATTGAAGGAATGAAACCACCTTATCTTTAGCCGTGTTCCATTTGGTTAGTGTAGCGGGGGAGCGTTTGTCTCCTGCTACTTTTAATTTAACACGGTCAATGACAAAATCAATAACTTCCATCAAGGTCTTTTCCCTTTCACGTTTCCCCTGGTACGCCTGCTTAACCATGTTAGCTGAAACATAGTCTTCATTGATACATAACTGATCATACAACTGCCTGACCTTTAACGTTGCGGCGTCGATGGCGTTATTGATCAGTCTTGCTTCAATAGATGCTCCCCGCACATAGCCGGTTTCCTGATTCCAGTTTTTTTGATTTACTTTTTGCCCCAAAGACATTTCCGCGCGCTTGCCATCCACGGTAAGTCGGATAAAAATCGGCGCTTTGCCATCTGTGGTCAACCTGGATTTCTCCAGCATAACTAATAATGATACCCTTTCATTGATTTTCATACTCAATAATTTTTAATGAATGATTTTAATCATTCTTCCCTCAAAATGCTGATTAATAGCGCATTGTGCAGGGTCGAGGGTAACAAATTTCGGTACATTCGGTGTTACCCGAAATGGTACCCTACAAGGCTGTAAATAATTGATTTTATTTGATATGCTTTTTTGTGAGAAACCGCTTAAAAAGGGTTTAAATGCAGAAAAGCCTTACTTTTCAGTAAGGCTTTTAAGTTTTCAGCGGAATGGACGGGATTCGAACCCGCGACCCCATGCGTGACAGGCATGTATTCTAACCAGCTGAACTACCACTCCGTTTGGGTGTGCAAATATACACACCATTTTATATTACACAAGTCCTTTTTTCAAAAAAAGTGATTTTGGCTGTTTTTGTATGCTGTTTATCGCAGCAAAACGGCGCCTGTTCATTTTTTATCACCCACATAACTTACTCTATATCAAAACAAACAATACTCAATTTGTACCCGTTACGTTTTTCTAAATTATCTGAAAAAAATATTTTTTTATTTTACTTCAAAGCTAAAATATTGGCTTGCCGCCTCCCCATTCTCATTTATTCCCTGTATTGACCCTACATATTTGCCTTTTTGATCGGAGGTATAAAACGATACAACACCTTTTCCGCCCTGGTTTGTGTAAACATCCGGCGACCAAAACAACAGGCTCCTAAAATCAGGCACCCGGCTTTTCTCTGTCTTTTCGGTATTATAAACCGGCGAATAAAATTCACGCTTTAACTGCATTCCTTCGTAATCAAGCACTACAGCATGCGGATCCATTTCAACACCGCCAAGGTCGCCTTTGTAAGTGGTGTAGCTTAATACCCCTTCAGATACTGATGGTCCATAGAAATACCTTTCTCTTATAACTTCCAGTTTACGCACTTTTAAGGGGTCGATAGCTATTACCTTATCAATGTTAAATACCGGTACGTCATCAAGCATTACCAATGGATCGCCTTCTAAAAAGCCTTTTTCATTCAATACTTTGATATGGTAACGGCGTTGAGAACGCACTACGTTAACCTCTCTTATATACTCGCGCAGCACCTCTTCCATAGTGGTGAAGCGGGTATAATTATCTAAGAGATAAGTTTTATAGGGGCGAGCATAAAAGCCCGCGCTATCAACACCCGGGTCATAAAATCGCTTAATTTCATTATTTGCATATACATTTTGTACCTGCATAGCAAGGCTATGCTCTTCTAAAGCTTTTTGCGCGTTTGGCAGTAAACTATACTTTGGCCAGTTAAATTTGGCATACTGTTCAGAGAAAGGGCTTAACACATCTATCCGAAAAGTAGAATCCCTTTCAGAGTTTGTCTGGGCTACAACTTCGCCGGGGCCATATAATTGTTTTGTATTGAATACCAGTCTACCTAACGAATCGCTTTTTGAAACGTATAATTGTACCCTTTTACCCGGCACACTTAAATAAGCTACCACCTCCTTTGCGGGGGTGCCTGTTATGGTGCTTACTATTTTTGCGGTTACAAGGTGGTCATCATACTCGGGTAAAAAAGAGAATGCAGGGGGAGTATTCGCTAATATACTGCTCCAAATAAACCTTCGCCAGCCTTGCGAAAGCATCAGATTATCCATAGCTGCATCGGCTTCTGCATTGGTGTTTTTAAAGTAATAAGCGGCGGATTCAATGCCTCCCCGCAGATCTGATCGCAACCATAGGTAGCTAAATATATCATCGGCATCTATATGCTGTAGTGAATCAACGCGATAAACAGATAGCGACATGTTTGTTGCCATTGCCGCACCTGATAATCTTTTTGCCGCTACATTAATAGTTACTTTTTTGCGGGTGGAGTATTGAGGCTGATCGGCAGCGGCATCTATAAGTAGCTGTTGTTTGGGGCGTTTAAAATAAAGTCTTTCACAAACGGGTTGTTGGGCACTGTTAAAAATGGTAATATGAGATACGCCATCGCCGAGTTTGCTTTTGTCAATTGTAAAGCTGGCCACTCCGGAGTTAAATGAAGTACTTGCTGCAGCTTTAACCAATTGCCTGGTATGCGCAAAAAGGAATACCTCGCCACCTGTAGCATTGCTATTTACGGTAACCTCCAGGCTTGGTCCGTTATCTTTTAATTGCATCACATAGCCCCGGCTGTTAATTTCAGGCAGTTCCTTAACAACGGAAATGCCTGAGTTGGTTTTAATGATTGCCTTGTAGGTATTGTTGGCAACGGGCGTAAACGTAAAATTACCCATACCAAATTTTAACGGCTGAAAACGGGCTACGGTATCATTATGCTGGTCAATTAGGGCTCCGCGGTACATGGCAAGACCCTCTCCATTGGGTGTGGTAACTTTGAAGGCTACTTTGCTGGTTAAGCCGGTCACAAGGTTGCCACCTTCCGGAAAAAATTGAACGTCATAAGCAGGGGCAATTTCCTTTGCCAGTGTATCGGGCGATTTTAAGGGGTTTATGATAGTGATGGTTTTTTCGAAATAATAATCGGGACTGAAGTTTTTCATCCAATTGGTATAGGCCCTCAATTTGTAATTGCCGTTGCTTACAGATACCGGAATATATAATGATCCACTGCCTGTGCCATTTTTCATGGCAATTTTAGCCTGTACAACAGCGCTGTGGCCATTATCTATCACATCAACATAAACTACCTTGCTCAGGCTAAATGGCCGGTGTAAAGCAGCGTCAACGGCATAAATCTTAAACCATATAATTTCGCCGGGCAGGTAAGTGCTTTTATCCGTATGTACAAAAACTTTTTCCTGTACTGTTGTCTGCTGGTATTGGTTAAAGCTGTTCCTGATCTGATTTATCGCCTGCGCAAAGCAAGTTGTTTGCCAAAGCAGCAGTATCCCAATTGATAAGGCTGTAATTTTAGCAGTTTCCTTAAAATTTTTCATAGCCAAAAACTGGTTTGTTTAATGTTTTCATGTAAGTGATATTTCATAGTGCTCACCGTAAATTTTTTAATAGCATAACTTTGTTTATGGTTTCCAGAATGCTGGTGGCTGTGATAGTCCCCGTATCCTGCAATCTGTACATTCCAGCGTCGAAAAAATATATCCTATCACAAAACCCTGGTCCATTATTGGTGCAATAGGAATTCCACCTCCATCAATAATGCTGCCTTGTACCTCATGCAGCATGCTTTTAGGATTGTAAATAAGTGCCGAATCAACCTCGCAGTTATATGGGTATACAGGAAACCAGTTTATCGGTAATTGACTGTTATCAACAAAGATTCGTTTTTGCTGCACGTTTGTAATGCTGATGTAGCCAATTACCGGCTCTGCAGCATTAGTTACGCTATGAATATTACCCTGCAGCTGCGAAGGCTGGGCATCAAATATACTTCCAAGTTGTTCGGTGTTTTTTTTGATGTTTTCCCAAAACGCATATGCCTCCTTGGTTAAGGCGTATTGCTTTACCAAAACAGAATACCTAACCGATATTTTCTCTGATGTGGATGGAATAGTTGTTAACGGAGCCTGAAATATAACGTCGGACACCAGTTTGGCCGATGAACTTATCAGGATGTTACTTGATAAATCATTTGTATAGCAATAGTATGATGCTTCACTTTCTTTCCGGGATCTTATTGATTTGGTAACCGGATCAACCAGAAAGCCGGATTCATACCGGGAATGAAACTTCCATGTTTCTTCAAAATCCCAACGGTAGTAGCGGGTATTATTAGTGGCATCATGAGTGCTAACGTATAAATTAAGGTTGCTCCCCTTGGGCACAAAACCAACACTATCAATGGGTGGTGTTTTTCTTACCTCGATATAGTCGGATGCGTATTCTTTTTCATTGTGAGCTATATGTAGCCTGTATTTTTTTGATTGATTAAGATTCAACCCGCTCCCGGAAGTATATTTGCCATTGCCTTGTGAAATTAACGGTATTGAATTACCCGCCTCATCCTGTATGCTAACTATATAATCATTCAACGCCGAAGGTTGTACGCCGTCGCTTAAATTAACTGTCTGGCTCAGGCTGATAACCGTAGGGTCGCTGCCCGCGTTTATTACACCCTCAACAACAAGGTAATTATTGTTACTGGAGATAACTGTTGGGTTATAAGGTTTTTTGCACGTGGTGATCATGACGCCCAGCACCAGCAAATACAACATATATTTAGGCTTCATCATTTTAATAAATTATTTCCAAAAAACGGGGGCCTCTATTCTCCCTCTCACTCTGCAATCAGTACATTCAACACTTGATGCCGTATATCCAATAATATGAAATCCATCCGGGCTTATGGTTGAAATTGGTATTAGTGTACCTTCAATAATTCGGTTCTCCACATCATTTGATCCTGTGTGTAGGTTTGTAAAAAAAGCCGAATCAATTTGGCAGGAACCATTATACTCGGGTCGCCATTCATAAGGGAAAACACTATTTGATATAAATATCCTCTTGGTTTGTACATTAGTTACACTTACATAACCAATAACCGGTTCGGCAGGGTTGGTAACATTATGAATATTCCCGTTAATTTCTGATGGTTGCGGATCAAATATACTTCCCAGCTGTTCTGTATTTTTCCTCATATTTTCCCAAAAAGCATATTCTTCTTTTGTGAGCGCATATTGTTTTAGGAGGATGCTGTATCGTATTTCCAGTTTTTCTGAAGTTGGAGGGATTAAAATTATGGGGTTATCTGATATTACATCTTGCCTCAATTTTGCCGATGACGCCAAAACAATATTACTTGATCTATCGCCGGCATAACAATAATAGATCATCTCATCATTATTTCTGTATACTATCTTTCCGTCCCTAACTATCAGCCCCGAATTGAATTGTGAATGAAAGCGCCACGTTTCTTCATAAGCCCAGCGGTAATAGCGGGTATTGTTACTTGGATCATGGGTGTTTGAATTAATTTGCAAACCCTTGCTGGTAATTTTATAACCAATGCTATCAATAGGTGGCGTTGGTTTTACAGCTACATAATCAGACACATATTCATTCCCTATCGCTTTAATGTGGAGGCGATATTTTTTTGAGTTATCCAGATTTAAGGAAACCGCTACATAACGCCCTGTATTAAGCTCCGCTAAGGGATAACTTGCTCCTCCTTCGGCCTCAACATGTACCTGTGCACCTGACACCAAAGCCGAGGACGGATTTTGTGAAAGGTTTACCGTTTTGCTTAAAGTAATAATGGTTGAGTCTGCGCCACTATTTATAACTCCCTCAACCACAAGGTAGCTGCCCGGTGCAACTATGGCTGGTGGAGTATACGGTTTTCGGCAACCGGTAATAACGCAGCCCAGTAATATAAAAAACGATATATATTTATTCTTTATCATAATTCCCAAAAATCTGGTGCATCAATGTGGCCTCTTAGTCTGCAATCAACACATTCAATTGGCGCTGCCTTATAACCTATGGTTACACCCCGCGGACTAATTATTGGCGATACCGGGATATAGCCCAGTCTAAATATGAAAAAGTCAACGTCATTTGCTCCAGTAAGGGCATTTATAAAGAAAGCGCTGATTACTTCACATTCATCGGCATAAACGGGGTAGTAATTATCCGGAAAACGGTTGTTTGTAATAAATATCCTTTTAGTTTGTGTGTTGGTTACGCCTATATAGCCAATAACCGGCTCTGTAGGGTTGGTAATGCCATGTATGTTCCCTTTTAATTGCGATGGCTGCGCATCGAAGATGCTGCCAAGTTGTTCGGTATTTTTTTTAATGTTTTCCCAAAATTGATATTCCTCTTTTGTTACGGCGTACTGTTTAAGGAGGATGCTATATTTTATTTGTAATTTTTCTGACCGGGGCGAAATAATTGTAATCGGGATTTGTGAAATAATATCCTGCTGTAATTTTTCTGTTGAACCTAAAACTATATTGCTTGATTTATCACCTGCAAAGCAATAATAGATCTGTTCTTCGGGTTTTCTTGGTACAATATCTGTTCCTTTAACTATTGATTCCGAGTTGCGTTGTGCGTGAAATTGCCAGGCCTCTTCATACGCCCAGCGGTAATATCGTGTACTATTGGCCGGGTTATGGGTATTAACATTAACCTGCAAACCTTTGTCTGTTATTCTATAAGTAATGCTATCAATAGGTGGCGTCGGCCTTACCGCAACGTAATCAGATGCATATTCATTAGAAGCAGCCGTTTTAATATGTAGGCGGTATTTTTTTGTTTTGTCGAGATTTAGGGCGATGGCGAGATAGTGCCCGGCTTTAAACTCCTGTAACGGATAGCTTGTGCCGCCTTCATTTTCCACCGTTACCTGTGCATTTGTTTCAAAAGCCGACGAGTCTTTGGTTGCAATGTTTATCGTTTTGCTTAAAGTAATAATGGTAGAATCGGCACCACTATTAATAACTCCCTCAACCACCAGGTAACTGCCGGGAGCCAGTATTGCTTTAGGAGTATAAGGTTTACGGCAGGCCACTATTGCGGTGAGCAATGCTATAAAAACCATATAATTACCCCTTTTGTTCATACCTGTTAAAACCTGATATTGTAATTGATGAACGGAATTGGCTTTGCAAATATCGAAAGCTTATAGCCACTTATTACGCCGCTTTGCTCGGTGAAATAGGTTGAGTAGGCATTTTGCCTCCCGGTAAGGTTATAAACGCCTATAGTGAACGAGTTATGCGTTAGTTGATGCACCTTATGATTGCCTTCGATATTCATTGAAAAATCCGACCGGAAGTAATCCGGGATTCGATATTGATTACGGTCTGAATAGTATACGCGCTCCGATCCGCCATACTCATACTTGGCAACCGGCAATGTTATTGGCCTGCCTGTACTATAGGTAACATTTAATGATATGCTAAACCTGTGCGAAAACCGGTAGTTGCCTATGAAATTAAAATCATGTGGTTTATCAAAATTGGCAGGATAATAAAGGCCGCCGTTAATTAGTTCGCCTTCATTAGGATCAGTTTGCCTTAAAAATGTACGGGAGTAGGTGTAGCTTATCCAGCCATTTGCTTTACCTGTGGTTTTTTTAATCAAAAACTCAATACCATACGCTTTGCCCTGGGTAGCCAGTACATCGTTTTCTATATGATGATTGAGCACCAGGTTGGCTCCGCTGCGGTAATCAAGGTAATCTCTTAACCGTTTGTAATAAACCTCTACCGAGGTTTCGATCGTGTTTGATTTTAGGTTACGGTATATCCCCAAGGATACCTGGTCGCCATATTGTGGTTTGATATTAGGATCGCTCAGCTGCCATACATCGGTTGGCGCAATAGCGGTGGTATTGGATAGTAAATGAATGTATTGCCTTAGTGTGTTGTACCCCCCTTTTAACGATGTATTATCTCCTAACTGGTACCGGCCCGAAAGCCTGATCTCGGGCCCTGAATATGTTTTAATAAACTTGCCGCTGCTATAGTTGGTGCTATCCAGCAAGTTTGAACTTGTTTTAGGCAAATTTGGCGCATAATTATATACCGTTTGCGGCCCAAGGAAACTATATAAAGAATAGCGTACGCCGCCACTTACGGAAAAATCTTCGGTAAAGTCATATTTATCGCCAACATACAATGCACTTTCCAGCGCGCGCTGCGTTGGGATCACATCCGGCGCCACCAGTGATTTGGGATTATTGGGCTGGTAATTACCCGGATGCAGTTTGTAAAAGATAGAGCTCAATCCAAAATTGACCGTGTTTTTACGATTTAGATAATAGGTAAAATCGGCCTTGAAATTAGTTTGATTAATATCAAAATTAAGCTTGTAAGCATTTACAGGGTTATCAAAGCTGGCTATATTATATTGGTACCTATCAATACCCGCTCCTATAACACTAAACAGCTTATCGTTAAAATTGTGCTTCCATTTAATGTTGGCGTTCCTGTTGCTGTAACCATAGGAAGTATCGCTGTTTAATTTAAATTTATCCTTGCTTAGGTAAGTGGATACATAGATATTGTTTTTATCATCTATCTGATGGCTTATATCAAGGTTTAAATCATAAAATGAGGCCTGGCTGTGCTTGTATGCTTCCGGTAGTAGCTTCAGTAACCAATCGGAATAGGTGGTGCGGCCACCAAATGAAAACGAGGTTCTATCCTTAAAAATGGGCCCTTCAACATTAAGCCTGCTGGTAATTAAACCAATACCTGCCGATCCTGTAAACTTCTTTTTGTTACCCTCGCGGTTGGTAACATCGAGTACCGATGATAAGCGCCCGCCAAATTTTTCGGGGATGCTGCTTTTATATAGTTCTATATCTTTTACTATATCGGGGTTAAACGAGGAGAAGAAGCCAAAGAAATGCGATGGGTTATAAATGGTAGCATCGTTCATTAAAATAAGGTTCTGATCTGCCGAACCCCCACGAACGTTAAAGCCTGTGGTAGCTTCGCCCACTGATTGTACGCCGGGAAGAGTTAGCACCACCCGTAATACATCTGCTTCACCAAAAACGGTTGGCACTTGTTTAATGCTTTTGATATCAAGACGGTTAACGCCTAATTGCACATTACGTACATTGGCTACCTTCTCGGCCGATATTTTTACCTCTTTTAAGCTGGTCACCTGTTCCTTCATTTCGATGATCATTTTACCATCCGAATAAAGCACAATCTGGCGGCGGGTATCGCGCATGCCTAAGCCCCTCACGCTTAAAATTTGCCGTCCTTTTGGCAGCGAAAGGGTAAAATACCCAAACTGATCTGAGGCCACGCCAGTTTTGGTATTGGTAACATATATACTGGCACCTACTACGGCTTCGCCCGATTTGCCATCACGAACATAGCCCGATAAGGTGGCATTTCCGGCACCAATCGTGTTTGTCTTGGTACCAATTTCATAAAGCTTGTTTTCTGTAGTTGCTTCAGGAACAACTTTTTCTTTGGTATCGGCAAAATCTTTAACTTGTGTGGTAACATTGTTTTTTGGGGTTTCGGCTCCTGCTTTAATCCCAAAAAAGCCGGCAGCGAGCGATAGTTGTATTTCGCGTCCTTTTGTGAGAAAAACCTCGTGATTAACCGTAATTGCGTAATGAAATGCAGTGTTTTTAAAAGCCGCGTCAAGCACAGTTTCTATGGATTTATTATCAGCCTGTACAGTTACCTTTAAACTATCAAATTTTGTAGGCTCATAATAAAAGTGATATCCGGTTTTTGCCTCAAGCTCGGTAACAAACTGCTCAATAGTGGCCTGTTGAAAGTTTACACTTATAGTTTGTACCGTTGTTTGTTGAGAATATCCCACTTTTAGCAGGATCAAAAAGCAAAAACTTAAAAAGTAAATTTTTTTCATCAGTATATTTTAATGTTCACACTATACTACTATACCCCTTAAGGTTTATGCATGGAATATCAAACCATAAAAAAGACTTTAGATCTTGATTATACTTTATTTATAACACCGCGTAACTTTATTTAACCAGCTGATCGTATTCTGCAGCTATCATACGCATGGCCAATTCAGGATTATCTCTAAACTTTATTTTATTAGCCTTGATGTATTGCTGCAGTTCTTTTTTCTTATCCTTTAATATTTTCAGGAAAGAGCTTTGCCCGCTTATGCTATAATAGTTATTGCCTTTTTTAAGAAAATAATTTTTGGAGGCGGCAGTAAAAAAAGTTTCGAGCGTTGTTTGCGTAGAGATGGTTTGAATACTTTTTGACCACCTGGTTAAAACCTGGAGGTTGCCCCTGTATACCTCATCGTAAAATCCTGTATCTATTGATGCCGCTTTGTTTAGCGAATCCGGAGCCACATATACAAAATGATGTGCAAGAAGATCAAAGCTTTGTACTCTTGATTTCAACAAGCTATATTTAGAAAATCCGTTATATAGCAATACAACAACTTTGTCTTTGTTCAAATCATACATCATGGCTATGTTCGGGTAAAATATGCCATCGTAATTAACCGAGCCTGGCCTGAATGCATTTATATCCAAAAAAAAGGCATTGCTTTTTATATATGGATCGTAAAACTCATATTCAGGTCCGTTGTAAAGGCGAGACATTTGGCCTATGGAGGAGTTGTAAGTGCTAACTAAGTGGCCTACCGCAATTTTTTGCATAGTACTATCGTCGGTCACCGTTTGGCTTAGGGCACGGTCACTTAAAAAAAGGCAGACGATAAAAAAGCACAGGAGTGGTTTATTTATCATTTAGGTTTTATAAAGATGAAATGTACATTACTTTTATTAATAATCAAATATTGAATGGAAAACCCATCTAATATTTAATGTATTAATTATGTTACACGAAATGAGTACTTAATAATATTACGCAAGCCTAAAACCCTTTGTAACACTGCATGTTAAATATTTATATTTTATAGAAATGGACGATGCATACGAAGGTATTCCTGAACAGCGCGATGGCGGAATAACCGATTTTATTCACTTTGCTGATTTGAAAACCCGGCAACAGGCACATGCCCTTTTTTTACTGGCTAAAAGCCGTTTAAAGGATATATCCAGCTGGCATCAGCTGTGCGGACCAGGTTCATCAAAATTTTCGCTTACAGATGCGCAGGGGAATGAATTATACCGAATGGCAGAGAAGGGCGATCATTTTTATGTTGATTTACCTGCGCCGGGCTCTATAGCGGGGGGCGGCCTCGATTGGGTTATGATTGAAGATATACAGGAGGTTGAAAATGCAGAAGCCGAAAGCGAGTTTATAACCATTACCGTAAGGCCAGTGGTGAACCCCAGGAAACCAGGACAGGCAGTCGCCAATTTTTATGATCATGGGGCAACTAATACTTTTATTGTTGAGCGGTACTTAAACCACGTTAGCGCTGCTGTGCATGGGCGTAACGAAGTAATTAATAATAAGGATACTAATATTTATGATACTATCAGAAATACCATCATTGCTCTTACCGCTCGGGAAGGGCTGTCAGGCCCGCAGTGGAAAGCCCTGGTAGAAGGATTGCTGAAAGCGTAGATATGCAGATTGGTTAACATTTTACTTACGCAATGAACCGGTATAAATGGGCATCGCCTTGTACCGAGCCCTACTGTATGTACACAAGGTTGTTAGCAGGGCTATTATTTGGCTAAAGCCACCGAGGCTCTTTATTTATCCTTCCCATAAATGGGACGGCAATGAATTAAACCACTGTTTGCCTTCAATTCTTCATTGCCGTTGGTTTCAACCAACGGATAGAAAGGATATACAAGGATAGCTTTAGCCTAAATAATCCGCATTTTAGGACAGATGTGATTGTCTTGGCACCGTAGGCGCCTCCTTTTTAAAAGCGACTTCCCTGGTGCCGGGGCTTGGGAAATTACGCCGCTATGTCTGAATGGCTACCCAATGGCACAAAAAAAAGGCCGATCTGTTGAAGACCGGCCTTTATATTTATGAGTAAGTATTGTATTACAACTTACGTTTAACTTCTACATTTTCATAAGCTTCAACAATGTCGCCTACTTCAATATTATTAAAGTTATGGATATTTAAACCGCACTCGTAACCGGTTAATACTTCTTTCACGTCATCTTTAAAGCGTTTCAGTGAAGCAAGTTCGCCGGTGTAAATTACTACACCATCACGTACTATACGTATTTTGCTGTTACGGTTAATTTTACCATCCAACACCATACAACCTGCAATTGTACCAACCTTGCTAATCTTGAAGGTTTCACGTATTTCAACGTTAGCCACAATTTTCTCTTCAAATGTTGGTGCAAGCATACCTTCCATCGCCGCTTTTATCTCATTGATAGCATCGTAGATGATAGAGTAAAGCCTGATATCGATCTGCTCTGCCTCGGCAAGTTTACGGGCACTTCCTGACGGACGAACCTGGAAACCTATAATGATGGCATCAGATGCAGAAGCCAGCAATACGTCTGATTCGGAGATCTGACCTACAGCTTTTGATATGATGTTAACCTGTATCTGCTCGGTAGAAAGTTTCAGTAATGAATCTGATAACGCTTCTATTGATCCATCCACATCACCCTTAACAATAATATTAAGTTCCTTAAAGTTACCAACTGCCAAACGACGGCCGATTTCATCAAGTGTAATATGTTTCTGTGTACGTAAACCTTGTTCGCGTTGTAATTGTAAACGTTTGTTGGCAATTTCACGTGCCTCAACTTCATTTTCCAATACGTTAAACTTATCACCCGCCGTTGGTGCACCTTGCATACCCAACACCTGTACCGGTGTTGATGGCCCTGCAGATTCAACCCTTTGGCCGCGCTCATTAGTTAATGCCTTAACACGCCCGCTGTAGCAACCCGCTAAAATTGGATCGCCCACTTTTAAACGTCCTGCCTGTACCAGGATAGTGGTAACAATACCACGACCTTTATCTAAAGCAGCTTCAATAACCGTACCTACAGCACGTTTATTAGGGTTGGCTTTAAGTTCTAATATCTCTGCTTCAAGTAATACTTTCTCTAATAGCAAGTCAACATTTAAACCGGTTTTAGCCGATATTTCCTGCGATTGGTATTTACCACCCCACTCTTCAACCAAAATGTTCATAGCCGATAGTTGCTCACGGATCTTATCCGCATTGGCACCTGGCCTGTCAATTTTATTGAAAGCGAAGATGATTGGAGCACCTGCAGCCTGCGCATGGTTTATGGCCTCGCGGGTTTGCGGCATCACGCTATCATCAGCGGCAATTACTATAATTACAATATCTGTAACCTGTGCACCCCTTGCACGCATGGCGGTAAACGCCTCGTGACCCGGTGTATCCAGGAATGTTATTTTTCCTTTATTATCAGGCAATGTTACTTCATAGGCACCAATGTGCTGGGTAATACCCCCTGCTTCGCCACCTATTACGTTTGTTTTGCGGATAAAATCAAGCAATGATGTTTTACCATGATCGACGTGACCCATGATGGTAACGATTGGCGCACGTGCAACCAGGTCTGCCGGATCATCAGGCTGATCAAGGTTGGCCTCTTCATCCTGTGGTTTAACAAACTCAACCTGGTAACCAAATTCATCAGCCACAATGGTTAATGTTTCTGCATCAAGCCTTTGGTTGATAGATACGAACATGCCCAGGCTCATACAAGTGGAGATGATCTGCGTTACAGATACATCCATCATGCTGGCCAGCTCATTCGCTGTAACAAACTCGGTAACCTTCAGTACTTTGGATTGCAGTTCCTGCTCCATTGCCAGTTCTTCGGCAGTAGCGGCAACATCATCACGTTTTTGACGACGGAACTTAGCCCGTTGTGCAAATTTTCCTGATTTTCCTGCACCACTTAAGCGGGCAAGTGTTGCTTTAATCTGGTCCTGTATATCTTTTTCAGATGGTTCTTCCTTAGGGCCTGTGCTTTGAGGGGCATTACGGTTATTCCTGAAATCAGGACGATTGCCGCCACCTTGGCTCGGGCCGCCATTTCCGGGCGCACCATTAGTCCTGTTCCTGAAATCAGGACGATTTGGATTAATAGTTCCACCACCTGACGGTGTGTGCGGAGGATGGTTACCGCCGCCGCCACCTTGCTGGTTATGCGGAGGATGATTACCACCGCCACCTTGCTGTGGATTTCCCTGGTTATCTTTACGTTTTCTTTTGCGTTTATGATCAGCGCTGTTGGCGTTTGATGATGATGCTATAGGATTACGCTTCGGCGCACTAACAGGTAACTGTATTTTACCAATAATGTTAGGGCCGGTAAGTCTTTCGGCTTTTGCCCTAATAACTTCATCCTCAGTATCAACAACAGGTGCTTCGGCTGGTTTTTCTGCAACCGGGGCTGGCACAACCACTGCCGGTGTAACAGGAGCCTGTACAATCGGAGCTTTAGGCTCTTCAACCTTTGGGGTCTCTGCCTTTGGCGTTTCAACTACCGGAGTCTCTACCTTTGGAGCTTCAACCTTAGGGGTTTCGGCAACAACCGGTTTCGGAGCTTCTACAACAGGAGCTTCCGCTACTATTTCTTTTGGGGCCTCAACTTTTGGCTCAGGTTTTGGTTCCGGAGCTACTACTTCTGGCTTCGGAGCCTCTACTTTGGGCTCAACAACCGCTGGTTTTTCAGCAACAGGTTGTGGCTTCGCATTTAAGTTATTAAGGTCAATTTTCCCAACTACCTTAACACCTGGCAATACATCGCTACGATCCTCGGTTTTTTCGTGTGCAACAGGCTCAACCGGTTTTGGTTTTTCTGTTTGCGGTGAAGTGTACTGACCGGTGTTTTTGATCAATATTTCTTCGTTCTCAAAATCCCTTGAACGGCGGTTTTCGACTGGCTTTTCCGGGAACGGCGCAGGATCTTCTTTCCGTATCTTTCCGATACTGATCTGCTTAGCTTCCTCTTTAATGCTTTTGTCCACAGCAAACTCCTTCAACAATGCGTTGTACATGTCGCCATTCAGCTGGGCCATAGGTTGCTTGTCAACCTTGTAACCTTTTGTAGCCAAAAAATCGACAATGGTACCCATACCAATGTTGAGTTCTTTTACTGCCTTAATTAATTTTATTGATTTGTCTTCTGACATTTATTATATTTTCTCTGCTAATTATCGCAAAAATACGATTTTAATTTTGGTTATTATGCTTATTCAAACTCAGCATTCAATATTGATAGCACTTCTTTTACCGTTTCTTCTTCCAGATCGGTACGTTTTACCAATTCGCCAACAGTTAAAGCCAATACCGATTTTGCTGTATCTAAACCAATTCGTTTAAATTCATCAATTATCCAGCTATCAATTTCATCTGTAAATTCTTCAATATCCACATCCTCATCATGTTCGTCAGCCTCACGGTAAACATCAATTTCATAACCGGTTAATTTACCAGCTAATTTAATATTATGTCCGCCACGACCGATGGCTAAAGATACCTGATCAGGTTTTAAGTACACAGCTGCTGTTTTTTTCTCATCATCTAATTTAATAGAAGTGATTTTGGCAGGTGATAATGCACGCTGAATATATAACTGGATATTGTTGGTAAAGTTAATTACGTCAATATTTTCATTCTTCAACTCACGAACGATACCGTGTATACGTGAACCCTTCATACCCACACAGGCACCAACCGGATCAATACGGTCATCATATGATTCAACGGCTACCTTAGCTCTCTCGCCCGGCTCACGAACAATTTTTTTAATGGTGATCAATCCGTCGAAAATTTCTGGTACTTCAAGTTCAAACAAACGTTGCAAAAACTCTGGTGCTGTACGCGAAATAATGATTTTAGGGTTGCTGTTCAACATATCTACCTTATAAACAACCGCTTTTACGCTATCGCCTTTTTTAAAGTAGTCGGCCGGGATCTGTTCTGTTTTTGGAAGCAACAATTCGTTACCTTCATCATCCAGTACCAGGGTTTCTTTTTTCCAAACCTGGTAAACCTCGCCTGTAACAATTTCACCAACGCGATCTTTATATTTTTTGAAGATCTCGTCTTTTTCCAGTTCTAAAATTTTTGAAACCAGTGTTTGGCGGGCGGCTAATATAGCACGACGGCCAAAGCTTTCCAGCGTGATCTGCTCAATTTGCTCATCACCAACTTCCAGGTCTGCATCAAATAATTTTGCCTCTGTTAATTCAACTTCCAGGTCATCATCTTCACTAAAGCCATCTTCCATAACCTTACGGGTACGCCAGATCTCTAAGTCACCATTATCAGTGTTAACAATTACGTCGCAATTTTCATCTGTGCCGTATTTTTTCCTGATCATGCTTCTGAAAACGTCTTCCAAAACGCTCATCATGGTTGGGCGGTCAATGTTCTTGAAATCTTTAAATTCCTGAAAAGAATCAATTAAATTAATATTGCTCATTTTCTACTTGAATGATATTAAAACTTTTGTTTCTGTTATGTGATTAATAGGGATAACGCTTTCAACAGTTTCGGCCTTTTTCCCTTTTTCTTTTATTTTTTCTTCTATAACGATGGCATCCTCAGTTATTGCTGATAAAACACCCTCTCTTTTTGAGCCATCAGCCATTTTAATGGCCAGTGTGCGCCCCATGTTTTTGGCATATTGCCTTGGCGATGATAGCGGATAATCAATACCCGGCGATGATACTTCCAGGTTATAAGCAGTTTCTATTACATTTTCCTCTTCCAGATGGAAGCCTACATGCCTGCTTACCTGTACACAGTCGTCAATACCAAGTCCGTTATCCCCATCTATTAAAACGATCAGCTTTCCGTTTGAGTGCATTTTAACATCCACTAAAAACAAATTTGGCTTATCGGCTATCTTTTCTTCTACCAGTTCCCTTACTTTTTTTTCAATGTTCATTACCCGCCTTTTTGATTGATAATTTTTAATTGATAAAATAAAAGAGGGGGCTATTTGCCCCCTCTTTTATTAATTGAATGCAAATATAATCAAATTTATTAATTTTTCAACTATCAAACACCCTTTATTGCTTAAAAATCAAATCTGTATAGCGTAAATCGCCCAGCTTGTTACGGCCCATGATATAATCATTGGCTTTTGTATTTGTATCAAATTTATAGTAGCGCACAAAATAAGTTTGCCGGGCCACAAAAGGGGTATCAGGTGTAAATACCACAATACTATCTTTAACCAGATATTTGCCGGGCTGCATGGGTTGATAGTTCTTAATATCGGTATCTGCCGGCATTTTGTACACCGGCACCAGGCTTTGCCAGTTACCACCCATTGAATCGCGGTTGATATCCTGAACTATGGCCCGGTCAAGACCGGTTATGTTGATGGAATGTTTATCGGGCGTGAGGCTTATTTTGACCTGGTTGCTACTGGTTTTGTTGGAGGAACAGGCGAGGGAGCATAGGATTATAGTTATCAAAAACGTTGTTGAAATCCCAAAGGTAATTCCCTCCCAACGGGAGGGGTGCGATGGATTGCGCGAGGGCGGGGAGGGGTTTCGTCGGGCGAGTTGATATGCATTGTTTATTAAACCCCTACCTCCCCTTCCCCAGGGAAGGAATCGCACCTGCCCTTGCTTTTTTTGGGAGCTCATCATTTCCTCCCCCGTTGCTTGTGTCCTCACAAGCAACTTACCGAAAAGCCGAATGATCGCCTGTGAGGACACAGGCGACGGGGGGATAAATTTCATCATTTCTTTAACGTTTGTTCAAACAACTTAAAAATCCGTTTGTACTCATCCGCCCAGCTGCTGGGTTGTTCAAAGCCGTGATCTTCTACCGGGTATGATGCCAGTTCCCAGTTCTCTTTATGCAGCTCAATCAGTTTTTGCGATAAACGGACAATGTCCTGGTAGTTTACATTTTGATCTATCATACCATGCAGCATCAGTAAATTACCTTTTAAACCATTTGCAAAATATATAGGTGAACTTTTGCGGTAGGCTATTTCATCGGTAAAAGGCTCGTTCAAAATATTGGCGGTGTATTCGTGGTTGTAATGCGCCCAATCGGTAACCGAGCGGATGGCTCCGCCGGCTGCGAAAACATCGGGCTCGGTAAACATCCCCATCAGCGTAATAAAGCCACCGTATGATCCTCCGTACAACCCCACATGTTTTGGGTTTACGCCATATTTTTCAACTAAATATTTTACACCGTCCACCTGGTCTGTTAAATCTTTACCACCCATATGGCGATAGATGCCAGTACGCCAGTCGCGGCCATAACCTGCGCTGGCGGTATAATCAATATCAATCACGGTATATCCATTATCGGCCAGCATATTGTTGAACATAAATTCGCGGAAATAATAACTCCAGGAATAGGTTACATTTTGCAGGTAACCTGCTCCATGCACAAACACTACCGCAGGCTTGGCCGGGTCGGCTTTTTTAGGCAGGTAAAGCCGAGCATACACATCGCTGCCATAACGGTTTTTAAAGGTAATGATCTCCGGGTCGCGCCATGGGTATGACCTATACTCGGCACTTACCGAATTAGTTACCTGAAGCGCTTTTGCACCTGGCTTATTGGCCTGCACATACAAATCCCAGGGTTTGTTGGAGTAGGAATAACGGATAGCAAGCCATTTTTCATCGGGTGATAGCGTTACCTCGTTACCACCTTTCATACCGGTTATTTTAGTTGGGGTTCCCCCATCAACAGGGATGCTGTAAAAGTTTGTCGCACCGGGATGGTCAATATTTGCTGTAAAATAGAATTTCTTTTTATCGGCAGATAGCTGTAGGGTTTGAACTTCCCATTTGCCGCTGGTGAGTTGCTTTTTTGCTGCCGTATTTACATCGATAGTATACACGTGCGAGTAGCCGCTGGCTTCGCTTTGGAAATAAAAATGGTTATCGTCAATAAACCCTACGTTTCCGGCGGCTGAGTTTTCAATGCCGGAGCCGCCAATCCAGGCTTCATCGCGCTGACGGTCAAGCAGGGTGAGTTTGCCTGTGGCGGAGGTAAGGCGCATAATCCAACGGTCTTTGTTATCCTGGGCGGCGATAACCACAACCGCGTTCGCGCTGTTATCGCTCCAAAACACCCCTTCTATAGTCACTTGTCTGTCGGCATTTTGCTTTTTAAGCTCCTCAAGCTCTTTAGGGTAATCCTTCACATAATCGGGCAGATCTTTTATACCTGGAATATCATTGGTATTAATGCGGTAAACCGTATCCCGTTGCCTGTCGAAAATATAGGTTTCGGAAGTTGATGACGGCCTCCCTACTTTTGATCGGTTTGGAATATCTTCCGTAAACCCCGATTCGGTTACATAATTAGGCACTATGGCGTTTTTAACATCCTCCGCGGGTTTCGTCAATCTATAGGTTACAAATCGTTCATCCGGACTGGTTTTAACCCGGCTAACTCTCTTATCGCCAAAAGCCAACTCCTTTAATTGCTTTGGCGCCAAGCTGGCATTTTCTACAGAATCCTGCTTTTCCTCCCTGGCCTGCACTTTAATAATATCAAAAAGCTCAACCTGCTGCTTTTTTAACCAACGCTCCTGCTCATTAAGATCATCTTTGCTTTTTTTAGTTTTTGCTTTCACAAAGTTGGTTAGCTGCTCAAGCCCGGTGCCGTTAAGTTTTAAGGCAAACAGGTTATTGTTTTGCGAAAATATAATCCGGCTTTCATCGCCATTAAAAACAGGAGAACTTTCGCGTAGTTCGGTATGGGTTAGCTGTGCTATTTTGCCCTGTTTTATATCTTCTAAGTACAGGTCGCCATTTTTTTCAAAAACCTTTTGAGTGTGCTTTTTATTCCAGCTGCCATTGTCGGGCAAGGTGCGCTTTTCGGCTGTGCTTACTTTTTCGGGTTTGGTATTAAGCGGGGTAGCTGAAAATAATTCATCCGTACCTGTTTTATCCGGATTCCAGCTAAAAAGGATTTTTTTACTGTCATCGCTCCAGCGGATGTTTGAGGGTGATACCCCGATCCACTTGGGATCGCGCATGATCTTTTCTATAGTTAGCGTATCCAGTTTTTGGGCAAATGCACCTGTTGTATTCGCTATTAATAATAAGGTAAATATTTTTTTCATCTTCAGTCACTATACCGCGTAATATTTACGCGAATGCAATTTAGCAGTTTAGGTTAAGTTTGCTAATTTTAACTATCTTATTGTTACAAAATGATACTACAAGGAAAGGGTTTTACTTTACGCGATTGGCAAAAAGAAGATGCGGAATCACTACAAAAACATGCCAACAATACCCATATCACCGATTTTTTGTTCGATCGCTTTCCATCGCCCTACACCCTGCAGGATGCTATCGACTTTATTGATATGAAGATGGCAGAAACGCCACAAACAAATTTCCCCATCGTTATCAATGGTGAGGTAGCCGGCGTTATCGGCCTCGACTTTAGGGTAGATATTTACATAAAAGCGCCTTTATTAGGTTACTGGCTTAGCGAAGAATATTGGGGCAATGGTATTATGCCGGGGGCGGTAAAACTGATAGTTGATTACGGATTTAACAATCTGGATATTACGCGGATACAGGCAGGGGTGCTTGGCAATAACCCAAAATCAATGCGGGTACTGGAAAAAGCCTGATTTGTTAAAGAAGGAGTTTTGACCAATGCCATTTTTAAGAAAGGTGTTATTTTGGACGAGCATGTGTATGGGATAGTAAAAAGAGGGTTAAATTGATAAAAGGGCTTTACTGATTCGTCCCTGTACAAAACCTAATTTACCAGTCTTCCAGCCATATCCACCGTTCGTGCAAAGGGGTTCAAGAATTTGTTTACCAGTACAGCAAATTCCCGGCGGGTTACCGGGCGGTTCATGTCAAAATCCGAGTTGAATTTATATTGGATTTTCCAGGTTTTTGTCATGCTGATCTGCAATGTTTTGGGATCAGTGAGGGTTATCTCGCTAATGAGCGAAAGCAGGTTGCCAACGGTGAATTTTTCGGCTGGTTTTTCCCTGTTGAACCATAAAAAAGTACGGGAGTAGATATCATTTAAAACGGGTTCAATTTCGGCAGTATGAACGGCAGAATCAGGCATGAAAAGCACCTGCAAGGTATTGCCGGTTCCTTTTTGTATTCCTTTTAACAAACCAGTTGCCCCAATCTGTTGGATAGATCTGAAATAGGGATCGTTTTGTTTGATATCGGCAAAGGGTACCAGGTATCCTTTAAAATCAAGTAATTCTCCCTGTACCGCGCGTACATTTAAGTTTTTAGTTGTTGTTTTAAAGAAAGCGCAAAAGGCTGCTGCTGTACCCGCGCCCTGGCCAAGTGTAAGGTAATTGGGCAGGTATTGTATATCATCTTCGGGTATAAGCTTAGCGGTTATTAGTAAATTGTCAACACCTTTTGCAACTATGGCGCTAAGCGGGATGCAGTAAGCCGGCGATTGCGGATAATTCTTTTTGGGAAGAATGGAATCGCCCCGCTCTCCCGCGAAGCCGTTTCCCGTTGCTATACTGGTGCGGTAAACTGTTGACCCATCATTGCCTGAAAAAAAATCAAAAGCTTTAAAGTCTGGATTCAATTTCTGGGTAGCAATGCCATCTTTAGTGGCATCAATAATTATTTTGGCTTTTATCAACTGCGATTTTCCATCCTGGCTGATAGTTGCCTGCCAGCCATCTCCATCTTTTTTGATGTTTGTAACCGGGGCATTTAGCTTTACGGTGAGGTTTTTTACGGTGTCTGTTATTTTTTTAAGAATAGCGGCACCGGTAAACTGCTCAAAGCGAAGGGGGGCATTATAGGTGGTATCATATCCGGGTGTGGTTTTGTAAAACGCTATAACTCTTTTACGAAATTCGCCCCATATACCGGATGGCATATCCTTGCCGGGGGCAATGGTTAGCATACTTGCCGAAGTTAATGAAGGGCACAATTGAGGGCCTTGTTCAATAAGCAATGTTTTTATTTTGCTTCGTGCACCCTGGATGGCTGCCGCTGTACCACTTGGTCCGCCCCCTATTACCAAAATATCGGTTTTAATGGTTTGCGCGTATGTAAATGAACATTTTAATAGTAATAGTACTAAAAGAAGCTTTTTTATCATCGGTATAAATAACACGTACAAAACGCAATTTAGACTAAAAGCTTGTGGTACTATAAAATTATAACTAATTTAATTTTTTTTAAGCCCATGATAGACGAACAGATGAAATACCCGATAGGGAAATTCGCTCCTCCGGCATCATACACCGATGATAACATCCGGGAATGGATTGATGACCTGCGCACATTACCAGGCAAATTGCGCCATGCTATAGCTGGCCTAAATTACCAGGAATTGGATACCCCATACCGCAGCGGTGGCTGGACATTGAGACAAGTGATCCATCACCTGGCCGATAGCCACATGAACTCTATTACCCGTTTTAAACTGGCCCTTACGGAAAACAACCCGGTTATAAAGCCCTACGAAGAGGCAGACTGGGCCTTGTTGCCGGATTATCGCCTGCCCGTGGAGTCGTCATTAAAAATGCTTGAAGGGATACATATTCATATGGTTGCATTGTTTGAAAGCTTTACCGAAAATGAATGGGAACGCTCCTTTGTACACCCGGCCTCGGGCGATACCGTTTCGCTTAAAAAGGGATTGGCGCTATACGCATGGCACAGTAACCATCATTTGGCACATGTTACCGAAACGGTGAAAAGATTTGTTAAAGCTTAAAGGAAAAAACGCCTTTAAGCTTTAAGTTTATGCAGATGGAAAGCTGAGGTAAAATGAGGTGCCAATATTCATCGTAGTTTCGAACCAAACCTTGCCATTGGCATTTTCAATAGAGTTTTTTACGAAGGCCAGCCCCAAGCCCGTGCCCGAACTTTTAGTGGTAAAGTTGGGCTCGAATATTTTTTCGCGCATGTTTTCGGGGATGCCATTACCATTATCCTTTATGGTAAGCAATACATTTTTGCTGGTTACCAGGTAATTAATATCAATCAACCCTTTTCTATCCGGTGGCGTGGCCTCAATGGCATTTTTTAACAGGTTATTAAAACACCGCAGCAGTTGATCACGATCGGCATTAATGATAAAAGGGGTTTCGGGAGGTTGAAATGAAATGTGGATATTATCCATTTGTTTAAAAATGGTAACGGCCTGGTTTAGCATATCAAAAATATTGGTAGGCTCAATGCGGGTATCGGGCATTTTAGCAAACGCCGAAAACTCAGATGCTATTGACGACAGGCTTTCTATCTGCTCAACAAATGATTTGCTAAAGCGCTCAAATTTTTGATCAAATTTAGGGTCTTTATCCCTCCATGATTTATCCAGCAGTTGCAAGCCCAGTTTTAGCGGCGTTAACGGGTTTTTAATTTCATGCGCCACCTGTTTGGCCATTTCGCGCCAGGCACTTTCCCGTTCAGATTGGGCCAGCCTGTTGGCGCTGTTTTCCAATGCCGATATCATTTTGTTATACTCTTTAACCAGGGCCCCTATCTCGTCATTCCGCTGCCATTTTATAGGCTCATTTTTTTTGCCGTAAATGGTTTTGCTCAGTGTGTCCTGTATAAAGCTTAAAGGCGCGGTTATTTGCCTGGCAATTATAATGGCAAACAAACCAATAGCGATAAAAACCAAAGCATATACATTGATCATTACATTAAGTAACGAACTGATCCTCTCTTTGTAGTCGGCCTCGTTAGAGAAATAAGGCAATTGCACATAGGCAATGGTTTTATTGCCAGAGGTCATTACAGGAGCGTACGCCGCCTTATAGCTTAGCTCGCCTATCCGTTCCTCATTCACAAATTCGGTTTTTTGCAATTTGCTTAAAAAGATATAAGCCCTTGAATTCATTTTTTTTGCTACCAGGCCATATTCATAAATTTTGGGCTGTGTGGTTACCAGCGGTACACCATTGGTATCAAATAAAATAAGATCGGTTGAGTAGGTTTTGGCCAGATCATTGAAATCTACCTGGCTTTTTTCATTTACATTATAAATATATTTATTTAGCGCGCCTGTTTGAAATGCCTCCGTAATGCGGGTTATTTTATCGCGTATCTGCCTGTCCTGTTGATTGTGGTATTGGTTACTAATGGATATAAAGGTGATAAAGCCAACTACTATAAGCGTAACAACTACCGAAAATATCATCACAAACTGGATGCGGGTTTTATAGAGCACCTTATCAAAATTCATCCTGAAATTCCAGCGGATCTTATCATCCTTGATGCTCAATATCCTGATTCGTACCCAGGCCCCTCTTGCAATTATGATGAAGGCGCTAAATATCAGCAGCGCCATAAAAAAGAAGGTAATGGAGGTTACTCCATCATATAATGGGTTTACCTCTTTACTCACTACTATTAAATTACGCTTGCTGGGTTTATATACCAGGTGCTCATACTTGGTAAAGGTATTGTACCATTCAGGGTTATTGTTCTTAGTTGTCTTTACAGTATACTTTTTAAGCGTACCGTTAAAATCGGTATTATTAAGGGAGTAAACATAGCTTCCCTTTTGGCTTTGCAGCTTATTGTCAATATAGTAAGCGTATGAATAATCTTTAAGCTCATCTTCACTTCTGAAATTATCATCAATCAATAATTCGGGAAAGGCTCCTAATGACTGCAGCGGCTTTGATTTAAACTCAACTACCAATGTGCCCAATTTCTTGTGGTTATAGCTAATAGGTAGTATAGCAAAGTAACTCTGAAATCCGAACGATTCGGTGATACGGTAAAAATAGGATGATACTTTAAATGAACTATAAACAACCTGGTCCTTAAACACATTCAGCGAAAAATTATCGTCGGATATTGGTTGGTCTATGGCATCATATTCATGTACTTTAAGTCCGTATTTTGATAAGTAGCCATCAAAATAAAGTTTTTGAAACCGAGTTTTAAGGTACTCTATATTATGTACATTCTCTTTAAAGTAGCGTATGATAGCGGTGTCAGTAACAATCCTTCCTTCCACTCGTTTAAAAGAGCTTTCTGCCGAGCGGTCATCCGGCTCTTCCAGTTTACTTATCAATCCCTTACGTACACTTTCTTCTTTAACACGCTCAAAATGATTAAGCTTTATGGCCGAAATAAGCGCGCATACTAAGATAACAACCAAAAACGAACTCGTGGTAAGCTTACTATGCTGATATATAAAACCATAGGCCCTGATAATGACCAAAAGCATCCATAACACGTAAAACAAAGTAAATTCATAATAAAAAGCAAAAACAACGGTAGTAATGATAATGCTTATTACCAGCAGGAATAGTTGATGCGCTCTTGGCACATTTAGTTTAAGGCAAAGAAAAAGCACCACTTCATCAATAAGATAAAAAATGAGGAAACTAAAGCAGAGCATTACAACCCCCAGTACGCTGAATGAGGAAAGGCTGAGTACATTGTTTACATTAAAGCTAATGTCTGAGTTAACAACAATGTCATAAAACAACCTCAATAAAGATGTGGAAACGGCAATGAGCAATAATATACAGCCTGTTACCGTAATATAGCCGGCAATATTGCCATATGCAAAGGTGAACAGCCTGCGCCGTTGCAAATACACAAAAGCAACAAACCAAAATACACATAATATATTGATGCAAAGGTCGCCCAGAGAGGGATATAAAACGCCCGAATGATAGAGCTTAGGATCGAATACCTTAAGCATTCCATTAAAATCGGGCAGGTGATAATGTAAGTTCACATATCGGAACAGCACAATAAACAGCGCCATAAACACTACGGATGACCAGGGGTATCCATTTGCCGCCACGTGACAGCAAATATTGTGTATCAAAACACAAAGTGTCAGGATTGTTAAAATCCAGATGGATAACTCATAATAGATAAAGGCATTATTAACACCGCCGGCCTTTTGCTTTACAGAAAAAAGGTAACTATAATTACTGCTGCGTACCTCATAAACATCTTTATCTGTAAAATTGGCAATCTCAATATTGTTACTGGTAGTAAGATCCCTGGCAAATGTGTTTTGAAGGTACTGGTTGGTAAATGTGTAATTAATTTTTACCGGAATGAAAAAGATGATAGAAAAATCACCGTCTGTTTTTTTAATGGCTTCATAATCGCCGTTAGGTTGTTTTATGAATGAATATCCCTCCTTAATCCCACCTAAGCTATCTGGCAATACTTTAATGCCGCTCCAAAAGCTTAACCGGTTTTTATAAGCAGTTACAAACCAGATGCTTCTTTTAGTGGTAAAATCATTAATGCTATTAAGAGCATCCTGGTCATTATCGGTAAGTGTTTTAAATTTACTAAACCGAGCTTTGTCGTTTAGCTGTGCATTTATATAAGCTTCTTTTTTATGCAGATTATCCTCAAGTGTTTGCGCGGTTTGCAGCAGGTTATTTATTGGCGTGTATGTTTTTTGGACAACAATGGCCGCAAACCATAACCCAATACCTATCAGGGTAAGCAACAAACGTATTTTTCCGGATGTGGTCAAATTACTATCAGATAAAACGATTAAAAAAACAAAAGGCACTATACAGTGCCTTTAAAAAATTATTGTGGTAAAGCGGCGCTGCCGGTAACCACTGCCCTGTCAACTTTTTTTACAAGGCCTTGCAATACATTGCCCGGGCCAACCTCGGTAAAGGAGGTTGCTCCATCTTCCAGCATATGTTTAACCGTTTGTGTCCACCTTACGGCGCCGGTAAGCTGGGCTATTAAATTTTGTTTTATAAGCGCCGGATCAGTATATGGTTTGGCATCTATGTTTTGATAGATAGGGCAAACAGGCGGTTTAATTTCAGTAGCAACAATGGCGGCTTCAAGCTCAACCCTTGCCGATTCCATTAGCGGCGAATGGAATGCACCCCCAACTTTAAGTTTTAAAGCCCTTTTTGCGCCGGCTGCAAGTAATTTTTCGCAAGCCTCGTCAACCCCTGCAATGGTACCGGATATTACCAGTTGACCAGGGCAGTTGTAATTTGCAGTTACTACCACATCGCTTACTTGTTGACAAACTTCTTCAACAATAAAATCATCCAAACCCAAAATCGCGGCCATGGTTGATGGCTGCAGCTCACAGGCTTTTTGCATGGCATTGGCGCGGGCGGCTACTAAGCGCAAACCATCCTCAAATGATAATGCTCCGGCAGCTACCAGGGCAGAAAATTCGCCTAATGAGTGGCCGGCAACCATTTCTGGTTTAAAGTCGTCACCTAAAACGGTTGCTAAAATAACCGAGTGTAGAAATATAGCCGGCTGGGTAACGTTGGTTTGTACCAGGTCTTCGGCTGTTCCATCAAACATTACATCAGTAATGCGGAAACCTAATATCTCATTGGCTTTTTCAAATAGTTCACGGGCTTTTTCTGATTGATCGTAAAGATCTTTACCCATACCTGCAAACTGGGCACCCTGCCCCGGAAAAATATATGCTTTCATATGTTTTATTTCGAAATTCGAATTTTCGATTTCGGATTTGTTTCTATCTTGATTCTTAACTCTTGATTCTTCCCGGGCTTCTTAACCCAGTTTCGCGCTTATCAAATTCAAAAATTCGGTGCGTGTTTTTTCTTTTAAAAACTCACCCGTAAATGCCGATGTGGTAGTTACTGAGTTTTGCTTTTGTACCCCGCGCATACTCATGCACAGGTGCCGGCACTCAATTACAACACCTACGCCAAAAGGATTAAGTGTTTCCTGGATACAGTCACGAATCTCGTTGGTTAGCCGTTCCTGTACCTGCAACCTGCGGGCAAAAACATCAACAATGCGTGGTATTTTACTCAGGCCTACAACATATCCGTTAGGAATGTAGGCAATATGTGCCTTGCCAAAAAAAGGCAGCATATGGTGCTCACACATCGAGTATACCTCAATATCCTTAACAATAACCATCTGGCTGTAGTCCTCCTTAAACATCGCGGAGCTCAGTATTGTTTTCGCATCCAGATCATAACCATGAGTAAGAAACAGCATGGCTTTGGCAATACGCTCAGGGGTTTTTAACAAACCGTCGCGTTCGGGATTTTCTCCAATCTGTTTTAAAACATTAAGGTAGTTGGCTGATAAGCTTTCAATCAGTTGAGGATTGTACCTATCTATTTTAGTATAACCGTCAATATCATCATCACGGTCGGGGATGTGGTTTTCGTCAATCATTTTATAAAGTTATCCGCCAAAGTACTCGGCCGAATTGTTTTCTGTTTCATATAATTTTACCGAGTGTAAAAACACACCCTCATAGGCCTCAATAGGCGCTTTAAGCTGATTGAATATCTCAATGCAAAGCAACTCCGTTGATGCCATTTTACCTGCCATAAACTCTACATCCTTATTGATGTTTTTATGATCAAGCTTTTCAATAACAAACTCGTTAATGATAATCTTTAACTCTTTAAGGTCAATCAGATAGCCAGTTGCATGCGTGACTTCGCCTTTAACCGTTACAAACAAGTTGTAGTTATGACCATGCCAGTTAGGATTGGCACATTTGCCAAATACCTCATTGTTTTTTTCAGCGCTCCATTCCTCACGGTACATCCTGTGAGCGGCATTAAAATGTTCTTTGCGCGTTATATGTATCATCATAATAGTAAGTGGATGCAAATATACAAAACAAAAACAGGCGAGTTGTTTTATATTAGTACCCAAAAAACTTCATAAAACATTTTAAAGCAATATGCTTATATTAGTAGTTGCCGCAACGGCGCCAGAGGTAGCCCCCCTTAGTAAATACTTTGGTAATAAAATAGATTTGCTTGTAACCGGTGCCGGTATGGTGCCCACTGCTTTTGCCCTTGGCCATCATTTTGCACACTCAAAATACGATTTGGTTATAAACCTGGGTATTGCCGGCAGCTTTGACAGGAACATTGAGCCGGGTCATGTGCTTGAAGTTACCGAAGATACTTTTGCAGAAATGGGCGCCGAAGATGATGAGCAATTTATACCCATGAATACATTGGGGTTTGGCGAAATAACCTACAAGCCCACAACCACTCTTAACGAAGTTTACAGCAATTTTTTTTTGAAAAAGGTACGGGCTATCACGGTAAATACAGTTCATGGAAATGAGTTGTCTATTAAAAAAGTGCAGGCCCGCTTAAATCCGCAGCTTGAAAGTATGGAGGGTGCTGCTTTCTTTTACGCCTGCGGGCAGGTTAATGCGCCGTGTATGCAAATCAGGGCTGTGTCAAATTATGTAGAAAAACGCAATCGCGATAGCTGGCAGATAGGTCTTGCCATAAAAAATCTGAATACATTTGCCATCGATCTTATTGATGCCATAATTAATTCATAGATCAGATTTTACATTTAACCTTTTTGTTATACAGCGTGCATTAATTGTACAGCATAGTACGCGAACCCATTAACAACATGAAACTAACCCTCGGTTTTTCGCCCTGCCCTAATGATACTTTTATTTTCGACGCCCTGATTCATCATAAAATTGATACTGAGGGTTTGGAGTTTGATGTTTTTTATGATGATGTAGAAACCCTTAACCAAAAAGCTTTTCGCGGCGAACTGGATGTTACCAAACTAAGCTACCATGCCTTTGCCTACGTGGCCGATAAATATGTGCTGCTTGATTCAGGAAGCGCCTTAGGATTTGGAGTTGGGCCAATGCTGATCTGTAAAGATGATCCTGAAAAATTGCTCACGCAACTCGAAACCGGCAACCCGAACCTCAAAATCGGAATCCCCGGCAAGTACACCACCGCTAATTTTTTATTGGGCAATGCCTTCCCAAATGCAACTAACAAAATAGAGCTTGTTTTTTCGGACATTGAAAATGCTGTTTTAGAGGGAAGAGTAGATATTGGTCTTATTATTCACGAAAACCGCTTTACGTACCAGGATAAGGGTTTAAAAAAAATCATCGATCTGGGCGATCATTGGGAAAAGCAAACGGGCTGCGCTATTCCTTTGGGTGGTATTGTGGCAAATCGCAACTTGCCATTAGATGTTCAGCATAAATTAAACAGGGTGCTGCGCAAATCGGTTGAGTTTGCATTTGCCAATCCAAAATCGGGCCTCGAGTTTATTCGGTCACATGCCCAGGAAATGAGCGAAGAAGTGATGTACAAGCACATCGAACTTTATGTAAACAAATACTCTGTTGAACTGGGCGATGAAGGAAGAAAAGCTATTAAACTGCTTTTTGATACTGCGCTTAAAAACAACTTTATACCCGCAATAAAGGAAACTTTGTTTTTAAGTTAAACTTAGACTGCGTTTCTATTTCCTGCCCGGCAACAGGCTTAGCATAACGCTATAATTTACCTTGATCACTTTTGTTCGATTCGGGTTTTCCATAACATCCACCATGGCGTACCCGGCGAGTCATGGTGCTCATAGTGGTATCCAAAGAAATAACAACTGAAAAAGGCAAAGACATGGTTTTTAGCCTGGCTGCGCGCGAAATATTTATTATTATGCTCGCCTTTGTGTGGCTGGTAGGTGCCAAAGTAAAACAGCTGTAAAGTACTCAATAAAGATGGGGCCACCCAAAATAGTAAGAGGTTAGCCTGCGGGATCCACAATTTTAAAATATTGAATAAAGCAGCCATGATTACAATTTGCCAGATAGACAAGTAGTTGCGGATGAAAGTTACATACCAGCTCCAGAAGCCCCCGTTATGATAGTCGGGATCCTGCGTGGTGTGTACGTTGCTATGGTGTAAATGATGTTTGGTGTAAAGCTGCGGATACCAGAACGATGCATATAGAAAAGTACACAGATAGCCAACAAAGTTATTAATACCCCGATTTGGCAATATAGTGCCATGCATGGCATCATGCGCGGTAATGAATAAGCCGGTGTACAGATGCATTTGCACCAAAATAAACAGGTAAACCAGCGGATTCGCAAAACTGAAATGCCATTGCATTAATAAGGTAATGGATGTTACCCAGCAACCAATTACGATGATTGCTACCAATAAACCAATATTTGAAGGACTTTTTTGCATGTGATTTAAACAACAGCAAAAAGCGTGCTGTTAAAGATTTTCAATGGCATCTTTTACCTTTTGCATCAGCCACATAGGGGTTGATGTAGCGCCGGCTATACCAACGGTATCATTTTGCGAGAACATGGAAGAATCAAGTTCATCGGCCGATGAGATAAAATAGGTATTGGGGTTATGCTTGCGGCAAACTTCATATAAAACTTTCCCGTTTGATGATTTTTTGCCCGAAACAAATATGATCTTATCAAATCTGGTTGCAAACTTTGGCAAATCCTTATCCCGGTTTGATACCTGGCGGCAGATGGTGTCATTTGCCTTTAAATCATATCCCCTCGAAATCAACTCATCCTTTACGCTGTAAAACTTTTCCATGCTCTTGGTAGTTTGGCTGTAAAGCGTAATGTTGTGGGGCAGTTCCACGTTATCCAGCTCGGCAATATCCTGGAAAACCAGGGCTTCGTTGTTGGTTTGCCCTTCAAGGCCAATTACTTCCGCGTGGCCATGTTTACCAAATATCAGGATCTTCTCATTGGAATCGTAAGATGTTTTTATGCGGTTTTGCAGCTTTAACACTACAGGGCAAGAAGCATCAATGAGGGTAATGTTATTATCTAAAGCGGTACGGTAAGTATCCGGAGCCTCGCCATGTGCACGAATAAGTACCTTTTCGTTATGCAGATCTTTAAGCTGGTCATGGTCAATTATTCTTAAACCCTGAGCCTTTAGGCGATCTACTTCCTCATCGTTATGCACAATATCGCCCAGGCAATACAGGTAACCGTCTTCGGCCAGTATTTCCTCGGCCATGTCAATGGCGTAAACCACCCCAAAGCAAAAGCCCGAGTCCTGATCGATAGTAACCTGTAAATTGTACGTTCCCATGGTGTTGCAAATATAACTGTTGATTATTTGATTTTGTTGCATTTGCTAATTATTTGACACGATCTCAAGGATGTTGCCGTTTTACACGTCACCTGGGAAGAGTATATTCCTTGTCTTTAGTTCATTAACTCCAGCACTATAAAAAATACAAACTGCATGATAAGCAATGCCGCTGCAACTTTATTTTGGGGTTTAAATTGAAATTTTTCGAACACGAAAAGCATTGCAGCACTTAATATAAACCAGCAGAAATAATTTTTAAGTGGAATGCTATTTCCCATCCAATGCCAATAATCAAAATGAACGGCTACAGGCTCTATGAGCACATCAAGAAAAGTAAGGACAAGGGCCCCCACTATAACCCGGATAAAAATGTTCTTAATACGGCTTCTTTGTATCAGTACTCCTGTTGAAAAAATAAGCAAGAACCAATTTACCCCGATCATCAGGGGTACATTAAACAGTTTAATGCCGAGTGTTTCGCCATAGCTATAGTTGCCAAACAGCAAACCAGTATGTACGCCGATGAGTTCGGCCGAAAAGCCTATCGTGAAAACAAGGAGGCCAAACAATAAAAATTTTGTGCTTAGCTGATTATAACTGTAAACAATTACACCCGCCATCAGCAACAAATGCCAGGGTACTAATTTTATAAACAGCACTGTTAAGGATGGAATGACAAAACCAATCAATCCCACTATATGAAACAGTACAATTATAATAATAGCGATGCGTTCGGTTTTTGCGCTGCCTGTAGATAAATGACTGTTCAAATTCTGCGTCCCTTCCAAACGTTTGTTTTGGTTAAATGCTTTTGGATAGATAATATGGCAATAAGCAGCATGTTGATCATTTGTAAGGGATGCAGCACCACATTATATAGCGCGTTTTGTCCGGATGCTAATGAAATCATAATACGGGTTAAGATAATGAGGCCCCACATGAATAGGATCAGCGGTAAATTTAAGGTCATGATAAGTATCACCGGAAAAATGATAACCAGTGTTAAATAAATTAAAAAGCCGATAACGCTGTAATTAAAAGCTGCTAAAAAATTCTTGCTGAAACCGTTAATAGCCTCAGTGTAATTTTTATACATACGGCAGCTTATCATTCCATTGGCCAGCAGGGCCTCGCCGTTGTAGGCCCTGGCCTTTATAAGCCGCATGATCTCTACATCTTCCACTACTTTGTCTTTAACCGCTTTATGCCATTGCTCGTGATGGTAAATCATGGCATCAAATAACATGAATTGCCCGCTGGCCGCCGCTATGGATGGATTTTTCACCAGTGAAATCAATCTTACAGGCAGCAGGTTTAGCAATATAAAATGCATCAGGGGGACTACCAGTTTTTCGCCCATGGTTACCATTTCCTGGTTGGTGAAAAGGCTAAGTAAGCCCAACTTGTTCAAATGCATGCGGCATACGGCACTGTTAATAAGGCCGGGTTTTACTTGCTCATCAGCATCCAAAAAAAGCAAATATTTACCATCGGCCTGCTGGGCCGCCTGGTAGCACGCGTAGTTTTTACCTATCCAGCCGTTGGGTAGCTCTCCTCCTTTAATTACTTTAAACTCCGGATGTTTTTTGACGAAGGCGGAGCAAACCTCAAAAGTGCCATCGGTTGATCCATCATCGAGAATGATAACCTCATAATTTTGATAATCTTGCTGATGGATAGAGTTGAGTAGGATTAAAATATTATCTGCCTCATTACGAACCGGTATCAGGATGGATACTTTATCGCTGTATTGCTTGCCTACGCGCCGCAATTTAGGATCGGATATAAAGTTGAACAGCGTTACCGTAAAACGCAGGATGATAAAGAAAAGGGTGATTAATATAATTACGGTCACTTTATATGTCAAATTCGGTTTGAAGCAGTTTTGAGCTGCTGTAATATTGCTGGTAAGCCGCTTTCAGCTCGGTTACGTTAGTATACTTTTGCGAATCGCTTTTTAAGTAAACGGTTGCAGTGGGCTTTTTATGCTTAAAGTACTGAATAAATGTTGAAGCAAACAAAAGTTGGAAATTTGTCTGTGCTTTTTGCATTATTCTGAATACCCCTTTATCAAACCGTACGTCATCTACATAATTTGAAAACAGTTTACCCTGCGGAAAGATGAGTACCAGGTTTTGCGGGTCATCCAATAATTTTGCGGCATAATTAAGCGACTCAATAACATCCCTGGATTTTTTGGTAATAGAAAAAGCCCCCGCAAATTTTAGGTAGTGCAGCATATGTACGGTTTCTTTTTCTACCATCACATGATATTTCTTTTTCAGTATTTTGTCATTCACACAATATAGGATCAATCCATCCCAAAAACTAAAATGGTTTGCTATAAGCAATATGGACTTGTCTTTATCTACTTCAATGGCATCGCAAAGCACCTCATGAAACTGCCGGCTCACTATTCGTTTTACATAAAAATGTATCAGCCGGTTAATAAAAAAGTTCTTTTTATTGTAGATCATGAAAGGGTAAGTTACTCAATGTAATAACAACATTTATTAATGTTTCATAACTTTTTGATTTTTCAACGCCTGCCGGTGAAAATCATTAATGCGTTGTTTAAGTTCCTCAAAGGTGATCTCGCCGGCTAAGCCGCAATCAAACTGGTGTATGTAAGCGCGGGGTTTCAGGCTTTCAAAATAATCAATCAGTATGCAATGGTATACCACCTGGCAGGGGCCTTTAATTTGCTCTATCAGTTTACAAACCCCTTTTTCTACATGGATATGGGTTTCATGATTGCTGTACAGTTCGCCCTGCGGAAATATTACAATCATGTTCCTGGCATCATCAAGTAAGCGGGCCGAATAAGTGAGCGACTCCAACAACTCGCGCGAGCCCTTTTTTATAGAGTAAGCGCCAATATAACGCAGGTAGCTGCGCTGTAAAAACTGGTCCTGCTGCATCATTACATGGTATCGCCGTTTCAGATTGTATACAGCCGTCCAGTTGGCAATAAAACCATCCCACCAGCTAAAGTGATTGCATAACATCAGTACCGAATGACCGGCGCGCGGCTCAAAAGGCATTATTTTCACCTCCTTAAAATTGCGGCTTATCCACCAGCGCACATAACGAATGTACACGGCACTCCAAAATTCCTTTTTGCGCGTTGGGATCATATTTGCGTTTGCAGGCGTTGTTACACGCCCCGGTATTGTTTTGTATTTAACTTACTAAATATTCATCCAGTGCTTTAATCACTAACCAGTGCCCAAGTTTAAGCTCATGCACCTCGGCATCATCCAGCATTCCAATAAATGGCATCGCGGCTGATTTGGGAAACAGGTGGTCATGTTTGCCAAATATGAGCGTACATTTAATTTTATGCTGATTGATGAGCGCGGCTACTTTTTCCACATCAGGTTTAAGCAGGCGAATCAAATTTAATGTATAATAAGTATCCAGGCGTTTTTGTTCGGTATCAATTTCATTATAGGCTATCTGGTACAGGTTATCATCAATAACGCCTATTCTTTTAACTGTTTTTAATATAAACGGGGCCAGCCATTTACTTTTGGTAGCCCTGCCGAAGAGGTATTTTCCCAGCGGATTATGCATTAAAAAATTAAACCCTTTGTATACCGCAAGCCCATCGGGAGCCATTAATATAACATCATCAATCAGGTGGGCGTATTCCTCAACTAATATCAGTGCCAGGTTGGCACCAATGGAGTAGCCCATTATAGAGATACGCTGCTCGCCATAAATGCCGAACCACTGCTGCAGGTAGCTGCGTACCATGCTTTTGGGCATCCCCGCACGAATCTGTTTATCCGTCCAGCCATCCAGGCGGCTCTCGCCATGAAAAAAATGATCAAAACCATAAATGCGGTACTGGGGCAATATAGATTGCTCCAGTACATGAAATTGTTTACCCGTCATGCCATAGCCGTGAAAGGCCAGCATGGGCTTTTGGCCGGTACCGTATTCATGAAAATGCACTTTGCCCAGGCCGGGCAGTTGTAAAAAACCCATTACGGCAATATTAACAATTATGCTTAATATTAAGGAAGCCGGTTAAATAAAATGCAAATGACAATTACGGGAATTTGAATTTGCTATTGCGTTAATTGATTGTTTAATAAGGTTTTAGTATATTTTATTTATAATGCCAGAAGCCTTATAAATAGCCCTGCCAGGCGCAATTAGTACCTTTAAAAACAAAATCCCTATCTTTGCGGCATGGATATTCTACCACAGGCCCTTCTGGCATACTTAGATGACCATTGCGATCCCGAGCCGGAAGCTTTGCAGCAACTGAACCGCGAAACGCATTTAAAGGTGCTTAGACCGCATATGCTGTCGGGGCATTACCAAGGCAGGCTGCTTAGTTTTTTGAGTAAAATGGTGGCCCCAAAATGCATTCTTGAGGTGGGTACCTACACCGGTTACTCGGCAATTTGCCTGGCCGAGGGATTGGTTGAAGGAGGTATTCTGCATACCATTGAGGTTAACCGCGAAATGGAGGATATCATCAATTCACATTTTAAACTAACAAATGTTGAAAACAAAATAAAGCTGCATTTTGGACAAGCAGAGGCCATTATTGCTGATTTACAGGAGGATGTTTTCGACTTAGTGTTTATTGATGCTGATAAAAAGAATAATTTTACTTACTTTCAATTGGTTTTTGACAAAGTCAGATCCGGAGGATTAATAATAATTGATAATGTTTTGTGGAAAGGAAAGGTGTATGGCGCCGAAAAAGATGCCGATACTGAAAATATTCGCAAACTAAATGACCACATAGCTGTTGATACCAGGATAGAAAAACTGATCCTGCCTGTACGCGACGGCCTGCTGGTTATCAGAAAAAAATAAATTATGAAGAAAATCTTACTGATTACAACCCTGTTGATTTCAACACTTGCCGCTTCAGCGCAAAAGAATACTTCACAATCTTATATAGAGAAGTTCAAAGATGATGCCATACGCATTATGCACGAAACAGGTATCCCCGCAAGCATCGTTTTAGGTGTAGCTATGCATGAATCGGGCTGCGGCAACAGTACCATTGCACAAAACCTTAATAACCAGTTTGGAGTAAAAGGCGGAGGCAGTGTAGTGTTTATTAAACACAACAAAAAAGTTCATTCCTCATACAAACGCTACGATTCTGTTTTAGATTCGTTCCAGGATTTTGCCCGCATCATGACCGAGCGTAAGCAGTTTAGCCACCTTGCAGATGCACTTTCTCATTATGACTATGCAGGCTGGGCACATGGTATCCAGCGCAGTGGTTATGCCAGCAGCCGTAAATGGGCATCGCAGGTTTTAGGGATCATCAAAAAATATGATCTTCATGACCTTGACGAAAACCCAAGCGATCAGCCCAAAGAATTAGCAGAAACTAAACAATAAAATCTTATTTTGGCAAATTAATAATTGCCTCAAATAAGGTTTAAATGTATGCAAAGAATAAATTTTGTGCTCCTGGCTGCTCTTGTATGTTTTAGTTCCTGCTCGGCACGTAAAAAAACAACGGTATCAAACCGGGATGTTCGTAACAATAACCGCAGCATCCAAAAGGCAAACAGCGCCTCTATTGCCAATTATAAATCACTTTCTTCTTTAGATTATATTGATAAATTTAAGGCAATTGCTATACAGGAAATGAACCAGTATGGTATTCCGGCCAGTATAACATTGGCGCAGGGCTTGTTTGAATCCGGTGCGGGTAACAGCGAACTGGCCCGTTTTGCCAACAATCATTTCGGTATCAAGTGTACAAGCGATTGGAAGGGCAAAAGCTATTTTAAAGATGATGATAACGCCAATGATTGTTTCAGGGTATATGATAATCCGGAAGACTCCTTTCGTGATCATTCTACTTTTTTAAAGCGTAAGAACTACGCCAAACTTTTTGAGCTTGATAAAAATGATTATGAAGGCTGGGCTAAAGGATTAAAGGCTGCAGGCTATGCCACCAACCCCAAATATCCTCAGCTGCTTATTAACCTCATTGTAAGATACAACCTTGATCAGTATGATCGGGCGGAGGGCGAAGTAGCAAAGATAAAACGCGAAGACCGTGTGCTATCGCAGATTAATGATAGCATTGGCAAGTCCAACACAGATACACTCACCAAAACAAAGCCCGACGATAAGATCTATACTGTAAAACAGGGCGATACACTATATAATATTTCCAAACGTTTTGGAATAACTGTTGATGACCTAAAAGCGTTAAACAGTATACCCGATAATAATATTCATATTGGGCAAAAGCTTATAGTAGTGAAGTAATTGAAAGAGAGTTAAGAATCAAGAGACAAGAATCAAGAGACAAGAATCAAAAAAAAACGCGTCATTGCGAGGTACGAAGCAATCTCTACGCTGTACAGGGAAGTCGTGAAATGTCGATTTGCATATGTGGAGATTGCTTCGTACCTCGCAATGACGAACAGTAATAACGCCTTGTTCCAAAATCCTTGCTCTCCAAAAGTTAATTGTTGTTAAATAATATGGCTAAATACGGCCGATCGTTTATTTTTGGCGCCACAATGAAGATTTGGTTGTTCTTATTTTTATGCACGTTATCCTTACGGGTTTTTGCACAGCAAAAGCCCGTAGAGGGTATTGTGTTTGATAAAGAGAGCAAGGATCGTATTGCCAAAGTAAATGTACAAAATATAACAAGCGGCAAATCTGTGTACAATACACTCAAAGGCGAATTTGCCATTGATGCACAGCCCGGCGATGTGCTGGTATTTACCAAAGCTGATCATTATAGTGATACTGTAACGGTGCAAAGTAGCAACGCGCTTGCGGTTTATATGAAACGATCGGCCATTATGCTGAAAGAAGTGTACATCCGCGACTCTGTACTTACACCCGCGAAGCAGTTTGAAGCCACCAAGCGCGATTATACCAAAATTTACGGATCGGAATACAGCCAGAGTTTACTTTCTGTATCACCAGGCCTGGGTGCAGGCATTGGCATTGATGCCTTGTATAATGCTTTTAGCCGCAGCGGCCGTAATGCCGAAAAACTTCGCGAAACCATCGAAAAAGATTACCACCAGAGAGAGATAGATTTTAGATTTAACCGCGTATTTGTTGCCAGCGTAACCCGCCTTAAAGACCAGCAGCTTACAGATTTTATGCAGCGCTATCGCCCCGGCTACTACCTGGTAAAAAACGCTACCGATTATGAGTTTATTAGCACCATTAAAGCCAACCTTCGCCGTTTTTTACGCTCATCAAAAACTTCATATACTTTGGCGCCTTTAGTTACACCCAAGGTGGGTGGAAATTAGCAACTTACAATACTCCGGTTTTGTAGAAAGAACGATGACGGCGTTTGGTACCAATACGCCGGGTGACACATACAACGGACGAATTATAGCATTTCCTTATCCCTCGGGGTTCCATAATCCTTAAGTACAACTGTATTATATTTCTCTAATAAACTGATATATTTTTCCATCCAATAGTGCACTGCCTTTGAATCAGGTTCATTTATAACAAGATTTTCTTTGATGGATTTCTCATCAAAAATCTGTTTTACTTTGTCAAACCCCGCGATATCCGCAGAAAAATCATACCCGGTAACGATTCCGACTTTATAGATGATTTCAAGATCGAGATTTTTCATCCCGAACCAATTGTAAACTGTACGACGACTGACGTTTAAACTTTTGGCGATTTCTGAAATACACATGCATTCCTTTCGAAGCACCCTTTCCAGAATGTGCCCACGATGTGGCTGGGAGAGGTTTAAATCATCATCATTAATCGAAGAAATATTCATGGCCTTAATTCTACTGGTACAAAACAGATAGCTACATAATTTAAAAAAGTTAATTGTTTAACCGCGGATGGATCCCTTGTTCTACTTACTGGCTTTAACGCCATTTTTCACGGTAATGAGGGAGTATCGCTGGTAATACAAATTTACCTAATATAACGAATAATACAATAATTGAGCCAATTGCAAACGAACGGATTGATGCTAATAAAGTTATTGATCAGATTAAAAATCGAAGTACAATAAATATCAGATTAATTTTAGTCGAAAACAAAAAAACTTTCATAATCTACTGGTTTTGTGTTCTATATCATTCTTCTTATAGCCATAGGTGGTTAATTTTGCACCTGTTGAGGGTGTTCAGAAACAGCTGATGGATTGCGCGAATCTCCTTAATTATGGCCGGCTTTAAAATACGTAGAGCACATGTTAATTCAGCCGCAATTAACCATGCCATTTAAACAGAATAACCGATTTGTTAAAAGGACAAATAGGCTATTACTATATACAGCATTTGGGATTTTCAAAAGGGTGTGCACTGTCATTATGGACTAATAAGGAGCGATAGAAACAATCAGCGAATAGTAAATTAAACAATAAAAAGATGTGGCATTATCAAACTTATTTTTGGGGTATGCACTGGATTTGGTGGGTACTCTGGTTCATCCTGTTGTACCGGGTGTTTTTTAGCCCGTGGGCCAGAAAAGAGGATCCTTTAGATACCCTTAAAAGAAAATTGGTAAAAGGAGAAATTGATATCCCGGAGTACGAGGAGAAGAAAGCACTACTGAAAAAGGCTTAACGTTATTTGGGTTAACGGAGTTTATTAAGCAGAGTGTAAAGGTTGTTGCCTTGTATATCACTTAAATGCGGTTGTTTTTTGCTTGTTACATTTAATCTTAAAGCTAATTTTTAACAAACCCGATAGTTATGAAATTAATGAGAAACGGGAAAATCATCTCCTATGATGAAAAGATACGCCGGTATCCACCATCAGCGGAAAAAAAATAAAGTTTAGGATCTCCGGTTTACCGGTGATGAATAAAACTTGAAAATGAAAAAGGTGGCCCAGTTGCCGGGCCACCTTTTAACGCTAAATAATATAGGGCCGAAATTAGGCCAGGTCGAAACGGTCAAGGTTCATGACCTTACTCCATACTGCCACAAAATCCTGCACAAACTTTTCTTTAGCATCCTCGCAGGCATATACTTCAGCAATGGCCCTAAGCTCGGAGTTGGAACCGAAGATAAGATCAACACGGGTACCAGTCCATTTTATTTCACCTGTAGCACGATCAGAGCCTGCAAACACCTTTTGAGCATCCGATGTAGCCTTCCATACGGTAGACAAATCAAGCAGGTTCACAAAAAAGTCGTTTGTAAGTGCTTCCGGTTGTTTGGTAAACACACCGTGCTGAGCATGATCAAAATTAGTGTTAAGAACTCGCATGCCGCCAATCAGAGCCGTCATTTCGGGTGCGGTGAGTGTTAACAGCTGTGCCTTGTCAACCAGCATGGCCTCAGCCGCGCTGGTGTGGTGGGCTTTCAGATAATTGCGGAAACCATCTGCAGTAGGTTCGAGGACTCCGAATGATTCCACATCCGTTTGCTCTTGTGACGCGTCGGCACGTCCGGGTGTAAAAGGTACTGTTATATCCTGTCCGGCATTCTTTGCCGCCTTCTCAATGGCTGCACATCCTCCCAAAACAATCAGGTCGGCAAGTGAAACGTTTTTACCGCTGGATTGGGTGCTGTTGAAATCTTTTTGAATGTTCTCCAGTGCTGCCAAAACTTTTGCCAGTTGAGCAGGATTATTTACTTCCCAATCTTTTTGTGGTGCAAGCCGAATGCGTGCGCCATTAGCGCCGCCACGTTTATCGGAGCCCCGGAATGTTGATGCCGACGCCCATGCAGTAGATACCAGTTCAGAAACGGTTAATCCTGTTTCAAGTATTTTACCTTTCAATGCAGCGATATCACTATCATCAATCAATTGATGAGTAACGGCCGGGATAGGATCCTGCCAGATCAGTTCTTCTGCGGGTACTTCTTTACCCAGGTAACGGACCCGTGGCCCCATATCACGGTGCGTCAACTTAAACCATGCACGGGAAAATGCGTCTGCAAATTCCCCGGGATTTTCGTAAAAACGCCTGGCAACTTTTTCGTAAGCAGGGTCTACTTTTAGGGCAATGTCTGTTGTCAGCATAAACGGCGCATGGCGCTTTGCCGGATCATGGGCATCGGGTATTGAGTCAGCGCCAGCGTCACCTTTAGGTTTCCACTGATGTGCGCCTCCCGAGCCTTTTGTAAGCTCCCATTCGTAACCGAAGAGGTTCTCAAAATAGTTATTGCTCCACTTGGTTGGTGTAGTAGTCCACGCGCCTTCAATACCGCTGGTAATGGTATCACCGGCATTACCTGTGCCAAATGAATTTTTCCAGCCCAAGCCTTGCTCCTCAATACCCGCGGCGGCTGGTTCGTGAGCAACATATTTGCCCGGATCGGCAGCACCATGGGTTTTACCGAAAGTGTGACCGCCGGCAATAAGGGCCACAGTTTCTTCATCATTCATAGCCATGCGGCCAAATGTTTCGCGAATGTCGCGCGCGGATGCAAGCGGATCGGGGTTTCCGTTAGGGCCTTCCGGATTCACGTAGATAAGTCCCATCTGGACTGCGCCAAGCGGGTTCTCCAGTTCCCTGTCGGCGGTGTATCGGCTATCGCCTAACCATTCCTTTTCAGAACCCCAATAAACATCTTCTGCGGGTTCCCAAACGTCCACACGTCCGCCGCCGAAGCCGAAGGTTTTAAAGTCCATCGATTCGAGAGCGCAGTTTCCGGTGAGGATCATCAAATCTGCCCATGAAAGTTTTTTGCCATATTTTTGCTTGATCGGCCAAAGCAGCAAGCGTGCCTTATCAAGGTTCGCATTGTCGGGCCAGCTGTTGAGCGGTGCGAAGCGTTGAGTACCAAAGCCCCCACCGCCACGACCATCGGAGACACGGTAGGTGCCTGCGCTGTGCCAGGCCATACGGATAAAGAACGGCCCGTAATGACCGTAATCTGCCGGCCACCATTCCTGGGAATTGGTCATTAAATCAAAGATGTCTTTTTTCAGTGCATCCAAATCCAGGCTCTTAAACTCTTCGGCATAATTGAATCCCTCGCCCATCGGATTGGATAGCGAAGAATTTTGACGCAGGATATTTAATTTTAACTGATTTGGCCACCAGTCGCGATTCCTTGTGCCCTCGCCTGCGCTTTGCTTTAAGGCACCATTTAAAAAAGGGCATTTAGCTGCACTGCCTGGATCATTAAGGTCAGCTAACTTGGTAGTGTGATCTGTATTGTTTTCCATACTTAATTTATAGGTTAATTGGGAGGTTAATTGGATTGGCTATAACTCAAATTTAAGAAAATCTATAATGAGATATTCACTCCACGCTCATAAATAAATAATCTTTATTATGGAGATTGGAATTTAAAATTAGAAGGGAGTTTATAGGTACAGGGGGAGGATTTTGGAAGCATTGTGCATCAAACAAAAAGCCTCAAATCTTTCGACTTGAGGCTTTTAACTTGTAGCGGGAGCAGGACTCGAACCTACGACCTTCGGGTTATGAGCCCGACGAGCTACCAACTGCTCCATCCCGCACTCTATTTTGTTGGGGTTGCAAATGTATGATAAATTTTGGCATTGGCGCATTAAATAATCAAAGATCTGTTTTTTAATAAAGATACCCTAAGGTTGAGGTACCCATCATCCTGAGGATGTGGCAGTAAGCTTAAAACTAAAACATTTAAAGAGTTTTAAAGTTTAAAGCTTGACCTTGCCTTATTACAATACACATAAAAATAATTGAAATATTAATATTAAAGATTCCAAAAGTGCAGTATAAAGAAAGACGAGGCCGGTTTTATTTAGTATTTAAGGTATTATTATTGCTATTGTTTACAGGTATACAAGGCTCTGCCTATAGCCAGGTAAGCGTTCCTGTTGATACCGCCAAGGCAAATTCCAAACGTGCCGACTCTATAAAATTTCAAAAGCAGGCAAATACCATTTCCAAGCAGTATGACGTCGCAGATTTGATCAGTAATGTTTTTACCCCAAATAAGAAACCCGATTCACTTCACAAAAGGTCGGGCATCACCATTATACCTAATATTGCTGCCAATCCCAGTATTGGATTTCAATTGGGGATTAAGGCTGTAGCGGGCAAAAAGTTAGGGAATGACCCAAATACGCTCTTGTCTGTCGCGGCAACGTCAGCTTCCTATACCACAAAAGGGATTATTTATTTTTACATCAACCATAACATCTATACGCCCGGTAATAAGTGGAATTTTCAAGGTAACCTGGTTGCGGCAAAGACCGTTACGCCCGATTATGGGTTGGGCATAGGCCAGGCAGCAGTTGGCGGGAGCGCGGCCGATCAGGCGTTGATAGATGCAGATCGTAAACCTCATGCGCTCCATTCTCAATTTTATACCCTTAGGGAAAAGGTATATAAGGAAGTTGAAAAAAATCTATTTGTGGGTGCCGGCGTAGCATTTGATGTCAGAAGAAAAATCAATGCCAGGGATACTGCAAACTTAACTCCTTACAATGTGTATAGCGACAGGCATGGCTTCGCCCGTGATCATTATATGGCAAATGGTTTGCTTTTCAATGTTCAATACACCACCCGCGATAATCAAAACAGGGCTTATAAAGGAATATATGCCGACGCGGGATTTCGCGTCAATCAAACCTGGATGGGCAGCTCAAAAAGTGCGGTACAATTTACTACCGATTTCAGAAAATACTTTAGCCTTTCATCCGAAAATCCGGAGCATGTTATCGCGTTTTGGAACTGGGGATCTTATTTAATCAGCGGCAATATACCGTACCTGGAACTGCCCGGCACAGCTAAAGACGCAGGTTTTCGCAGCGGCCGCGGTTATACGGTGGGGTACTTTAAAGGCACAAAATATAACTACTCCGAAGTGGAGTATCGCTTCCCAATTTTAAGCAACAAGTTTGTTAGCGGAGTTACCTTTTTTAACCTGCAAACCGCCAATGATGAATTTGGCACAAAGCTGTTTCAGAAATGGCAGCCCGGTGGTGGCGGTGGCTTGCGTGTGCTGTTTAATAAAGCCACACGTACCAACTTGTGCCTTGATTACGCTTATGGTAAGTATGGATCTAAAGGGTTCTTTTTGGGTTTGAATGAGGCTTTTTAGTTTTTAACCTACTATGTGTACATATCTTTTCATTCGACCAGTATAATAATTAACACTGAATTTGTCATAAAATGTGGCTTATTTAGGTTAAAGCCATCATTGCATATGCTTTCTATCCGTGGGTTGAAACCAACGGCAACGAAGAATTGAAGGTAAACAGTGGCTTAATTCATTGCCGTCCCATTTATGGGGCGGATAAATAAAGGGACCGGGTGGCTTTAGCCAAATCAAAGCCATGCTAACAAACTTGTGTACACAGTAGGCTATTAACGGGATTCCGTTTCCAGCTCTGTATTATCGATGGGCTTATCGTTATTTTCAGAAAATATCCTTATCGTTTTAATATAACGTCCCAGGTAATAATCGTTTAAGGCAGTTTCCGTAACACCATTGGCCGCACCCGATGTTGAATGTATAAAACTTAAGGGCTCACCAGGCAAGGATACAATGATGCCTATATGCCCCGCCCTTTTGGTGTGTTTTTTTGTACCGGTAAAAAGTATCAGGTCTCCAAATTTGGCATCTTTTAAGTCGGTTAGCCCCCTAAACGAAGTAAAATCCGTAGAACTCCTTGGAATGGCTATCCCGAAATGGTTAAAAACATAATTAACAAAACCCGAGCAATCAAAACCTTTTTCGGGATTGGTGGACCCAAACCGATACCTTATCCCTTTGAGTGTTTTAGCAAAAGTCACTAATTCATCAGGCGTTGTGCCCTCGGTTGAAATGGCAGTATCCGCGCTTGCTGATCTGTAATGTACATGAGCGTGTTTACGCGTTTTAAGAATATTACTCGTTTTGTGATGTGTAGCGTTGATTTTTAAATCAGATTTCCCCGGTTTAAAAAATGATGACAAAACCAAAAAAAGAATCTGAAAGGCAACAGGAAGATGCATGTCGTAATAATAGGCAAAAAATTCCTGCTCTTGCTATTCAAAATAAAAAAGGCTCAAATCTTTAGGCATGGGGTACCCCACACTCGTTGATCAATCACCATCATAGGCCCGCTGCAATGTTGCGATGTGTATTTTCTTCATCGTCATAAAAGCTTCCGTAACTCGCGCAATCTGTTCGGGAGTGCCGTTTTTGAGCGCATTTAACATGACGGTAGAGGCCACCTGCCATGATACGCCATATTTATCTTTTAACCAACCGCATTGCCCGGCTTCGCCATCAGCTGAAAGTGCCGACCAGTAGTAATCGATCTCTTCCTGGGTTTCACATGGTATTAATAATGACACCGCATCGTTAAAACGGAAACCATGCTGATGCGCGCTGTCCATAGCGGCCAGCCAGGTTTGATCAAGATAATAGTCGGCGTACATGAGTGTACCTGCTTTATCCGGACCCATATCCTCCGGGCGTGGTGCCGTGATGCCTCGTTTGCCATCTTTAAACACGGCGCAGTAAAAGTCAATTGCTTCATCGGCTTTACCCGCCATTGGTTCGGTAAATAGCAGCGAAGGAACAATCACAGGCCTTTCCTCGCCGGTGGGGTTGGTCAGGATCAGCTGCCAGGATACGCCGTATTTGTCTTCAACCCAGCCGTAACGTTTACTGAAAGGGTAGCTATCCAATGGCATCATTATTTTACCTTTTTCAATTAGCTTATTCCAAATTTCGTCGATATGTTGGGCGGCATCCGGATTTCGCGATGGGTCAAAATTGATCATAAAGGAAATAGACGGATTGATGCCCAGCTTATGCCCGGCACTGATGCCGAAGAACGACTGGCCGGCTATAGTAAATTCTACTACTTCGCATTCGCCGCCGGCCATTGGGAAGTGATTGGCATAATTGATGGCTGAATCAGGCATGAATGATGCGTAAAATTCAGCGGCTTGTTTTGCATCCTGGTCGAACCAGAGGTGTGGTTTGATGGGTAACATAGGTAAATAATTTTGGTGTCGATATAGAGTTAAAATTCGTAAACATTAATTGTTTTTGATAGTATTTTGTTTAACTATTTCAAAATTAAAAGGTTTTTTGCTGCCGGGGCAGGGGTGTTCGGGACATTTCAGGGGGCGTATTGCGACAGGTTTTAACACGCAATCAGACTGTTAAACCGACTGAAAAAGCCATTTATTTTCATCCGGGTAAACTATATGGAACTCATTGAAAAATAACATTTATTCCTCAGTTATTAAAAAGGCGGTGCCATTAGAGTGCCTGCCGGTGCGGGAATCGACCCACAGTTTTATTATGAGTGAAACCAAAGCTCTACATGCTTCGGGATTGTTACAATTTGGTTAACAGGCGGTTGCAGCGAATTATTATATTTGAATAAAACCTTTAACTATGAGCCAAATCAACAAAGAAGACGTTAAGCAGGAAGTATTTGACCTGTATGATGACTATGCACATAACCGGCTCGACCGGCGTGAATTTGTGCAAAAACTATCTGTTTATGCAGTTGGCGCATTAACCGTTCCTGCATTAATGAGTTTCCTGATGCCTGATTACCAGGGAAACGTGCAGATTAAAGCGGATGATCCCCGTTTGAAATCGGAATATATCAAGTACGACTCGCCAAAAGGGGGCGGTGTTATCAAAGGCTTGCTATCGGAACCAAAAGATAATAAAAAGAAACTGGGCGGTATCATCGTTGTTCATGAGAACCGGGGCCTCAACCCTTATATTGAAGACGTGGCCAGAAGGGCCGCCCTGGCCGGTTTTATTACACTGGCGCCCGATGCCCTTACACCCCTGGGCGGCTACCCTGGTAATGATGACAAGGGCCGTGAAATGCAAAGTAAAAGAGATCCCAAAGAAATGGAGGAGGATTTTATTGCGGCCTATGAATACCTAAAAATTAACCCGAATTGTAACGGTAAGGTTGGTGTGGTTGGATTTTGTTTTGGCGGCGGTATAGCCAACAGGATGGCAGTGCGCATACCCGACCTGGCGGCAGCAGTGCCCTTTTATGGCAGTCAGCCGGCAGCTGAAGATGTACCTAAAATTCAAGCTCCGCTTATGCTGCAGTATGCTTCACTTGATACCCGCATTACGGGTGGATGGACAGCCTATGAAACGGCCTTAAAAGCGAATGGCAAAAAATACCAGGCGTTTATTTACGAAAACGTAAACCATGGCTTCCATAACGATACAACACCCCGTTATGACAAAGCCGCTGCAGAACTTGCCTGGAAACGCACTATTGACTTTTTTAATGAGTATTTGAAATAATCTCCGCATTGCTTATCACCACAACGCCAACTTACAAAGCATCCGCAACGCAAAAGCCTCAAATCTTTCGACTTGAGGCTTTCGTTTACTTGAGGGTGTTCCAAACAGGATTAAAATTGAATCGCTTGTTGTAGCATCTGCAAAGTACGTTACTGTTTAGAACCAACTATTGCGGTAAATATTTAATTTACGGAAAGTGCCTTTATCCGCTCGGCTGCACTTTTATTTTCCGGATTCATTTTAAATGATTTCTTGTAGTTTATCAGGGCGTCCTTTTTATTATCCGTTAATTCCAATACCTCTGCATAGCTATCGTAAGTATTTGCGCTATTAGGGTAAAGTGTTGTATTTAGTTTAAAAATGGAAAGCGCTTCGGTGGGTTTCTTCTGATTAAGTAGCTGGTATCCCCATGCGTTCAGGGAGTTTTCTTCTAATTTGAATGTAGCATCGTGTTTTTTCAAGTCGGCGGCAATGCTGCTTGCGTGGTCAAAACCCTGTTTTAATAATCCGGTCCTTAATTTTTTGAGACTTGGAGGTAAGCCGAAACCATTGGCTTCATGCATATCGGGGATATAATAACCGGCTATTTCGTCAATAAACTGATCTGGGTTGCCGCCCATCAGGTTGGTGAGTACAACGATAGAAAGGTCGTCTTTTAAGTAAATAAACAGTGCAGATCTGCCGCCACCTACCGGGCCTACTGCAGGGTGATCATCCCGGGTTACGGTTGGCCATCCCAGTGCATAGCCATTGGTGAGCTTATTAAATCCGCCAACATGCCCGTTATTTAGGATTGCAGGTTTCCACATCGTGTCTATACTTGATTTATTCTTCAGTAATTTACCTTCTTTTAGTGCGATGATCCAGTTGCCCACATCACCGGCTGTAGATTGGATGCCGGCCGCGGTTCTGTAAAACAAGGGGAACTGTATATAACCAACACCGGGAGTTTTGTTTCTGATAAATTGTCCGTTAACCAATTTAGTCATGGTATAGGCGCCGGCCGAGTTTGGAACCACATCATAAGAATCTCCGAACCTGGTTAAATTCATCCCGGCTACTTTAAATTGCCTTTCTTCAATAAACTTAGTGAAATGCATGCCACTCAATTTATTAATCACTTGGCCAAGCAGTACATAACCAGTTTGGTTATAGCTGAATTTATCGCCTGTATTAAACTCCATGGGTAATGCTTTTACCTTTTGCATGGCCAGTTTTTCGATGCCGTTGCCCAGTATTTGCTCATCGGCATCCAGCATATCCGGCAGTCCTGAGGTATGTGTTAACACCTGTTGCAATGTTATCTTTTGCCATGCAACGGGCAGGCTGTCCAGGTACATGGAGATAGGGTCAGTTGTCTTGAGTTTGCCTTCTTCGGCCAGTTGCATAATGGCTACACCCACAAACGCTTTGGTGATTGAATTGATGGAAAAGATACTGTAATCGGTAGCCGGAATATTGTTTTCAAGATTGGCTATGCCGAAACTGTTTAATTTAATGATTTTATTATTGCGTATTACCGCCAGTTGCAAGGCCGGTATATGTTTCTGCTGCATCTTATTTTTGATAAACACGTCGATACTATCTGACGTAAGATTTTGCGCGCTGGAAAAAAGAGGAGCTAAAAGACAGGCAAATAACAGGAATGTGATAGTGCGTATAAAGTTCATGAGCTAAAAATATATTATTAAGAGTTGTGATGTATAGCTTATGTTACATGTGATGATTTATTTGAAGAGGAATATGAAGACGGGTTGGGTGAAGATAGGTTCGTGGGAACGAACTATATAATATCCAGCCCGAGGCCGTTTTTTGTGTTTCAGGTAGCAGGAGGAGGACTAAATCAAAACTATTTTACAATAGCTACATATCCCGAAAGCTTTGTTGGGGTGCCATCGTTCAGGTTGATGATGTAATAATAGGTGCCGAAAGGTAGCGGTCGACTGTTGTAAGCACCATCCCAGGGCTGGTTGTAGCCTCGGGAATGATACAGTTGCTGCCCATAGCGGTTATAAACTTCAACTGTACAGTTGGGGTAATATTGCAGGTCTTTAATAACCCACAAATCATTAGTGCCATCGCTATTGGGGGTGAAAATATTAGGTACTATGATATTTTGCGGAGCTGCGTAAATAGTTAACATGCCAGGTACATAGGTGATGGCATAGTTTGGAGAAAACGCTCCGCTCACCATAATTGGATATTGCCCACTTGGGGAGTTGAGTATAGCATTGGTTGAAACTATGGGTAATAGGGTAAGTTGTGCGGGGCTTTCGTTATTAACCAAGCCAGTGTAAGTTGCTGTAAGTGTTGGATTTGGCGTGGCAAAAGCTCTTGATAAATTGTCGGCCGTGATGGTGAGTGCTGCCTGATTAACAGTGATGGAGGCAGGAACGTAAGTAATAGTATAGTTATTGCTATTAAAACTACCGTGGGTAGCGGCAGATGGAACTAAGGATGTATTATAAACCCCCACCGGGTCGCTCACGGCGGAGCCATAGCCGTACGTTAAGGTAGCATCCCCTATAGTTTCGCCGTTTTGCAAGCCGGTTGTTGTGAACCCGGTTGATCCGGCACCTCCCACAAGTGCAGTACCATAAATTTTGATTGCCGGCTTCGCGGCAACAGTAAGCAGCGCTTGCTTAACAGTACCTGTAAGCGGTATATTGACGTTGCCAGCGCCACTGTTGGCCAATGTTAAATTATTAGCATAATTGCCTACAGGTGCATTTGCGGCGAGCCTGATATAAATTGTTGTTGCGGCCACTGTACCTACAGCGTTAGGCAGAAGCGTAACGATATTGCCGAAACTCCTGTTATCGGTGCCGATCTCAAACCCCGCGGGCGGGGTTATAGCAATGGCGGAAGCAAGATTTGCGCCCGATACTTGAATGCTTGTAACGGAAGAAGGCGTGCCATAAGTTGTTTGAAGCACAAGGGGAAGTCCCGGATAGGTAATTACCGGTGGCGATGGCGCGTTAACAGTAAGGTTGCCGGCTTGATAGCTTATGTCATAATTGCCAGGCAAAAAGGTACCTCCCGCAGCGCCAAATGGAACAACCGAACTCGTGTACAAACCAGGAGATGATGGCGCAGGTGCGCCCAATCCATAGCTTATCCTGACATTGCCAACTGTTTCATTATTCTTCAAACCGGTTACCGTAAAATTTGTTGAAGTCAGCTCATCGGCCAATGCTGCGCCATAAGGCTTGTTTACATTGTTGGCAGTGATGGTGACAGGTGCCGGCAGTACAACCAGGTCAAAAGGAAAGTAGTTGATAATGTAGTTACCTGGAAGGAAGCCATTGTCGCCTTCAAAGTCAGACAATGTTACCGAACTTAAATACCTATTTACCGGGTCTGTAGCGGCAGCTCCGCCGTCAAAAGCGAATTTGATAGATTTAAAAGTATTGCCGTTTCGCAATCCGACTAAATTAAAAGTAAAGTTAGGTGTATTGTAATAGAGCGTAAAATCGGTAAGCACATCACCGTATATTTTACTATAAGTACCTATGATATCCAAAATAGAAGGCGATACAATGCTATTGGGCATAGTTACGCTGGCGCTTGCTGCACCATTGCTGCTTAATACAATATTGCCGCTATACGCACCGGCATTGGTTGTTGCTGCTAAGCGGATATAAACGGCTATGGGTACAGTTGTATTTGCGCCTCCAACAGTAATTATACTGCTGAAGGTCACATTATCCGTACTTGCCTCAAAACCGGGCGGCGGCGTAACTGTAATACCCGTGGATAAATTAGCGCCGGATACGGTAAAACTTGTTGAGGCAGACGGGATTCCGTAAGAGGTGTTAACAGCAGTAAGGCTGCCCGAAGTAGTGATGACAGGAACAGGTGGCGTAACTGTAATAGTAAATGTTACAGGTGCGCCGGTGCAGCCGCTGCCGGTGCTAATTGATGTATTGTTAATAAAGGCTGGTCCCTTAGTGGGTATATCAGTAACGAGTGTGTTAGTGGCTGTATTTATAACGTGTATAACAGCGTTATAAAGATCCGATACATATAAAGTGTTGCCGTCTGAACTCATTACCGGACTGTCCATTCCAATCCCGGCAAGCGGAATAGTAGCTATCACACTGGTGGTAGCTGTATTGATCACTTTTACTTCCTGTGACGCCCTTTCGGTTACATACAAGAATTTGCCATCAGGTGTCAATGCGGTGCCTTTGTCATAGGCACCCGAGGGTATCGTAACAATTACGCTGTTTGTTGCCGTATTGATTACTGAAACATTGTTAGAAAGCATGTCACATACATACAGCATGTTGCCATCCGGACTTATAGATGGTTGCAGCGGATACCTGCCTACCGGTATTTTAACGATAACGTTATTTGATAAATTGATGGCTACTATAGTACTTTCACCAACATCTGATAGATAAAGTTTGTTGCCGTCTGGGCTTAATAAAATACCAGAGGGATAAGCAGTTACCATAAAGTTATTGTCAATAAGCATCGATGATACGTTAATTGATTGGGTGGGCCCACCTCCCATAACACCATAAGTAGATATATATACGTGGGTGCCATCGTTACTAACAACTGCAAACATAGGAGTAGGCTCAGTGGTTACAGTACCAACCACGGTGTTGGTTGCCAGATCTATAACAACAAATGCCCCCGGGAGGCCCTGATTATCTATTAAAACGTATAGCTTAGTTTTGTCTTTACTTAATAGCATAAATCGCACCACGCCACCTGTATGAATTTTGGTAATTAATGTATTATTAAGCGCATTTAAAACATCTACTTCGCCATAGCACCCTACATAAGCTTTGCTTTGATCTGGACCTGCAAGGGTATAAGTAGGGATAGGGCCCACAGGGATGGTAGCTATAATGCTATTATTGCCTGCGCTTATTACAGATACACTGTTATCGTTGGTGTTAGCTGTAAAAATAAACCCGGCAGGCGCTGGCGTAACCGTAAAGGTTGCCTTTATGGGAGTAGTACCAGTATTGACGGCGGTAAATGACGGGATATTGCCTGACCCGCTGGCACCGATGCCGATGCCGGGGTTACTGTTGGTCCACTTGTAGGCGGGGGAAGTGCCGGTAAACTTAACAGCAGCCGTTAAATTACCGCTAATTACAGCGGTTTGGTCGGCTATAGCATTAACTACCGGCAGCGCTTTTATGGTAGCGCTTACCTGCGCATTGGAGGTGTTTGCGCCGACCGATGAAAAACTCACATTACCCGATATATTACCTATAGGCGCCGTTACTGAAGAGCGTACATAAACAGCGGCTCCGCTTTGTGGCAAGGCAATAGTATTGGCAAAAGGGCCGGAGGCCGCCAATGATAGTTCGAAGTTTGAAGGTGCCGTTGCCGTAATATTTGTTGATAAACCAGTACCGGTAACAACAATTTGTTGCAGGTTGGGGCTTGCAGAAGCTGAGCCGGCGCAACCGATAATTGTACCTGTTGCAGTTCCTGCCGTTATTGTTTGCCCATATATTACTGGTGCTATTAAGCAAAAAAAGCAGATAAAACCCAGTACCAATAATTTATTGCGCATAGTTTAGGCCGAACATTTTTAAAGCAGTGAAGATAATGGTTTATTTTTTTCACTATCGTGAGATTTTCAATTGAATTTAAAGGCTGTTTTCTCTTTCATGAGTGAAAGGAAAACAAGAAGCTTGTGCGCCCCGTTACTGTAATAACTGGTCCGTTTATACAAGGAATACGAGCAAGCCAAAGAAATTATTTATTAAAGGTTGAGTTTGGTGCGCAGTCGGGGAATTACTAAAATCGAACCATTTATTGTGCCGTCTGCTGTTATTTTAATTTACAGAGGGCTGTTTTACTAATGGCTGTCTAATCGGCAACCAAGCAAAATATAGATTTAATCCTGGTGTGGCTCGTTTTTTATTTATATTGCTTTGGCATCGGCACAACTTTAACAATGCTTACCACAATGGGAAAAGACGATTTCAAATTAACCATCCACATGGTTTCAAGCCTTGACGGATTTATTGCGAAAAAAGACAATAGCATTTCTTGGTTTGAAACCGTTGACAACTATGAAAAAGGAGTTACGCTGACTGAACAGGATACTGCGGCGTTTCTGAAATCGATAGATTGTTATTTGATAGGTTCCCATACCTATGAGCACGCACTAAAGCTTTCAAAATCTTACGGGTGGGTTTATGGGGAGGTTCCGGTTATTGTATTAACGCACAGAGATTTGCCAGTTGACGGACATAATGTTGAGTTTTATTCGGGGGACCTGCATAAACTTGTGAATGAACGACTAAAACCGAACTATCAGCATGTTTGGATGGCAGGGGGAGCTGTACTTGCCAAAGATCTGATTCGTTTAAAGTTGACAGACGAAATAAGGGTATCAATCATCCCCATTATTTTAGGTGAAGGAAAACTGTTTTTTGATCATATTGGGCAAGAGCAAATGTTGCACGTGAAAAACGTGACGGCTTACAAAAACGGGATAGTGGAGTTGCACTATGAAATAAGGAAATAGTTGTTAAAGTAAAAGCCTCTCAGATTTCTCTGAAAGGCTTTTATTTACTTGAGGTAGCGGGAGCAGGACTCGAACCTACGACCTTCGGGTTATGAGCCCGACGAGCTACCAACTGCTCCATCCCGCACTATTTTTGTTGTTTATTGCTTTTCGGCATAACTTCGAAAAGCTTTTTCCAATTATGAAAATGCAATTTGCACTCCGTTTTAATTGGACTGCAAAGATATAATTCGTTTCTTTGCAGTCCAAATATATTTTTAATTATTTTTATATGAGTCACCAGGCAGGTTTTGTAAGTATAATTGGTAAGCCCAATGCAGGGAAATCAACCCTTATGAACGCCCTCGTTGGCGAAAAAATGTCAATCATTACCCCTAAGGCGCAAACTACCAGGCACCGTATTTTAGGAATTGTTAACGACGAGAACTATCAGATAGTTTTTTCTGATACGCCCGGAGTTATCAAACCACACTATGCTTTGCACGAAAGCATGATGCACCAGGTAGACGGCTCCATCGTTGATGCCGATCTTATTTTGCTGGTTACAGATATCTACGAAGAGTTTGATGAGACCGATGTGCTTAAAAAACTGGAAGGTTCTTTGGCTCCTATCGCGGTACTGATCAACAAGATTGACCAAAGCGACGAGGAAACGGTAAAAAAGAAAATTGAGTTTTGGCAGGAAAAGCTAAACCCCAAAGCCATTTTTGCTATATCGGCATTAAAGGGACACAATATTAAAGCCATTATGGATTTCGTGATCGGGAATTTGCCCGAGCATCCGGCTTATTACGAAAAAGACCAGCTAACTGACAGGAATGACCGTTTTTTCGCTTCGGAAATGATCCGCGCCCAGTTGCTTAAACAATACAAAAAGGAGATCCCTTATAGTGCCGAAGTAATTGTGACTGCATTTGTTGAGGGTGAAACCATCCACCGCATCAGTGCAGAAATTATTGTGGAGCGGGATTCGCAAAAAAATATCATTATTGGCCAGGCTGGCAGCATGCTTAAAATAGTAGGCACCTATGCCCGCCGCGATATGGAAGAGTTTTTTCAAAAGAAAGTTTTCCTGGAGATGTTTGTAAAAGTGATACCAGACTGGCGCAGCAAAAAAAATTACCTTAAAAAATTCGGGTACGAGTAACAGACCTTAGAATCAAGAGTCAGGAATCAAGATATGGCTTGACTCTTTAATAAAATTTCATTTAATATATAGAACGGGAAATTTAAGATAGATAGATTTGCATAAATCTTGACTCTTGGTTCTTGATTCTTGACTCTAATTTAAAAGCATGAGTAACATAGTAGCCATAGTTGGCCGCCCTAACGTAGGCAAATCAACTTTATATAACCGTTTAACAGAAACCCGCAAAGCCATTGTTGATGATTTTAGCGGTGTAACCCGCGACAGACACTATGGTGTTTCTGAGTGGACCGATCATCAATTTACCGTTATTGATACCGGGGGTTATGTGGCAAACTCTGCCGATGTATTCGAAGCAGCCATCCGCGAACAGGTAGAGATAGCCATTGAAGAGGCATCTGTGATTTTGTTTATGGTTGATGTTACCACCGGTATTACCGATCTGGATGATGAAATTGCTACCATGCTGCGCAAAAGCAAAAAGCCGGTTTTTGTGGTAGTTAATAAGTTGGATAACAACGCGCTGCTTGCTGATGCTACAGAATTTTACAGTTTAGGCTTGGGCGAGATTTATAGCATCTCATCCATGACAGGCTCTGGCACGGGCGAATTGCTTGACGAAGTTGTTAAGGAATTTGATGATGAGGTACTGGAAGAAAACACCCGCCCCAAATATGCCATTGTAGGCAGGCCAAATGTTGGTAAATCATCTATCATTAACTCACTTATTGGTAAAGAACGTAACATTGTTACCCCTATTGCAGGTACCACCCGCGATTCTATCCACATCCATTACAACCAGTACGGTCATGATTTTATGCTGATTGACACGGCTGGGATGCGTAAAAAAACCAAGGTAAAAGAAAACATTGAGTTTTACTCAGTAATGCGTACCATAAAAGCGCTTGAGGAGGCCGACGTAATCATTTTGATGATTGATGCCGTTGAGGGTATCGAATCGCAGGATATCAACATTTTCCACTTGGCCGAGAAGAATAAAAAAGGCGTCATGATTGTGGTGAACAAATGGGATTTGATTGAGAAGAACAACAAAACCGTTAAGGTTTTTGAAGAGATGATCCGCGAAAAGATAGCGCCATTTACTGATGTTCCAATCGTATTTACTTCGGTTACCGAAAAACAACGTGTGTTAAAAGTGATTGATGTAGCCAACCAGGTTTACCAAAACAGGGCGCGCAAAATAGCTACCTCAAAACTGAATGAGATAATGCTTCCGATCATCGAAAACTATCCGCCGCCATCTATCAAAGGCAAATACGTTAAAATTAAATACATTACCCAAATTGCCGGAACATCACCAATGTTTGCGTTCTTCTGTAATTTGCCGCAATACGTTAAGGAGCCTTACTACCGCTTTATTGAAAATAAACTGAGAGAGAACTTTGAGTTTAGCGGTGCCCCAATACAGGTATGGTTTAGGCAGAAATAAGGATTTAGATGTGCAGATTTCAGATGTGCAGATGATGTCTGAACGTAAACTCTTTGGATAAGCAGATTGGTAGGATTTTTCAGAAAGTCTTACTAATCTGCTTATCGTGTTTTAGAGAGTTTTGTACATCTGAAAATTCGGATATTTAAAATCTGCACATCTGCACATCTGAAATCTGCACATCGGTGCGCCCCTACTGCTCCAGGGCCTTTTTATACGCCACGTCATTTCCGTTCAGCACTTCGTGGAAAGCATTGTCGCCCCATTTAAACCTCACGGCACTGGCTTTTAAAATGCTTTTGATGTAATCTTTTGATAAGCGCAGCTCGCGCGAGTCCATCTCTTTAAGTGTTTGAGACGCGTAGATGATAAAATTATTAAACTCATCATCGCTTACCGAATAATGTTTTATAAAGTCATCACCGGTTGAGTATTTATTAAGCAAAGGCAGCATCCTGTCTATCACATAGGCCGAAAATAGTTGCAACTCGCTTAAGTTTTGTAGTACCTGTGTGTTTTGTGTGGTATCAGCAGGTACAAAGACATCGGGCATAATACCGCCGCCGCTATAAACCTTACGTCCACCTGTGGTATGGTATGATGATCCTTTAAAAACGGTGTCGTTTAAATTACTTTGTTCAGAAAATAGCTCCCCTTTTCTCATGCGTTGAGCCAGCTCGTTACGGTAGCTACTCAATCCACCCTTGTATGATTTTTGTATCGATCTGCCGGATGGGGTATAATAACGAGCCACAGTTAAATTAACCGCCGAGCCATCGCCAAACGGAAACTGCTGCTGTACCAGTCCCTTACCAAAGGATCTGCGACCCACAATAGTTGCCCTATCCAAATCCTGTAACGCGCCTGCCAGTATTTCACTTGCCGATGCCGAGTATTCATCTATTAATAAAGTAACCTTGCCTTGCTGAAAAGCGCCGGAATCGGTAGCAAAGTAATCTGTTCTGGGTTCGTGGATTCCCTTGGTGTACACGATCAATTTACCTTTGCCTAAAAACTCATCGGCCATTGATGTAGCAGCGCTTAAATAGCCACCGCCGTTTCCACGCAGATCAAGCACCAACTTGCTCATGCCATTAGTCTTAAGTTTATTAAGTGCGGTACGGAAATCAACATCTGTAGTGGCAGCAAATTTACTGATCTTGATATAGCCTGTATTTGCATTGGCCATATAAGCCGCATTTACACTGCTGACGTCAACCCGGCTGCGCTTCATTACATAGGGTATTGTACCAGTGCCATTTGCGTTGGCAACGTCCATAACTAAGGTGGCATCCTTTTGGCCCCTGAAAGCGTTGTTAACTCTATCGGCAGTAAGTTTTGTGCCCGAGAATTTTTTATGGTCCACATTAATCACTTTGCTGCCTGCCAGTAAACCAGCCTTGGCAGCCGGCCCGCCTGCGTACACCTGCGTAATGATCAGTGTATCGCGCAGCAACTGGTATTCTATACCTATGCCGTTAAAACCCCCTTCTAAACGTTCATTAATACTTTGTGCCTGTTGCGGAGGTAAGTAAAGGGAATGCGGGTCCAGGTTTTGAAGCAGTTCATTAATGGATGCACCTTCAATGCTATCAACATTAACACTATCAACATAATTTTGCCCCACCAGGTTTAAAACCTGCGAAAGCTTATCGCTGCCAGAAAATGAAAAGCCAAGGCCACGGTCGGTATTATTCCTACTTATCCACAACCCAAAAGTAACACCCACCAGCAACAGGATCAGTGTCCTGAAAATTACACCCGCAGTTTTTTTCATATCCGATAACAAAGTTAGTCAATGCTAAACCAATAATTTTTATCAGCAGCCTTGCATTTGATGTTTTTTACCGAATTTTGTTATAAATTATTTAATAATAATGGAAACCACCACCGAAAGGGAATCGAATTATAATAATCTGGAGCTTCAATCAGTAAAAGAAATCCTTGAAAACATAAACCGGGAAGATCAAACTGTGCCGCAGGCAGTTGCTAAAGCTTTGCCGCAAATTGAAGCCCTGGCTACTATAACGGCATCGCGGATGAAAGCAGGAGGCCGGTTATTTTATATTGGTGCAGGTACCAGTGGCAGGTTAGGCGTTGTTGATGCATCGGAGTGTCCTCCAACGTTTGGTGTTCCGTTTGATATGGTGGTGGGTATTATTGCCGGTGGCGATTTTGCCATTCGCAAAGCCGTTGAGTTTGCGGAAGACAACACTGAACAAGCGTGGAAAGATCTTTTGGAATTTAACATAAATGATAAAGATGTATTGGTTGGCATTGCAGCCTCGGGTACAACGCCGTATGTAATTGGCGGGTTGAAAATGGCAGCGAAGCATAATATTGTTACCGGCTGTATAGTTTGCAATAGCGGCAGCCCGGTTGCTGCTGTAGCCCAATACCCTGTTGAGGTAGTTACCGGCCCTGAATTTTTAACCGGATCAACCCGAATGAAGGCAGGGACCGCCCAAAAGCTGGTTTTAAATATGTTGAGTACCTGTGTAATGATTCAGCTGGGGCGGGTAAAAGGGAATAAAATGGTTGATATGCAGCTAAGTAATGATAAGCTTATCAATCGTGGCACGCGCATGGTGATGGAACAAACCGCACTAAACCAAGCAGATGCTGAAACACTTTTAAAAAAATACGGCAGCGTAAGGGCTGCGGTTGATAATTATAATACCACTATTTGAAAATTTGGTGATTTGAAGATTTGAAAATGTTTTGAACTTGATTCTGCTAATTCTTAAATTCTGAGAATTCGGGTTCAGACAAAAAATGGAAAGAGAATGCACGAGATAGAACCATATTACCGCTGGAGAGATGATTACATTGCATCTGAAGATGAGTATTCTCCTTTTTATGCAACAGAATACAGTGAGTTTGAATTTGATAAGCAGGTATACAATTACCTGCTCCACCCCCAATGGGATTCATTCGGCTCAAACACCCTTTATATGAAAGTGCTATTTGCCGACTATGAAAAGGGGTATACCATTATAGAATTTATTGGCGAATGGAACGATGCGATTAACAATGATATCATGTTGCTTAAGCGCGAGATCCTGGAGCTGATGATAGATAATGGCATCAGTCGCTTTATTCTGATCGGTGAAAATATATTGAACTTTCACTCCTCTGATGATTGCTATTATGAGGAATGGTTTCAGGATGTTGAAGATGGCTGGATAGCCGGCATCAATTTCCGCGAACACGTGATTGACGAATTTAAGCGCAACAATATCGACTATTACATCAACTTCGGCGGCCAGCTTGACGATCTTGCCTGGCGCAGCTTAAAACCCATCCAGGTATTTAAAAAGGTTGAGGAACAAATGGTAAAAAGGCTGAATTAAAATAGTTCAACCCTCCCCGGAAGTGAGGGTTTTAAAAGTCTCCCTTACCGGGGGAGATTTAGCGGGGTCTAAAACTCCTCGTGTATATAAGTCATGATCCTAACCATCTCCTCCCTGATCTCTTTTGATGGGCGGGTAAAGTTGTTATTCATGAAGGCGAAGGCCAGCCTCTTGCCTTTACGGGTAACCAGGTAACCGCTTTGATTATGATTGTTGGATAATGAGCCTGTTTTTGCCCATATAAAAGCCTGCCCATTATCCGTTTTATAGGCTCTTTTTATAGTTCCGGTTAATCCACCCGCAGGCATCAGGCTATGTAAAAGCGAATCGCTTTTTATTTCATCATCAATTTTACAAAGCAGTTTTACAACACTGCGGGGAGTAAACAGGTTATAGCGTGAAAGGCCCGATCCATCAACCCATTGAGGTTCATCTGGTAAATCTTTTAAAAAATTAGCCTTGGCATAATTGATAACAGAATCCCTGTTGAGCATATTAAACTTTACCGATGAGCAAACCAGCAACAATTGTTCGGCGATAAAATTATCACTGGGTAGCAACATGCGCCGGTAAACGGAATCGGCATTGGTATTATAAATAGTTTTTGCATTGCTGCTTACCGGCAACTTTACCGTATAAACGGCTTTTTTTAATGTGTCCTCCAATAACGCCCGGGTTAATATATCACTTGTTTTCCACGGCACCTGCTGCTTAAAAGTTGGTGGTATTATCCTATCCGGATAAACAAAATTATTACTTAAAAAATCGCGCTTAACTTTAAATATACCTGCAGGATAATCTGCATCGCGGGTAAGATATCTTTTAAAATAGTTGGGTTTCACCTGCATGTTTCCATCATGATCGGCATATAGCAGGGCTTCATTATCTTCAATAGGTAAAGCGTTAATTTCTACCTGGTAATCATCATTATAATCATCCCATCCCCATCCTGGTCCAAAAAAGTCGCCGGTGTAGCCTGTTGTTGAATAGTATAGTTTCTTACTGCTTTTCTGTAAAAACTTAAAGCCGTTAACACCTTTCAGATCGCTGTGCAGGAACGAGGGATCCCCGGTTCCCCAAAAAACAAGCGAATCATGATGAACCTCGTATTTTAGGGCCGGTATCGAATCGCCCAGCATTTTAAGGCAGGTATAAAAAGTAAACAATTTAGTATTTGATGCAGGAGTGAAATATTTGTCGGAGTTTAACTCAAATACCATCTTTTTTTCATCCATATCATACAAAGCAAACCCGGTGAAATGGTCATTAACTATCTGCGAATGTCTGAACTGTTTTTTTATCTTTCGTTTTTTAATAGTTCTGCCATAAACAATATCACTACCCAATAATAAGCCCCCAATAATTAGCAGAAATGTAAATGTTGTGCTTCGCATAAATAAATATTTATATAACCAATTAATGTTGTAAATTTAATATACCAACTATACCAAATTGTTACCTACGCTATTTCATAAATTAAAGTATTTCAGGGCACTGTGGCTAATGTGTTTATTTGCATTTTGTTTCACAACAGCCTGTGCACAATATTTTGATCTTGATGCGCGTAAAAAAAAAGTAACTATCCCCTTTAAATTGGTGCGTAACCTTTTGGTGATAAAGTTGAATATCAATAATAAAGGACCATTTAACTTTATATTAGATACAGGCGTCGGCCTTATGATCATTACCGACCCCAAATTAGCTGATTCTATCAGTATCCCCAACAAACGTACCTTAAAAATTCCCGGCCTTGGCGAAGGTGCCGATGCCGAAGCTTATGTTACCTCGGCATTAGATATTCAAATACCCGGTTTAGTGAGTTATGATGTAGCCGCGGCCATATTAAAAAAAGACCTTTTTAGCCTGTCTGGCTATGCCGGGATGCCCATACACGGCCTCATAGGTTACGAGTTTTTTAACAACCTGGCCGTTAAAATTAATTTTCAGGATAGCACCGTTACGGTTTGCAGGCCTAAAGATCTCAAAGTTTTCAGGAAAGGCACGCTAATACCTATCACGGTTGAAGACAGGAAGCCCTACGTAACCGGGAAAGTTATACTACAGAACGGAAAGGAAATTAATAGCAAACTGGTTATTGATCTTGGTGCCGGCCACCCGATATCGTTAGAAAAGATCATTCCCCTATACGGACTTCCTCAAAAGTTCATCGCTTCGGCTAACCTCGGCATTGGCTTAAACGGACCGATTAATGGCTACATAGCCCGTTTGGATGCCCTTGAAATAGGCAAGTTTAAAATTAAGGGCATCATATCCTCTTTCCCTGATGCTGATCAAACCCATCTTTCGATACCCCGGGATGGTAACCTGGGTATTGGTGTGCTTAAGCGGTTCTCGGTTATATTTGATTATTCCGGTAATGCGATGTATTTAAAGCCCAACAATAATTTTAAAGAGTCCTTTGAACATGATATGAGCGGCATTGAATATTACGCGGCAGGCAAAAATCTGGAGCGGATAATTATAAACCGCGTTGAACCTGGCTCTGCGGGTGACGAGATCGGGCTTGAAAAAGATGACGAGATAGTTGCTATAAACTTTAAGCCGGTATCAAAAATGAGCCTCGAGGAAATTGATGACCTGTTTAAATCAAGAAACGACAGGAGCCTGTTGCTTGATGTTTACCATGATAAAAAACTCGATAAAGTTGTGTTAACCTTAAAAAGGCGCATCTAAATTTCTACCATTTTGTGTAATTAACTCTTTACCGTTATTAAAAAGGGCAAACTTTTGCATAAGTTTACGTTTAAACTATATCATTTAAATGAAAAGAACCTCCCTGGCTGGCCAATATATGCGTGGCGCCGCGTTAATGTTAGCTATTTTAGCTGCCTCCTGCTCCACTAAAAAACAAACAGCAAACCAAAGTTTAACGCTTAAAACCACCACTGGCCCCGGCGGCACTACCGCTACGGCAACCACTGGCAGTACTCCTAAAAAAGAGGGAATTAAAAAATTCAGTGACTTAATTACCGGTAAAGTCAAAGCCGATAGCGGTCTTTTCAATACTTATAAAGTTGATGGCAAGTACTACTTTGAAATTCCGGATTCATTATTAAACCGGGAAATGCTGGTGGTTACCCGCTATATAAAAACACCTACAGGTTTAAAAACATTTGGTCAGCAATATGGCGGCGAGCAGCTGAACGAGCAGGTATGGAAATGGCAGCGCCATGATAAACAAGTTTTTATTCGTGTGCCCAATTTTTCTATAAGGGCCGATAGTACATCAGATATGTATGAGTCTGTTAAAAACTCAAACCTTGATGCTGTTTTAGCGTCTTTTGATATCAAGGCTTTTAATAAAGATACTACAGGTGTATTGATAGATGTATCTGATTTTTATAATGGAGATATTGCAGCCATAGGTTTATCGGATGATGTAAAAAAAGCATATAAAATTTCTGGTGTTGATGCAACGCGGTCATATATCGATACTATTAAAAGCTTCCCTATAAATTTGGAAGCCCGTACTTTAAAAACCTACCGGTCGGGCGAATCACCTACCGATAACAGCAATGGGGCAATAACTTTTGAGTTAAATACGTCTATGTTATTATTGCCAAAAACGCCTATGAAAGCCCGTATCAGTGATGCAAGGGTTGGGTTTTTTGGTCAGCGCCAAACAGATTATGGCACCGACAAGCAAAAATCGGCAATAACCGCTTATATCCATCGTTGGAAACTGGAGCCCAAAGATCCGGCAGCTTATGAACGTGGCGAACTGGTTGAGCCAAAAAAACAAATAGTATATTATATTGATCCGGCGACACCAAAAAAATGGGTGCCATACCTTATTGCCGGTATAAACGATTGGAACAAAGCTTTTGAAGCTGCCGGTTTTAAAAATGCCATCACAGGTAAAGAGGCGCCAACAAAAAAACAAGACCCTGAATTTAGTACAGAAGATGCCCGGTATAGCGTTGTTCGTTACTTTGCGTCTGATGTTGAAAATGCATATGGCCCCCATGTGTCAGATCCGCGCAGCGGCGAGATATTGGAAAGCCATGTAGGTTGGTATCATAATGTCATGAGCTTACTGCGCGATTGGTTCCTGATACAAACCGCAGCCGTTAATCCGGCGGCACGCAAGCCCCAGTTTACAGATGAGCAAATGGGCGAATTGATCCGTTTTGTATCATCGCATGAAATTGGTCACACGCTTGGTTTGCCACATAACTTTGGCTCAAGCTATGCCTACCCCGTTGATTCATTGCGGTCAAAATCATTTACGGATAAGCATGGTACGGCACCATCTATTATGGATTACGCCCGATTTAACTACGTTGCGCAACCAGGCGATGGCGTTACACACCTTTACCCTCAAATTGGCGAGTACGATTTGTGGGCGGTAAAATGGGGCTATAGCTGGTTTTCGGGGAACAAAACTATCGATCAGGAAAAAGTGATCTTAGCCGATTGGGCCACTAAAAAAGCAGGGAACCCTGTTTATTATTTTGGCCGGCAAGGGACTTCAATTGATCCACGCTTGCAAAGCGAAGATTTAGGCGATAATGCAATGAAGGCCAGTACCTATGGCATTGCCAATTTAAAACGCATTTTACCCAATCTTGAAAAATGGACCTTCCAAAAAGGGGAGAACTTTGATGATGTAAGTGAGTTGTACAATGAGGTTTTAGGGCAGTATTACCGATACATGGGCCACGTAACCACCAACATTGGCGGCATGAACGAAAACTTTAAAACGTACGATCAAAAAGGCCCTGTTTATGATTTTGTGAGCAAAAGCCTGCAACATGACGCGGTTGAGTTTTTAGATAAACAAATATTTACTACCCCATACTGGCTTATTAATAAAACCGAACTAAGCAAGTTTGATAATGGCGTTATGTACAACCGTATCAAAGGCCTGCAAGTGGGTGCGCTGGCAAACGTTCTTAGCCCGTCAAGGCTTGCCCGTATGTATGATAATGAAGCCAAAAATGGTGCCGCTGCTTATACCGTAGCCCAGCTGTTTGATGATCTTAGGCCAGGGATTTTTACAGGGGGTAAGCCTGATGCCTTTAAACGCAACCTGCAACGTGGTTATGTTGAAAACCTGAGGAGCTTATTAACAGATGATTTCAGGGGCTTTCCGGGCTTCCCTACGCAGGTTTTGGCGGCTTTTGGGTTAACACCTATTAATATGGCATTATCTGATATCAGGCCTATGGTGCGCGCCGAGTTGAAGAAGATTGATAGTGGCTTGCCAAAAGGTGGCGATGCGTTAACTGCTGCTCATTATGCCGATCTTAAGCTAAGGATAAAGGAGGCATTAAATCCTTCCCGGCCAATTGTTAATCTGCCTGGCGGAGGTACAATTCGGATCAAAGATGCTGACGAAATTATTAACGAAAATACTGGAAAAGGCTACATGAACTGTTGGCCAAAAACAAATGTGGATAACTAATTTTAATTAAATAGTTAAAATTTGAGGGTGAGAAGAGGCTGTATCATAAGTAAAAGGGAGAGTTTGGGAATTCCCTTTTACAAAATAGCATACTTCAGGAAATCTCCATAGGTTTAAAAGAAAAACAGGCTGATCATACATGTATGATCAGCCTGTTTTTCTTTATCCGGCGCACGGTAACGCCTCGCGTTTTTTTTATTTATTTGCCCCAAAACATCAGCGAGCAGGTCAATATTATTTAAGCTGGCTAATGTTTTCGAAAAAAGCAATTTGCAGATCAAGCAATGACTTTACATTGATTTTCTCGCCATACGCATCAAAACAAAGGAATTTACTACTTTCCGGATGGTCTCTTTTTTCTTTTTCAAAGAAATTGAAGGTCTCAAAAAAGTAGTGATTGGTTGTAATGTGATTTTTGCCATTTGTTTGCGAGGCGTTTAGCCTGAAACCTATCGCATCTATCCAGTGATGGACCTTTTCATGTAAATTACTGCTGATGTTGTTCATGGGTGATGTTATTCAATGGTTAAATGTTTATTAAGTATAACGAAAGTCTAAGCCCTTTTGTTGCATGCATTGTTAAACATTGTTTAATAAAACATTGATAGCCTTAGGTCTATAAGTGTGGCTGCTAATAAAAAAGATGATCCATGTCAATAATTTGTGAAACTAATTATCCACATATCCGTAAAACGTGTCTATATACTACTAAAATCATATTTTTATGAGAAGACTACGACTTTTATTTACTGTTTTATTGGCTTGCACTATAAGTATGAATTCCTGCAAGAAAGATAAAACACCCGGACCGGTGGGGGCTACAGGTGCTGATGGGGCACAGGGGCCTCAAGGCGAAACCGGAGCTACAGGACCACAGGGACCACAAGGAGCAACAACAGGTATACCAGGCCCAACAGGAGCTACTGGTGCAACAGGTGCTACCGGAGCAACAGGACCAATAGGTCCGCAGGGAGCTACCGGCGCAACGGGTGCAACAGGAGCCAATGGAGCAACTGGCGCAACAGGCGCTCAGGGACCAGCTGGCGCTACTGGTGCAACAGGCGCAACGGGTGCTACAGGGCCAGCGGGCCCCAGAGGTGCAACCGGTGCTAATGGAGCAACGGGCGCAACAGGAGCCACTGGTGCAACAGGTGCTACCGGACCACAGGGCCCGGCCGGAGCTGATGGTTCCATAAATATTAAGAGCTATATTATAACTAACCAAAGCGTTAGCGCGGCAAGTGCAACCAAACTTAATGTACCGGCTATAACTCAGTCAATTGTTAACAGTGGCCTTGTTTTGGTGTATTTAAGAGTAACTGGTACTTCCAATTTTTATTCTTTACCATTCATCAGAATTACCAATGCCATATATCAATCTGATGTAGGAGTTGGATTTGTTAATGTGATAGCTAATTTCAACTCACCTGGCTATGATTTTAAGGTGGTGGTAATACCAGGCGGTTCTGTAACTACTTTACAGGTTACTCATCCGGGTCTTAACTTCAAAAACTATAACGACGTAGCTTCTGCACTACATTTAAATTAAATTTTACAAACTGATCTTATAAAATTACCTCAAGCCGGGCATCAGCCCGGCTTTTTTAGTTTAATATATGTAACAATAATATGATTGATAGGCCTTTAGCTGCGTAATATGTAACAATTGTATGTTTGTTGAACAATTAGCGCTATATAAGTTGAACATTTGCATCTTATTTGTGTCTATAAACACAAATGAAAACACTTGTAAGCTAAACATACATCATGAAACCCCTTTTTCTCTTTTTAAGCATTATTCTGTTAAGCACCCTTGGCGCACATGCGCAAACTACCCGCGATGTAAGCGGAATTATTGCCGATACAACAAAACTATCGTTACCCGGTAGCAGTATTAAGCTGGTAAGTAATACGGGCGACAGCACGCTTACTATCGCCGATGCTAATGGTAAATTTTCATTTCCAGGGGTTAAAGGCAGTAAAATTACGCTCACCATATCATCAATTGGTTTTACTGGTGTTAAAAAACATTTTGCCCTTGATGATAACAACAAACCGGTTGATTTGGGGGTGATTCTTTTAAAGGCAGAAACAAATGTGCTTAACCAGGTAAATATAATTGGTGCCGCTAACCCCATTACCCTTAAGGAGGATACCGTAGTTTACAATGCTGCTGCTTATAAGGTACGCGCAAACGCCCCAACGGAGGATCTGATAAAAAAGCTTCCTGGTGTTGATGTGGATGTAAACGGTAATATTACAACTCAGGGCAAACAGGTTACTAAAGTGCGTATAAACGGTAAAGATTACATGGGAGGCGATGTGCAAAGCGCTACTAAAAACCTGCCTGCCGATATCATCGAAAATATTCAGATGATTGATGATTATGGCGACCAGGCAAACTTAACCGGCATTAAAACCGGCGATCCTACCAAGGTGATGAATATTACTATCAGGAAGGATAAAAACTATGGTTATACCGCACAGGGTACAGTAGGCGAAGGTCGGGATGCCTTGCCTCAATCTGACGGGGTAGCTAATAAAAACCGCTATATTGGATCATTAAACATTTTTAATTTTCATGGCGATCAGCAAATTGCTGTTCAGGGAAGCTTAAACAATACCAATGTTAATACATTTTCTTTCGGTACCGTTGGTGGTGGCGGCGGTGGTGGCTTTGGCGGCGGCGGCGGTCGTGGTAACGCAGGCCGTGGTGGTGGCGGCGGCGGTAGCCTGATCACAGCTCAAAACGGAATCACTGATGCCAAATCAATCGGCGTAAATTTTCGTGACCAATGGGGTAAAAAGCTTGGCGTGTATGGAAGCTACAGCTTTGCAGATAACACTACAACAACCATCAACAATATTCTGCAGCAAAATACATCATCGGCAAATCCAAGTCAGCAGCATCAAAACAGCCTTGAAAAAGATGAAAACATCAACCACCGTTTTAACTGGAACATGGAGTATAAGCCGGATACGGTAAATTACTTAAAGGTAACACCCACATTCTCTTACGGAGGAACAAATACTAATGAATCTGATGCTGTAAGCCTTAGCCGTCAGTCGGGCGTAACATCTGCATATACTTCCACTACCAATGGCGATTCGCAGGCCCCAAACTATGGCATTACGGCATTGTTTAACCATAAATTTAAACACCGCCGCAACCTGAGTATTTTCGCGTCAGCAAGTTCGGCTCCAAGCTGGTCGTATCAAAACCCTATTTATAATTATACGGTTTACACTGCGGATGAACCACGGGTTCCGGATAACCAAACAATTAATACCTACAGCCGTACCAACAGCTATGGTGTAAACTTATCGTACCTGGAGCCGTTGGGTAAAAGATCATACCTGGAGCTTAATTATGCTTTTAACCATTCGGTTACAACCAATAATAAAGAAACAGATACTTTGAGCAATGCCGGTACCATGAACCAATACGATCTGTTAAGCAATAGGTTCGACTATACCTTTACGACAAACAAAGTAGGTTTAAACTACCGTTTTATCGAAAGTAAGTATAATTACACATTGGGTTTGGGTGTGCAGCCTTCTGTTTTAGACGGCGAATCGCCAAAAGCAGATCCAACTCATAAATCAACTTTTAATATTATTCCTACTGCCCGCTTTATTTACAATTTCTCGCGAAGCAAAACATTCAGCATTAATTATAACGGCTCAAACGCGGCGCCAAGCTTTAACCAGTTGCAGCCGGTAATAGATTATTCAAACGCAACATATCCGGTTGAAGGTAATCCAGAGCTGAAACCAGCGTTTACGAACAATGTATCCATCAGGTATAATAACTTTAGTTTTGCAACCGGTAATGTATTCTTCGCGAATTTTACTTTCCAGAAAATCCAGAACCAGGTAGTAACTAATACTATTACTTCCGCTACATCAAACAGGATCTTTACACAATATTTAAACGCCGATGGTTTTTATAATTTAACCGGACGTTTGACCTATTCTAAGCCATGGGCAGAGCGCAAATACTCACTCACTTTTAATGGTACCGCACAATACAATAATAATGTGGGGTATTTAACAGATTTAAGCCACAGCGTTATCACGGATCCGCTTTTGGCCACCCCGGAAGAAATTGCAGCAGCACAACAAAAAAACCTGGCTAAAAACCTGGTCCTTACTCCCGAAGTACGTTTCAGGGTTGATCTGCCTAATATAATTGATGCACAAATTTTAACCAATTACGCTGTAAACAGAACTACCAACTCTGTAAAAAATGATTTTAACGATGGCATCTCGAATATCAGAACCTGGAATATCGGCCTTAACGGTAAAAACTATTTTGGCGATTGGGTATTTAGCTATGATTATACCAAGGCAACTAACTACGGCTATGCATCTACCATTAAGATAACTAATCCTAATATTTTAAACCTGTATGTGGAGCGTCGTTTCCTGAAAAACAAGGTAGCGACTGTCCGTCTTTCCGGGTTCGATTTATTTAATCAAAATACTGGTTATTCATCAACAACAACTGCCAGCTCAATTACACAATCAAGTGTTAACAGGCTTGCGCGTTATTACCTGTTAACCTTTACCCTGCGCCTGCAAAAATTTGCCGGCAAGGCACCAACACAAGATATTCGGGGTGAAAGGCCGCGTGGTGAACGTGGTGGTCCGGGCGGTGGTGGCCCAGGCGGCGGCGGTCCAGGTGGTGGTGGTCCAGGCGGACCACAATAAGAAAGCAAAAGCCCCTCGTTTTATTATAAACGGGGGGCTTTTGCTTTCTTATTCTCTTGCCTTTTGGGTTTTTATTTTTGTTGATTACGAAATAAAGTGATACAGGAAAACTACTTCGCCGGTGAAGGCTGGTTTCTTTTGATCTTTTATTTCGAGTTCGATAGCCATTGTGGCTTTAATTACACCGCGCAGGTTAAGCAGGCCAGCCAGTTTAACTTTCAATCGTACCTCACTATCAACCAATGCTGGTTGTGCAAAACGAAGGCACTCGATGCCGTAATTAATCTCCATTTTAAGGTTTCTGATCTCTACTATCTCTTTCCATAAATATGGAATAAGGGATAAGGTAAGAAAACCGTGGGCTATAGTTGTTTTGAATGGGCTGTCGGTTTTGGCCTTCTCCGGATCTGTGTGGATCCATTGGTGATCTAAGGTTGCATCGGCAAATTTATTGATCTGCTCCTGCGTAATTTGGTGCCATGACGAAACACCCAGTTCCTTACCTATCTGAGCTTCAAACTCATTGAAGTTATTAATTACTATCATTTATATCAGTTTATTGCTTTCTACAGGCAAAGTAATTACAAAATTTCCGTAATCTGAATTTTTATTCTGTACTGTCGCCCAATAATGCCTTTAGGGTTTCCAGCGTATCTGCCTCTTCTTTAGGCTTATCATGCCGCCAGCGCAAAATGCGGGGGAAACGCAGGGCGATGCCCGATTTATGCCTTGTAGACTTATTAATCCCCTCAAACCCAATTTCAAAAACCAACTCAGGTTTTACCGTTCGAACAGGGCCAAACTTATCAATGGTATTGCGCTTGATGAAATAATCAACCTTATTGATCTCTGCATCTGTTAAGCCTGAATAGGCCTTGGCAAACGGAACAAGTTTATCACCATCCCAAACAGCAAAGGTATAGTCGGTATAAAGGTCCGCGCGCCTGCCATGCCCTTTTTGTGCATAGATCATCACGGCATCAACTGTAAGGGGATCAATTTTCCATTTCCACCAATCTCCCCGCCTGCGGCCAACCTGGTATGCCGCGCTTTTGCGTTTTATCATAACACCTTCGGCTATCATGGCGCGTGATTGCTCCCTGGCCTGGCCCAAATGGTCCCAGCTATCAAACTGTATCAGGGACGAAATCCGGAATACCTCGGGATACAAAGTTGCAGCCTGAAGTTCCTCTAAAATAGCCCTCCTTTCGCTTTGCTGTTGGCGCCTTATATCCTCACCGTTAAACTCCAAACAATCATAGGCAATTACAGCAACCGGGCTTTCTTCCAGTATTTTCTTGCTCAGGTTTTTTCTGCCGATGCGGGTTTGCAATACATTGAACGGCATAGGCAAGCCATTTCGAAAACTCAGGATCTCGCCATCAATCACCGTACCATCAGGAAGGGCATTCAAGAAAGGGTGCAGCTCGGGGAATTTCTCTGTAACCAGGTCTTCTCCACGACTCCAGATAAAGATCTCGCCACCTCGTTTTATCATTTGCGCGCGGATCCCATCCCATTTCCACTCAGCTTGCCAATCGGCGGCATTACCAAGCGCAGCGTGAATCTCCTGCGGGGCTTTTTGCTTTTCGGAGGTTTCCTGTATGGGGTAGGCCAGGAAGAATGGATAGGGCCTTGATATATTTTCTGCTGCGTCCTGCTCCTCCATGAGCTGTGCATACTGGTATGTTTCAGGAACCCAGTTGCCCATAATCCGGTGGGTAAGTACTGCGGCCTCCAAGCCCGAGATATCGGCCAATGCTTTGATCACCAGGTTTTGGGATACCCCAACCCGGAAGCTTCCGGTAAGCAGTTTATTAAACACGAAACGTTCCTGGCTATCCAGCATGGCCCATGAATCCAGGAGCCATAGTTTTTTCTGCTCCTCGGTTTTATCAGCAAGGGCATTTATCTCGGCAATCCATTCGGTGAGGCTTTTGCTGCTTCCAACGTCACTTTGAGGCATCAAGAGCGTCATGGTTTCGGCCAGGTCGCCTACTACATGATAGCTTTCCTCAAACAGCCAGGCGGGTATGTTTGAAACCTCCACAGCCCAGTTGCGTACCAGTGTAGAGTTGATCTGCCGTTTGGGTTTGCGACCGGTAAACAAGGCCAGCATGTGCATTTTATCGGTATCGGGCACAGCTATAAAATAGTCTTTTAAAACCCTCACCTTTTCGTTGGTTTTGTTGGTTTCATCTAAGGAGAGGAAGAGCTGGGCAAAGGCTTTCATAATTCAACCCTCCCGGAAACCTCTGCGGAATCCTCTTCGGTCTGATTTTCAGGCGTCGTTTCTAAAGGAGCGGGTTGAGGCGAGGCCTCCTCCTCTTCACCGCCATAAAGGGTATATACCTCATGGGCATCAAAGCCTATCCCATTTAAATAACGTGTAAATGTGGCCGTATATCCGTGGGTCAGGTACACGCTTTCGCAGTCGGTGGCATCAATAGCGCTGATGAGGCCAGTCCAGTCGGCGTGATCTGATAGTGCAAACCCACGGTCTGCTGCCCGGCGGCGTTTGGCTCCGCGGATAGACATCCAGCCAGAGCAATACCCAAAGCTATAGGGTTGAAACTTACGCATCCAGGGTGAGCCTACTGATGATGGCGGCGCTATGATCAAACCCTTACGTACTTCTTCTTTTACTGAATCCTGGGTTATCCTTTCCGTTGGGTTTAATATTACCCCATTACGACGCAAGGCTTCGTTGGTGTTTTCTATCACGCTATGGGTATATACTTTGCCGTTAAACAAGTCTAGATTTTGTAATATGCGCTGGGCCTTGCCCAAAGAGTACCCAACTAAAACTGTTGCTATGCCATTATGAAGGTTACCACGCCACCAGTTGTTGATTTCCTCAAAAATTTGCACCTGCGGTTTCCAGGTGTAAACCGGCATCCCGAAGGTACACTCAGATATAAAGTGATGGCATTGTACCGGTTCAAATGGTGTGGAGATGCCGTCGTTCTCCACTTTGTAATCGCCGGATACTACCCAAACCTCTCCTTTGTACTCCACCCTGATTTGTGCCGAGCCAATAACATGGCCGGCAGGATACAGAGATATGGCAACTCCATTCTTCATCACTGTTTCGCCGTATTCCACAGTTTGCAGCGTGATTTCACCTAAACGGTAGCGCAACACCTCTCTTGATAAATGATGGGCCAGGTAGCGTTTATGCCCCACGTAGGCATGATCAGCATGTGCATGCGTAATTACGGCGTCATCAACCGGTTTCCATGGGTCGATGTAAAACATGCCCTGTGGACAGTAAATTCCCCGGTCGGTAAACTCAAGCAGCGGTTTTTTAGCCATAGTATATATTTAAACCGTTTGGGTACAAATAAGTTTTATGCTGTGCTTACGCTTAACCGGCAGTATCCACCAATAAAAAAGCCGCCTGTAAAACAGGCGGCTCAAAATATATTTTTAAACTCCCCTTTAGGGGGCTGGGGGTTATTGCGTTGAGATACTTGTAAACTTTGATCCTAAGCTGATATAGTCAGTCATGATCTGGCCTGCTTCACGTTTTACAAAATCCAGGTCTTCATCTTTAGGTTTTTTATCTCCCTTTTTAAGGGCCGGTAAACCTAAGGCAACACGGCGCAGGTTATTGCGCTCCAAAGCTTTTTGCTCATCAGCGTCGCGTTGTTTTTTCAATTCGCCTTCGTTTAAAGTTACGCTGTTTTCTGTTTCGTGCTTTTTAAAATCAGCAATATCTTCCAGCATGTATTTATAACTTTCGCTGGTAGCCATACGCTGATCATGCAGTTTTGTTAACTGAGGCAACACAGAAGTAAAATCACCGGCTTTGGTGAAATCGCTTTTCTGAATAACATCAAAAGGCATAGCCGATGGTTCTGTATCCTCACCATATTTATCCAACGGAATTAATGATGGGAACTGGATATCCGGCGTTACACCCTTGTGTTGGGTTGAGCTGCCGCTAATGCGATAAAACTTAGCTATGGTTAAATTAAGCTGGCCATAAGTGCTCTGGCTGCCGGTTGATACTCTTGTTTTAGCACCCGGAGATACTCTGTTTGCCAGCTGGTTAATTTTATCCTTAATTGGTGAACCTAATATCCTATCCAGATCAATTGCGTTTTGAACAGATCCTTTACCATAGGTTTGCGTACCTAATATGATACCGCGACCATAATCCTGTATCGCTCCCGAAAAAATTTCGGATGCGGATGCACTGAAACGATCAACCAATATACCTAAGGGACCTGCGTATGTGATTGATGGATCATCATCTTTCTCCACATCAACCTGGTCTTTAGTATCACGTACCTGTACTACCGGGCCGCTTTTTATAAATAAGCCGGTAAGTTCAATGGCTTCCATTAATGAACCGCCGCCATTCTCGCGCAAATCAATCACCACGCCGTCAACGTTTTCCTGTTTAAGGGAATCCAATAACAATTTTACGTCATGAGTAGTGCTCTTATAGTTGGGGTTACCTGCTTTGTAATCATTGTAGTCGATATAAAAAGCCGGGATAGAAATTACACCAATTTTTACCGCTTTACCATTGTTGTTGTAGGTACGAATTTCCTTTTTTGCAGATTGATCTTTTAAAATGATCTTTTCGCGTATCATCTCCACCACTTTTGGCTTACCACCGGCGCTTGTTCCGGCAGGTAATATCTCCAGTCTTACAACGGTACCTTTTGTACCACGGATTAAAGCAATGGCGTTTTCCACTCTCCAGCCAACAACATTCTGAAATTCGCCGATTTTGCCCTGTGCAACGCCAACAATGCGGTCGTCAATAGAAATTTGTTTGCTTTTATCGGCAGGGCCGCCTGGTACTACAGATTTTATGGTTACATATTCATTTTCAACCAACAGCGATGCGCCGATACCTTCCAGCTGACGTGACATTTCAATATTGAAATTAGCCGCGTTTGATGGGTTAAAGTAATTGGTATGCGGATCTATTGTCTCGGTAAAGGCATCCATGAAATATTGAAAAACGTCCTGATTTGAAAGTTTGCCAGCTTGCGACAATAAATTCGTGTAGCGTTTTTTTAATGTTTCTTTATTTTTAGCCATATCGGGGTTGGCTATTTTCAAATTCAACAGGTCGTATTTTACCCGTTGTCCCCACATGTCATCCATTTCGGTTTGCGAAGCAGGCCATGGCAGTTTATCGCGATCGTAAACAAAGGTTTCTTTTTTATCAAAATCAAAGCTTTTGTTTAAACGGGCCAGTGAGTAGTTTACATGCTCAATGTATCTTTTTTGAAAAACATTAAATATGTAAAAAGCATCATTCAGGTTGCCTGCTTTAATGTCATCATCAAGCACGGTTTTATATTTTTCAAAGTCCTTGATATCTGATGCTAAAAAATAGCTGTGGTTCTCATCCAGAGATTTTATATAACGGTTGTAGATCACTGTTGATATAGAATCATTCAGTTCAACCTTTTTATAATTGTAATTGGTAATAAGCTCAGCAATTTTTTTGCAAACTATGACCTGCTGCTCATCGGGAACCAGGTCTGCTGTACTTACTTTAATTGGCTTAGAGGGGGATGCTTTACATGCAAGTGCTGTAGCAAGCATTAAAAATAAATATACTTTCTTAAACATATCTTTTACTGTAATTAAATCGGGGGTTGTGTAAAACATCAATATCTGTGCCTAATTTATAATTGCTAATGTAAAAAAAAGAGACAGTCAAAACGCTGTCTCCTAATAACAATAACAATTATACGATAATGTTTTGCTTGTAGTATACATGCATCTGCATTTTACGCTATTGTTACATAAAAAGTTATTTTATTACCTTTTTTTGATCGGTATCGTCAGTTTCAGCGTAACGGATCTCGGCTTTAGGGTTCGATTTATTATCCTGCAGGTAGCGTGCTTGTTTGTTTATGGCTGTTACATCCATAGTAAGACCATGTGAAGTAGCCAGGGCGCGGGCTTCATCAAGATCCTGCATCGCCTGTGTATAATCGCCATAACCGGCCTTTACGGTAGCCAGCCCTATTAAATTAGTGATGGTATGCCTGTCGTCGTTTTGCTGGCGCGATATCTGGAGGCTTTGCAATAAATACCATTTTGCTTCTGACAGGCGATTTTGCTTTAAATACATCTGCGCCAGATCACTAAAGTTATAGCTGGCGGCGTTGTAAACGCGAAAACGCATATTATGCTGCGCCGTTTTCATTACCGACATTTCTTGCATGTAAAGCATATATGGAGCACGCTCAAGAATGTTTGAAGTAATTTTAAGTTTGGCAATTTTAGCTGTAGGCAACTTGCTTACAGAATTATCCTTTAAGCCGGCAAGCGGCGGAAAACGTTCGTGCTTTTTAAATACGTTATTTATAGAATTTATGGGTTTTTGCCACCATTGCGCAGACGCCGATACGCTAACTGAGCATAAGATAATAAGGAAAAAATATCTCATTTAACTTTTCTTGTCTGAGTTTAATAAATTAATCAGTAAACAAATATAATCATAATACCCAGCTAATCAATACTTATAACCGGGTAAAATAGTTGCAATATTTTGTTTATCCTGCATTTAACGCAAGAAAAGCATATAATGTTGTTATTCAAAAACCTCCACGTCCCCATCATGCAGTGCCCACACCATGTATGGGTGGGTATCGGCATGATAAATTTTACCATCCGCTGATATTCCTATTACCCCGGCAAAGCCGTCAAATGGTTTCAACTCATCCAAAGTTTTCTCAGTAGCTGCAGATATGGCCATACCATCGGTAATTCTGGTAACAATTTTTGAGGCTACAGATCCGCTTACAATATCCTCGCCAACACCGGTACATGAAATGCCGGCATAAGTATTTGCATAATTACCCGCTGTAGTTGCCGAATCACTCACCCGGCCCGGAATTTCAAAACCCTTGCCTCCTGTTGATGTTGCCGCGGCCAGGTTGCCGTAAACATCAAGCGCCACACAGCCCACTGTACCCAGCCTGATAGAGTCACTTAATTTTTTTTCGTACTCATGGCGGCGCTGGGGTGTTTCGGGGTTGTAATAGGCAACTCCATTATTTGTAGCAAACTCTTTTGCGCCTTTGCCACTTAAAACACGATCATCATAGGCCATGAGTTTATCGGCAATACAAATAGGGTTTTTTACATCTTCAATATTGATGACCCCGGAAAATTTTTGAGTTTTGCCATCCATCAATGATGCGCTGAGCCTTATTTTACCATCACTTTGTATTTGAGAGCCCGTACCCGCATTAAACAGTTCGCAGTCCTCCAGGAGGCAAACTGTATAAACCGCCGTTTGCAGGGCGGTATGGTTTTTCAGGTACCTGTATCCGGCTTGCACAATATCTTTTAAAGCTTGTTGCTTGGCCTGTTTTATCTCGTGATTGGTTTGCGATTCGCTGAAAAAACCGCCATGAATAATGATCTTCATTTTGAACTGCTTAAATTGATTCAAAAATATAGTTCGCCATGCCGAATTTATTTCAGCATCCCACAGGACAAGTAAACTTAAAGTTTATACCAAGCGTGTGAGATCCTGAAACAAGTTCAGGATAACATTTTTTATAACTGAGGAGTAGGTTATTTATTGTAAAAGGTCGCTATCGGGGGCCTGAATAAAAACTCCGTCTTCAACCTTAACCGCTTTTTTTATGAGTAAACGATGTTGTGTAAGATCATATTTATCATAGATAGACATGACATGCACCTTTAAATTTTCGATGGATACCGGCGAGCCTAATTCCACGTCATAGATATTGGTGGCAACAATGCTTCTGCCATCAACCAAAATAATAAGGCCTGATCCTATAGCCTCCATCATATTACCTTCTGTAATCAATAAACCCGCGTCTTCGCCCAGGCCAATACCCAGGATGCCCGGGTTGGTTGCTACGGCGTACATGAGCCGGCCAATGCGGCCACGCTGTACAAAATGGGTGTCAACTATAACAGAATCAATAAAGCCAAGCCCGGCGGTAATCTGTACTTCGCCTTTAATGAGGGCTTCGTTACTTTGGCCGCGATAGATCATGTGGGTTGAGGCTGCTGCCGCCCCTGCCGATGTGCCCGCTATTACAAAATTTTCATTCCTGAAACGTTGTTTCAGGATCTGTAAAAATTCGGTACCACCAAAAATAGCGGTTAGCCTAAGCTGATCGCCGCCACTAAACATCACTACATCTGCTTTACGGATGCGCTCAAGATAATTTTTATTTGCCGCATCCTCACGGCTTTTTATGTGTATTACATTAACATTGGTAACATTTAGCTGCCCAAATGCCTTTATGTACTCATCGCCCACCAGCTCTGGAATTTGGGAGGCGGTAGTAATAACTTCAACCAACGAACCTTCGTGCTTAGCAGACTCGGTAATAATCCGCCGTAAAATGCCCTGTTCAAAAAATTTAATATAATCTGGCTGTAAAATGTGTTCCTGTATGGTTACGTTACTCCCCATATCAACCGCGCCACCTATAATTATTAGTTTTCCTTTCGGGACAATCATGCTTTTTTTAATTTGGTTGTTAAAGCTGATTGGGTTGACAAAGTTGATTGAGCTACCTAAAATTTCTAATTATTTATCAGATAAACATGCACTAAATCACCTTAATTCAACTAATCAACTGATTTTACAATACAAATTACGATAAAATGCATCAAAAACACAGTCTGTTATAAACAAATAATGCCTTTTTACCTTTAAAAATTTTAAATACCCTATTAAGTTTTATAGTTTTAAAGAAAAAAAGCCGTTTAAAAATTTCGTAACATACGTATGAAGATCGAGAATATACAAGTACTGCGCGGGCCGAACATCTGGAGCATCCGCCGCAAAAAATTAATACAAATGCGGCTTGACCTGCAGGAGATGGAGCACAAGCCATCTAACGAAATTGACGGTTTTTATGAACGCCTGGAAAGCTTACTGCCATCATTATATACTCACCGCTGTTCGCCGGGTGTACCGGGAGGTTTTTTTCAGCGTGTTATTGCAGGCACCTGGATGGGCCATGTTATAGAGCATATTGCACTTGAAATACAAACCCTGGCGGGCATGGATACCGGCTTTGGCCGTACCCGCGAAACTAAAACCAAAGGGGTATACAATGTAGTATTTGCCTATCTTGAAGAAAAAGTGGGGGTATTTGCAGCTGAATCAGCAGTGCGCATTGCCCAGGCTTTGATCAATGGCGATTTGTATGATCTTGACTCCGATATTCAGGAAATGCGCGAGATTCGCGAACATACCCGTTTAGGGCCAAGTACAGGATCAATTGTTGAAGAAGCGATAGCAAGGGATATTCCCTGGATCAGGCTTAACAACCAATCATTGGTGCAGTTAGGTTATGGTAAAAACCAGGTGCGTTTTCGCGCTACCATGACCGAGAAAACCAGCAGTATTGCGGTTGATATTGCCAGTAATAAAGATGAAACCAAACGCATGCTGCAGGAGCAGGCCATTCCTGTTGCCAAAGGCATTACCATATCATCGGTAGAGGGAGTGGCAGAGGCAATCCGCAAGGTGGGTTTCCCGTTGGTATTTAAACCACTGAATGGTAATCATGGGAGGGGGATTTCTATCAATATCCGAACTGAAGCCGAGGCGATGGATGCTTATGAGCATGCTGCCAAAATATCACATAAAGTTATTGTTGAGCGTTTTGTTACCGGGTATGATTTTAGAATACTGGTAATTGATAATAAAATGGTAGCCGCCGCCCTGCGCGACCCGGCCCACGTTAAAGGTGATGGCATATTAACCATTCAGCAACTTATTGACAAGGAGAATAGCGACCCACGCCGTGGTTATGGCCATGAAAAGGTGCTTACGTTGATAGGCATTGACCGGGATACGATTGACCTGCTGGAAAAGAAGGGCTATACCCTGGATACCATACCGGCTAAGGGCGAAAAGGTATTTGTAAAATCAACCGCCAACCTGAGTACCGGCGGCACATCTGTTGATGTTACCGACCATGTGCACCCGCAAAATATCTTTATTTGCGAAAGGATCTCGAAAATAATTGGCCTGGATATCTGCGGTATTGATATCATGGCCGAAAATCTTCATGAGCCCCTTACCGAAAACGGAGGGGTAGTATTGGAGGTTAACGCGGCGCCTGGCTTCCGCATGCATATTGCACCCAGCGAGGGCCTGCCACGTAACGTTGCCGGGCATGTGCTTGATATGCTTTACCCAACCGGCAAATCGGCACGGATCCCCATTATCGCTGTTACTGGCACCAATGGTAAAACCACCACTACCCGTTTAATTGCGCACATTGTTAAAAATAATGGGCATAGGGTTGGCTTTACTACATCTGACGGTATTTATGTGCAAAATACCATGATGTTAAAGGGTGATACCACCGGCCCGGTAAGCTCTGAGTTTATTTTGAAAGATCCTACCGTTGATTTTGCCGTATTGGAAACCGCCCGCGGCGGCATCCTGCGCTCGGGCTTGGGCTTTGGCTTTTGCGATATTGGTGTAGTAACCAATATTCAGGAAGATCACCTGGGCCTTTCAGATATCCATACGCTTGATGATTTGGCTAGGGTAAAAAGTGTAGTGCTCAACTCGGTTAAAAAAGATGGCTGGGGCGTTTTAAATGCTGATAACGAATATTGTGTACGCATAGGCAATAAGGCAGATTGTAACATCGCTTATTTTAGCAGGAACGAGAATAACCCGATCATTAAATCACATTGCCGTAAGGGTGGTATCGCCGCAATATGCGAAAACGGTTTTATCACCATACAAAAAGGCGACTGGAAGATAAGGGTACAACGTACTATTCTTATCCCGCTGACCTTTGGCGGTACCGTTCCTTTTATGATTGAAAATGTGCTGGCGGCAACTTTGGCTACGTTTTTATGGGGCTTTAAAACCGAAGATATTAAAACCTCATTGGAAACCTTTATTCCATCGGCAGCGCAAACACCGGGCCGCATGAATATTTTTGAGTTTAGGGATTTCCGTTTCATGATTGATTTTGCCCACAACCCTGACGGTTATAATGGTATCAGAGAGTTTTTAAGGCATATCGATTCGCCTTTGAAAATAGGTATTATAGCAGGTACCGGCGACAGGCGCGATGATGATATCCGCGAGCTTGGAAAAATATCTGCCGAAATGTTTGATTATATCATCCTTCGCCAGGAAAAACACCTGCGCGGGCGTACTGCAGAAAATATTTTGAGCTTACTTATAGATGGGATTAAGTCTGTTAATCCGGATAAGCCTATAGAAGTAGTGCCAAAAGAGATTGATGCCATAAAGCATGCCATGAGCCTTGCCAAACCCGGCACTTTCATTACCGCTTTAAGCGATGTAGTTGATAACGCCATTGAAACGGTACAAAACTACCAGGAACAGGAGCGGAACGGGTTGTTTAACGTATAGCCTGCCATAGGGTATTATAAGTGATATCATTGCGAGTTTTACTATCCGGGAGACACTGAAAGGAAAATGACGTTGGAAAAGTTTGTCATCCTGAGGAACGAAGGATCTATTCGCAGACTGTAAAGGTCAAAGAAGCATAGCGGAGAGTAGATTCTTCGTTCCTCAGGATGACAAAAGCGTTTTTAGTAAATACGTCATAGGTAGGACCTATCCATGACAAGTCGTAGAATCCCAGACTTACGAAGTTTTTAAAACTTCGTAAGTCTTTCTCCGTTTATTTTAGCTATTCCTCGGTGCCGATAAATACCAATGCCACAACAGCATACTTGCAATAGTTTTATAAGGTGCCCATTGTTCGGTTACCACAATCATTTCTTCTTTTGAAATATCTTTGGGTAGCAATTTCACTCTTTTCAAAGCGTTTACCGCTGCCAGATCACCGATAGGGAAAATATCGGCATGCTGTAATACAAACATCAAATACACATCTGCCGTCCAGTTGCCGATGCCTTTGAGGGCAATAAGTTTGGCACGAACAATTTCATCGGGCAGTTGCTCCAATTCTTGGAGGTTGATTTGCCCGCTGATGATGGCCTCGGCTAAATATTTGGTATAGGTGGTTTTTTGTCGACTGAAATAACAGGCTTTAAACTCTTCGTCGGTTAATAACAATACCCTGGCCGGGGTTATTTCTTGAACCCGCTCCCGCAGTTTATTTAATGCGGATAGTGCTGATGCCAGCGATACCTGTTGCTCCAGGATGATGTGTACCAGGGTTTCGAATGTGTTTGGCCTTGACCATAGCGGGGGATAGCCATAGGTGTTGATAATTACAGCCAAATCTTCATCAGCTAAAGCAAGCTCATCGCAAATGGCGTGGTAATTGGAATGGTTAAACTGTTTAAACATGGTAGCCTATTCTGCCTGTTTTACAATTATTTTATCCAGGTTGTGCAAATATCTGCGACCGGTTTTAAAATCAGCAGCCGAGCTCATTTGCAGGCTTTCGGGCATTTTATCAGCTTTGACTCCATTTTTCTCCGTAAGGATAAAAACATGGTTGCCTACTTCGGTATTGAATAGTTCGTTCCATGAGTAAACTACTTTGTAGCCATCGGCACCCTGGCAAACAAAATAAAACTGACTCAACAATTTGGGGCTGGTAGTTTTAAATGTGGTATGGCTTAAAATATCTTTCAGCAGAACACCTTTTAATTGATCGTCCTTATGTTTAAACTCACCAAGGTGGTTGGTCACGTTCATTTCGCCAATGTCATGTACTTTATACTGCAAAATAGAATCAATAGTAATCACCGACTCTTTTGATACCTGCCCTGTAATGCTGAACTTTTGAGTGGGGGTCAATTTTTCCTGCGCCGAAGCAGCAGTGCTATACAGCAAAACGAGTAATAACAGCTTTTTCATAGTAATGGTAAATATAACAAGCCTGCTTTAAAACAACACAAAAAAATCAGGCCCGAATGAACCTGATCTGTAGCAATTACTTGCCATTATTTAGGGGTATAATACTATTAGAGCACCTGCATGATATCATTTACAGATGCACGCCGGGTATAATCCTTATTAAAGTGCACGAAAGCGATCTTGCCCGACTGATTAATAACATAAGTTGCTGGTACGGGTAGTACATGATCGGTATTGCCGTTGCTTTTATTAAGATCGAGGCCAAAGCTTTTGTATTTTTCAACTGTGGCATCGTCCAAAGTATAGTTAACTTTATAATCCTTCATGATGCTGTATCCTTTATCCTGAACAATAGAAAACGATGCGTGGGTTTTTTGAATGGTTTTGCTAATGTTCTCTTTTGTTTCGGGTGTTACAGCAATTACATAAGCCCCTTTTGCGCTAAGCAGCTGCAATGAATCCTGTAACTGTTGGATATGCTTATTGCAATAAGGGCACCACTCGCCCCTGTAAAAAAATAGCACCACTGATTTGTGGGCTTTTAGTAATGTTTTCAGGTCGACTGATTTGCCTGAATTATCTATCGCGCTAAAAGCCGGAGCATCATCGCCTTTTTTTAGCCCGGTTTGCGCCGAAAGCTGCAGGCCGGCAAAAGCCAGCATCATAATAAATAAATACTTTTTCATTTGAGTTGTTTAAAAATTGGAATTAAAAAAAAGAGGGAGCATCACCTCCCTCCAACGATCAAAAAACAAAAACAATCTACATTTTACTTGCAGTATCCTTAGTCATTTTCTTTTTGTCCATCTTCTTATCCATCTTCATCTTATCATTGTCCATTTTGGCCATTTTTTTCTTTTCCATTTTGGCCATCTTCATTTTATCTTTAGCCATTTTGCCGGTATCGCTGATTGCTGTAGTTGATCCGTTTGATAAAACAGGAGATAGAGATTTAGCCTGTACGTTAAGAGTTAAACAAACAGCAAGTACGGTTGCTGCCAATGCGCCTGAAATAATTGTTTTCATACTTTGATTTTTAGTTTTCATGTTGGTTTTATATTAACATTTCAACCTTAGTCGGGCGGTTTGGATAAGCCTTACAAAGTATTTTATTTTTTATTTAACTCGGCATCTATGCGTTCCTGTAATTCCTGTTTAAAGTCGTCATCAAGCCTTGTGCCCGATGTTTTCATAGAGTCGAGAAAAAGCTGCTTTACCATTTCGTGGATAACTCGGCTTTGCTGATTATATAATATACATATTGAACAACCTGCAAGGTGAATCCTCAACTCTATAGTTTCGCGAAACCCTAATTTTTGGAGCTGTTTTTTCTCTATCAAAAAAGTAGCTTGCCTGCAGTTGTAAATGATGTTTTTTAGTGGGCTCATAAAAATTTCTTTAAATCCAGTTTCTTTGAAGACATGCCCTCAGGTTTAATTTGGCCCGGTGTATAATTACCCAAAAGTTGGCCTGTGTAACCTTCAGATCGTTGCAGATGATATCTGTAGCCGCATCATCAATGTGCTTCATTGTAAAAACAGCCATCCATAAAGCCGGCAGTTTTTGAAGGCATTTTTGAAGTATCTGGTTAAACTCCTTACCGGCCAATGGGTCATGATCTTCAATACCAAAAGGCTGGGGATAATGAGCCTTGTTCCAATGCCCGTTATCGGCATCAAAAAAATCCTGCTGTTCATCTTCGGCCTCTTTAACGTCGGCCATTTTTAGGCCCGATGATTTTTTGCGGTACACATCAATTATTTTGTTTTTAAGGATAGCGGTGAGCCAGGTACGTTCGGAGCTTTTACCTTCAAACTTATCTTTTCTTTCAAGGGCCGCTAAAAATGTTTCCTGCACCAGGTCTTTAGCCTGTTCTTCATCATTTAAGCGTGGCAGCGCGTAACCGTACAGGTAATCTGCATGCGCCTTAACCCAATGCCGTGGATCTAATAATTGATTTTCAGTAGCCATTGAATGGTATGTTCATAGTGTGTTTTAATTCCATTAGTCGCTAACATTGGCAAATCCTTACAATAAAATGCAGATTTTTTTGTGGCGAAAAAACAAATAGAATTATGCTAAATTTACATATATCCTATTGGTTATAATTTATTAAAACAGTTATCCCGCCGAATTGCCGTCCCCTCGCAAAAAAAAATAAATTTATTGTAAGGTTATTTAATGCAAGCCGACTAAGCCGTTAAAACGTACATAGATTATTAAAATATGAGATCAATTAAAATATTTGCCCTTACTGCCAGCCTTGCCATTGCAGTTTTGGTATCATCGGCTTTTATAAATCATAAAAGCCTTAATAAAAATAGTGAAGTTAAAACTGCCAGTAACGGTTTTGCTGTCATAGAGCTGTTCACCTCAGAGGGTTGTTCAAGTTGCCCGGCTGCTGATGAACTGGTTGCACGCATCCAGAAAGAGGATAGCGATAAGCCGGTTTACATACTTGCCTATCATGTTGATTACTGGAACCGCCTGGGGTGGAAAGATGTTTTTAGCAGCGCCGATTATTCAAAGAGACAAAGTAAATATGCCAGCTGGTTACACCTGCAATCGGTTTATACGCCGCAGATTGTAGTTAACGGAAAAAAAGAGTTCGTAGGTTCGGAAGAGGGTAATTTACGCAATGCTATTACAGTAGGCTTACGTACAAATGCTGCGGGTAAACTAACCCTTAATGCTCAAAAAGATAAGGACCATGTTACTGTACAATACCATAGCGAAGGAGTAGAAAAGAATGCTACCCTGCTGTTGGCCCTTGTGCAAAAGGCCGCGCAAACCAAAGTGCAACGCGGTGAAAATGGTGGCAAGACATTATCACATGTACAAATTGTGCGTGAAATACAAAGCCAGCCAGTAAGTGCCGATGGTAAGGGTGCCGCCATTATTGCCCTGCCCCAGGGATTTAGCACCCAGGGTTATGAAGTAATTGGCTTTGTGCAAAACGTGGACAACGGCACTATTTTGGCCGCGGCCAAATCAGCATTTGATAGTAATGGCGCCAGTAAATAATATGGTTGTTGTTTGTTTTATATTAATGTAGCCTGTACCTGGTAGAGTTTACCCGGTTACAGGTATTTTTGCAAGCCAAAACCACTTTTTAAATGAAAGTAATAAAAGAAAAACACCCTTTAGCCATGCGGTGGACGCATTGGGTAAACTTCCCGATACTCACCATTATGATATGGAGTGGAATGTTAATTTACTGGGCTAATGACGAGTATAAAATAAAGCTGTTCGGGCATACCTATTTTATGTTTTTCCCGGAGTGGTTTTATAAAACCTTTAACATACCCCACCGCCTGGCCGAAGGTATGGCGTTCCACTTTTTGTTTATGTGGGCCTTTGCCATTAATGGCCTGGTATATATACTGTACACCATAATATCTGGCGAGTGGCGGGAGCTTGTCCCACAAAAAAAATCATTTAAAGAGGCATGGCTGGTGTTGCTGCATGATCTGCACATCAGAAAAATGGCGCCGCCTCAAAATAAATATAACGCCGCCCAGCGCATTGCATACACTGCAATTATAGTGATGGGCATTGGCTCATTAATAACCGGCCTTGCCATTTATAAACCGGTTCAGTTTTATTATTTAACATGGATATGTGGCGGTTATCATTTTGCACGCATCCTGCATTTCGCGCTCACTATAGGCTATGTGTTTTTCTTTTTGATACACATAGTACAGGTAGTACTTGCCGGCTGGAATAATTTCAGATCAGTTATATCCGGATTTGAAGTGGTGAATGAACCCGATCCTCAACCCGTTATTGAAACCCCAACCCCAACCGATGAAAAACCTATTCAGTAAAAAAAATAAAGGCCCTAAAAAGCCGCTTACGGTTGAGCAAAAGATCACGAGGCGTAATTTTATTTCGTTCGGTACTTTTTTTGTAGCATCCGGCGTGGCTTATGGTGGCTGGAAATGGCTGTATAATTCGCCCGACGAAGTTGCAGGCATAACCGCAGGGGCCCGCAAACCTTTACGCAGGGCATTAAACAAAACCGAACTGGCCTTCCGTAATTTTTTCAGCAATAACCATCTTGTAAAAACCTATCCCAAAGAAATGGCTGCTAAAAATGTACGCCACAACAGCGATATAGGATCGGAAGGAAAGATAGATATAGCGGCATGGAAACTCCAGGTAAAAAAACAATCTGGCGAGGTGCTGAACATTAGCCTGGATGACATTAAGGCCTTGCCCAAAACAGATATCATTTATGATTTTAAATGCGTGGAGGGATGGGACCAGATCTCGCATTGGGGAGGTGTAAAATTCAGCGATTTTATTGCTCATTTTAAACTGGATGATCAGACCCGGCTGGAATATGTGGGTATGGAGACGCCCGATAAAGAATACTATGTGGGTATTGATATGCCCAGCGCCATGCACCCACAAACAATGCTGGCCTATGAGATGAACGAAAAGCCCTTGCAGCCAAAGCATGGCGCGCCCCTACGGCTTATAATTCCGGTAAAGTATGGCATCAAAAACCTGAAGCGCTTGGGCAGTATCTCGTTTAGCGATAAGCGCCCGCGTGATTACTGGGCCGAGCAGGGTTATGATTATTATTCGGGGTTGTAAATGATTATGGCTAACGCTGTTTTGAATAATTTAACTTTATTGCCGCTATTGAGTTAATATTTGCATATTGCAGCCAATGCCGGTTGCTAAACTTCCTCTTTCAAAACAGCTCGCTTACGCCTGTGGAATGATAGGCTGGAGTACCATGACCAATATAATTATTGTGATGCTCCCCTACTTCTACCTGCCACCGTCCAGCTCAGGGTTAATTCCGCTGGTACCGCAATTGCTGGTATTTGGGGTGCTAAACGTCATGTCAATCATAGCGGCTTCGGGCCGGTTTGTTGATGCGGTTTTTGATCCGTTTATTGCCTCATTGAGCGATAAGAGCACTAATCCCAAAGGGCGGCGAATACCATTCATGAAATGGACAATATTACCTGCTGTTATTTTTTGCGCCTTAACGTTTTGCCCCCTGGTAAGGGCCGAAAGTATCCACAACGCCGCCTGGATAACGTTTACGCTTGTTTGCTTTTTTATGGCGGCCACCAGCTACATTATACCTTATAATGCCTTACTACCCGAGCTTACAGAAACCGCGGCCGAAAAGGTGAAGCTTTCATCCCTGCAACAGGTGGGCTTTGTAATTGGTATCATTATATCGGCGATGGTGAATAACTTTGCCGACCTGGTGCAGCACATTTTTCATGTAACAGATCGCGACTCGGCGGTTCAATATACCATTTGGGGCTTATGTGCTTTTGCCGGCCTCATTATGCTGATCCCGGTTTTAGCAATTGATGAAAAAAAATATTCAAGCAGCAAGCCTACGCATTTACCTTTGCTGGCAGCTATTCAAAAAACATTCAGTAACCGTAATTTTAAATACTACCTCATCTCTGATTTTTCATACTATATGTCATTAAGCATTATATCAAGCGGGTTATTGTTTTTCCTCACGGTATTGCTGAATCTTCCGGAGTCTATGGGTGGTATATTAATGGGTTCAATGGTATTGTTTTCGCTGGTATTTTATCCGTTCGTAAATTATCTGTCGAAAAAAATAGGTAAAAAACCTATTGTGCTTTTTTCATTTGGGTTATTGAGTGTGATTTTTGTGGCGATATTTTTCCTGGGGAAATTTCCACTATCGCCAACCGCTCAAATTTATATGCTGGTATTAAGCGCATCTTTCCCGCTGGCTTCGCTGGGTATATTGCCTAATGCCATACTTGCCGAAATAGCGCAGGACGATGCGGAACGAACGGGTGAGAACCGCGAAGGAATGTTCTTTGCGGTAAAATACTTGTTTGTAAAATTGGGCCAAACTCTGGGGATAGCCCTGTTCGCGTTTTTAACCGTGTATGGAAAAGATCCGGGTAATGATTATGGTTTGCGCCTTAACGGCATCTGCGGTTGTGTACTTTGCCTCCTGGCTATTGTATTTTTTAGCAGGTTTAAGGAGCACAGGGCCAGGAGTTAGCAGTTATTTGGGTGCGCCTGTGAATATTTTATTTGGTTACCACATTTAAAAAGCGCTCAACCGTATACGTGGCCAGCTGGCCTCCGGGGCCATTGAGGTTAAAATCAAAACCATGCGTAGCCCAGGGCAGTTTTAGCAAAAAATGCTTTATCCCGTTTTGTTCAAGTTTTAAATTCAATCTGCGGCTATGCTCGGGCGATACAAGTATATCGTTATCCCCATGGATAATTAAAGTAGGTATCGATTGCTTGCTCACAAATTCAAGCGGGGAACAAGCTGCAAATTTATCAGGTACCTGCTGATAGCTCCCACCAATATAGTCACGCATCACTTTCCGCGAATCCATCACCAGCGGGCTTGTCGCTATGGAATATCCCCAAATCATATCTGCAGGGCCGTAGTAATCAATTACTGCTTTTACACCGGGCTCATGTAAGGTATAAGCAGCCAGTAGAGCTATCTGCGCCCCGGCCGAGCGGCCGAGTAAAACAAAGTTATTGGTATCAATATTTAATTCATCAGCATGCCCGCGCAGGTAGGCTATCGCTGCGCGAAGATCTTCTACAGGAGCCGGACTTTGATATTTTGGTGCAAGGCGATAGGTTATAGCGGCCACGTTATAACCAGCTGTGGCCAGGTAGCTGTTCAACTCCGGCAGTTGTTTGTTATCACCTTTATTCCAGGAGCCTCCGTGTACTATTATAATGCATGGTTTGTTACCGGCTTTTTGAGATGGAAAGTAATCCATAGTTAAGCTTAACCCCGCCGAAGTGCGATAAGCGATAGCCTTGCATATAACCTCCTTATTGCTTTTAAACATATTCCAGAAACTATAGGGAAGGGCATTATTATCGCCATTAATAATGGTGCTGCCTGGTCCGAATGCTGCCTGGAAGTTTTGCTTTAAACTGCCCGCTATGTTATAGGCGCTAACTATCGGCACAATAAATAACATCAAAGCGATGATGCCGCCGATGGTGCCCGCAAGCTGATATTTTGAGCTGTAAAACCCAGATAACAAGGCCATCGTCGTAATTATGATAAATATCCAGCAAAATTCTGTGGCGATAATGGCCAGCATCCATATATGATACTCAAATGCTTTTAAAACAGTAAATAATGATATCAGCAATAGTAAGATACAGATTACAAAACGGATCATGCGGCTTTTTTATGAAATAAGCGGTTGGGCTTCTGTTGCGAAGATGCTATTTTTATTGTTCAATCCGCCTTTGATAGTTGTGAAATCCAGGTACTCTTTCGCCGCTTGTCATAGGTAGGTGTAAAAGCCCGAGACTCTGAAAGGTAAATGACGTTTTAAAAGGTTTGTCATCCTGAGGCACGAAGGATCTATTCGCAGACTGTACAGGGAGAACAAGCATACTGGAGAATAGATCCTTCACTATCGTTCAGGATGACAAAAAGTTTGTTTTGGTTAATACGTCGTAGGTAGGGTCGCATATTTACAAAAATAATTCAAAAAAAAGGTGTTGAATATTGCCGCTTATTTGGTTTTAGCTGCTTTTATAAACTGAAGCGCGTCATCGGCATGTTCCTTACCCTGCATCATGGCTTCGTGGGCATAAACTATTTTTCCTTTCAGGTCAATAACAAATGTTTTTCTGCCCGTCATGAAAAACTTTTTGTGGATGCCAAACATATTGTAAACCTTATTGCCAGGGTCGCTCAGTAAAGTAAAAGGGAGTTTATAATGGTCGGCAAAGGCTTTATGACTGGCAACCGTGCCGCCGTTTATGCCTATTACCATAGCACCGGCTTTGGTAAACTGGTCAAAGCTATCGCGAAAAGCGCAAGCCTCTTTGGTGCAAACCATACTTTCATCCTTGGGATAAAAATAAATTACCAGTACTTTTTTGCCTGTATAATCGGCAGTTTTAAACTCTTTGCCGTTTTGATCGGTCAGCGAGAAGGCGGGCATGGCATCGCCGGTTAATAATTCTTTACCGCTTTGGGCCTGCGCCGCGCACGAGAACAGGAACGATGCTGCCAGTATAACTAACAAGTATTTTATCATGGTGATATCTATTTCTATCATGTACGTTATTTAAAGCACATACGATTTAACCCGGATAGAATAAAAATAAAAAAGCCATCACTTTGTTTGGGAGTGATGGCCTGTATTTAATGCTTGTAACAAAATTTTTATACCAGGTTCTTTATTTTATTTATGCCTGTCGCAATGTTTCAGACAATCCTTCTTAATAGATCAACTTTTAGTTTATTTAAATGTTGTATGAGTGTACGTTTCGGTAATGGGTTCTTTACTTGGCTCTTTTAAAGCCCTTTTGTTATTACGAATGGTTATCATTTTTTATATTTGAATTTAAATACCTAACAATGAACACAACTCATGTAGTGGATCGGCTTTTAGAGAACATGGATAATATGCATGAGCTCGGTCGCCAGCGCGCCTTTGAATTGGGTAATCCATTCTATGCGCAGTTTGAAGAAGATGGAGGCTATTGGCGTAAAGAACTTCCTAATGGGGATAAATTTTTAGTTACCATTGAGGTTATAACAGATGAAAATGATATGCCTTTACGTATAAAGGATCATGTTGTTAAACAGCTAAATAATTAATGAAAGTTCCGGAACTCATTTTTGTATCCGGTTGTAATGCTGCTGGCAAGTCAACCTTTATTCGCACAAGACTCAATGAACTTTCCGGATTTGAGGTTATTATGACGGATGTTTATAAGGGTCGGACAAAGGAGATTTTTCGTCAGGCTATCCAACAAAAGAAAGATATTATATTGGAAACTGTCTTTAACGATGAGTCATTTAAAGACATGGTAGATGAAGCTAAGAATGCTGGGTATTTTACCTCTTTAGTAGCTCTGTTTTTAGATAATCCCCGGCAATCAAAAGATAGGGTGGCTGTTCGTGGTATGCAACAAAGCGGTATAACAATATCAGGAAGTAACGTGATTATTAATTTTAATGAAAGCTTTAAAAATCTGGCTAAATACTTTTTTTATTTTGACCTTAGCTATTTTATATATACGGGAACAGGAGGGAAAAACCAGCAAATTATGAGTTTCCAAAAAGGCGAATTAGTTGCTTATCAATCCAGTGATTTAAAATACCCTCAACTCTTTGCTCAATATAGTTTTAGCAAAGAACGGCTTAGCGATGATGCATATCAATTAATAAAAGCCAATCAGAATTATAAAAAGGAATTTGTTCAAGGGGTGAAACCTTCAGGAAAGTTTAAGCTATAGTTTCGGGCTTACAAAAAAAGCCAGACGTCTTTTGGTCTGGCTTTTTCTTCGATCTAATATTTTATACCAGGTTCTTTTTGATATAGGAGATACTTTGCGCAATGCTATCAAACGGATCGCCCGGGCATACATCCTGTTCAACAAAAAAGTATTTCATGCCTGCTTTTTTTGATTGTGCCAGGATCTTTTTAAAGTCGATAATACCATTACCTACTTCGGTGAATTTCTTTTCTGGCGTTTTATCCATATCCTTCATATGCAGCAGCGGGAAGCGGCCCGGATATTTATTGAACAATGCAATTGGATCCTGACCGGCTTTGGTAATCCAGTACAAGTCCATTTCCATTTTTACCAGGTCTGGATCAGTATTGGCCAATAGTGTTTCGTAAGGGTATTTGCCATCTTCCTGTATAAATTCAAAATCGTGGTTGTGATAGCAAAGTTGTATCCCTGCTTGCTTGCATGTTTGGCCGGCAACATCCAGCATGCCGGCAACAGTTTTGTAATGTTCCAGGTTTCCGCGCTCAGCCTGCGATAAATAAGCACATACCATGTATTTAACACCTACTGCGGCAGCATCATCAACAGCTTTTTTCCAATCGTTTAAAATTGTGCCCATTTGCGATGCACCATTAACCTGTTCTTCACCAAGGCGATAATGTGCGCTTGGCATAATGAGGCCTTCCTGGTTTAACAGACTTGAAAAGCCTTTGGCATTCATGCCATAAAATAATTCGGTACCGGTGTACGTAGCACCCTCAACAGAGTTAAAACCTAATTTGGCTACTTTGGCCAACGCTGCAGCGGGATCTTTTGCCATAGCATCGCGTACGGTATATAATTGCAGGCCTATAAGTTTTTTGTCATATGCAAATAAATGGGGTGCTGCTAAAAGTCCGGCCGATAATAGAGCCGAAGTTTTGAGGAATGAGCGTCTGGAAGTCATTGTTTTTCGTTTTAGTAATTGGTTACCGTAAATATAGGGTATTAGCTATACCAAAACCAAAGACTTGGAATAATTTGAATGGTTTAGAACATTATATAATAATTGTTACAAATTCGGTACGAAAAGTATTCCTGTATTATTATATCCACCAATTAAGTAGCCTTTTTTACTTGTAAACAACATTCTTTTGCATAAACTTGCAGTGCAAATAGTTGTTTATCATAAGCAACCCATTCATAAAACATGAGCCAGGAATTTTACAAGCAGATTTTTGACAAGCAGCAAAATCTTGAGTATGTGCCTTCAAATAAGGAAATTACCAGGTGGGCGCTACGGGTTATTCATTTATTATACCCCGAGCAAACCGCTAAGATGTTTGCTACAGTTGATGAGCTGAAGGCGGAATTTGTGTTACTGGAGGCAGAATTGTACAGCCTTATGGAAGCAACAAAAGCCTGCGCCGAATGTGATAACAAGAAGCGGGCAGCAGATTTTTTTGAACAACTACCGCAACTTTACCAGGTTCTCAATACAGATATCCAGGCGATATTTAATGGAGACCCGGCTGCACGCAGTGAGTTTGAGGTTATCCGTACCTATCCGGGTTTTTTTGCCATTTCGCTTTACCGGCTTGCGCACCGTTTATATGTGAGCGATGTTCCCTTGATCCCAAGGATATTAACCGAGTATGGTCACTCCAAAACCGGTATTGATATTCACCCTGCAGCAGTTATCGGCGAGTATTTTTATATAGATCATGGTACCGGTATTGTAATTGGCGAAAGCTGTAATATTGGCTCGCATGTAAAATTATACCAGGGAGTTACACTTGGCGCTTTAAGCGTTGATAAAAGTATGGCTTTCACCAAACGGCACCCTACGGTGGAGGATAATGTTGTTATATACTCCGGCGCTACTATCCTGGGCGGCGAAACGGTAATTGGTAGTAATAGTATTATTGGCGGTAACGTTTGGCTCACCAAAAGCCTGCCTGCAAACTCAAGAGTATATCATACACCAAATATTCGCATACTTAAAAAGCTAAGCAGGCGTATTTTTGGCGAGAAAAAATAATTTCACCGATATTTATTACATTTTCACCGGGAGTTTACCGCAGCCTGCCAGCTTGTGTAATTATAAGATGCCAAATTTTTTCAATTTGCAGATAATAATATATCCTTACTATCTGTATAAATGAAGTCACTTACCATATCTGCCATGCTGTACTTGTGTTTTGTATGCTCAAGTGTAAACGCGCAAAACACAAAACCTTTATTAAGCGATAATCAGCTTAAAAGTAAACTCGACTCCGCGGTTGATAAGGGAGCACGAATTTATATGGATACGCCCAACACTGTTGGGATATCTATAGGTATTTACAAAGATGGTAAAGCATACACGTACAATTACGGCGAAGTAAAAAAGGAAACAGGTAAACTCCCCACTGCAGATAATTTTTATAACCTCGGTTCGGTTGCCAAAACCTTTGTAACTATCATGCTTGCAGAGGCTGTTATTGAAAAGAAGGCCAACCTTAATGATGATATCAGGAAATACCTGCCGGGCAGTTATCCCAATCTCCAATACAAAGGGCACCCCATCAGGCTTATTAACCTGGCTAATCATACATCCGGCTTGCCGGGCAATGCTCATATTTTTCCAAAAGCGGTAAAAGATAGCCTCAGGAAATTAAGCCTTGCGGAGCAGGTTGATTTTTATAGCGTTTACAAAGCCGATAGCTTGCTGAAGGATTTGCATAGCCTAAATCCCGATACCATCCCCGGCGCAAAATTTAGGTATAATGGCAACGGCATGATGGTGTTGATCTTGCTGTTGGAGCGAATCTATCACGAGCCATATGAGCAACTCGTGACACATTATCTAAAAACGCATCTGCATATGCAGGATACTAAGACCCAGGTATCCGCGTCGCTTTTTGACCGTTTTGCACAGGGTTACGATGGTAACAACAAGCCACAGCCATACCTTAACCTGGCCGATTACTATAACGGGCCAAGCATGAACTCAACCATTAATGATATGCTTAAATATTTAAAGGCTAATCTGGAAGAGCAGGATCCCGCAATAAAACTAACTCATCAACCTACCTGGAAAAACGCTGATGATACCGGTGTTTGTTTGGGCTGGATGATGGACACTGATTATAAGGGTACAAAGATTATTTATCATGACGGGCATACGGGTATTGGTTTTAATACCATGTGCCTGTTTTATCCGGGGAAAAACCTGGGTTATATTATTATTGTTAATGATAACATTAGTCAGCAACGGGTTACTGACCTGCAAATGCACATACAGCAGGCGCTTGATAAGTAATTCACGGGGGATGAAAAAGTAATTTAAAAGTCAATTCATGGGCTTTCTGCTTTGTGCATTCAGCTTTTAGCTGCTATTTAAATATTCCTGCTAATTTTGTTTTCAATAAATGAATTTCATTTACAGTCTATACTTAAAGAAAACATATTATGGCGGCACTGATTGATCTGATAGGCAATACGCCTATGGTTGAAATAAAAAAGCTAAATCCTAACCCCAACGTACAAATATTTGCTAAGCTGGAAGGTAATAATCCAGGTGGCAGTGTAAAGGATCGTGCATCGCTTAATATGATTCGCAGTGCCATTGAACGTGGCGATATTAAACCCGGCACAAAACTTATTGAAGCCACCAGCGGCAACACAGGCATTGCCCTGGCCATGATAGCCTGTTTATTTGATCTGGAGATTGAGCTGGTTATGCCATCAAACTCTACCCGCGAACGTACGCTTACCATGGAAGCTTTTGGCGCCAAAGTAACTTTGCTGGAAGGGATAGAACTTTGCCGTGATTACGCCGAAGAAAAAGCAGCTACCGGTGAATTTTTTTTGGTGAACCAGTTTGGGAATCCCGATAACTATGGCGCTCATATTAAAACCACCGGTCCGGAGATATGGCGGGATACCGAAGGGAAAATAACCCATTTTGTAAGTGCCATGGGTACAACCGGCACCATTATGGGCTGTTCTATGTTTCTTAAAGAAAAAAATCCTGGTATCCAGATAGTAGGCTGCCAGCCTACCGAAGGCTCTTCTATCCCCGGCATCCGCAGGTGGCCGCCTGCTTACCTGCCCAAAATATTTGATGCTTCAAGGGTTGACAGGGTGATGGATATATCTGAAGAAGATGCTACCCAAATGGCCCGTAAACTGACTAAAGTTGAAGGTGTATTTGCCGGTATGAGCAGTGGCGGCGCTTTATCGGCAGCAATAAAATTAGCCTCCGAATTAAAAGAAGGCATCATTGTTTTTATCTGCTGTGATCGCGGCGACAGGTATTTAAGCAGCAACCTATTCGGGTAATTTATTATTTACCTAAATCGTAATTGATAACTATAGTAGGCAACAGGGTGGCATTATCCATAGGCACCTGGTTAGTCGATAAAATAGGCTTGCGATGGGTGTAAAAATCATACACGTGCTTCTCTAAAGCTTTACTTGCCACCGCGGGCGGAGTAAAGCCTATTGAAAACGGCAATACAAAATCATGTGATTTTTCATGATCGGGAATGATCCATTTATGATTTGATTTTTTGAGGGCTTCAATAATCGGAGCCGTCAAAATATAATCATCAGCGTAATAAATCACTATTCTTTTAATAGTTCCCTTTTCATCAGCAGTAAATTTAAATACAGCTGTTCCTGTAGCTTTCTTGCTAACTATTTCTGGCGATACTTTAAGGCTATCCTGAAAAAAAGTGCTCATTACAGGAGCCCCTCCCTGGAAAGGGAAGGCAAGCTCCGTTTGGGCCATACTGTAAACTGAAAATAAAACGGCTACTGCAATTAATATGATCTTTTTCATTTATTCTTCTTTTGGTTCTCGTTTGCTGCCTTCATACAGCTCATACTCAAATAAACGGCAATCCAGCTTGCCATTATAAAATTCAATCCTTCTTGATGGGCGCAAACCTATCTTTTTTGCAAGGTCGGCGTTGCCCGTGAAAACATATCCGCGGTATCCGCCGCATTTCTTTTTCAGAAAATCGCCCATTCTTTTATAGGTGATCTCCAGTTTGCTGTGTACACCTAAACGCTCACCATATTCCGGGTTAAACATTATCACGCCACCATCCTCTGGTACTTCGGTATCTTCAAAATCACAAACAGCAAAGTCAATTAAATGTTCTACCCCGGCAGTTTTAGCATTTTTTTGGGCGATATCAATGGCATCTTCAGATATATCTGTAGCTATAATTTTAAAGCCGGTTTCCTTTTTTGCCTTATCTTTTAATTTACGGCGCTCTACAAAAAACACGTTTTCGTCATAGCCCATAATGTGCATAAAGCCATAGTTCATCCTAAATAAACCAGGATGTTTATCGGTAGCCAGCAGTGCCGCTTCAATGGCCAGCGTACCGGAGCCGCACATGGGATTGATGAAAGTGCTCTTCCTGTCCCAATTGGTGGCCAGAATGGTTGATGTTGCCAAAGCCTCCAGCATTGGGGCCTTACCCGGTATTTTACGATAGCTGTGCTTGGCCAGTGTTTCGCCCGATGTATCCATGAAAATATCGGCATCGCTATCCTGCCAGTAAAGGTGAACCAACGTTTTATTGGCCTCAGAACCAGAGTTCGGGCGCACGCCTTTAACTTCCTTAATCCTGTCTACAATGGCATCTTTCACTTTCACATTGGCAAACAATGGCGTAAGTATATGCTCATTATTAACGTTTGATGTTACTGAAAAATAGCCGCTGAAGTCTATCAGCTTTTCCCATTCAATAGTTACCAGCTCATCATATAGCTGCTTAGGGTCATCGGCTTTAAAGCTTTTTATAAGGTAAAGCACCTGGCTTGCGCAGCGCAGATTTAAATTTAGCGCGATAGTATCCGTTATGGTACCTTTAAGCTCGACCCCTGTTTGAAAAACGCGGGTTGGCGTAAAGCCCAATTCTTCTACTTCCTGTTGAAGGTAGCTCGATAACCTTTTATTACAGGTAATTATTATTTTACTCTCGTTGTGGAAAACTTGCATAATATTTTGCGAATTTATGAATTAAAAACCCCCTATTTTAATTTCCTAACTATTAACTTTACATTTTAAATTTTTTAAGATTATGGAAGTTAAAGGTAAAGTACATGAGGTGTCACCAACACAGCAGGTAACAGAGTCACTAAAAAAGCGTGAACTGATAATTGAGTATGTTGAGAATCCTCAGTATCCCGAATATTTAAAGTTTGAAGCCATACAGGACCGTTGCGCTTTAATGGACAACGTGAAGATTGGTGACGACGTTGAAGTTTTCTTTAACCTGAAAGGCCGTCCATGGACTGATAAATCAGGTAAGAAAAGCTATTTCAACTCATTGCAGTTGTGGAAAATTAACGTTTTATCTGGTGCAGGCGCCGCCTCAACCCCAGAATATGCCGCGCCATCAGCTGATATCAGCTCATCAAGCGATGATGACGATCTGCCATTTTAAGCAGCAGGCTCATTAGATATTTAAAAGCTCCTTTCATAAAAGGGGCTTTTTTTATGCTGTAAAGTCAGCAGCAATACGCTATTTTTCAAATCGTTATTGTATATTAACAATTGTTAAATTTTGTTAAATGCCTGTTTTGTTGGGTTATTTAAAATAATTTTGTTTGTTAACACATGAAGAAACGAAGTATTGGATTGATTATTGGATTAATGGGACTTGCGCTTTTGGGCGTAATGGCCATGCAATTGTACTTTTTAAGGCAATCGTACCAGATGCAATCCGAGCTGTTTGATCGTTCTGTTAACGAGGCCCTTAATAATGTGGTATCAAAAGTAACCAAGCAGGATGCCAATAACTTTTTAAACGCAAAAGCCCAGGATAAAGTAATAGCTATTGATGAAGCGGGAGTAAAAGTTGTTAAAAGCAGTACAAACAGGCCATACACCGCTAAAACAAAAAAGAAACAAACGTATAAGCAAAGGAAAATAGCGCTTTTAAGAGACAGCCTGGAGCGCATGATCATGCATAAAAAGCTGGACGATGAGCTCAGTAATTTATTGATGCAGGAGGGTACGGTTGATTTCCTGGTTGAGGAGCAAACAGATGAGTTGGGCGTTGTACACGTTAGGCTTACCCCGCAAGCTGTAAGAACGCGTATCACTAAATTTAGAATCCCCAAAAAGCTGCATAAGTATGATACCCTGCGGTATTTTTACCAGGATCCGATGATTGGGAAACAATTGATCCAGATACCAAAACTTAACCCGCTTTGGGTGCGTGAGCAGCAGCGCAAGCAAAAGGAAAGGCAGTTTGCCCAGATTAAAAAAATGCTGGTGACTGATTCCCTGCAAAATTTAAACAGTAATAAAACAAGCGTAATTGAAAACCTGGCCGAAGATTACCGCAATTCTGGCCAGCCTTTAAATAAGCGCTTAAGCCCCTTCTGGATAGATACCCTGCTCAGGTTTGAATTACATAATAAAGGAATTAATTTGCCCTTTAGCTATGAGGTTACCACCAGTAATGATTCGCTCATATTTTCAAAGGCTAACGATTTGCAAGGTGGCAAGCCGGAATTTATTGCCGCTAACACTTACCAAACCCCTATTTTTAGTAAAGATGTGATCAATGATCCCGGCATGATCAAGCTATCTTTTCCACAAAAAAACTCGCTCATATTAGGTAAAATGACGGCCACCATGGGTACAACCGGCGGGTTGCTTATTGTGCTGATATTTTGTTTCGGATACACCATTTTCTCCATCCTGAAACAGAAAAAGGTGTCTGAAATGAAAATTGATTTTATCAATAATATGACCCATGAATTTAAAACCCCCGTATCAACCATCATGATTGCCAGCGAGGCTTTAAGAGATACCGAAATTACAAACGACCAAAGCCGTGTAGCACGCCTGGCAAACATAATTTTTGAGGAGAACGAACGTTTAGGTAGTCATATAGAACGGGTATTAAATATCGCCCGCATTGAAAAAAACGACTTTAAGCTTGATAAGAAACCCCTTGATGTAAACGATATGATAGCCGTGGTATTGGATAGCATGGCACTTAAACTGCATAAGTGCAACGCCAAAACAACGCTTGAGCTTGATGCGGAGCACGCGGTAATTATAGCCGATGAACTCCATTTTTCAAATGTGCTATATAACCTCATAGATAACGCCATTAAATACAGTAACGATAAACCCGAAATTACCATCAGTACATTTACCAGGGGCGGACAGGTAGTTATTAAGGTTGCGGATAAGGGGATAGGAATGAACCGCGATCAGCAGGCAAAAATATTTGAGCAGTTTTACCGCATTCCAACAGGGAACATTCATGATGTAAAAGGTTTTGGATTGGGCCTAAGCTACGTTAACACCATAGTTAAGCGCTTAAACGGTACCATAAGCGTAAGATCTGAAAAGGAAAAGGGATCAGAGTTTGAGTTGAAATTCGCAGTGGCGTAAGGGGTTCGATCTAAAAAGACTAAAAATAGAGTTGCACATAAGTAAGTAATAACGATATATAAGCTTCCCGGTTTTCGGATCTGCCGGAGTTCAGGACAAAAAAACATGAAGAAAATATTACTGGTTGAAGATGATGCCAATTTGGGTTTGCTGTTACAGGATTACCTGCAGCTAAAAGGTAAGTTCGATGTTGTTTTGTGCAAGGACGGGGAAGAAGGTTTACGGGCCTTTACCAAGCAGGTTTATGATTTGCTGATACTTGATGTGATGATGCCCAAAAAGGACGGCTTTACATTAGGTAAGGATATCAGGAAGATAAATCCTAATGTGCCTATCATTTTTGCTACTGCAAAAAGTATGATAGAAGATAAAACACAGGCATTTAACCTTGGCGGCGATGATTATATAACCAAACCGTTCCGTATTGAAGAGCTGTTGCTGCGTATTAACGCCCTGCTTAAGCGCACCAGCGGCACCGAAAAATCTGAAGAAGAAAAACAAACCAGCTTCAAAATAGGTCGCTATTCATTTGATTACACCTCGCAGATCATCACCATAGGCGAATCGAATCAAAAATTATCAACCAAAGAAGCCGAACTGCTTCGCCTGCTGTGTATGCGCAAAAACGAGGTGCTTACCCGCGAAGAAGCCCTGCTCAACATCTGGCATGATGATAATTACTTTAATGGCCGCAGCATGGATGTATTTCTAAGCAAAATCCGTAAGTACTTAAAGGATGATCCCAATGTGGAGATCATTAATGTGCATGGCCGGGGGTATAAATTGCTAATCAATTAATTTCAGCTCGATATGTCTGTTGCCATTGTTATTCTGGATGCTGAATTGTAGCGTTTTCCAGGACATGTTATTAGTATAAAACCGTATGCTTTTTGTGGGTGGAACGCTTAATTAAAGGTTTTTGGTTAAGTTATCTAAATCGTCAAGGTCCTTATATCTGCCCGATGCCTTTTTAGCATTAATAAGGTCATTCAAATGAATAGTTCTGACAAGTAAACCATCTTCTTCAAAATAGATAGCGCTATTATAACAAGAATCAAAGTCAACCCCCAGTGCAGATGTCATTACATCAATAGACGCCGGAGGTCTGCCAAATGTAAAAACCTCTATATTTTCATTTAAAAATTTCTCCTCCGTCATATCAAAAACGGGCATACCGAAATGCAAAAATGCGGTTCTTAGCTTTCTATAATTGTCAACTGTTTTTGCAACCAAAATATCCATGTCACCGGTAGTTCGCGGGTGCCCGTGCAAAATGACAGAATACCCACCAATCAGCACATACTTAACGTCATTCTTATTAAGTTGGTCAATAAAATCTCTGAAATCCTGATTGAAAATATTACCCATCTATTTTCCCCTCGTCCTGATACTGAACACGGTTTTGTCCATTCTTGGAGGATTATTCTCCGGATAATTATAAGCAACGCTATTCAAGTAGTTTGCTATGCGTAGTCTTTCCTGCCAGGTAAGCTGTTTATAATACGCTGTTTGGTCGGCGGCTTCTTTAGCTGTCTGGGCTTTAAAAGCAGTCCGGTCTAATCTAAAATCGCTCATAGTTCAAATATACCGCAAAAAATTTTACATGTAACAAATTTGTTAAGCCACAGTTATGGTTTTATGCTGATTAATAAATAGGTTTGTTTACTGACTGATCTCATTATTTAATTAACTATGAAACTAAAATTACTTTTTTCATGCCTCTTATCTGCAGGCATAGGTGCTCAGCTGTTTGCACAAGAAACAGTTGACCCGGCAATGGTCCAAAAAATAAGGGAAGAGGGTTTAAATCACTCCAAAGTGATGGAAACCGCTTTTTACCTAACCGATGTATCTGGTCCCCGGTTGGCTAATTCTCCCGGATTAAAACGGGCGCAGAACTGGGCCGTTGAGCAATTGAAAACATGGGGAATGGCAAACGCTAAATTAGAACCATGGGGCAAGTTTGGCAAAGGCTGGGAAGTTCAAAAAAATTATGCAGCTATTACCGTTCCTTACTACCATGCTATTATAGCTATCCCTAAAGCATGGACCCCTGGCACCGGCGGATTGATCAAAGGCGATGTAATGGTTATAAAAGCAGATTCGGCTGCCCAGCTTGACCATTATAAAGGTAAGCTGCAAGGCAAAATTGTAATATTTGATACCAAACCACTTACCGAGCGTACCTTCAAATCTGATGCTGCCCGTTATACCGATGAGGAACTGGCTACTATGGAAAAGGCGACAATGGCCCCCGCCCGCCCGCGCACTCCCGTTGATCCAAACTCAGCTCAGTTTGCTGCAATGCGTAAATTACGCGCCTTCAGAGCATCATTGGGTACATTTTTAAAGGAAGAGAAAGTTGCTTTGGTGCTGACTCAGGCGCGCGGAACAGATGGTACCGTATTTACAACCAATGGCGCTTCATATGCCGATACCGCTAAAGCCGTAGCGCCAGAGCTGGAAACCAGCAGTGAAGATTATCAGCGTATTTTACGCCTGGTAAACGCGGGTAAGCCGGTACAATTGGAAGCTGATATTAAAACGCAGTTTTTTACCGATGATATGCAAGGTTATGACGTAGTTGGTGAAATACCGGGTACCGATAAAAAATTAAAAGACCAGGTAGTTATGCTTGGCGGCCATCTTGATTCATGGCATGCAGCAACAGGTGCTACTGATAACGCTGCCGGCAGCGCAGTAATGCTGGAGGCTATGCGTATATTGAAAACCATCGGTTTTAAACCAAAACGTACTATCAGGATAGCACTTTGGAGCTCTGAAGAACAAGGTTTGTTTGGCTCACGCGGGTATGTGCTGAACCATTTCGGCGATCCTAAAACGATGGAACTGAAGCCGGAGCAAGCCAAACTTTCGGCATACTATAACCTTGACAATGGTACAGGTAAAATAAGGGGCATCTATTTACAAGGCGACTCGGCAGCCGGGCCAATATTTAAAAGCTGGCTTGAGCCGTTTAAAGACCTTGGCGCTGCAACTGTAACCATCAGCAACACCGGCGGTACAGATCATCAGTCGTTTGATGCCGTTGGTATTCCGGGCTTCCAGTTTATCCAGGATGCCATTGATTACGGTTCACGCACCCACCACAGTAACCAGGATACTTATGACAGGTTAATTGAAGATGATTTAAAACAAGCAGCCACCATTATTGCATCGTTTGTATATAATACTTCGCAACGTGCAGAGATGATACCACGTAAGGCTTTGCCTAAGCCACAACCGGCAAGGGCGTTTTAAGGAATGCCGCTGGCATTACTCACTTAAAAAAAGCGATGGAGTTGATCCATCGCTTTTTTATTGTTTTATTCTTTGATCAAATGCGAACGGCATTGTTGTAACCAGCTTTATTTTTTTGAAATCATCATGTCCGGGATTAAGGAGGTAGTTTATTTCTTCGTCGATAATGGAGGAGGGTACAGCTAAAATAGCCGATTTTTTTTCTATGATCCATTTTTCGCCAATGCTTTGGGTCAAAGGCATTTGGTTAAAGTCTCGCCAATCGGGAGGCAAGTCGGTGATCTTGATGTTACTTATATTGATATTATCAGGGATCTTAATGGTCATGACATTAAAGGCCATGGTTAGGCCTATCTGGTTGCGGTGAACAACGTTTTCAAGGCAGGCTAATGATCGTGACGATGCGGTATATATCACCTCTACATCATTAGGGTTCCAACGGGCTGCCCTGCCCGAGGCTATCAGTTTACCAGAATATTTGGCAAGTGCAATACGGTATACCAGCATCTTTTAAGCCAGATCGCCAAATTGTATACGAATCAGTTCTTCTTCGATGAGCTGGATGCCTGTTATCGTATCCATGATATCAAAAGGTAGCCTGTTGCCAAGGCCATACGCAGGTGTATTAAGCCACTGATGAAATGCCTGCCCCGATCCGAATATGTCTATGCCGGTATCAAATAATGCAAAGGATTTAAGTAGCTTTTCGCTTAAGGCAGCATCCAGTTTTAAATCGCGGTTAACATGGTTTTGAATAGTTTTAACCGTGGTTTTAAATGTTTCCTGGAATTCATCCTGGGTAAAACCCGATAGTGATAAAAAATCGAGAGCCGTTTTTGCATCCAGCCCTTTTTTTGAACTGTTTAATAAACTGATGGCATCAGTGTATTTTGGACGGACATTATACCCCGCCTCAAAATCAGAAACATAACTAACAAGCGCATGTGTATGATAAGGCTTGGGCTTTTTTTGTTTTGTTGATGGATTTTTACCGTTTTCCATGATTTTTATCTCTTATTACAAATTTAGAAATTTTTCCGTCAAACAAAGAAATTTTTCCGAATTATTGTAAATCTATTCGCTGATGCTGATAAGGAATCTCGATATGTTTAAAGCCTTTCTCTTTTAACTTTTGGGCAAAATGTTGTTGAACCTCGTATTCGCCGTGAACAAGAAAAATCCCCTTTACTTTTTCCGGGTCCTGGGAAGCTATAAAATGAAGCAGATCCTCATAGTCGCCGTGGGCGCTCATTGATCTGATCGATTTTACTTCGGCATTAACGGTATATAGGTCGCCATAAATATGCACTTCCTTATCCCCGTTAAGCAAATGGCCTCCTAATGAGCTGGGTTCACAGTAACCAACCATTAAAATGGTGTTTTTATTATTGCCGATGTTTTGTTTAATATGGTGTTTAACACGCCCGGCTTCGGCCATACCCGATGAGGAAATAATAACACTTGGACGCAGGTCATCATTTAAAGCAATAGACTCCTCGGCTGATTCAATAAACCGGAGTCCTTTAAAGCCAAATGGATTGGGGTCGGTTTTTAGCACTTCTTTCACCGCCTTATTATAAACCTCGGGATGGTTCATAATCACCTCAGTAGCTTTTTTTGATAATGGGCTATCTACAAAATAAGGCAGATCTGGCAATACCCCTCTGAGTTCGAGCGCATTTAAAGCATACAATATTTCCTGTGTGCGCCCTACGCTAAACGCGGGAATGATCACTTTTCCCCGTTTAATCTCGCAGGTTTCTTTAATGATCTCTAATAAGGCATCCTCAATAGGGCCGATATCTTTATGCAGTGAATCACCGTAGGTTGATTCCAGCAAAATATAATCTGATTGATCAAATACCTGTGGATCATTTAACAACATATCATCATATCGCCCAACATCACCACTAAAAGTAATATGGGTAGGTTTTCCATCTTCCATTATTGATAGATGTACTGCCGCGCTGCCCAATATGTGGCCCGCATCTGTAAACTTTAGCCTCACCTGGGGCGTAATGTCAAACTCCTCATTATATTCAACAATTTTAAATAACCTGAGGGCCTCCATCGCCTGCTCATCGGTATAAAGCGGCTCTATTAATGGCTGGCCTTTACGGGCGAGGCGCTTGTTCATATAGGTGGCGTCTTGCATCTGTATATGTGCCGAATCAAGGAGCAGGATTCGCGTAAGATCCATAGTGGCCGATGTGCAATAAATAGGGCCATTGTATCCCTCGGCAACTAAGCGGGGTATTAATCCGCAGTGATCAATATGCGCGTGGGATAGCACCATGTGGTCAACTTTTTTCGGGTTAAATCCAAAATGCTCGTTCCAATCTTCAGATTGTTCCCCCATGCCCTGGAACATTCCGCAATCCAATAATATACAGGTGCCATCATTTAATTTGATGAGATGCTTGCTGCCGGTAACGGTACGGGCAGCGCCATGAAAGGTTATATTCATTTATAATTTGGTATGAAATAGCTGAACGAATATGGGCATTAAAAGTTTAATTTTAATAAAACTAAACTTTTAGTTGTTAATTTAATTTATAGTATTTACCTTAGATTAACCAATTGGAACGGCTGATGTGATTTTAAATAAACATCAGCAATTTTTACAAAAAGCACATGGAAATTAAAGAGTTAACCCGCGCCGAAGAACAAATTATGCACGTATTATGGCAACTGGAAAAAGCCTATGTAAAAGATGTGATCGATCTGCTACCTGAGCCAAAGCCGGCCTATAATACGGTATCAACCATTATCAGGATATTGGAAACAAAAGGGTTTGTTGGCCATACCGCATTTGGGAAAAGCCATCAGTACCATCCAATAGTAAGTAAAGATCAATACCAGGATTTTGCTTCAGATAAACTATTGAGTGGCTATTTTGATAATTCGGTTAATCGTATGCTTTCGTTTTTTGTGAAAAAGGAAAAGATCGACCTGAAAGAGGCTGATGAGATCATGAAACTGATTGAGAAACTTAAAGACAAGTAGTTATGAACTGGTGGCAATATTTATTACTGGTAAATATTTACCTGGTACTGTTTTATGTGTTTTACGTTTTATTGCTGCGTAAGGAAACCTTTTTCCAGCTTAATCGCATTTACCTGGTAACTGCGGCCCTATTGTCGTTTTTTATACCGGTTATACAGGCAGATTGGGTGCAGAACCTTTTTATTACGCAACAGGTAAAATATACCATTTATAGTATGCCGGTAATGGATTACCACTTTAAGCCCATTGACGACAGGCATATTAGCATGGGCGAAATATTAGCCATATTGTATTTAAGCGGAATATTGATTTTATCGGCAAAACTTACCTGGCAGTTATTTAAACTAAAAGAGGTGATTAGCAGGCCCCAGGCAGATGTTCCTTATTCCTTTTTTAAAACGGTAAAGCTAAATGATAGCAATGCTGATAATGCAGTGATTGAAGCTCATGAACAGGTACACGCTCAGCAATGGCATTCGGCCGATGTATTGCTTATCGAACTGGTGATGATCATCAATTGGTTTAACCCGGTAGTTTACCTGTATCGCTTTGCCATTAAACACATCCATGAGTACATTGCCGATAGGCAGGCCGTGCAGGCAGGCACCAGTAAAGCCGACTATGCACTATTGCTATTGACGCAAACATTTAATGCGCCGGCCCACCGGCTGGTGAATCCATTTTTTAATCACAGTTTATTAAAACAGCGTATTTTTATGTTACAAAAAAATAAATCACACCGAATCTCGCTCATTAAATATGGGCTTTCGGCGCCACTATTTATACTGATGCTTATTTTATCATCGGCAACCATCAACAATAGTAAAACTGTTACTGCTATTAACAGCAAGGCAGAGGAGCTATTTGTACTTCCTGCATCAAAGGTTGATTTATCTGTAATCCTTCCTGATAACAAGGATCAATTTGCGGATAATGAAAAAAACAACAGGCAGGATACAACCAATAAGAAAAGCAAAGTATTTAAAGAGGTTGAGCAATTGCCAGAGTTTCCGGGCGGAGTTGAGGCTTTCGGGAAGTTTTTAAGCACAAACATCAGGTATCCAAAAGACGCGCGGGAAAAGAAAATCCAAGGCAGAGATATCTGCTCCTTTATTGTTGAGGAAGATGGCTCGTTATCAGATATCAAGGTAGTAAAAGGCGTTAGTCCGGATATAGACAAGGAATCTGTAAGGGTACTTAAGCTTTCGCCAAAATGGAAAGCGGGTAAGCAAAACAATAAAAAAGTAAGGGTTCAATATGCGGTTCCGATAAGCTATACACTGGCTGATGATGGTAAGAAATCACCTCAAAGCAAAGTTGAAGGGATCGCTACCCCAGACAAGGTTCTTGGCGTATCTGGCCCCGACAAGAATGGGGTTTACAGGGCTGTTGAACAATTGCCGGCCTTTCCCGGCGGTATTGAAGCACTGGGCAAATTCCTGGGCTCAAACATAAAATACCCTAAAGCAGCCAGGGAGAAGGGAATTGAAGGCAGGGTTATATGTAGTTTTATTGTAGAGCCCAGTGGCTCGCTGTCAAATATCACAGTTGTAAAAAGTGTGAGCCCGGATATGGACGAGGAATCTGTGCGGGTACTTAAACTATCGCCCAAATGGATCCCCGGGATGGAGCATGGAGAAAAGGTAAGAGTACAGTATGCTATTCCGATAAGCTATACTTTGGAAGGTGACAAAAAGCCGGCAAAAACAGGAAACAAAACGGGTAGTGTGCAGGATACTGCTGCTATTCATAAAGGATCGCTTATCGCTGATAATGTTGTTACAGGTTCCAAACCGCTATATGTTTTGGACAATAAAATAATAGCAGAATCGAAATTTAAGTTGATCGACGTAAGTAATATAGAAAGTATCAATGTTTTAAAAGATAAAGACGCGACTGCCTTGTGGGGCGACAAAGGAAAAAACGGCGTAGTTTTAATTAATACAAAGAAAAGGTAGATGTGCAGATGTGCAGATTTCAGATGTGCAGATGATTTTGCAGATTTAAGATGACATTGAAGGCGCACAGATAACAGATGAAAAGAATCAAAACGTTTAGGCCATAAAAAAAGCAGGTGAAAATTAATTTCCACCTGCTTTTTCATTTAATATCATCAAATCATTGCAGCTCATTATCTGCATATCTGAAATCTGCACATTTGCTATTTCGTGTACCTGTTAATGATATCAACTATCACTTTGTTTTTTTGCAATTGAGGCAGATAATCAAACAGGATATAATGTTTTTCGGGATCGCTTGTTAAAGCCATTTCCAGGTGGTTGAGGGCTTCGTTGTAATCGCCTTTGGCAAACAGGTAAGCCACCATTCGGTAATACAATTCTGCTGCTTCGGGGTTATTCTTTATCGCCTGCGAAATGATCTCTATAGCGCCAACTAACCTTTGCTGCTCGTATAATATAGAGGAGTAATCAAGCCAGGCATCAATATCCAATGGGTTGAGCTCAACCACTTTTTCATAGGCTTGTTCAGCCTCGGTCATGTGGCCCAATTTATATTCCGCATCGGCAATGGCAAACCAGTAGTCTGCATTAGCAATATCAAGATCCAGCGCTTTTTTGTAAAAGTGCAGGGCTTCAAAATAACGTTCCTCAAAATCAAGCGTAACACCTATCCCAAACCAGGCATCAGCCAGCTTGGGATCCATTTTAACTGATTTTTTATAAAATGCGCGGGCATCATCCATTTGCTCCAGCTTTTCGTAGCATTCGCCAATAGCGCAATAAGTATCGGCATTTGGTTGCTCATACTCAAAGGTGTGGCGATAAACTTCAATGGCTTCGGCATATTTCTCCAGATTAACCAGGGCGTTACCCTTGTTAAAGTAGGCTGATGCAAAACTGTCTTTTATCAGGATAGCATAATCATAAGCATCTATCGCTTTCTCAAACAAACTCAGCTTGGTATAAGCGTTGCCCAAGTTGTACCATGCGGCATAGCTGTAAGGCTCATTATCAATATACTGCTGATAAAACTGCACGCTCTCCTGCTGGTTATCCATTACGTCATAGCAAAAAGCCAGTTCGTAAAGGGCATCCTGGTTTTCCATATTTTGCTTAAGGCAAAGCTTAAGGTAACTTATGGCAGTATCATAATCGCCCATGTTTTGGTAAACGTAGGCTATGTGCAGTAATATCTCGTCGGTTTCTTCGGCAAGGCCAAGGGCTTTTTCATAATTTTCCAGGGCTTCGCCAAACCGCTCCATGCTTTCATACAGGTTGCCGCGAATAATATAAATATCAGCATCAGAGGCCTCAAGCATAGCAGCCTTTTCAAGGGCGGCAAAAGCTTCGGGCACTTTGTTGCCCACTACAAGCAACTGCGCTTGTTTAATTAAAAAAACCGCTGCAAATGGGTGTTGATTACGTGCGTACTCGGCCACCTGCAGTGCCTTGGCGGGATCATTTTTTTCGATGTAATAGTCGATAATGTTCTCAAACGCCTGGGCATCAAAAAAGTACTGGTCGTGATTGCGGATCATCTCCTCGTACCGCTCTACCGAAAACTTTGGATCTTCGGTAAAACCAAATTCAAATTCTTCTTCCATTCAATTATGTTTGCAGAACATCCGCTTTAGGTTAACAATTAAAATTGCTTATTTAAAGACTTATTTAGTTGAAAATACAATAAGTAAGCGTCCAATCGACAATTTAGTTTTCAACATTCACACATTTTAACAAATGTTAATTGCAAAGCCTTGATAATTAATGACAATCAATTAGCAGGCAATGAGCGGGTGATCAAAAAATTGCCTTAAAGATTTTTACCTTTGACAAAAGTAACAATTATGAGCCTCGATATTACAGATATTCTAAAACGTTTACATATAAACGATATTAATGAAGCTTTTAGTACCGGCAGTAACTGGGGCAGCAGCCCCGATGCAACTTTAAAAGATATTACATCGCCCGTTGATGGCCAAAAGATAGCCACGGTTAAATTTGCTACCGAAGCCGATTATAACCAGGTAATTGAACAAGCCGCTAAAGCATTTAAAAGCTGGCGCCAGACTCCTGCGCCAAAACGTGGCGAGATAGTGCGCCAGATTGGGGAGGCCTTGCGTGCCAATAAGCAGGACCTGGGTACCCTGGTATCCTACGAGATGGGTAAAAGCCTCCAGGAAGGCCTTGGCGAAGTACAGGAAATGATTGATATCGCCGATTTCGCGGTAGGATTAAGCAGGCAGCTGTATGGCTTAACCATGCACTCCGAGAGGCCTGAGCATCGTATGTATGAGCAATACCATCCACTGGGTATTGTGGGTATTATTTCGGCGTTTAACTTCCCGGTTGCGGTATGGAGCTGGAATGCCCTGCTGGCCTGGGTTTGCGGCGATGTTTGTATCTGGAAACCCTCAGAAAAAACACCATTGACCGCCATAGCCTGCCAGCACATTGCGCAGGATGTTTTGAAAAGAAATGGCATTGAAGAAGGGGTATCAAACCTCATCATCGGCGATAGAAATATTGGTGAGTTAATGGCAAATGATACCCGCGTACCGCTCATATCGGCTACCGGATCAACCCGCATGGGTAAGGCTGTGAGCGCGGCTGTTGGCGCCCGTTTAGGCAAAAGTTTGCTGGAGCTTGGTGGCAATAATGCCATCATCATCAGCGAAAATGCCGACCTGGACATGTCACTTATTGGCGCTGTTTTTGGCGCCGTGGGTACCGCCGGCCAGCGCTGTACCAGTACACGAAGGCTTATTATACACGAAAGTGTTTACGAAGCTTTTAAACAAAAACTGGTGAGCGCTTACGGTCAAATCCGCATAGGTAATCCTCTGGATGAGCATAACCACATGGGGCCGCTGATTGATCATGATGCTGTTGCCCTGTACCTGGATTCTATAGAAAAATGTAAGGCCGAAGGCGGCAAATTTGTTGTTGAAGGCGGTAAGCTGGAAGGCGGCGCATATGCATCCGGTTGTTATGTAAAGCCATGTATCGCCGAGGTGGAAAATCACTTTAAAATTGTACAGCACGAAACCTTTGCACCTATCCTCTACCTTATAAAATATACTACGCTTGAAGAGGCTATCGACTTGCAGAATGGTGTGCCGCAGGGTTTATCATCGGCCATCATGACTAATAATTTACGCGAGGCAGAACAATTTTTATCATACGCTGGTTCTGATTGTGGAATTGCCAACGTAAACATCGGTACATCGGGCGCAGAAATAGGCGGCGCTTTTGGCGGCGAAAAAGAAACCGGCGGTGGCCGCGAGTCTGGTTCTGATGCATGGAAAGTTTACATGAGAAGACAAACCAATACTATTAACTATTCAAAAACGTTGCCTTTAGCCCAGGGGATCAAATTCGACCTCTAAAATTTTTATTACTAATACTTATACATGTTTAATTTTCGCTCTTTCATTACCTGTACTTTCTTATTAGCTGCTTTAACAATTGATCAACCGGTATCGGCGCAGGTAATGCCCAGGCCAGAACCCGAACCGCCAAGGCACTGGCAATTAATGGACCTTAAAGACGATGGCTATTTTGGCATCAGTTTAAAACCGGCTTATCTTTTTGTAAAAGGTAAAAAAAGCAAAACGGTAGTTATAGCTACTATTGATAGCGGGGTGGATACCTTGCAAAAAGATCTGAAAAGCATCTTATGGATAAATACAAAGGAAATACCCGGCAACGGTATTGATGATGACCATAACGGTTATGTTGACGATATACATGGCTGGAATTTTTTAGGTGGTGCAGGCGGCAAAGCCGATTTTAATGAAACTACCGAAGAAGTGCGCGAGTATAATAAGCTTAAAGGGAAATACGCTGCTTTGACTGAAGCTACAGCTACAGATAAAAAGGCATTTGCTTACTGGCAGCGTGTTAAAACCATTTATGATACTACTATCAATAAATCGCAGACGGAAACGGCACAGCTGCAGCCTATCATGAATGCTTTGATGGCAACCAGCGGATATATCAAAAAATCGCTTAATATAGGTGCCGGCGATACTTTTAAAGAAGCCGATCTTGTAAGGATTAAAACAACAAACGATACCTTAAGCCAAAGCAAATATGTTTGGGCTACCATATTTTCGCAGGAGGGTGGCAACAAAACAAATGCCGCTATCATTAAGGATTTAAGCGAATACCTGGAAAAGCTTAACAACAACTTATCGCCCGATCTGGAAGCACGCAAAAGGATAGTTGGCGATAATGTAGATAGCCAGGATCATAAGCCCTATGGCAACAATCTTTTAAAATTTGCTGATGCATCCCACGGTACAGGTGTAGCCGGATTGATAGGTGCTGTGCGTGGAAATAATTACGGTATAAATGGAGTTGCAGATAATGTAAGGATCATGGCGCTTAAAGCCGTGCCTAACGGCGATGAGTACGATAAGGATGTTGCCAATGCCATACATTACGCGGTTGATAATGGCGCAAAGGTTATTAATATGAGCTTTGGTAAAAAAATATCACCACATAAAGAATGGGTTGACGAGGCATTTAAGTATGCAGCTGCAAAAGATGTACTGCTGGTATTGGCTGCCGGGAATGATAATGATGATATGGACAAGGATCCGGATTATCCGAATGATCTTTTTTTGGATGGATCAACTACGGATGCTGATAACCTAATCAATGTAGGTGCTTCCGGCTCACGTTTGAATGATCACCTTGCCGGAGATTTTAGCAATTACGGCAAAAAGATGGTAGATGTTTTTGCACCTGGTGTAAAGGTTACCACCATTGATACTGATGCAGAATTTAATACCGAAGATGGAACCAGCTTTTCGGCACCGATAACAAGCGGTATAGCTGGTTTAATATTGGAATATTACCCAACCCTGAGTGCAAAACAGTTAAAACAGGTTATCCTGGCTTCGGCCACGCCATTAACGGGCACTATGGTTTACAAACCCGGCTCAAAAACCGAAAAGGTTGATTTTACTACCCTGTGCAAAACCGGCGGCATTGTAAATGCTTATAAAGCTTTACAAATAGCAGCCACTGTGCAAGGGGAAAGAAAATAGATTTTTTTTGGGACTTTGGAGCAAGGAGCAAGGATTTTTAGATAAAAGATAAAGGACTTTAAGACAAAAGACAGAAGGACAAAAGATAAGGAACTTTAAACAGTTTTATATCTTTTGTCCTTTGTCCGAAAATCCTTTGTCTGAAAGATCTTCGTCCAAAAATCCTTGCTCTTTGCTCCGAAAATCTTTCGTCCAAAAATTCCAAAAAAAATTACTTTTTCTTATCGCCGCCAATAGGTTTTACAGCATCTTTTTTGCCTGATTGATAATCAGATGGGGCTTTTTTGCCTCCTTCTGCGGCTGGTTTCTTTTTTTCTTTTACGGCTTGTCTGTCCTTGCTCATGATCTTAATAGTTTTAGATTAGATGTTAATTTACCCTCAATTGCTGGTATTGCAATCTGGGTATTATTGTAATAGCGGATGAATTAACGGGCTTTATCTGTGGTGCCCGGTTGTAGAAAGAAAAATGGATTGCTTTAATTTTAAAAACGCCTATCTTTAGCGAATTATTACTGCAATTAATTAAAGGTAATTGTTTTAAACAATAAAAAGCGTTCGGGGCAATTTTAAATATCAAAAAACTGTATAAATGCTTAGCTTTGCAACGATTTTTGAGACACATATATAAAATATAGATACACTATACAACAATTCGCTAAAAAATGAAAAGCTTTATTCCAACAACATTTTATGCATTTTTAAATTATGTAGTAGCCCTGTTACTGATCTCTACACTGTGGACATTTGATACATTACATATTGGCGGCGCGGCTTTATTCCTGCCACTGATCGTCGGATGGTTACAACTGATCATGGCTATTTTTGCAGATAACAAGCTGGGCTTTATTAAAGTGTTCCCGATGAGCATGCACAATGTAAATGATGTAATTATGGGTTCATTCCTGATGTGCTCTCCATGGGTTTATGATTTCAGCTCGAAATTATGGATACCGCAGGTTTTATTTGGTGGTTTGTTATTCATCATGGGTATTTTCACCGAGGGATCGCCTTTGCTTAAAAGACACCAGGAACCGCTTCAAGAAGGTGGGTTTACTTCAACAGATTCATTATAAACAGTTATATATTACAAAATAAAAGGGGCGCAAAATTTTGCGCCCCTTTTATTTTGTAATACTTTTTTTCAAATTTTCCCCAGGGATAAATCAACAGCACTATTGCGGGCGGGGTTTAAAAAACTTCGTTAAGTCCCAAAAAGAAGCCGCTTGAGCCATAACTGCCCCGGGCATAATCAAAGCACATGTTTGATCGGGTAAATTTATTGAACAACAACCTTAAGCCAAAACCGGCTCCCGGCTCCCAATGGCTAAACAGTTTAATATCCCGCTGGTTGTTTGCCGATTCGATATTTACAAACGTAACGCCACTTAATAACTTGTTACCGGTTAATGGAAAACGGTACTCGGCCTCATTGTAAACAAAGGATGGGCCCTTAAACCGGCCGATAATAAAAGCGCGGCCAATACGGCCATAGGCATCACTTGCTGTGCCCGGTAGTTCCAGGTACGGTACTGAACCTTTAAGCAGGTAATTGGCCCAATGCCAAAAAGCTAAAACATTTTCAGGATCGGTATCACTTAAGCTCCAGTATTTCCTGAACTCCGCTTTTAATTGAACCGCGTTATGATTGCTGCCCAGCCAGCCTTGGTTGGTTCGTAAAATAACATCCGCATAAATGCCTTTGAATGCCCTGTTTGGCTGATCGCGGCTGTTGTATTGAAAGTTTATTAAAATGCCATTTGCGTTATAACGGTAGGGAGAGTAGCCTTTATGCACACTGTACCTAAAGTTGTGCGTATCGGTTGCCGGGATGTTTGCCCGGTTATCATCAATATTATTGTAAAAGTTAAAACTAAGGCCGGCTCCAACATAAATATGATCTGTTATTTTACGGTAAATGCGTTCGTTTATTTTTAGGTAGGTATACCTTAAAGGGAATTCGTCGGGATTATCATTAAAATGCTGATCGCCCATATGGAACGGGCCATCGCCAATACTACGGTAACCTGTGCCCAGGCCATTATCTTTGGCTATAGTTTTGCCTACCTGTAATGTACCTTGCAGGTTCCATATATTTTTTGAGGTGAACGCATTATGTTTTAGCTCCAATGTTGAAAGCCCGTTGGTTGAAATGTATGCACCGGCGTTCATTACTGATAGGATGGTATTGTGCCTATCCCCAAAGTATTTACCGGCTGCAGAGGTAGCCCCGACGGCAAAGCCAACGCTTGGGTTATAAGCAGCAGATGGCAGTATAGCCCAAAAGAAATTCTTTTCCTCGCGGCTGGTATCGGCAGTGGCTGGTTTTTTACTGCTGAAAATTGAATTTAAGAAGCCATTAGCGTCACTTTGCGTTTTTAATGAATCCTCCAGGCTTACCCTGGTTTGTGCAGAAAGCGGAATTGAGTTTAAAACAATAAAGCATACAGCAAGCGCAAACCTGCAAAAGGGTGACATCAATTTAGGGAATTAATAATAGTTCTTTGCTAATATATAGCTATCGGTTTAAAAAGTATAATATAAGCTGTGATAAATTATTGAATAATTACCCGTGAAATTTCCTTAAAAACTATTTGTTAATAACATAAATAGCTGTATCTTTGCAGTCCCGAAAATGCGGGGTATAATAAACGTTTAAACAATTTAATTTAAAGCAAGTGAATACGTTAAGTTACAAAACTGTCTCAGCCAACAAAAAAACCGTTAACAAACAATGGGTTGTTGTTGACGCACAAGGCGAGATTTTGGGGCGCTTGTCCACTAAGATCGCAATGATCATTCGTGGTAAAACCAAGCCAGATTTCACCCCGAACGTAGACTGCGGTGATAATGTAATAGTTATCAATGCAGACAAGGTAAAGTTGACCGGAAACAAATTGAGCGCAAAGCAATATGTTTCTTACACTGGTTATCCAGGTGGTCAGCGTTTCATTTCTCCTAAGGAGTTAATGGCAAAACATCCTGAACGCGTAATTGAAAAAGCCGTTCGTGGTATGTTACCTAAAAGTCGTTTGGGTAAAGCATTATTTGGTAACCTGCATGTATACGCAGGTGCAGAGCATCCTCATGCAGCACAAAATCCAACAACCATTTAACTTTTTAATTTTAAAGGAGAAAAGAAATGCCAACAACTAACACTTCAGGCAGAAGAAAAACAGCCGTTGCCCGCATCTACCTTTCAGAAGGAAATGGTGCGATCATCGTTAACGGTAAAGATTACAAAGAGTACTTCCCAACATTGCCATTACAGTACATCGTAACTCAGAGCACTGAGGTTTCTGGTAGCACCGGAAAATTTGATGTTAAAGTAAATGTTGCCGGTGGTGGTGTAAAAGGACAGGCAGAAGCCGTTCGTTTAGCTATCGCGAAAGCCATCGTTGAACTGGATCCTGAAAAGAAACCAGCATTACGCGCTAAAGGTATTATGACACGTGATGACCGTATGGTTGAGCGTAAGAAACCAGGTCGTAAGAAAGCACGTAAGAGATTCCAATTCAGTAAACGTTAATCACAGGAGGACAACACAATGGCAAGAACAACATATCAGGATTTACTGGATGCAGGTGTACACTTTGGTCACCTTACCCGCAAATGGGATCCGAAAATGTCACAGTACATTTTCATGGAGCGTAACGGTATCCACATTATAGATTTAAATAAAACCTTAACTAAGGTTGAAGAAGCTGCTGCAGCTATCAAACAAATTGTAAAATCAGGCCGTAAGGTATTATTCGTAGCTACAAAGAAACAAGCGAAAGATATCGTTGCTGACTATGCAAAAAGCGTAAACATGCCATACATCACCGAGCGTTGGTTGGGTGGTATGTTAACCAACTTTGCTACTGTACGTAAGTCAATCAAAAAGATGTCAAACATCGATAAATTGACTAAAGACGGTACTTACAGCAACCTTTCTAAAAAAGAAAGACTGATGATACAACGTGAGCGTATCAAATTAGAAACCCTTTTAGGTGGTATCTCTGATTTGAACCGTTTACCTGCAGCATTATTCCTTATCGACGTTAAGAAAGAACATATCGCAGTTTCAGAAGCTTTGAAGTTGAACATCCCTACATTTGCTATGGTTGATACCAACTCTGATCCTTCAAACATCGATTTCCCTATTCCTGCCAATGACGATGCTACAAAATCAATTTCATTGATCACCAGCATTATCATCAAAGCAATTGAAGAAGGTTTAGATGAACGCAAACGCGACAAAGAAGACGAAGCAGAAAAAGAAGCAGCTACCGCGAAAGCTAAAGCTGATGCTCCTGAAGTTAAAGACCGCAGCGAAAACGAAGGTGGTAAAAGAACAAGGAAAACTGCTGATGTTGTAGCTGACGCTGAAACTGAAGCTCCTGCTGCCGAAACAACAGAAGAGTAATCATAATTTGTGGGTTGTATGTTGTGTGCTGTAAGTTTTTATAGCTGCATTATACAACCCATATTTTTTAATAATAGAAATAGTTACAGGTTACAGTAGAGCTTTACTTTTGCTTGCAACTATCACTCATAACTTACAATAAAAAACTTAAAAACATGTCTACAGTACAAATATCTGCAGCCGACGTAAACAAACTGCGCCAACAAACAGGTGCCGGTATGATGGATTGCAAAAAAGCATTAACCGAAACTAACGGTGATTTTGAAGCAGCTATCGACTTTTTAAGAAAAAAAGGCGCTAAAGTTGCAGCAAGCCGTCAGGACAGAGAATCAAACGAAGGTGTTGTTATTTCACGCACATCTGCTGATGGTAAAACCGGTGTTATTATTGAACTTAACTGCGAAACTGATTTCGTGGCTAAAAACGCTGAGTTTGTTGCTTTCGCTAATGAAGTTGCTAACAAAGCTGTTGAAAACCAACCAAAAAGCATCGAAGAGCTTTACGCTATTTCTATCGATACAGATAACACCACTACAACTATTGGTGAAGCTATTATCGATAAAACAGGTAAAATCGGCGAAAAAATTGGTGTATCTAAATTAGAGATCATTACAGGCGAAAAAGTTATCGCTTACGTACATGGTAACTTTCGTTTAGGTGTATTAGTTGCTTTAAACTCAAACCCAGAAGGTGCTGACGAAGCAGGTAAAGACGTTGCAATGCAAATTGCTGCTATGAACCCTATTGCTGTTGATAAAGATGGTGTTGATGCTTCTGTAATTGAGCGTGAGTTAGAAATTGCTAAAGATGTGATCCGTGCTGAAGGTAAACCAGAAGAAATGGTTGAAAAAATCTCTTTAGGTAAACTGAACAAATTTTATAAAGATTCTACTTTGTTAAACCAGGAGTTTGTAAAAGACTCTTCAAAAAGCGTTGCTCAATTCCTGAGCACTGTTGAAAAAGGTTTAACAGTTACTGCCTTTAAGCGAGTAGCTTTAGGAGCTTAAATATTTAATCCCCCTCGTTTTAAAACGAGGGGGATTTTTTTTGCGATATTGTTTGATAATTCTCCTGTCATTGCGAGGAGGAACGACGACGCAACCGCAAACTATACAGAGCGAAGATGCACAGTTCGCGGTTGCCGCGCTGCGCTCGCAATGACATGTTGTTAAAACCCTTCAGGAATTATGGTAACAGCACTCTACAATCTCCAACTCATTTCAAACGGGCAAATTGCCCGGTGCAAAGCCGTTTTAATATCTGGCACATCAATCCTCGATGTTATTGATGATACTGCTATCCCCGCCGATGCCGAGAGAAAAGATCTAAATGGTTCATACCTTGCCCCCGGTTTTATCGACCTCCAAATTTATGGTAGCGGCGGAAAGCTTTTTGCAGGCACGCCAACTGTTGATGCATTAGCGCGTTTAGAAACCGACTTGCTTAACCAGGGAACTACCGGCGTTTTCGCAACCATTGGAACCAATACCAATGATATTGTTGAAGCAGGTATCGATGCTGCTAAAATATACCGTAAAGAAGCTAAGGGTGCTTTTTGGGGCTTGCACCTGGAAGGGCCATATTTAAACCCGGCAAAAAAGGGTGCGCATCCGGAAAAATATATTAAGAAAGCTACCCTTGCCGAGGTTAAAGGCTGGGTAGAACGTGCCGAAGGCGAGATAAAAATGATCACCATAGCGCCCGAGCTGCAGGATCAGGAAGTGATCGATTACCTATATAACCAGGACATCATCATTTCTTCAGGCCATAGCAATGCTACGTATGCCGAAGGAAAAGCATTTTTAAACAAACCGGTGCAGGCAGTAACGCATTTATTTAATGCCATGCCACAGATGCATCACCGCGAACCGGGTTATATTCCTGCCATTTTTGAAGAACGGCCATATACCAGCATTGTAGCCGACGGTATTCATGTTGATTTCGCGATGATCCGGTTGGCTAAACGCGAACTGGGCGATAAGCTATATTTAATTACCGATGCCGTAACTTCAACTAAAGAGGGTACTTATCAACATGAATTAAGAGGCGACAGGTATACCATGCCCGACGGCACACTCTCGGGCTCATGCCTTACCATGTTGAATGCTGTTGAAAATTGCGTGAAATATGTGGGTATTGACCTTGCCGAAGCTGTTAACATGGCCTCGTTATACCCCGCTCAACTGGCAAAACAACTTAAAAAGGGCAAAATAGAAAAAGGCTTTGATGCCGACCTGGTTATTTTTAATGCTGATTTTGAGGTGGAAGGCACCATTTTACAAGGTGATTTTTTAACAAAGACAACATAAAATTTTAACACTGATTTTTATTCTTTATTTTTGGCGAACTACGCACATATGAACAGAGCTATATCAATTCATGATATCCACAAAAGCAAGTTCCATCTATTTCTATTATTAACAAATCACACCAAATGAAGTACAAAAGAATTTTACTGAAACTTTCGGGCGAATCGCTGATGGGCACCAGGCAATATGGTATTGATAATGCCCAGGTTTTGCAATATGCACAGGACATAAAAAACGTTTATGACGCGGGGATCGAAATTGCAATCGTTGTTGGTGGCGGTAATATTTTCAGAGGGTTAAGCGCAGAGAAATCAGGGATGGAACGCGCTCAGGCCGACTATATGGGTATGCTTGCTACTGTGATCAATTGCATGGCCCTGCAAAATGCGCTGGAAAGCATTGGCGTTGAAACCCGCCTGCAATCGGCCATTAAAATGGAACAAATTTGTGAGCCATACATCCGCCGCCGTGCTATGCACCATTTAGAGGTGGGTAAAATAGTAATATTTGGCGCCGGTACCGGTAACCCATATTTCACCACCGATACCGCTGCATCATTACGCGCTATTGAAATTAAAGCCGACGTTGTATTGAAAGGTACCCGTGTTGATGGTATCTACACCGCCGATCCTGAAAAAGATCCTTCGGCTACCCGCTATGACGAAATCTCTTTCCAGGAAGTATATGACAAAGGCTTAAATGTAATGGATATGACAGCCATAACCCTTTGCCAGGAAAACAAGCTGCCTATTATTGTATTTGATATGAACAAAGAGGGCAACTTTATGAAGATAGCCCTTGGCGAAGCCATAGGTACACTGGTAAGGTAAGAGTCTTTCTCAATTATTTTACCATTCTGGGCAATAGAATTCGGAAAAACTCCGAAGGTGGAAATGACGTTTTAAGAGGCTTGTCATCCAGAGAGGCTGTCTAAAAATAGTCATTGCGAGTGATAAAATCCGGGGGGACACTGAAGGAGAAATGACGTTAAAAAGGTTTGTCATCCTGAACGCAGTGAAGGATCTATTCTCAGACTTTACAGGGCGAAGAAGCATGGCGAATAACAGATCCTTCACTGCGTTCAGGATGACAAACCTTTTTTTGCGAACGCGGCATACGTAGGAACGAAGAATTAATTCTAAGCCATAAACAATAAAGGCCGCCCGGATAGGGTGGCCTTTATTATTTATGGTTCCAAACAAGGTTCGTGAAATTCGCCTTCATTCGTGAAATTCGTGTTTACTTGTCGCTCAGCATTATTGGGTTTCCTCTGCCTCCGCCAATAATGATCACTTTGGCATTTGGCGAAGTAGCTATAGCCATTTGTGCCTTGATGGTTTCGTATTGTAACTGTTTGTCAGACAAGCCGGTTGAAAGAATTTTTTGATAGTCGGCGATACCTTGTGCTTCTACCCGCTTACGTTCTGCCTCTTGCTTTTCTTTCTGCAATACAAATTGCATTTTCTGAGCATCCTGCTCGGCGTTGATCTTTGATTCGATACTTGCCCTTACAGATGCTGGCAGGGTGATATTGCGCACGAGAATTTGTTGAAGCTCCAACCCTCTTTTAGCAAAGTTTGCCGTTATGTAACGGTTTATTTTATCCTGGAATTCCTGCCTTTTGGTTGAATACAAGTCAACCGCCGCGTAATTTACCGCGTTGTCACGTATGGCAGTGCGTGCTACCGGGCGAACAATTTTGCCGATATAATCTTCGCCGATGTTTTGCAAAATGTAACCGGCCTTATCGGGCATTACTTTGTATAACACCGATAGATCGATGGTAACCTCTAACCCATCAGAAGATAATACGCGGATCGCGTCATCGCCCTCCTTCTGCCCTTCGCTGCTAACAGCGCTCATGGTATAGGTTTGGGTTTGAGTATCGAAAATAGTGATCTCAACAGCAGGATTAATAATGTGCAATCCGCTCTCTAAAACATTATCCTGTACCTTGCCAAAAAGGGTTTGCACTCCTACTTTGCCCGGCTCAATAACCTTAAACATGGATAACAGCAGCCCTATGGCTACCATTGCTCCTCCGGCTATACTTACTATATTACTGAAGTGATTTGCGGGCTCAGGTGAGCGTTTGAGTACTATACCCACCACGAGTACAATAACTCCTAATATTGCTATAAACATGCAATGAAGTTACACCTTTTTCTGAGAGTTCTTTACGTCTTTTAACAGTCTTATTTTTAAGATTATAACAACAACTCCGGCAAATATGGCTACGCCTACAACCGGGTAGTTTTTAGCCAGAAAATATTGATATGCTACAAAGGCGCACAATACCACCCCTATGGTATACAATACATTGAGCACTAATTTAAAGCCCATGGTTAGTATACATTAAGTGTAGGGTCAATTTCTGCAGCCCAGGCTAAAATGCCGCCGCTTAAATTAGATAGATTGGTAAAGCCACGTTGTTCCAGCTGCATAATAGCGGCTGCACTGCGTTTACCACTGCGACACATTACTACTACCGGTTTATCTTTACGGATCTTTTCGGCTTCAATTAAAATACCACCAAGAGGTATTAACTGGCCACCCAAATTTGATGTTTCATATTCAAAATCTTCTCTGACGTCAATCAGTTGAAAATCCTCACCTTTGTCAATTTTCTCTTTTAGTTCCTGTACGGTTATCTCGTTCATGATTAATAAAATTATAACCCAAAGGTAGCTTTTTTTCTATTGCAAATAATTATGCTCAAATTTTGTAACAATCAATACCTAAGAGCGTTTATTATATGGTTTGCTGTATAAAGCGCTATTTTTAGCACTAAAAAGGCAGTGGATTGATAATGTGCGATTAATAATTTTACATAAATATTAACCGGCATTAAATTTAAACAGATCATATAGATGAAAAAAGTTACCCGCTTTTTCTGGTTTTGTTCAGGAGCACATATAGATACCCTAAAAAAATACCCCATCGAGCATAATAAGTATGTGGGTATTGGAGCTACCATATTTTTCACGGCGCTGTTTGCCTCCCTGTCTGGTGGTTATGCCATGTACTTTGTCTTTAATGGCGATGCCTTTGCCGTAGGGTTTGCCATTTTATTTGGATTACTATGGGGAACAGCCATTTTTAACATGGATCGTTATATAGTATCCAGCATTAATAAAGAGGGTACAACCAACCAGCAGATATTGCAGGCTTCTCCGCGTATTTTACTGGCCATCATGATCGGTATAGTGATATCCCGCCCCCTGGAGTTGAAGATCTTTGATAAGGAGATCCGTCAGAAATTAAAAACATCCTATCTGAAAGGGCAGCACCGTAAAATTGATACGCTCGAAAAAACATACAATCAAAAGTATGCAATGGAGATGGGTAAGAACAATGATCTGAAGAAAGAAAAAGACTCTCTGGAAAAAGATATCAACCGTTCCCGTTTCCTGCTTAACCAGGAAGTATTTGGTGATAAAACCAATCAAACGTCGGGCATTACCGGTTACGGGACCTATGCCAAACAAAAACAAAGTGTATTGGAGGAAAAAGAAAACCGGCTAAAAACGGTAACGGATAACCTGGGGCAAATGGATCAATACCTGAGCAAGCGAAAGGACTATGAGGGGCTCAACAGCACCAGATTGTTTACCGATCATCAATTGGATAGCCTATCCAATGTAGCAGGCTTTGCAGATCGTAACTGGGCGCTTGGGCAGCTATCCTTCAACGAAAACGGCACCCGCGATCTGGATACTTATATGGCCATATCTTTTATAGGTTATCTGTTTATTTTATTTGAGTGTTTGCCTGTGTTTGTAAAGCTCATGTCGCCTAAAGGGCCATATGATACTGCTATAGCCAAAACTGCCGAAGCTAATCTATATATGGCCGAAAAGGAAAAGAACAGGGACATTACTGTCACTGACGATACCTACGAGCACAATTTAGGTATCGATGTGGAGCGGCGTAAAAAGATCATCACATCGCAATCCGATTATGATTTTGAGCGGCATACTTATGATTGATGTAATCTGATATTACTATCATTATCAGGAGTTTCCGAAGAAATAAACCCAAATTTCTACAGATTGGTAATTTATACTTGTGTAAAGTAAAATTATCATGAAAAAGAAATTTGTATTATTAATGGTACTGGGTTTTGCATCCGGCGTTGCTATGGCACAGGACCTAAAATCCAAAGATGTGCCTGCTATAGTTAAAGCGGCATTGGTTTCTAAATACCCTGCGGCGACCAAAGTAAGCTGGGAAAAAGAAAAGGGTAATTACGAGGCTAATTGGGGCGGTAAATCGGGCGAGGATAATTCGGCTTCATTCACACCTGCCGGTATTTTTATAGAGATTGTTAATTCAATTAAAATAAGCGATCTGCCCAAAAATATAGCTCCTTATGTAGAAACCCATTATAAAGGGTCGAAAATAAAAGAAGCCGGAAAAGTTACCGATGCTGCAGGTAAAACTTTTTATGAGGCAGAAATAAAAAGCGGCGACCTTATTTTTGATGATAAAGGAAACTTTGTTAAAAAAGATTAATAGGCAGATTAATTTAAGGCAATATGGACAGATACAAAAAACTGATTCTTTAATGACAGAAAGAAAAGTTTCTATAAAACTAAAAAGTGTAAATCCAGTTCTTAGTTAATCTCGTTTATTGATAATAATAAATAAACTAATTTGATGAAAGATACGCTGAACTATAAGATCAAGGCAATTGCTGTTAATATAAGACACACGCGCGAGCAGTTAAACTACACGCAGGAGTATCTTGCCGCTAAATTGAATATATCGCAAAATGCATATAGTAAAATTGAGTTGGGCTATACCAAAATAACCGTTGAAAGACTATTCCAGGTGGCCGCCATATTAGATGTAGATATTTACTCCCTGATAGACACAGAAAGATTGTCGTTTGTTAATAATTTATAAATTATCCGTTGTTTCATCCGGGGCAATAATATCTTTGCACCCGTTATGGAGACAGCCAATCTGATTGATAATACGGTACAATTTGTACGCGATACCCTTAAAAATGCCGAAGGTGGCCACGACTGGTGGCACATACACCGGGTATGGACCAATGCCAAACTAATTGCACAAACCGAAAAAGCCAACTTGCTTATCGTTGAGCTTGCAGCCCTGCTTCATGATATTGCCGATAGTAAATTCCATAATGGGGATGAAGAAATAGGTCCGCTTACAGCCGGCAATTATTTGCAGAGCGTAAATGTTGATGCAGATGTTATTGTACATGTGCAACAGATCATCAGGTATATGTCGTTTAAATCAAGCTTTGATAAGCCATCCTTCCACTCTCCGGAATTAGCTATAGTACAAGATGCCGACAGGCTTGACGCTATTGGTGCTATAGGTATAGCCAGGGCCTTTACTTATGGCGGCTTTAAAGGCCTAGAAATTTATAACCCCGAAATTGAGCCCAATTTAAATATGAGCAAAGAGGAGTATAAAAACTCCCCCGCGCCTTCAATCAATCACTTTTACGAAAAACTATTATTACTGAAAGATAAGATGAATACCGCCACCGGCCGTAAGCTGGCCCAACAGCGTCATCAATTTATGGAGGCTTATTTGCAGCAATTCTACCTGGAATGCAAACCATAGGTTAAAAAAAACGTTTCAGCATCAATTATTATTTATGAAAAAAACTTTACTATTTATAATTCCCCTGTTAAGTATAGGTGTTATTACAAAAGCACAGGATACGTTAAAGCAACAGCGCTTTAATTTTCATTTCCAGCAAACCATTATTACCCAGTATAAACCATCATTTGGTGCCGATTATACCGGCAACAATAGTTTGCTCACCAAATCAGAAACCCAAAGTTCAATAACCACTACATTTTTTGGGGCTGCACGCCTATGGAAAGGGGCCTCGGCCTATTTTAATCCCGAAATGTCTGGTGGATCGGGCCTGAGCAAAACGCTGGGTGTAGCAGGTTTCCCAAATGGCGAAACCTTTAGGGTTGGAGGTTCGGAGCCTAAAATTTATATAGCCCGTTTATATTTTACCCAAAATTTTGAATGGGGAAAAGATAAAGACACACTACAGGATGATGTCAACCAATTGGCAGGTTTAAAAAGCAAACGTTATTTTTCTGTTACCGTTGGTAAATTTGGTATGGCCGATTTTTATGACGGTAACGAGTTTAGTCATGACCCAAGGTCGCAGTTCATGAACTGGGCGTTAATGGATAACGGTGCGTGGGATTATCCGGCAAATACCCGCGGCTATGCCATGGGCGTACATACTGAATTGGGTATGCCCAACTGGACGTTAAGATTTGCCTTCACCATGTCGACAACCACAGCCAATGGTGCTATATGGGACGCAAAAATTGGGAAAGCCAATACCCAAACCCTGGAGTATGAAAGGCGTTACACCGTTGGCGGCAACAAAGGGACCGTGAGGGTATTGGGCTTTCGTAACAATGGCAAAATGGGCGATTACAGGCAGGCGCTGGCTATTAATGCGGTTAATCCTGTTATTGATACCAACCTGGTTTATGGCAAACATAAATATGGTTTCGGCATTAGTGCTGATCAATACCTGAGCAAGGATTTTGGCGTATTTGCCAAAGTAAGCTATAACGATGGCCATACCGAAACCTGGTATTTTACAGAAATAGACCGGTCATTAAGCTTTGGCGCTATGCTCAAAGGCAGCTCATGGAAACGTGGCGACGACGAATTAGGACTTGCATTTGTAGCCAATGGCCTCGCCCGGCCACATCGCGATTACCTTGCCGCCGGCGGATACGGTTTTATTATTGGTGATGGAAAACTAAATTACAGCAATGAACTGATAGCCGAACTGTATTATAAGATAAATGCCTATCAGAAAAAATTCTGGCTTTCGCCCGATTATCAGTTTATCCTAAACCCGGCATACAATAAAGACCGCGGCCCGGTGAATGTATTTTCGTTGCGTGCGCATATTGAATTTTAATTGTAACGGTATTTAAAGTTTGCAAAAGACTAATACAATATTAAATTTGTTTATGCCTAATACTTATACACAACTATATATTCATTTTGTATTTGCCGCAAAATACAGGATGGCAATAATTCAACCTGAATGGGAAGAACAATTGCATCGTTACATTACCGGAATAGTTCAAAATAATGGGCACAAATTACTTGCGATAAACTCTGCGACAGATCATTCACATCTTTTTATTGGCCTTAACCCCAGCCAGTCAATATCCGAGTTAATGCGGCTTGTTAAAGGAGACAGTTCGGAATTTGTAAACAAACAAGGATTTACCAAGAGAAAGTTTCAATGGCAGGAAGGTTATGGAGCTTTCAGCAATAGTAATTCTCAAATAGATTCAGTTGTTAAATACATCAACAATCAAAAAGAACATCATCGAAAGAAATCATTCAAAGAAGAGTATTTGAATATTTTGAAAGATTATTCGGTTAATTATGATGAAAAATATGTGTTTCGGGATTTGATAGATTGATTGCCCCGCGCTTTATTGGGTAACCTCTACGAGGCAAAAAGATTACCTGTTTTTTTTCTACAAACAGGTTATCCCTACGGGATATATTTGCATGTTAAAAGAATGACACTAAGCGTTTATAGGGTGCATATCCCCACGGGATATTTGTTATGTCAATTGGAAATGTCTTAAATGCCTCGTAGAGGCTACCTGTTTGTAGCCCCCAAAAATGAATGATCGCTTTGCTCCGTAGGAGCTACCTATCTACCACCTGTTCTTTTAAACAGATTACCCAATCAGCGCCAGCGTTCCAAAATAGATCAGCATACATCCCGAACTTAAAAAATTCATCCGCATGGCATTTTTAAAGTTGGCGTTATCGGTTGATTTACCCACTTTGTAAAACCAATAATTAAAAAATAAAAATATAGGCAGCGCGCATACCAGGAAAAAATAAAAGTTATACATTTTATCCGCGGTATGCCAGTAATAAAACGAGCAGGCAATTCCCAACGCAAATAACGCTCCCGAGAAAATAAACGACCCTTTATAACCCAGCAAAAGGCTAATGGTGTTATCGCCACGGCGGCTATCTTCTTCATGCTGGTAAACCTGTGTTAATGGATATGATGCCCCAATTAAACAAGAACATATTGCCCCGGCTACTATAAAGCTAATATCCCAATGCCTCAATAAGCTTAGGCCACTCAGTGCCGAAAAAGTGACATAATAGATAAAAGCTCCCTGGAAAAAGAAAACCGTAAGAAAGCTAATGATGGGGTATTTTTTTAACCGGGTTGCCGGGTGACTATAAAGTTTGGACATGATGCCATAGAGCAGCACCGCGAAAGCAAATTCCCAACTGATTAAAAAACCCAATAAAAAAGCCAAAGCCTCCAGCAAAATGGAAAAATAATAAAGGCTGATATCTACTTGGGGCGGCTTTTCTAAAAGGCCAATACTATCCTCATCCTTATCAAAATAACTGTTATATCCATTACTTGCCGGGAATGCCAAAAAATGCCAGATTAAAAACACCAATATTGCATTAACAGGATCAATAAACGGCACCTGGCTAAAGGCAAACAAATATACCGGCAGCAGGAAGACAGAAAAAACAAAACGCAGGTGTGCAAGTGCCGAAGATGTAGGTATAATTTGATTAATTTTCATTCAATTGATGCATATTAGAAAGATGAAGGCAACGGTGACTGTTTACTAAACGTTATAAACATAAAATAGGATGCTTCATTTCACTAAAGTAAAAATTAGTATTGCATAAATCATTATGTTTGAAAACTACGTTATTATACCATGATTAAAAAAATATATGCAGTCGCGATCTTAGCTTTTTTAGCTATAAACACCTTTGCACAAAGCAAGGTAACACACTCAAATGTCTCTTTTAAAATTAAAAACCTGGGCTTTAATGTAAGCGGTAATTTTGGAGGCGTTAATGCCGACATCCAGTTTAAGCCAACTAACCTTGCGGGTAGCTCAATAGAGGCTTCGGTAGCATCTAATAGTTTAAATACCGATAACGAAAGCCGGGATAGCCACATCAAAAGTGAAGCCTACTTTGATGTAGCCAAATATCCTAAGATCACCGTAAAATCGGTTTCATTTAAACATACAAGCGGAAACAACTATACGGGCAGTTTTAACGTAAGTATTAAAGATAAAACAAAGTTGATAGAAATACCTTTTACGTATACTGAAGCGGGCAATACTGCAATATTTAAAGGGGGATTCCAGGTTTTAAGAACCGACTTTGGCATTGGCGGCCAGAATATTGTGCTATCAAACGAAGCCAATATCCTGGTAGAAACAGAGATTAGCAAATAAAAGGTTTAAAAAAAATTAATGGAGAGTTGCATTAGTGCCATCGGGATAGCAAATCCCCATAACCGTATTGCCCAGGCTGATATTTACCACTTTATGGTGAACGCTTTTGGGTTGGATAATACAAATGCAGCAAGGTTAAAAAGCATTTATGATAATTCTGGTATCGATCATCGGTATTCGGTAATTAAGGATTTTGGCGAAAGCGATCCATCCAATTATACTTTTTTTGATCCATCAGGAAATTTTGATCCTTTCCCTGACACGCAGAAGCGGCTAAAGTTTTACGAAAATGAAGCGATAGCTATAGCCATTAATGCTGTAAAAAACTGCATTGCGGGCTTTGAAGAAGGTGTTTTACAGCAGGTAACACACCTGATAACCATCAGCTGTACCGGTATGCATGCCCCAGGCATTGATATCGAGCTGGTAGAAAAGCTTGGCCTTAATCGCGATACAGAACGCACCTGTATCAATTTTATGGGATGCTATGGTGCAATTAATGGTTTAAAAGTTGCCGACTATATTTGCCGGGCCACCCCAGAAGCAAAGGTGCTGGTGGTAAGTGTAGAGCTCTGTACGCTGCATTTTCAAAAAGATAATACCCTGGATAATTGGGTTGCCAATTCCCTGTTCTCTGACGGGGCAGCTGCGGTATTGGTTGAAAATACATCACAACGATTGAGTAAAGGAACACATCTCTCTTTAAAAAATTTCTACTCGGAATTTGTGATCGAGGCCCGCGATGATATGGGCTGGTATGTGGGCAATACCGGTTTTGAAATGAAGCTTACGTCGCGCGTATCTAAACAGATCAAAAAAAACATAAAGGCCTTAACCGGTAGGTTTTTGCAAAAAGCAAAGCTTGATGCCGGGCAGATCACCGCGTACGCCGTGCATCCGGGGGGGCGTAAAATACTGGAAGCGGTTGAAGAGGCATTGGAACTTCCCGAAGAAAGTAATGCGTTTGCTTACCAGGTATTGCAGGAATACGGAAACATGTCATCTGCCACTATTCTTTTTGTGTTGCAGAAAATGCTTAAAGCCGGAAACCTAGTAGATCAAAAGATCATGAGCTTTGCCTTTGGGCCCGGTTTAACGGTTGAAGGTATGATACTTGAAATGCATTAACCCACATGAGCGACGTATTGATAGTTGGTGGCGGCCTGGCCGGATTATTTAATGCGATATTGCTTAACCGCGCCGGATTAAAGGTTACCCTTATCGAAAAAAAAACCTACCCGATGCACCGGGTATGCGGCGAATATATCTCCAACGAAGTAATTCCCTTTCTCGGCAGCTTAGATATTGATCTTGATCAGTTGAACGTTTCCCGCATCAACCGGGTGGAAGTTACAGCGGCATCTGGTACCAAATTTTCGCAAAAGCTTGATTTGGGTGGTTTTGGATTGAGTCGTTACACTTTTGATAATTTTCTTTACCATAAAGCGATGGTGGAAGGGGTAAACTTCATGATTGGCACACGGGTGGAGGATATTCATTTTAAAAACAATCATTTCGAGGTGGTTACTCCCGGCGCGGTGCTGACTGCCCCGCTGGTTATCGGCTCATTCGGTAAACGATCAAACCTCGACCAAAAACTAAAACGCCCATTTTTTTATAAACGAAGTCCGTACCTGGCGGTAAAGTTTCATGTAAAAATGGATTTTCCAGACGATCTTATCCAGCTTAATAATTATAAAGATGGCTATTGCGGCGTAAGCAAAACAGATGGCGACAGGTACTGCATGTGCTATATGGCGCACCGGGACGACCTGCGTAAGTTCGGAACATTACAGGCTTTAGAGGATAACATCATTCGTAAAAACCCTTATCTGAACGATATTTTTACCAATGCAGAATTTTTGCTGGATAAGCCCGAAGTGATCAATGAGATCTCATTTGAGAAAAAGGCCCCGGTTGATAACCACATCCTGATGAGCGGAGATACGGCCGGGATGATTGCCCCGCTTTGCGGCAATGGGATGACTATGGCAATTCACTCGGCTAAGATACTATCAGAGAAAATCATCAGTCATTATAAGCCCGGTAAATTTGTTGACAGCAATCGTGCAAGCCTGGAAGCCGACTATACAGAGAGCTGGAATAAGCAATTTGCACAGCGTTTGTGGGTGGGGCGACAGCTACAACGGTTGTTTGGCAATAACAATACTACCGCGCTTACTCTGCACCTGTTAAACGGCCTGCCACCGTTGTCTCGTTACCTGATAAGTAAAACCCATGGCAAACCTTTTGCCTGATATAAGCGTATTTACGATATGCCCGATTTATCAATCCGCGTTTTTGATGCCGAGATCATGGATGATCTCTATTTGCCATATAATGAAATAGCCCCGGTCTTAGAGGGATTAGGTAAAGTAAACTCCTGGTTTGGCGGGCATAATAGTATAATAGACAGCCTCAAAAAATTTCCGGTGCATAATGGTTATTCGGTTAGTGACTGGGGCTGTGGTGGTGGCGACACGCTAATTGCCATTGCCAATTGGGCTAAACAGCAACAAATTCACCTAAAACTTACGGGTATTGACGCGGCCCCCGCGGCAATCAATTTTGCAGGCAAGGCATCAAAGGGCTTTAATAATATCAGCTATGTACAAGCCGATGTGATAAAGGATATTCATTTGCTGGGCAAACACGATATCATTATCAGCAGCCTGTTCACCCACCATTTTGATGATGAGCATTGGATACAGATGATCAAAAACATGCATGCATCTGCCGGCAAAGGCATTATTATTACCGATCTGCACCGGCATTGGTTATTGTACTACGCAGTTATAGTGATAACCCATGTTTTAACCCGCAACAAAATGGTACGTTATGATGGTCCTTTATCAGTAAAGCGTGCCTTTAAAAAGCGCGAATTATTAACCTTGCTTAAAAATGCAGGAATTGATAACTTTAATTTAACATGGAAGTGGCCTTTCCGCTGGCAGTTAGTGATCTATAAATCGTAGCTTTACGCTATGAATTTGCGCGTATTGGTTTTAGTTACCGCAACAGGCGTAGCAATAACGCTGTCGGCAGTAAACTTTTATTTTCAACACAAATGGTACGATGTTATGATCACTTTTACGGCTACCCTTGTCGTAAGCTACATCGTATTTTACTACCTCATAGAAAAATATATTTACTCGCGCATTAAACTTATCTATAAGCTTATCCATAACCTGAAGTTGGGGCGCGACCTGCGCGATGCCCTTGGCGAGCATGTAACGGCCAACCCGATTGATGATGTTGAACAGGAAGTAAAAGAATGGGCGAAGCAAAAAAAATCAGAAATTGATGAATTGCGCAAGCAGGAAAAATTTCGCCGGGATTTTTTATCCAATATATCGCACGAGTTTAAAACACCGCTTTTTGCTATACAGGGATATATAGAAGCCCTGCAGGATGATGATTTTGATGATCGTGAAATGGCAAAGCAGTTTTTGGAGAAAGCCTCGAAAAACGTTGATCGCTTAAGCTACCTGATTAAGGACCTGGATGAGATCTCCAAGCTGGAATCGGGCGAGATCCCTATTAATTATACAAAATTTAAGATCAATGATCTTATAAAAGAGGTGTTTGAGTCATTGGAGATTAAGGGCAAGCAATACAAGATTAAACTGATCTTTAAACAAAAATATGATGAAGGTATTATTGTATATGCCGACAGGGAAAAAATAAGGCAGGTTTTGGTGAACCTTATAGATAATTCCTTTAAATACGGTAAAGAGGAAGGCAGCACATCAGTAAGCCTGTTTGTACTGCATGACCAGGTTTTGGTTGAAGTTACCGATGATGGTATTGGTATAGAAGAGAAATTTCTGCCGCGCCTTTTTGAGCGCTTTTACCGTACTGATACAAGCCGTTCAAGGCAAATTGGCGGTTCGGGTTTGGGGTTGGCTATTGTAAAACATATTATTGAAGCGCACCAGCAAACCATCAACGTACGCAGTACCGAGGGGCTCGGATCTACCTTTGGTTTTACTTTGCAAAGAGCAAAACAAACTCTACCTTTCCCAAATATACCAGTGTTAAAAAGTTAACATTAATTTAACATAGCAACCGTACCTTTACCTCAATTTAAAGCAATATGTCACTTAACAGCATTTTCCAGTATTTTGTACCAAAGGATAAAAAAATATTTTTTCCTTTATTTGAGCAAGCGGCAAGCAATGTAGTAACCATGGGAACTATATTGGTTGAAGCTGTTAACTCAAACAACGCCGCCACCCGCGAGGAGTTGTTTAAACAGATTGACAAGCTGGAGAACAAAGGCGATGAACTTACACACCAGATATATCTTGAGCTGGGTAAAAATTTCATTACGCCATTTGATCGTGAGGACATTCACGCATTAGCTACTGCTATTGATGATGTTGCCGATTATATACAAGGTGCTGCTAACCGCATGAGCCTTTACAGGATAGATGATTTTAATGAGCATATCCGTAAGCTATCTGATTTGATTTTGCAGGCCAGTATTGACCTGGAAAAAGCTGTACGCGAATTAAAAGATTTACGTAACGTACGTAACATTGCCGATTCATGCATCAGGATAAACAGCGTGGAAAACCAGGCTGATTATGTATTTGACCGCGCTGTAGCAGATCTGTTCCTGTACGAAAAGGATGCTATCAGGCTTATAAAATATAAAGAGATACTTGCCGCCCTTGAAACCGCTACAGATATGTGCGAAGATGCGGCCAACGTAATGGAATCAATTTTAGTTAAAAACGCTTAAGCATATCCTAATCATCACTAAATGGTTACTTCCCTACTTGTCGTTGTTGTTGTACTTGCTCTTGTTTTTGATTACACAAACGGTTTTCATGACGCTGCCAACTCCATCGCTACCATAGTATCTACTAAAGTACTTACACCTTTCCAGGCTGTGCTCATGGCAGCAGTGTTTAACTTTGCAGCTTACTTTTTTATAAAAGATCATAAGGTTGCCAATACGGTTTCAAAGATCGTACTGGAGCATTATGTAACCATGCATGTAATATTGGCCGGCTTAATTGCAGCTATCTCCTGGAATTTAATTACCTGGTGGTTTGGGATCCCTTCAAGCTCATCGCATACGCTTATTGGTGGCTTTGCAGGTGCAGGTATGACTAATGCCCTTTATATGGGTGCAAATGCCCTGCATGCCATCGAAATGAAGTATGTGCTTACCATTGTAGCATATATTGTGTTAGCCCCTTTTATCGGCTTAATTATAGCATATATAGTAACCATTGTGATACTAAACATCTGTAAAAGAGCAAGGCCTGCCGCCGCAGAGCGCTGGTTTAAAAGATTACAGTTGGTATCGGCAGCGGCATTAAGTTTTGCACATGGTGGTAACGACGCGCAAAAGGTAATGGGAATACTATATGTAACGTTGATAGCTGCAAAAATTATTCAGCCTGGCGCAGCAATGCCCGAGTGGATCCCATTGGCTTGTTACTCGGCTATTGCAGCCGGAACCATGTCTGGTGGTTGGAAGATCGTTAAAACCATGGGGTCAAAGATCACCAAGGTAACTCCATTGGAAGGCGTAAGTGCGGAAACAGCCGGTGCCATTACCCTTTTTATTACCGAAAGATTTGGTATTCCGGTTTCAACAACTCATACTATTACAGGTTCAATTATCGGTGTAGGTTTAACCAAGCGTGTTTCTGCAGTACGCTGGGGGGTAACCATTAACCTGGTGTGGGCCTGGATAATTACCATTCCAATTTCTGCCCTGATTGCTGCCGGTGTATTTGCCCTGTTAAAAGCGATAGGATAATTTTCCAAATACTTGGAGGCATTTTTGTTACTTTTAGCAACTATGAAAACAAAAATATTATCTATAGCTGTTTTATTGTTCTTTATAACACTTAGCAGTTGCGATACGCTGAACCAGGTAGCCCGGGCAGCAGTAACAAGCCCACAGGGTAACCCAACAACATTTGAAATTGGCAACGGCCTTAAACAGGCCCTTGAAATAGGAACCGGTAAAAGCTCAGATAAGCTTTCGGCAGTGGATGGTTTTTTGAAGAACGCGGAGGTTAAGATACTTTTTCCGCCCGAAGCCCAAAAAGCAGAAAGAACGCTTAGAAGCATTGGCTTGGGCAGTCTTTGTGATAATGTGATAACCTCCCTTAATCATGCCGCAGAAGATGCCGCGGTACAGGCAAAACCCATATTTATCAGTGCTGTAAAGCAAATGACCTTGCAGGATGTTACCAATATTTTATTGGGTAAAGAGGATGCTGCAACTCAATATTTTAAGCGCACAACAACCTTGCAGTTATCAGACAAGTTTAAACCTGTTGTACAATTAAGTTTAAACAAAACAGGTGCTACAAAATACTATACAGATGCAGCCCAGGCCTACAACAAAGTACCATTTGTATCTAAGATTAATCCCGATATCAGCGATTATGTAACCCAAAAAGCTATTGATGGTTTATTTCTGGAGATAGCCAAACAAGAGTTGGATATTCGCCAAAATCTTGGTGCACGCACAACGCCGTTATTGCAAAAGGTATTCGCTTTTGCTGATAAGCAAAAGAAGTAGAGCCCCCCAACCTCCTGAAGGGGGAGTTTTTTGATTTGCGCTTTACAGAATTTAAAAATATCAAACATAAAAGGAAAGGCCAATCGCAAAACGATTGGCCTTTCCTTTTATGTTTTTAAAGTCTTCCGCTAATCAGCGGAGAGATATAGAGGCGCTTCCTATTTTGGTCCGTAGGTTACAACCGGTATTATCATTTCCTCTAACGAGATGCCTCCATGCTGGAAGGTTTCATTATAAAAGTTAACAAAGTGGTTATAGTTGTTCGGGTACACAAAATAGCTGTCTTCCTTGGCAAACACAAAGCTTGAACTTAAGTGCAGCTTAGGGAGCATAGCATCATGGGGGTTACGGATGTGGAATACTTCTTTAGCATTATAATTAAGGTTTTTACCTTGTTTATAGCGTAAGTTGGTATTGGTGTTCCTATCGCCCACTATTTTGCTTGGGTTTTTTACGCGGATGGTACCGTGGTCTGTGGTAATAATTACACGTACTTGTTTCTGTGCCAAAAATTTAAGCAGATCAAACAAAGGCGAGTGCTCAAACCATGATAAGGTTAATGAACGGTAAGCCGCATCATCACTGGCCAGTTCGCGAATCATCTGCATATCGGTACGGGCATGTGATAGCATATCAACAAAGTTGTATACAACCACATTCAGCTCGTTATTCATCAGGTTACTTACCGATTCATTCAATGCCCGGCCTTCATCAATGTTAAGTATTTTATGGTAAGAGTATTTGCAGTCTCTTTTTAACACCCGTTTTAAATGATCGGCAATAAATTCAGATTCGAAAAGGTTTTTTCCGCCTTCATCTTCATCATTTTGCCACATCTGCGGATATCTTTTTTCCATATCCAAAGGCATCAGGCCGCTAAAAATAGAGTTACGGGCATATTGCGTGGCAGTAGGTAAAATACTGTAATAAGTATCCTCTTCCTCTAACCTGAAATATTCGGAAATTATGGGGTTGATGATCTTAAACTGGTCAAACCTAAGGTTATCTATCAGTATAAAAAACAAGGGCCCCTTGCCATCCATTTTAGGGAACACTTTCTTTTTAAACAACTGCGGTGAGCTGGTAGGCGCCGAATCCGGATTTTTTATCCAGTTTAAATAGTTGCGTTCAATAAATTTGCAAAACTGTGTATTGGCTTCAGCTTTTTGCATGGTTAATATCTCGTGCATGCCGGCATCTTCCAGTTTTTCCAGTTCCAGCTCCCAGTAGATGAGTTTTTTGTAAACATCAACCCATTCCTGGTGGCTCAGGTTATCGTTAAGCGTCATGCCCAGCGTGCGGAAATCCATTTGGTAAGCCATGGTTGTTTTTTCGGTAACCAGGCGTTTGTTTTCGGTCAATTTTTTAATGGTAAGCAGGATCTGCTTGGGGTGAACCGGTTTGATAAGGTAATCATCAATCTTTGAACCGATGGCATCCTCCATCAAATATTCTTCCTCGTTTTTGGTGATCAGCACTATAGGCACATCGTTATTAATGTTCTTGATCTGCTGCAGTGTTTCCAGGCCGGTAAGACCAGGCATGTTTTCGTCCAGGAAAACCAGGTCGAAATAGCCACTCTTAAAAGTATCAACAGCATCGTTGCCATTGGTTACGGTTGTAACCTTGTAGCCTTTTTCGTTTAAGAAAAGTATATGTGGTCGTAGCAGGTCAATTTCGTCATCAGCCCATAAAATGGTTGTATCTTGCATAATATCTGTATTTAAGTAGTCTGAATCAGAATTATTTCTGAACCGGAACTCATCGAATTAAGGAATAAACAGAACTATCTGCTTGCCAAATATTCACCATTAAAGTAAAATTCAAATAATTCTTTAATTCGATGAGTTCCGGTTCAGACGTTTCTGATTCAGACAATAAAACCTCAAAGGGACGGTTTTGTTGTCACTGAGTAAAGGTATTAACAAAATTTAACAAACATCGGGCGCTTATTTTACCTTTGTTTTACATTTTTGCACTTTATTGATCCCATTGAATAAAAAGAAAATAATAAACGATCCGGTTTACGGCTTTATCAGCATCCCAACAGAGCTGATATTCGACCTGATTGAGCATCCTTACTTTCAAAGATTAAGGTATATCAAGCAATTGGGAATGACACACCTGGTATATCCCGGTGCGCTGCATACCCGTTTCCATCATGCGCTGGGTGCAATGTACCTTATGGATATGGCTATTGAAACCTTGCGTAACAAGGGCCACAACATCAGCGATGAGGAAGAGGAAGCGGTTACCATTGCCATATTACTGCATGATATTGGTCATGGTCCGTTCTCGCACGCGTTGGAGCGTACTATTATTGAAGGCATTGATCATGAGGATATCTCATCAATGCTCATGAATAAACTTAATGAGCAATTTGGCGGGCGTTTAACTATGGCTATCAGTATTTTTAATGATACTTTCCCCCGAAGGTTCCTGCATCAAATGGTATCAAGCCAGTTGGATATGGATAGGCTGGATTATCTTAACCGCGACAGTTTTTTTACAGGTGTATCAGAAGGTGTAATCAGCTCAGAGCGGATCATCAAAATGTTGAACGTTAAGGACGATCTTATTGTGGTAGATGCTAAAGGCATTTATTCGATAGAAAAATTCCTGATAGCCCGCCGGCTGATGTACTGGCAGGTTTACCTGCATAAAGCAGTGGTTGCCGGTGAAGAATTACTGGTGAAAATTTTTAAACGCTGCCGTGAACTTACCTTAAAGGGCGAGGATCTGTTTGCCACACCCGCTTTAAAACATTTTATTAAAGGCCACATCAGCAGGGATGCTTTCATGAACGAAGATCATCACCTGGATACTTTTGCCGGTTTGGATGATACCGATATTATGGCCGCGGTAAAGGTTTGGGCCGGGCATCATGATTTTATATTATCAACCTTATCACAGAACCTGATACAGCGTAAATTGTACCATGTAGATATCAGCAACAAACGGCCGGATAAGGCCTTTGTAAGTTCGCTCATTAAAAAAGCGATGCAAAAATATAGCGTAAGCGAGCAGGATGCAGGTTACTTTGTTTTCACTACATCCATACGTAATAATGCCTACACTGCCGGCGATGGCAATATTGGCATATTGATGAAGGATGGTCATGTACATGATATTACAACCGCAAGCGATAACTCAAATTTAGAGGCATTAGCTAAAACGGTAAAAAAATATATACTTTGCTATAGTAAGGAGTTAATTGAAGTATCAAGTAGTGTTGAAGTATCAAGTAGTTAGTATCAAGTATCAAGATTTTTGGACGCTGCAATGCAGCTGTCTTGTTACTAACTACTTAATAAATGTATCACGTATAAGGATTTTGGGGGGCTTCAATGCAGCTATCTTGATGCTAACTACTTGATACTTGATACTCACTACTTGATACTCACTAATTAATTTGCTGCTTTAATTTTAACATTTAAATTTGTCGATGCAATTTACTGCCCAGGATATAAGTTTTCTTCTTAACGGAACTGTTGAAGGTGATCCTTCGGTAACCGTTCATCAACTGTCCAAAATTGAAGAAGGCACTTCCGGCAGTCTTTCTTTTTTGGCCAATCCTAAGTATGAGCAGTACTTATATACTACAAACGCATCGGTAGTTATTATAAATAACGATCTGCAGCTTACCGGGCCTGTTACCGCTACCCTGATCAGGGTGGAGAATGCTTACAGTTCATTTTCGGTTCTGCTGGAAAAATATAATACCTTCAAACTCAATAAAAAAGGCATCGAACAGCCTTGCTTTATCCACCCATCTGCACAAATTGGTGCCGAACCCTATATAGGAGCATTTGCCTACATTGGGCTTAATGCCAAAATTGGCGACAATTGTAAAATATACCCCAATGTTAACATCGCTGATAATGTAACCATTGGAAACAACGTTACCTTGTTCTCGGGTGTTACTGTTTATTTTGATTGCGTGATAGGTAATAACGTTGTGGTGCACTCGGGCGCGGTGATTGGTAGTGATGGCTTCGGCTTTGCCCCCAATCCCGATGGTACTTATACCAAAGTTGCCCAAATAGGCAACGTGATTTTGGAAGATGACGTGGAGGTAGGATCAAACACCACCATTGACAGGGCTACTATGGGGTCAACAGTAATACGCAAGGGCGTAAAGCTGGATAACCTGATTCAGATAGCCCATAATGTAGAGATTGGGGCTAATACAGTAATTGCGGCCCAAACGGGCATATCAGGCAGTACTAAGGTTGGCGAAAATGTAATTATGGGCGGCCAGGTGGGTTTAGTTGGTCACATCAACATTGCAAACCGGTCACAATTTCAGGCTCAATCAGGTGTTAGCCGCTCTATTACCGAGGAAGGTAAAAAATGGGCCGGTACTCCTGCTACATCATACAATGCCAATATGCGGTCAAATGTGGTTATAAACCGCCTGCCCGAGTTGGAGAAAAGAATAAACGAATTAGAAAAAATAATTATCGAATTAAAGAAGGGGCAATAGTTCGGTAAACGTTCACTGGTTCACCGGTTCATTAGTTCATTGGTCTTTTCTGATGGCAATAATGAACTATTCACCAATGAACTAATGAACAAATGAACCAATGAACGCTACAAAAAATGAATGTAAAACAAAGAACCATTAAAACACCTGTTTCGGTTTCGGGCACCGGCCTACATACCGGTCAAAGGGTAACCATGACATTTAACCCCGCACCCGAAAATCACGGCTATAAATTCAGGAGGGTTGATATGCCCGGTTCGCCTATAATTGATGCGGATGTTGATAATGTGACAGATACATCACGTGGTACTACTATTTCACAAAACGGCGCTACGGTAAATACAGTGGAGCACGTACTTGCTGCATTAGTAGGATTAGAGGTTGATAATGTGCTAATTGATATGGATGGGCCCGAAACGCCTATCATGGATGGCAGTTCGATACAGTTTGTTGACGTAATACTGGAAACTGGCCTGGTTGAACAGGAAGCCGACCGCGAATATTACCACATCCCTTACAATATTCATTACTCTGAGCCCGACCGCAAAGTGGAAATGGTGGCCATGCCTTTGGATGATTACCGTTTTACCTGTATGGTTGACTATAACTCGCAGGTGTTGGGAAGTCAGCATGCCAGTATATCTACCATAAGTGAGTTTAAAAAGGAAATTGCATCATGCCGTACCTTTTGCTTCTTACATGAGTTAGAGATGTTGGTAAAGCATGATTTGATTAAAGGTGGCGATCTTAACAACGCCATTGTGGTTGTTGATAAAGAAGTGGACGAAGAAGAGCTTGCCCACCTTGCCAAACTATTCAACCGTAAAGATATTAACGTAGCCCCGCAGGGAATACTTAATAATATTGAATTGCGCCACCAGAATGAGCCTGCAAGGCACAAGCTGCTGGATATGATAGGCGATTTGGCCCTGGTTGGTGTACCGCTTAAAGGGCACATTATGGCTGCCCGCCCCGGCCATGCTGCTAATGTGGCTTTTGCAAAAAAAATAAAAACATTAATTAAAAAAGAAAAAAGCCGCAAACAGGTTAAGGTGTATGATCCTAATGCCAAGCCGGTATTTGATACGGTAGAAATTATGGGTATGCTACCGCACAGGCAGCCTTTTTTAATGATAGATAAAATATTGGAGTTGACCAAAAGCCACGTTGTGGGCATGAAAAATGTAACCATCAACGAGGAGTTTTTTAAAGGTCACTTCCCGGGCGCCCCTATATTTCCGGGTGTGCTGCAAATTGAGGGTATGGTACAAACCGGGGGTATCCTGGTTTTAAATACGGTACCCGATCCGGAAAATTATTTGACCCTGTTTTTAAAGATAGAAAATGCCCGCTTTAAAAGTAAAGTAGTACCTGGCGACACTATTATTTATATTTGCGATCTGCTGGCCCCTATCAGACGAGGGATTGCGACTATGAAGGGCGTAGGTATGGTTGGCGACAGAGTTGTTGTTGAAGCTGAATTAATGGCACAAATTGTAAAAGTAAAAGGAACAGAAGCATGATCCAGCCTTTAGCATATATACACCCACAGGCTAAAATAGCCGATAATGTGGTGATTGAACCTTTTGTTACTATCCATAAAGATGTTGAAATTGGCGAGGGTACCTGGATAGGCTCCAACTCGGTTATCATGGATGGCGCCCGTATAGGGAAAAACTGCCGTATATTTCCGGGAGCCGTAGTATCTGCGCCACCCCAGGATTTGAAATATAAAGGCGAGCAAAGCACTGTTTCTATAGGTGACAATACAACCATTCGCGAGTGTGTAACACTTAACCGTGGTACTGCTTTGGATAAAAATACCACCACCATTGGCAGCAACTGCCTGCTGATGGCTTATGTGCACGTAGCACATGATTGTGTTATCGGCGATAATGTGATTATTGCCAATGCTGTACAATTGGCCGGGCATATCAATATATATGATTACGCCTTTATTGGCGGATCATCAGCCGTTCACCAGTTTGTTGAAATTGGCGCGCATAGCATGATCTCCGGCGGATCGTTGGTACGTAAGGATGTGCCGCCGTTTACCAAAGCTGGTCGGGAGCCATTATCATACGTAGGTATCAACTCGGTTGGTTTGCGCCGCAGAGGGTTTTCTGCTGCTACTATCAATGAAATCCAGGAGATCTATCGTATCCTGTTCCTCAAAAAATATAATGTAAGTAAGGCCCTTGACATCATCGAAGCCGAGTTTACACCAAGTGTGGAACGCGATGAAATCATCAACTTCCTGCAAAATTCGCAAAGAGGTATCATGAAGGGTTTTGGGAATAGCTAAATTGTCTGAATCAGAATTTACAGGATTTTTGAATTAACAGAATCCTGTAAATTTGTTCAACATTCTCTATTCTGCCCATTCTATAATTCTGTAAATTCTGATTCAGACATCTCATGACCATCACCCTAAATAACATTGGCCGCCGCTTTAACCGCGATTGGATTTTCAGGGGGATACACCATACGTTTACCAGCGGTGAATCATATGCCATACTTGGGCCAAATGGGTCGGGGAAATCTACCTTGCTACAGATTTTAAACGGCAGTCTTTCCCCGTCAATTGGTACTATTGATTTTGAATTTCAGGAAAAACAGATCGAGATTGATAAGGTATTTCAATATTTAAGTCTTGCCGCCCCATACCTGGAAGTAATTGAGGAATTTACGCTTAGTGAAATGGTTGATTTTCATTTTAAGTTTAAAGCTTACAAAGAAGGTGTTGATAAAAAGCACCTGATCAATTTGCTAAACCTGCCCAAAAGCGAGCATAAGCTTATTAAATATTTTTCATCGGGCATGAAACAGCGCCTTAAGCTGATCCTGGCTTTTTGTGCCGATACCCCCATGCTGATGCTCGATGAACCAACCTCCAACCTGGATCATCAGGGTGTGGATTGGTATTTAAGCCTGGTTGAACAGTTTGCAACAGGTCGCCTCACTATCATCTGCTCAAACCAGGAACATGAGTATGGCTTTTGTAAACAACGGCTGAGCATATCTGATTACAAGAGTTAGATTTGAGGCAGAAGTTAAAATCGGTCTTGTCGAAGTTTTGATCTAATCTTATTCCTCCACATGCTATTGTCATAATTCAGCAACTTCCGGGCGAAATCTGAAATCTCACAGCTAATATCTCATATCTATTCCCGTATCTTTAGTTACTAAAACAAAAAACTACTTATGATACCAGTAAAAGGATATGCAGCACAATCACCTACTACCGACCTCGCCCCATGGGATTTTGAGCGACGCGAAGTTGGTGCGCATGATGTGCAATTTGATATTTTATTTTGTGGCGTTTGCCATAGTGACCTTCACCAGATAAAGAATGACTGGTTTCCCGGGATATTCCCAATGGTACCGGGACATGAAATTGTTGGTCGGGTGGTTAAAGTTGGCGATCATGTTAAAAAATTTAAAGTTGGCGATCTTGCCGGTACCGGCTGCCTGGTTGATTCATGCAGGATATGTGAAAACTGTAAGGAGGACCTGGAGCAATATTGCTTAAATGGCAATTCGCAAACCTACAATGGCCTGGAGCAGGATCATAAAACACCTACCTACGGCGGTTACTCCAACAGCATTGTTGTTAATGAAGATTTTGTACTTCATATTTCTGATAAACTTGACCTTGCCGCCACCGCGCCATTGTTATGCGCCGGTATCACCACCTACTCACCGCTTAGGCACTGGAAAGTTGGAAAAGGCCATAAGCTTGCAGTTTTGGGTTTGGGCGGATTAGGCCACATGGGCGTTAAGTTTGGTGTAGCCTTTGGCGCCGAAGTTACCGTTTTAAGTACTTCGCCAAGCAAGGAAGCAGATGCTAAAGCATTGGGAGCACATCATTTTGTGGTAACCAGCGATCCTAAACAGATTGAAGCCGCTAAAAACTCATTCGATTTTATATTGGATACTGTTTCTGCACCACATGATTTTAACATGTACCTGTCTTTATTAAGAACCAATGGTGTACATATTTGCGTAGGGGTGCCACCAGAACCGGCCAGCATCGAGGCATTCAGTTTATTGGGTGGCCGTAAAAGCCTTGCCGGATCTGGCATTGGAGGCTTAGCCGAAACACAGGAAATGCTTGATTTTTGCGCAGAACACAACATCGTATCTGATATTGAAATGATTGATATCAAAGATATCAGCACTGCATATGAACGTATGCAAAAAGGTGATGTACGGTATCGTTTCGTGATTGATATTGCTACGCTGTAGATTTTTGATATTATAAATATATCCTATATGTGATGTATTGACTAAAACTTTTGTCATCCTGAGGAACGAAGGATCTACGCCGCTATGCTTCTTCGCTCTGTAGAGCTTGCGAATAGATCCTTCGTTCCTCAGGATGACAAACTTTTTAAAGCGCCAATTCTCCTTCAAAGTCTTCAGGATTTTATTATTCAATAACGTTTTATAAAAGGTTTACCAACAACCCCATTGTCCTTATTCCTTGCTCTTTTTATCTTTATTCCTATCCCTAACCACCTGATTATCTCCTTTATAAAAATCTAACCTCTCATATTCCACATCTCATATCTAATTCCTAATTTTGCGCCTCAATATTATTTTATGGCCAAAGCATCAGATGTTAAAAATGGAAATGTGCTTCGCTTTAATGGCGAATTAGTGCAGGTAGAGGAATTTTTACACCGTACACCAGGTAACTTGCGTGCATTTTATCAGGCTCGTATGCGTAATGTAAAATCAGGAAAATTGGTTGAATACCGTTTTCGTACCGACGAGGAGGTTGATATTGCCCGTGTTGAAACCAGTGATTATCAATATTTATATGACGAGGGCGATTCATTAGTAGTAATGGATAACACCACTTATGATCAGCATAGCATACCTAAAAAATTATTTGGCCCCGCGGTTAAATTCTTGAAAGAAGGCATGAACGTAATAGTAGCTTTTGAAAGCGAAGAACCTATCATGGGTTCCATCCCCGGATCTGCCGAACTGGAAATTACTTACACCGAGCCAGCCGTTAAAGGCGATACCTCAACAGGCGCCCTAAAAAACGCGACAGTTGAAACCGGTGCCGAGATCCGCGTACCATTATTCATCAATATTGGTGATAAGGTTAAGGTTGATACAGCAACCGGTGCATATGTGGAAAGAGTAAAGGGGTAGCCCCCAACCCCCGGAAGGGGGAATTTTTTGATTAGCATATAAAAAAGGAGGGTTTGTTAAAAACAAACCCTCCTTTTTTTGTCTCTTGGTGTCATGCCGAACTTGAAATAAGCCCTATAAGCTCCCCCTTCAGGGGGCCGGGGGGCTAAAACTCCAGCTCCAGCAAAACCGGGCAATGGTCAGAGTGTTTGGCTTCGGGCAATATAGCGGCTCTTTTAATGTTATTTTCCAGCTCGGTACTGGCCATGGTATAATCAATACGCCAGCCCAGGTTTTTGCCTCTTGCGCCGGCCCTGAAACTCCACCAGGTATAATTATGTGGTTCTTTGTTCAAATGGCGGAAGGTATCAATAAAGCCCCCTTCGATGAATTTCTCCATCCACTCACGTTCTTCGGGTAAAAAGCCGGATGAGTTGGCATTTGACTTTGGATTATGGATATCGATGGGGCGGTGGCAAATGTTGTAATCGCCGCATACTACCAGTTTAGGGTGATCTACCTTTAACAAGGTAAGGTATTTGCCAAACTTATCTAAAAAGCGATACTTAAATACCTGGCGTTCATCGCCGCTTGAGCCCGACGGGAAGTATACACTCATTACGGATACTTCATCAAAATCAACCCGGATGCAACGGCCTTCGCGGTCAAAATCAGGGATACCGCAGCCATATTCAATATGTTTTGGTGTTTGTTTGCAGAAGATAGCGGTACCGCTATACCCCTTTTTTTCGGCCGGGAACCAGTAGTGTTTGTAACCAAGCTGATCTACCAGCCCAAGGTCGGTAAGTACATCGGGAGTAGCTTTAATTTCCTGCAGGCAAACTACATCGGCATCGGTAGCCTGTAGCCAGGCCAGCCAGTTTTTGCTTATTGCAGATCGGATACCATTAACGTTATAAGTGATTATTTTCATGCCCCCTAACCCCCTAAAGGGGGAATTTTTGATTTAAATTATTGTAAAATATTTTGTGCGCAATATTAATTATATCTGTAATGATTGAAGAGCCCTATCACAAATATATCGCTCCCCCTTTAGGGGGCTGGGGGGCCTGGGCTCAAAAGCTTGTCCAGCTGCTTGCATTGCTTTTTGCTCAAAACCTCCACGGTCATGGGTACATCTTCCAGCGGACGGTCATTTTTATCTTTCTTCACCGCAGCAATATGGTCAACCATGTCAATGCTCGATACTACTTCGCCATAAACAGTATAACCATGATCTAATTGAGCGGTACCACCTACTGTTTTGTAATATTCACGCTGCCAGGCCGGTATTTTGTAACCTTTTAAGCGACCGTTTTCCAGCGAATCCATTTTAGCGTCGCTCAGGCGTTTGCCCTCCACAATATAAAACTGGCACCCGCTTGATGCTTTTTTAGGATTATCATCTCGGGCTGCTGCAAGTACCCCACGCTTATGGAACAAACTATCTCTAAACTCGGCCGGTACAGTGTAACCAACATCCCCATTACCCAGTTCGGCGCCGGGTTTTGCTTTGTTGGGATCTTTAGAATCGGGGTCGCCACCCTGGATCATGAAATTCTGGATCACCCTGTGAAATAGCACGCCATTATAAAACCCTTTTTTTGCAAGTTTTATAAAGTTATCGCGGTGTAAAGGGGTTTCATTGTACAAGCGGATGATGACACTGCCATAACTGGTACTGATGCGTACATATTGGTTTTTCGGTGGCTTGGCAAAGGCTGTAGCAGTAAGGGTAAGTAATAACAGTGTTATTGTAAAAAGCTTTTTCATTGGCTGAAACAGAGTTTTTTGAAATTCAGGAAACGTACATCATGTTACCTGATCCAAGTTTTTTCGAATGTGTGAATTTATAGAAACTTAAAGAATAGGTAATTTAACCAACCCCACCCCCAATTCAAACCTGGCAGTTAAACTACTCCCTGTTCCTCAAAATAACTAATTATTAATGATTTCAAGAGCATTTCCTGCTCAAGTAACGTGTAGTTGGGGATAACTTTTATCAATTTCCAATGCGGCCAGCCATCCTGGTCAAGGCCTTCCAGTTCATAAAAACCCATCATGCTCATCAGCTTGCAATTGGCTATATGCATCAACTCTTCTTTTTGGCGTTTGCTAAACTTTCGCGGTCCCTGGCCAAGTTCCTGCACACCAATTAAAAACAGTATTACCTTTATATCGGGTTTTTCGTTATCAAAATCTTCAGCAATGCGTTCCTGCAGTGCAGTCCACTTTAAATTAATTTCAGCAGGTTTCATATGGGCAAAGATAGGGTTAGTTCATGGTTGATAGTTCATGGATCATGGCGAAATGTTAATAACATGATGTAAACACATAAAGCTACTGTAAACTAATACCTGTAAACATCCTGATAGTTAATGAGTGATGCCCAAATAATCACGACTTAGGCTGCCTTGATCCATGAACTATCCACTACCAACTTATCACAATTGTTACAATGTTGCATTAATTATGTGGTTTTATTGCTTATTTTTGTGCCGCACCTTAAAAAAGGTTGTAAGTGTGAAGAAAAATAAATCAAATATTATTTATTCGTGGCTGTTGCTCATCTGCTTTATTGCAGGTCAGTATATGGTTTATTCGCACCAGCACCAGCTTATAAAAGGCATCTCCAAAACAGAACTGGTAACAAACAGCCATCCGCAGCAAACCGTGAAGGAGAAATGCGATATGTGCGATGCCATGCACCACAATTTTGCAGTAATTGATACCCCTTTATATGCAACTCCACAACTTGCAGTAATGCATGTTTTTAAACCTTGCGACTATGATTTTGTAAGCATGTCGCTTGTGCTTGCAGCCGGCAGGGCTCCTCCTGTAATTTCGTAACAAATCTATTCTGTTAGAATTTTTTACAAACTGAGCCGTTTTAAAGGCGGTATTTATTGATCCACAATTTATTCGTTATGAAATTAAAGCTAATTAGCTTCTTAATATTGCTGTTTATAGGTTTTACTTATTTGGCACATGCCACCACTATAACTACTAAAAATACGCCGGAAGATGTTATCGGAACCCTATCGGGTATCATTACAGATAAAGCCGATGGCAAGCCTATTATAGGTGCTACAATCACTATTCCCGATCTGCGAAAAGGTGCAATCACCGATGCAAACGGGAAGTACGTTTTTAACAACATACCTAAAGGTATTTACCTTGTACAGGTAAGTTACATCGGTTATTCAACGCTCAACCAAAGGGTTGATTTTTCCAAAACCACCGTATTTGATGTAAAGCTGCAAACTTCATCTGTTGAGGCCGGCGAGGTTATAATTACCGGTGTAAGTAAAGCCACCGAAATAAAGCGTAGCCCTGTGCCTATGTTAGCCGTGGGGAAAACTTATTTAGATCAGCGCGCTGCTTCTGGTAATATTATTGATCAGATAGCTACCCTGCCGGGCGTAAGCGCCGTTACCACCGGGCCAAACGTATCAAAACCTTTTATCCATGGCCTTGGCTATAATCGGGTTATCACGCTGATGGATGGCATTCGCCAGGAAGGGCAGCAATGGGGCGATGAGCACGGTATTGAGGTAGATCAAAATTCTGTTGATCGTGTTGAGGTAATTAAAGGGCCTGCCAGTTTAACCTATGGCTCTGATGCCATTGGTGGGGTTGTTAACTTAATATCACCATCACCAGTTCCCGAAGGTACAATAGCAGGTTCTGTGCAAGGAATTTATGGCACTAACCAGGGTTTATTGAACGGATCATTCAGACTTCAGGGCAATCAAAATGGTTTTGTTTGGGGGACGGTAGTATCTGCCAAAGAAGGAAAAAACTACCAGAACCAGCATGATGGTCGCGTTTACGGCACCAACTATAAAGAAAAAGATGCCCGTATTATGTTAGGGCTAAATAAATCATGGGGTACATCATATTTGCATGCATCTGTTTTTGATGATGAGCAATCTATCCCTGATGGTAGCCGCGATTCAATTACCCGCCAGTTTACCCGCCAGATTACAGAGGATGATGCCTCCCGGCCTATCGTTCCGCAATCCGTGTTAAACTCATATACTATCCCTACGTTGCACCAGCATGTGCAGCTCTACCGCATCTATAACAATAGTAACTTTAGGTTGGGCGATGGGAACCTGGTTGTAAACCTGGGTTATCAATACAGTCACAGGCGCGAATATACCCATCCCGAAGCTGGTGATGTTGCCGGGTTAAACCTTCATTTAACTACTTATACCTATGATGTTAAATACAATTTCAGTATCGGCAATGATTATGAAACCACTTTTGGCATTAATGGGCAGTATCAAAATAACACTATCGGCGATGCTACAGATTTTCCAATCCCGGCCTATCACCAGTTTGATGTAGGTCCGTTTTTTGTAGTGAAGAAAAGCTACGGAAAGCTTGATCTGTCATTAGGTGCAAGGTATGATAACCGGTCGTTTACCAGTAGTGCTGCCTATGTTGATAGTTTGGGCAGCAACGGATTTCCTCAATTATACACAGGAGCAAATCCAACCACTACACCAAATGTTACCAACCAGTTTGAAGCCTTTAGTAAAACCTTCAGGGGCGCATCAGGCAGCTTTGGGGCCACCTATAACGTATCTAATGCATTCCTGGTAAAAGGTAATATTTCAAGGGGCTTCCGGGCGCCAAGTATTGCCGAGATCTCGGCCAACGGACCAGATCCGGGTTCGCAGATCTATCACATCGGTGATAAAAACTTTAAACCCGAATTCAGTGTACAGGAAGACCTTGGCACCTTTTTAACACTCCCGAATATATCGGCCAGTGTGGAGGTGTTTAATAACGATATCTCCAACTACATTTACCAGCAGCAGGTTTTAAATCCTGATGGAAGCCCGGTTTATACACAAGGTTATACCACATTTACTTATGTGCAAAGTAAAGCGCGTATTTACGGTGGCGAGGTGAATGTAGATTTGCACCCTATACCATGGCTGCATTTTGAAAACGCGCTAAGTTTAACTTATGGCGAAAATAAGGGCAACGGCGGCCCGGTAGCCGACAGTTTAAAATACCTGCCATTTATACCCCCGTTGCACACCCACTCTGAACTGCGCGGTACATTTAACGGTGGCTTTGGCGACTTTAAAAGCTTGTATGTTTTTGTAGGCTTTGATCACTACAGCGCCCAAAACCGTTACTTTGCAGCCTACGGTACCGAGACTGCTACGCCAGGTTATAACCTGCTAAGCGCCGGCTTTGGTGGTAACATTGTAAACAAAGCAGGGCAACCGGTAATTAAATTATTTATTGAAGGTACCAACCTTGCAAATGTTAACTATCAATCAAACATGAGCAGGTTAAAATATTTTGATAACGCAACAGTGCCTGCAGGTGTGCGCCCTGGTATATTTAATATGGGCCGCAATATCAGCTTTAAAGTTGTTGTGCCGTTTGGATTTAATACGGGTAAGAAATCATAAGATAATTCCTTTAGTTAAGAAAGTCCTGCCGGTTATCGTCGGCAGGACTTTCTTATTGGTTTAAGTATTTTTGAGTATTTTTGAGTATTTTTGAATGATCTTCTACTATGTCATTGTGAGGAGGAACGACGAAGCAACCGCGAACTGTGCACGTCCGCGATATAAAGTCCGCGATTGCCACGCTGCGCTCGCAATGACATGGTAGCTTAATTAAAAATGTTACAGTGCAGCTAATCATACCATCCATATCAAATTTACCCAACGCAGCCAAAGCTATTATTGAGCATGCGGCAAACAGTAGGATCTTTCTTTTTTATGGCGATATGGGTGCGGGTAAAACCACACTTATTAAAGAACTATGCAAGGGCTTAGGCACAACGGATACGGTGACCAGTCCTACATTTTCTATTGTTAACGAGTATCATACTGTAAAAGGTAAGATATATCATTTTGATTTTTATCGGCTTAAGGACCAAACCGAGGCCCTTGATATGGGTTATGAAGAATACTTTTATGACGGTGCTTATTGTTTTATTGAGTGGCCTGAGAAAATACCAGACCTGCTGCCACAGCATTACTCCAACATTAATCTAAAGGTTTTGGATGATGGAGCGAGGCAGATAGACATTGAAATTATTTAGTTTTATGATAAGTCGTTTTTTCTTATCTTCATCAGCCAGAAAAATAACACACACAAATGAGTTCAGGGATATACAGCGGGTTTTCGGATGTTGCCAAACAGGCAATGATGCAACCGCAGGAGTCGATGCTGGAGGTTAAAAGCAAAAAAAACAAACTATTTATCGGCATCCCCAAGGAGATTTCCTTCCAGGAAAACAGGATTCCGCTTACACCACTTTCGGTAGCGTTATTGGTAAATAACGGGCATCATGTAATGCTGGAAAGTAATGCCGGGCAGGCCGCTAATTTTAGCGACAAGGATTACAGCGAGCAGGGAGCTCATATTGTATATGATACAAAAGCTGTTTATGAGGCCGATATCATCATAAAAATCGCTCCTCCTATGAAGCAGGAGATTGAAATGATGAAGCCCGGACAGATCCTGATTTCGGCCCTGCAAATGGCAACACTTAAAGCAGATTGCCTGCATGCCCTCATCAATAAAAAAATAACCGCACTTTGCTTTGAGCATTTGCGCGATGAAGGAGGCTCTCTTAGCGTTGTAAGGGCCATGAGCGAGATTGTGGGCGCAACATCCATATTAATTGCGGCCGAATATTTAAGTAACGTTTTTGAAGGTAAAGGCCTGATGCTGGGAGGCATTACCGGCGTGCCGCCAACAGAGATCGTGATACTGGGTGCCGGTACTGTGGGTGAATATGCCGCGCGCACCGCTATATCATTAGGTGCCGAGGTAAAGGTTTTTGACCCATCAATATACAAGCTGCGCCGTTTGCAAAACAATATTGGCAGCCGGGTTTTTACCTCTGTAGTGCAGCCAATAGTATTGGAAAAGGCGATTACTACATGCGATGTGGCTATTGGGGCCATGCGCGCGGAGGATGGCCGCAGTCCCTGCATTATATCAGAAACAACCGTTAGCCGCATGAAGCGCGATTCGGTAATTATTGATGTAAGTATTGACCAGGGTGGCTGCTTTGAAACATCCGAAGTTACCAATCATACTCACCCGGTGTTTCGCAAATATGATGTGATCCATTATTGTGTGCCCAATATAGCTTCAAGAGTTGCCCGTACTGCTACCTATGCGCTTACCAATATTTTTGCTCCTATCCTGTTGGATATTGGCGAACACGGAGGTATCAAGAATGTGATATGGCAAAAATCGGGGGTGCGTAATGCTGTTTATATTTACCAGGGCCATCTTACAAACAAACACATTGGTGAGCGTTTCGGCATCCCATGTAAAGATCTTGATTTGCTTATCGTATCAAACAGGTAAACTTTGTTGGCTTGCTGTCTTGTTGCTTTTTATTGTAAACAACAACGCCCAGGCACAACACTACAAGTATATTGACAGTCCCCGGATATGCAAACGCATAGTTTCACCGTACTAAAAAGTGAATGGTGGCCTGATGATTTTGGCGAATGACCTGATTGTCAGCTGCCCGATACCCCTTTTACAGCTTTGTAATTGGAATTTTAATCACCATTTGCTTAAAGGCATTAAAATTGCTTTGCAATATGGGTTTAAGCAGTATAATTAAAAAAATAAGGAATGAGTTTTTTAAGCAAAGAATATTTAACACAGCTTTGGAAGGTATTGGTGGCAACCTTTAAAGGCTTTGGAAGCGATAATGGTTTAAAATTAAGTGCATCGTTGGCTTACTATACCGTGTTTTCCATTGCTCCCTTGCTCATCATCGTTATCTCAGTAGCGGGCCTGGTTTTTGGACAGGATGCAGCTACAGACAGGTTGTACCCACAAATTGCTCATTATGTAGGTTCAGGACCCGCTTTGCAAATCCAGGATATATTAAAACACCTGGCACTTTCGGGCAAATCGGGGATGGCGGTAATAATTGGTGTAATTACCCTGCTATTGGGCGCGAGCAGTATTTTTATTGAGATACAGGATTCATTGAACACCATTTGGCGGGTAAAAGCAAAACCAAAACGCGGCTGGGTTCAACTGCTCAAAAATCGTTTTGTATCCTTTTCATTAATTATAAGCCTTGGTTTTTTGCTTTTAGCTACACTTGCAATAAATATTATACTTGATGCCTTGAAGGATAAAATACAACATTTTATCCCCGTTGTAACAGGATTACTGTTAAAAGGAATTAACCTTGCCATCACTGTCATCGTAATTACTACTTTGTTTGGCATCATATTTAAGTTTTTGCCCGATGTAAAAATCAAGTGGAAAGATGTGCGGTCTGGCGCTTTTTTTACGTCGTTGCTTTTTATGCTTGGTCAGTATATGATTAGTCTGTATATTCAATATACGGCTCAGGGATCAGCTTACGGAGCTGCAGGCTCCATCATTGTTATTTTGGTTTGGATCTATTATACATCGGCTATATTATACATCGGCGCCGAGTTTACCCAGGTATATGCCGAGGCCATTGGCAGCCGTATTGAACCGGCAGATTACGCGGTTTCTGTTCAACAAACCGAGGTTGAAAGAGAAGTGAAAAATCTTCCCCCACAAAATCCGCAATTGCAGGGGCATTTGAAAAAGGATGTGCTGAAGAAATAATCGATCGCGCGGAGTTAACCGGTTTAGGTCCTGATCTCTTGACTCTCCACAAACAATCTTCACATGATATTCACTTATTATTCGTAAATTCGTATAAGAATTATTTATAAAAAAATGGAAACTAAAGATCCTGAATACGTTTACAAAAACGTAATACAATTAACAGAACAAGATGCATCCCGTAAATTTATAGCTAATGTATTTTTATGGATGTTTGTTGCCTTAGGCCTTTCTGCCTTTTGCGCTTTTGTTTTTTCAAATAACCAGGCATTGTATGAAATGCTCAGAAACCCGGAAACAGGTGGTAACACCGGTTTAGGTACTATTGTAATGTTTGCTCCGCTTGCTTTTGTGTTAATTATCTCGTTTGGTTTTAACCGCTTGTCTTACGGTGTTTTAGCATTGCTTTTTGTTGCATTTTCGGCAATAATGGGAGTAAGTTTAAGCTATATACTTTTGGTTTATGCAACAAGCTCTGTGGTGGGTGTATTTGTTACCACCTCTGTAGTGTTTGGCGTTATGGCAGTTGCCGGATACACCACCAAAACCGATCTTACAAACTTTGGGTCGATAATGATAATGGGCTTGATTGGTATAATCGTAGCATCAATATTTAACATGTTTATGCACAGTACCCAATTAGAATATATTATTAGCTACGTTGGTATAGCTGTTTTTGTTGGCTTAACGGCATATGATGTTCAAAAACTAAAGCGTATTGGCGCTGGCCTTGAATATGGCGACGCTTCGGCAAAAAAAATGGCCCTTATGGGTGGCTTAACATTATACCTTGATTTCATCAACCTTTTCCTGATGATACTGCGTTTATTCGGCAGAAGAAAATAATATTAGCAAAACATTTATTATTAAAAGCTGCCTGCAAAGGCGGCTTTTTTTGTATGCGTAAATTTACTTAGCGTACAGATAGATGAGGATATACACTATTGCATTTTACCGCATTATTATGCACCTTTGCAATGCTTATGGAGAAAGACGGAGGGATTAGACCCTGCGATGTCTTAGCAACCTGTGCTTCACAAGGTGCTACATTCTACTCAGCCAGCCGCACGGCCCTGGGAAAGATAAGCGAAAGTCAAAATAACACCCGACTTTTCGAAATAAGTTTTTTAAGTATCAAGTAGTTAGTATCAGGTATCAAGACATTTTTTTGCTTGTATCATGACCTAATTAAAATCAAGCACCGGAATTTGCCGTACTTGATACTTGATACTAATTACTTGATACTATCAATGGATATTAGAAAAGAATTAGAAAAACGCATCCTTGTGATCGACGGTGCCATGGGCACCATGATACAGCGGTACCAGCTTACCGAGAAGGATTTTCGTGGGGAAAGATTTAAAGATCACAATAGCGATCTGCAGGGGAATAATGACCTTTTGAACATCACACGCCCGGATATCATTAAGGCCATCCATGCCGAATATTTGGATGCCGGCGCGGATATCATCGAGACAAATACTTTTAGCACACAAATAATTTCCCTGGCTGATTATAAGCTGGAAGAACTGGCGTACGAGCTGAGCTATGAAGGTGCACGCCTTGCCCGCGAAGTTGCTGATGAGTACAATATAAAAACGCCGGATAAACCACGTTTTGTGGCCGGGGCTGTTGGGCCAACCAACCGTACCGCTTCCCTTTCGCCCGATGTTAATGATCCGGGTTATCGGGCGGTTACTTTTGATGATCTGGCCGATGCTTATTACGACCAGGTTCGTGGCCTGGTTGATGGCGGATCGGACTTGTTACTGGTTGAAACCATATTTGATACCCTGAATGCCAAGGCCGCTTTGTTTGCCATCAACCGTTATGCAAATGAATCTGGCAAGCATCTGCCTGTCATGATCTCGGGTACTATTACCGATGCTTCCGGGCGTACATTATCGGGGCAAACTGTTGAGGCTTTCTGGAATTCTATCCGCCATGCCAACCTGCTTTCGGTAGGTTTAAACTGTGCTTTAGGTGCAAGGGAAATGCGCCCGCACCTTGCCGAACTTTCTGAGAAAGCCGATGTATATATATCAGCTTATCCAAACGCCGGCTTGCCGAATGAGTTTGGTCAGTATGACGAAACCGCTCATGAAACTGCTCACCAGGTTGATGATTTTATCAAAGCCGGGCTGGTTAATATAGTGGGTGGTTGTTGCGGCACTACTCCCGAGCATATCAAATGTATTGCCGAGCGGGCATCTAAGTATCCACCCCGGAGAATCCCGGAAGTGGAGCCGGATCTTCGCCTGAGTGGTTTGGAAGCCGTTACCATAAAGCCCGAAAGTATTTTTGTAAACGTAGGTGAGCGTACCAATATCACCGGATCGCCAAAATTCTCCAAACTGATATTAGCCGAGGATTATGAAGCTGCTTTGGCTGTGGCCCTGCAACAGGTTGAGGGTGGTGCCCAGGTGATTGATATCAACATGGATGAGGGGATGATTGATTCGGAAGCGGTGATGGTTAAATTCCTGAACCTGGTAGCCTCCGAACCCGATATTGCCAAATTGCCCATCATGATTGATTCATCTAAATGGACGGTTATTGAGGCTGGTTTAAAATGTATCCAGGGTAAGGGCATCGTAAACTCTATCTCCCTTAAAGAGGGCGAAGAAAAGTTTATTGAGTACGCCCGCAAAATATTAAGCTACGGCGCCGCTGCTGTAGTAATGGCTTTTGACGAAACCGGCCAGGCCGATTCATTACAGCGCCGTACCGAGATTTGTAAACGCTCCTATGATATATTAGTTGATGTGGTTGGTTTCCCTCCGCAGGATATTATTTTCGACCCGAATATATTAACTGTTGCTACCGGCCTGGAAGAACACAACAACTACGCGGTTGATTTTATTGAAGCCACCCGCTGGATAAAACAAAACCTGCCTCACGCCAAAGTAAGCGGCGGGGTGAGTAATATTTCATTCTCCTTTAGGGGAAACAATGTTGTGCGCGAGGCTATGCACTCGGCATTTTTGTATCATGCTATTAAAGCGGGTATGGATATGGGTATTGTAAACGCCGGGATGCTGGAAGTTTATGAAGAGATTGATAAAACCCTGCTGGAGCTGGTAGAGGACGTATTGCTTAATCGCCGTGATGATTCTACCGAGCGCCTTGTGGAATATGCCGATACCATCAAAAGTAAAGGCAAAGAGATTGTGCGCGATGAAGAATGGCGTAAACAACCAGTAGCCAAACGCTTATCACACGCGTTGGTTAAAGGTATTATTGAATATTTAGATGATGATGTGGAAGAGGCGCGCCAGGCTTATGATAAACCACTGGAGGTAATTGAGGGTCCGCTAATGGACGGCATGAACATCGTTGGTGATCTGTTTGGTGCCGGCAAAATGTTTTTGCCGCAGGTGGTAAAATCGGCCCGTGTAATGAAAAAGGCGGTGGCTTACCTGTTGCCTTTCATTGAGGAGGAAAAGAAAAACAATGCCAATGCAGATCAGCGGGCCAATGCCGGTAAGGTGCTGATGGCTACCGTAAAGGGCGATGTGCATGATATTGGTAAAAATATAGTAGGTGTAGTTTTGGCCTGTAATAACTTCGAGGTAATTGACCTGGGCGTAATGGTGCCGGCACAAAGAATCATCGAGGAAGCAAAAAAACAAAACGTAGATATTATCGGCCTTAGTGGATTAATCACTCCATCGCTTGATGAGATGGTGCATTTTGCCAAAGAGATGGAACGTGAGGGCTTTACTATTCCGTTGATTATTGGCGGGGCTACTACATCACGTATTCATGCTGCTGTAAAGGTTGATCCTCATTACTCGGGTGCAGCTATACATGTATTGGATGCATCGCGCAGTGTTACTGTTTGCAGCAGTTTGATGAACCGCGAAAATCGTGATGCTTACATTAAAAATATTAAAGACGAGTACGCCAAATCGCGCGAAGCGCATTTGAATAAAAAATCTGACAAGCGGTTTGTTACCATTGATCAGGCCAGGCAGTCAAAATTTCAGATCAGTCTGGATGGTGATATTGCGCCTAAGCCAACTTTTACCGGTACCAAAGTATTGGAGTCGTACCCGCTGGAGGAGCTCGTTCCCTATATCGACTGGACACCGTTTTTCCATACCTGGGAATTGCGCGGAAGCTATCCTAAAATATTTGCGGATAAATTTGTGGGCGATGAAGCCAAAAAACTTTTTGATGATGCACAGGAGCTGTTGAAGAAAATTGTAGATCAAAAACTATTGCAGGCTAATGGCGTAATAGGTTTTTGGCCGGCTAACAGCGTTGGTGATGATATTGAATTGTATACAGATGAAAGCAGAACGCAATTGTTAACCCGCATTCATACGCTTCGCCAGCAGGCCGAAAAGGTAAAAGGCGACCCTTATTATGCGTTGTCAGATTTTATCGCGCCAAAAGAAAGTGGAGTTCCCGATTATTTTGGTGGGTTCGCGGTAACTACAGGTATTGGCTGCGATGAAATGGTAGCCGAATTTGAGGCCGACCATGACGACTATAACAGCATTATGGCCAAAGCCCTTGCCGACCGCCTTGCCGAAGCCTTTGCTGAGAAAATGCATGAACTGGTACGTAAGGAATACTGGGGCTACTCTAAAGGGGAAAAATTAAGCACTGAAGACCTGATCAAAGAAGACTACCAGGGTATCCGCCCGGCACCGGGTTATCCTGCCTGTCCGGATCATACGGAAAAAACAACCTTGTTTGAATTGTTAAAAGCAGAAGATGCCGCCAAAATGCACCTGACTGAAAGCCTGGCGATGACCCCGGCTGCATCGGTAAGCGGTTTCTATTTCGCGCATCCGCAGGCCAGATATTTTGGACTTGGCAAGATCAGCAAGGATCAGATTGAGGATTACGCGGTTAGGAAAAACATGGATCTCGAAACGGTTGAACGCTGGTTAGGTCCGAATATAAATTATTAAGATCACAAATATAAAACGACATACAGGCATATAAACCCGTCATTTCGAGGTACGAAGCAATCCCCGATAAGCAGAGCCACTCTGTAAAGTTTGGGGATTGCTTCGTACCTCGCAATGACGGGTGAGGAGAGCCCCGTAACCCGAACCATATAATGAAGATAACGGAACACATAAAAAACGCAAACGGTAAAACACTATTCTCTTTCGAGCTGATTCCACCGTTGAAAGGTCAGAGCATCGAGGGCATCTACAATGCTATTGATCCGTTGATGGAATTTAAACCGCCGTTTATTGATGTTACTTCGCTGCGCGAGGATTTTATTTATAAGGAGCACGATAATGGTTTGCTGGAGAAACTGAGCTATCGCAAACGCCCCGGTACTATTGCTATCTGTGCGGCCATTATGAATAAGTATAAGGTTGATACCGTTCCGCATTTGTTGTGTGGTGGTTTTACCAAGGATGAAACCGAGAATGGTTTGGTTGATCTGCAATTTTTGGGTATCGAAAATGTACTGGTACTTCGTGGAGATGCAAGACGCGGAGACGCTTCTTTTGTACCTACCCCAAACGGGCACAACTACGCTACCGACCTGCTGCAACAGGTAGTGAACATGAACAATGGCATTTACCTGCATGAGCATAATAATGACAGTCTTAAAACCGATTTCTGTATCGGGATTGCAGGCTACCCTGAAAAGCATTTTGAAGCCCCAAACCTCAAAACCGATTTTAAATACCTTAAACAAAAGGTAGATATGGGTGCAAATTTCATTGTAACCCAAATGTTTTTTGACAACCAAAAGTATTTCGATTTTGTAAACAATTGCCGCGCCAATGGGATTACAGTACCTATTATACCGGGTTTAAAGCCGGTTACCACATCAAAGCAATTGATCAATCTGGCCAAAACATTCCATATTGATATGCCGGAAGATCTGTGCGATGCGGTAAATGGATGCAAATCAGAAAAAGATGTGAAGGATATTGGTGTAGAATGGATGATAAACCAATGCCGCGAGCTGATAGCTTTTGGCGTACCTGTACTGCACTTTTATACCATGAGTAACGCCGGGCCAACTAAGCGAATTGCGGAAGCAATATTTTAGTAGACCTTTATAGTAATATTCTTTGGAGAAAACGGTGTTCTAAACAAGAGCATCGTTTTTTGTTTATTCATTATTCAATTCGACTGTACGTTTATAACCACGCGTTCTGGTTGTAATGCCGGTATGATCCGTTCACATTTCCATTTGCTCCCGCTAATTGTCCCTTCGAGTGTATTTCCGTTTTCTATAACATCGCCGCTATCATAAATGTAATAGGCATAATTCCACAGTAAATTTGCTATTTCATTTGCTTCAAAAGCAGAAAAACGAACCTGAAAATCGGGCAGGCCAATAGCATTGAGTCCAATAGTGTCCATTAACAGGTCTGTTTTGCCGCTACCGGTAATATTGAAAAGCCTTACATTAAAAAGTGCATGGAGTATTTGTCTGTTCGGCTCATCCCAGTCGTTGATCAGGTTTGTTGGATTGATCAATTTTTGGCCATGAACAGCATATACAACATCTGGTTTTGTTGCTTTGACAACTGCAACCAAAAAGTTCATATACAGGTTTAAACGCTGTTTGTATTCCAGCGTCCTGGTCATGATGTCGGTAACAAGTAACTCATAATGGCAATTATTTGTGGCGATCTTGGCATCTTTCCAATGCCAGTTTTGCTGAAAGGCCTCTTCTGGAATTTCAAGTTTAGGGTACTTATCTTCAGGTACTAAAACAATACATTGCGCCGGGCCTGTTGCATCGGCCAGCTCAACTTTAAAATCGGGAAAGGCAAACATAAAAGCACTTTTTATTTCTGAGTGCGTAATATTATTAACATATCTGTTTAGCTCATATAGTATCTTTTCGACATTTATAACCGGCTTATCTACAAATAAAAGCTTGGTAGTAAGGATTTCAGGATAGTTTTCTAACCGCTCTTGTTCAGGTTCTGGATTATCAGTTATTGTCGACTTCTTTTTAAATATATCGAAGATTCCCATAGGGGTGTATTAAAATGATGATTTGAGGGTTGGATTTATAAAATATATTTAAAAAATTTATCCTAAACCTGTCAATCAAATATCTACATTTAGTTATTAGTATCTATACTAATACCAATGGCTTTTTAAGTCATATTAAATCTGTTATCGGCATTATATTGGGCCTTAGCATTCCTCATTTGCTTAAAGGCGAGGCTAAACAAATCCAACATCCGGGGTGCAATATATTAAGGCTGTTTTAATAAAAAAGGTACCACTAAATTAAAGTGATACCTTTTTGAGCAGGTTACTTGCAGAAGATAACCTGGTTGGTTTTGCCCTGGTCGTTATATTCGCCGGTAGTTAATTTACGTACAGTATTTAGTGTTAAGCTATATGCGCATGATGGCCAGGTATTAAACGCAGGCACTAATACATAAGGTATTGGTGGCGATGCCAGGTTAAACTTAGCTGCCCCGCCTCTTGGGAAAGTTCCCGATGGTAAGCCCGCTACACTACCTATAGCGTTTGACCATACACCCATGCTCCAGCTGGCTATCAGTTCATGATCAACCGTATAATCGGCATGGGCTTGTGATTGTACCGGCGTACAGCCGCTGCCGCCTCCTGCAAACAATTCTTCCAGTTTAAGCAGGTTTACCTCGTTCCAGTTGTTTACATATATTTTACCGATGAGCGCCTGGGTATTTAAATTGGTAGATGCAGGGTTGGTTGGGTCATCTGTGGTTTGAAATTGGATATATAACATTTTACCATTTTTTTGATCCGCGACGTTTACGACGTCACCCGCTGTTAAACCGGTGCTTGCATCGCCGCCGCCAATAATGGTGTTGGTATTTAAATAAAGAAGCGCCCCGTAAAATCCATTATCTAACGCCGGCTGGTCAACCCTTATCCAGCCATTAGCATCCGGATTAAGAACATGATCTGGGATTGGGTTTGGAAAGTTATCGGCCGGGATGCTATCGGGTACAGATGCCGGCTGATTAATATCGATAACTACATCCTGAAAACCCGTTGTGCCGTTCCAGGTAATTTGGCGTGTTGCCACTTTAAGCGGGGTGCTTTCCATTTGTGCACTGGTTACCGGGCTGAAATTTACATTATCTAATGAGTATAAAAAGCGATAATGAAGTGCACTTGCTGGTGCAGTAGGAACTTTTTTTGTTGCATAACCCTCCAGTTTAACCGAACTGAAAAAGCCATACCCGGTGCCACCGGCGCCAAATTTAGTAATCAACGTTTTGCCGGATGCATCAATATCTGATGTGATACTGAAGTTGCCTACTGCGGTAAACCAGGGCACCTGAATATCGCCTCCTTTAATACATAGTTTCACACAAAAGCAGTTATGAGCGTTGTGCCTGTCTGTTTGGCGGCCACGGGTACGGTCTTCCTGCAACAAAACAGCGCCGGATGATGATTCAATTCTGAAATAATAATCAGGACCGGCAGGCCATTCTACATTTAAAAATGGTGAAAGCAGCGTTTGCCTGAAATTGGCGCCTGGGTACACAATAACAAACTTGCCATTAAAATCGGTATAAGCATTGCCCAATGTATCATCCTGAAACAAATCGACATCGTAGGCAAATACTTTTACACCTGCTATTGGTTTTTTGGTATCGCAGTCAACCACAATGCCGCAAACTACCCAGATATCAAGCAGGGTAAGGATTCGGCAAAACCATTTAGAATCTATTTTATATTCAAAATATGCTAACTGCTCGCCCCTTTCACTTTGCTTATACATAGGCTGCAAGGTGGTGATATGAAATTGCAGGGAAAGGTCTTTTTTTGGTCCGGGCCCGATTTTTATAGGTGTGTTGCCGCAATACCAGTCAACATCCAAAGCTCCGCCTTCGTAGCCAGATTTGTCGCCAATCTGGATAACAAAATCACCATTGTCCTGTAAACTGCCTTCGGCAACAAATAGCTTTTCTTTTTCTTTCAGTTCTTCATCGCTTACCTGGTGAAATGTTTGTTTGGCATCAGCTACTGCCAGGCGGGTTTCGTTGCCCCTGTCCAAAGGTTTGTAAACTTTTACAGAGATACCAGATACGGGGATCTCACAATCAGAACACAGCAAACCACGTAGGTTTCCTTTAATAATAAAGCTCATAGGTTTTTAATTTAGATTTTTTTCGGCTTACTCTTTAATTGGATTTTCGGCATACTCCATAACATCTAACCATGCAGGCATTTCATACCGCTGATTTGATATGTCAAAGGTTTAGCTAAAAATGATCCTAATCAATGTTGCTACTACTGTTTTGTAGCTTGGGGTTGTACGCTATCTGTTAGCGTACTAATACAGTTTTGCAGCGTAGAAACACGCGTACGGTTATGCAAAGCCTGGTGAGATTTAAACTAAAAAAGCGCCACCTCAGCTAAGAAATGACGCTTTTTTATGTTCCTGGGAATTATTGATATAAATAAGTATCTGTAAGGTGCTGCATAGCTTCCTGGAACAGGGCGTAGGCGGTTGCCTCATCATTGTGTTTTATCGAATCGATAGATGTTTTTATATATTTATCATATATGCCTTTAAATATAATTTCCTGGTTTTGCCGCTTATTAATAGCCTCCAATAATGATGCTGAAATGGTATAATATTTTTCTATTTCGGTGCCGGTAAATTTGTCCTGTAAAATTTTATCCCTGAAAGCTCTAAGTATATTTAATTCTCCTTCGGCGTTGTTACCGGCAAAATTGGTTGCAATATGTGTAAGTGCGCACATATCACTATCTGTTTTAGGGCAACCGGATGAACCCGGGCAAGGAAATGATTGGTCTACTATTAAAGACAAATTGTTTTCGGGGTGTATGAGTGCCTTGTACGGATAATTCATCTCCATATTATAACCAAAATTATAAATAAGGTTATCACCATCAGTTTTATTTACAAGTTCGATTAGCACGTTACGTCCAAGAAATGATCCCCGGTTAATTTTTGTGTAATGAACGCTTAAATCAAGTTTTTTAAAATTAAGTACATGATTAAATAATACCTGCCATGTTTTTTCTAAAGAAATTATAGCACCGGTATTTGTCATAAAGCCACTCTTATTGATCAAGGCATTTGGAAGGCTGCTATTCATAGTATAATTGACAGGCATAAGCACAAGAAGCCTTGACGAAGGAACGTTTGCATCTTCAAGGCCGTTCATGAATTTAATGCCTGAGACATTTTTGTCGCCTAAGGCTGTTTCAAGTGTTGATTTTGAGAGTGTTACAGAACGGGCTTCTGATGGGAATTTATCTTCGAAATTTTGAGCGAGTTCCTGATAATAGCTTTTGGTAATAAATTTGCCTACTTGCTCCGGGTTAATTTTGCTGATCGGTATTTCAGATTGCATGATGTTTAGACTTAGGTTTTTGATGTGATGAATTACTTATTAAAGGTATTAATAATATTTAGCCAAATTAATAATAAAACCAATATCGTATTATATCGAATCGGTGCCAAAGGCGGCCAAGATTAAGTTTAAAAACAGGGTCATTTAAAACACCATACAAAACAGTTCATTCTCAATGGGTTATGGAGCACGTATTAATACAGTTTTGAATGCGTAGAAATACGTAAAAATATAAATTTTAAGAATGTTTAAATTTGTAAACAATTATAAATGAGTTAGTTGTGATATTTCCGTGTCGTTTGGTTTTACTCTCTACGTTTTTTGATCATTGAAATAATAACTAATTAATGTTAGTTTTAGCCACATATTCCTAACCCTCTATTAAAATTACTTATGGAAACAAAACCAAGAGAGCCTAATCCAATTACCGGTGATGAAGGTGCACCCATTGATCTTGAACTTGCAGCCAGCTGGACACGTAACCACAGACACAGACATCCTGATGGAGTTGTATCTCAATTTTTTGGACAAAAGATATTGAACACTATATTGCAACAAAATGGCTGTTTAGGCATTCGCATTTATTATGCTAATAAACAACAGCTTAGCGGCTGGCAAAAGTTTTTTGTAAGCGTAGGCAATTTCTTTATCAAAGTAGTTGCCAATGCCGAAGGTGAAAAACGCTTTGTAATAACCGGGGTACAGGCAGATGGCCAGGATCAATTACCCGGAGAAGTTAAAAAAGAAGTTGCTGCTGTATCTACAGAAATAAAAACATTTAAAGTATCTGCTCCAACTACTGATAATTTAGTAGGTAATCAATCGTATCCATGTCCAGGATCTACAGGCTGCCCCAAAAATGCACTTTCAGGAAGCTAATTAAAGCACCAATTTATTAATAGCCATGTCTATAGATAATATATTTGCTCTAATCTCAGGGATATCTGGCTTTTTTCCTGTATTGGCAACAGTATATAATTATAAGCACCTTGATAGGGTTTTGAAAATCGCAGCTCTTTATTTTCTTATATCCAGCACTTTTGATCCTGTCATGTGGCTAATGTCAGAAAGCGGAACAAAAAACAACATGCCGGTTATTCATTTAAATATTTTAGTGTCCCTGATCTTCTATACATTAATTTATTACGTTTTATTTAATAAGCCGATTCTTAAAAAGATCACACTCGCACTTGCTTTCATCACATTTGTGCTTATGCTGTATTTTAATAGCAATATGAATGAATACCCCACAGTTTCAAATACATCATTGAGCGTATCTTTAATTATATTATCTTTAATATACTTTTACAAGTTGTTAAATCCCTTAAAATATATTGACATTGAAAAACAAGGGCTGTTCTGGATAAATGCGGGTGTTCTGTTTTATTCATCAGTTAATATTTTTCTGTTTATGCTATTAACACAAATACCCATAAGTGACCGGCACAATTACTATATAATTAACAGCATTACTAACATAATCGCTAATATTTTATTTTCAGTAGGATTACTTTGCAAACCCCACAAAACAACCTGATCCCGGTATTAATAATTGGTACACTGGTAGTAGTGGTACTGATTACCTGCTTGTTCTTTTTTGTGATCATTTACCAGCGTAAAATGATCAAAAATCAGGTTGAATTACGATCATTACATGATGCGCGCCAAAGCGATCTGCTGGCCGCTGTTTTTGAAACACAGGAGAGTGAACGCAAGCGGCTGGCTGAGGATCTGCATGATAGTGTTGGGCAGGTGTTATCGGCCATAAAGCTTAATTTGCACCGGCTTGATAAAAATTGCATGAGCGAAGCAACGCAGCCGCTGCTTGCCGATACGCGAAAACTGACCGACGAATGCATCCAGGAGATTCGTAATATTATTCATAATGTGTTGCCTCCCGTACTTACCGATTATGGCCTGTTGGTTGCTGTGGAGGCCTTAAGTAATAAAGTTGAGCAAACCACCCATATTAAAGTAAAGTTTAGTAAAAATATGCCCGACCAGCGCTTTGCGCAAGAAATAGAACTTACCCTTTACCGTATAGCGCAGGAACTTTTTGGCAACGCCATTAAACACTCCGACGCAACGGTTATTTACCTGTCTATTAACAAGGAGGGTAATTATATGGTGATGGAATTTAAAGATAACGGCGTGGGCTTTAACCTGGGTGGAGTAAAGCAGGGGTTTGGAATTAAAAACCTGGAAAGCCGGGTGCAGTTGATTAACGGGGATATTAATATTTACAGCAAGCCATTAAATGGTACGCTCACTACTATTAAATTAAAAATAGCATAGTTTTGTTACATTAAAACTATCTTTATTCAACTATTTGTGAATCAATGGGTACAATTAAATTAGGTATTGTAGATGATCATAAAATTTTCAGAAATGGCTTAAAAGCTACGCTTGAAGATTTCAAAGATTTTGACCTGGTACTTGAGGCTTCAAACGGTAAAGAATTGATGGGGTTATTAACAACCCAAACCCCAGATGTGCTATTGATGGATATAAAAATGCCGGAGATGGATGGGATTCAAACTACAGCATTTGTTCATCAGAATTATAAAAATATTAAGATACTGGCGCTATCCATGTTCAACGAGGATAAATATATTGTTGATATGATGAAAGCCGGGGCATCAGGCTACCTGCTTAAAAATGCCGAGCCGGAGGAGATCATAGAAGCTGTATCTACCGTTCATAGCAAGGGTTTTTATTTTAATGAACACTTATCCATTACGCTCATTAAACAACTGGTGGGCAATGATCACGCCGAAAATATTGCTCAAAATAAAGCCGATCTTAATGAACGTGAAGTAGAGGTTTTGAAACTTGTTTGCCAGGAATACTCCAACCAGGAAATAGCCGATAAAATTTTTCTGAGTGTACGTACCGTTGAGGGTTACCGGGCCCGGTTGTTTGAAAAAACCGGTTCAAAAAATTTAGTTGGCCTGGTTATATATGCCATTAAACGCGGTATCATCAACGTAGTATAATTTTTTAGGCCGATAGTTTTTTGGCGCTGCTGGCTAAATTACGCATAAACCGTTTGCGATAATTAAGCGGGCTAAGGTGCATTTTGGCTTTAAACATTTTATAAAAATGTGATACATCGCCAAAGCCGCTTTCAAATGAAATTTCAGATATGGGTTTATCTGTTTGTACTAATTGCTGTATGGCATAATTAAGCCTGTACTCAATTATGGTTTCCATAAATGTTTTGCGGGTTACTTTCTTAAAGTATTTGCAAAAAGCATTTGTGGTCATGTTGGCTATGCTGGCGGCTTTATCCAGTGATACCTGCTTTCTGAAGTTTTCAACCAGGTAAGCAAATACCGGGTTAATGCGTTCCCGCTCCGCAGATGTACGCTCTGCCACAATGCGATGCTGATCAAGCAGGATATATTCATCTGACGAGGCCAGGCATTGCAGTACCTCCAGTAAGCCTATCAATATCCTGAAATTGCTTTTTTCCTCAACCAGGTTCATCAAAAGTTGCTTAACCTCTGCCTGCGTATCTGAGTGGAACGAAATTCCACAGCCGCTTTTTTGAAAAAGCTTCTTAATATGCAGTAACTCAAACTTGTTAAAAAACTCGTCGCCTAAAAAAGCATCGTTAAACTGTATCACAATAGCGCATGCTTCACTGGGCAAAATATCACCGCCCTCCAGTTTCCAGCAATGAGGCAGGTTGGGCCCAAGCAACACAACATCGCCAGACACAAAGTCTTCCATGTGGCTGCCAACATATCGTTTGCCGGCGCCTTTTATGATGCATGTCAGCTCATATTCCTCATGAAAATGGTAAGGGGCATCAAATGCCAGTTTATCAAATTTCCTGACCAGGAATGACTGCGTGTTTGCGGGTTGAAGAACTTCGTACGAGGCCTTTATCATTGCATATTTTAGCGTAAATTTATTTTATTGTTAAGTTACGGATAAAATAATCCATAATAACACCATTTACATCATTTTTTATCAGCTAAAGTTAAACTTACTTTGGATATAAACTAAAAAAAATATGAATACAAAGATTTCTGATCTTTTGCTGTTGGATGATTTGATAAAATTACCCGAAGAAAGCATTCATGAGTTCCGTGAAAAGGGACATACTTTGGTTAAAGGCGTACTTTCAAAGGATGAAATGGAAGTTTACAGGCCGATAATTGTAGGGGCTGCAGACCGGTATAACACCGAAAAAAGAAAGCTGGAAGACAGGGACACTTACGGCAAAGCATTTTTGCAGATCATGAACCTGTGGCAGCTTGATGCCGATGTAAAAAGATTCGTTTTTGCCAGGCGCTTGGCAAAAATTGCCGCCGACCTTATGGGGGTTGAAAACGTGAGGCTGTACCACGACCAGGCCTTGTTTAAAGAAGCAGGCGGTGGCCCTACCCCCTGGCACCAGGATCAATATTACTGGCCAATTGATACCAATAATACGGTAACCATGTGGATGCCGCTGGTTGATATTGATGTAGATATGGGGATGCTCACCTTTGCATCAAACTCCTATACTAATGGAGCTGTTTTTAACCACGAGATCTCGGACGAGTCGGAATCGGCTTTTGATGATTATGTGAAAAACAATAACTTCCCTATAAGCCGAGCAAAAACGATGCAGGCTGGTGACGCTACATGGCACCGCGGTTTTACAATTCATAACGCGCCGGGCAACAACTCCGATAAAATGCGGGAGGTAATGACTGTTATTTATATTGCTGACGGCGCACGCATCACCCCATATAAAAACGATTGGCAAAAAAATGATCACCATAAATGGTTGATGGGTAAGCCTATTGGCGGGCTTATAGACTCGAAACTGAACCCAAAATTACTTTAACACGATTTTGAGAATTTGAAAAGATTTACAGGTTTTTTGCCGGGTTTAAAACTTAAACCTCAAATCAAAAAACCTGTAAATTCTGCCTCATCCTGTAAATCGTGTTTATATTGTACCTGCTATCCATACAGCATCAACAAACCATTTTTTACCGTCAAAAAACTGTGTTAGCGGAACAAAGCCTGTATTGATGGCTATCTGGTCGGTTTGCATGATGGTGAATTTCTGGGAGATCTCCATGTAGATGTATTCATCTTTCATAAACGTGATGGTTTCTTTCCCGCTGATGTTCACCTTTTGATCTTCCAGGCTGATAAGGTAGCTTTTGCAAGCTCCGGTTTCGGGGTCATAGGTTGGGTAGTGATCAAATTTGGTCAAATCAAAATCGGCCTGCAGCTCGCGGTTGATCCGCTCCAGCAGGTTAAGGTTAAATCTTTTGGTGATACCCCCTTTGTCATTATAGGCAGCTAATACAACTTTAGGATCTTTTTTAAGGTCCATGCCGATAAGTACCATGTCGCCTTCGGATAAGTTATTCCTCAACTCCCTGCAAAACTCAATAGCTTCAGGAACGGCCATATTACCAATATTTGATCCTAAGAACAGTACCACTTTACGCCTGGAGGATATTGATGCCGCTTTCTGCAACATATCAAAATACTCGCCGTTTAAGCCGGTGATCTTTAACCCCGGCAGGGTTACGGGCAGGGTGATATTGAGGTATGATATTACATTGTCAGAAATATCGATAGGCAAATACGTAAAATCTGCTTTTTTATCCAGCAAATCTTTCAACAGGTAGGTCGATTTCATGGCATCGCCTGCACCAAGTTCTATCAGGTCAAAAGCATCACCAGAGGCAATTAGCGCATTGGTGATCTCATCGGTCCTTTCAGAAAATATTTCCAGTTCGCAGTTGGTTGGATAGTATTCTTCGCAGCCCATCAATTCCTGGAAAAGCTTATCGCCATTGGCATCGTAAAAATATTTTGAATTTAAACGCTTTGGCGATGATTGCAAGCCCTTTATAACATCGTTATAAAACGAATCAGTTTTAATGCCTGATTCGGGGTTCAATTGGGTATGAGTTAAGGTTGAGTCCATATCTTCCTGTTTTGTGCTTTTACCGCGCAAGTCTTATGCCAGTAAATTGCCAACGTAAATTTGTTTGAAAAAAGTTGCGGTAAGTAATTCTGCTATGTCCGGGCGGGGTTGCTTCTGATGCCCCGCGCAATACTTTTTGATTTACCATGAATTTGCCATTGTATTCCCCAATTGCACCGGGAGCTTTTGCAAAACCAGGGTAAGGCAGGTAGGAGCTTTCTGTCCATTCCCAGCTTTTGCCCCAGCTAAACTGGGTTGCGGCGGCTTCCCATTCAAACTCGGTGGGCAAACGGAGGCCCTTCCAGGAGGCATAAGCATAAGCTTCAAAATAGCTGATATGGCAAACCGGATCTTTTAAATTAAGCGGCAGCAAGCCGTGGAAGGTGTAGTTTTGCCATTCGCCATCAATTAAATGCCAGTAAAGCGGGCACTCCACTTTATTGGTGTTTACCCAATCCCAGCCCTCGGCGTGCCAGTGTCTGAAATCATGATAGCCTCCACTATTAATGAACTCCAGGTATTCGGCATTAGTAACCTGGTTTGGGCTTATTTCATATTCGTTTAAATAAACCTTGTGCCGGTTTAGCTCATTGTCAAAGCAAAATCCATCACCTGTATAACCTATTTCGTATACACCCTCATTCATCTTAATAAAATCGGGACTGTCGGTCTTTTGGATCTTTGGCGATACATATTTATCAGAATAGGCCGGAAACAAGGGGTTGTGCCCTAAAATGTATTTAATATCGGTTAATAAAAGCTCCTGGTGTTGTTCTTCGTGATTAAAACCGAGTACCAACAATTCTTTTATTTCTGCGGATGGCTCATCGCGTAAAAACCTGGTCATGGCCTCATCCACATAGGCCCGGTACTGATAAATATCGGCAACCGTTGGGCGACTTAAGTTACCCCTATCGGTACGGATTACCCGGTTGCCTACGGTTTCGTAATAGCTGTTAAAAACGTAATTGTAATTGGCATTAAATTCCTGGTAACCCATAAAATAAGGTTTCAGAATAAAAGTTTCAAAAAACCAGGTAACATGCCCTATATGCCATTTAGGCGGACTAACATCAACTACAGGCTGCACCACGTAGTCTTCGGTTTGCAGGAAACTGCAAATTTGCTCCGTTCGCTGGCGCACTTTTGTATAATAATCGACTAAATTCATTGAATTACCTACTATTCAAGTATCGTTTAAGGTTTGAAATTGTTTTAATATTTAAATTTTTTGCCTGCTGTTTTCTCATCATTAACGCGTAAGCATTATTAAAGCCAATGGGCTTTAGCCATTTTACCTGGTAGCGTTTTATAAATTCCTGCTGCACATAGTTGTATGTACTATCTTTATTTTGGGTTACCCTGGTAACTGTTGCCGGCGATGCCTGTAATATAGCCAGCAAGCCCGTACCGGTATATTCCGGGTAAAAATCTATCTGGTCATTTGTCAGGGCATCGAAACAAATTTTGGTTCCGCCCAACCCTGTTTTTGTTGATACATCATAATTGGTATACCCTTTTATGAGCATGCTGTACATATTAGCCAGGATATATTGCTCGCCAAAAATTTTTGATCCGATGCGAATGATTCCTGCATTCCCCTCGCGGGATGGTTTATATAGTTTGTTGGTTTCCAGGAAATCTTTTGCTACACGTTCCGGGGTTTGGTGAAGATAGTCGGTACGGAAGTTTAATTCCGTCATAATGGAATCATTTATTTTGCCTGCCAGTAAATTTAATGTTTTTTCCAGGTCGGGAAATTTCCTGATTGCCTCTTCCCGAACAATGGGCGCGGCATAATAAGGCGGAAAAATCACTTTGTCATCATCCAGTACCACCAGGTCATAAGCCTTTAACCGGCCATCTGTTGAGTAGCCGCTTATAACATCCAATTGTTTTTCAAACGCGGCCTTGTACATAACAGCATCGCTGATGACGATGGTGTGGATTTTTAGGCCATATTTGCTTTCCAGCCCAAGGTTACCATCTTGCCTGCCCATAAACTCGGGCGTAAAACCGGCGGTAAGTTTGCCGCCATATGCAGAGGGGATAAAGTAAAACGATGATAATAATGCCAATAAAACCGGTATGCCATAAGCGCCTGCTTTGATCTTTTTGAAGTTTAATTTTTGCACCCTGGAGAGCAGGAAATCAAAAATAATAGCCAGTAACGCTGCCGGGATTGCTCCGGCCAATATCATGTTGGTATTGTTGAGTGATATACCGCCGAAAATAAACTCGCCTAAGCCACCCGCTGCAATATATGAGGCCAATGTTGCCACGCCCACATTTATTACCGTAGCGGTACGGATACCGGCCAAAATCACGGGCATAGCCAGCGGCAGCTCAACTTTAAACAATACCTGCCACTTATTCATCCCCATAGCTACCGCAGCTTCCTTCACGGCGGCATCAACCCCTGTAATGCCCGTATAGGTATTACGAATGATAGGTAATAAAGCATAAAGCAGCAATGCCACAATTGCGGGCCTGGCACCGATTCCTAAAAGGGGGATCATAAAACCTAATAATGCAATACTGGGGATGGTTTGCAATATCCCGGCAACACCCAAAACCGGCCCGGATAGTTTTACTTTGCGGGTGATAAAAATACCCAGCGGCAAGCCAATAAGCACGGCTATAAAAAGCGAAATAAAAGTAAGCCCGATATGCTGCAGCGTTTGCATGGCAAGTTTATCGGCCTGTTGCTCCATAAATTCAAATAATGTTTGCTGATGCTCCATCATGCCATTGCTTGTTTATATTGATAAAAAGCAGACATCAATTGCTCAAAGCTTACTAACTTTTGCGTGTGTTGATCTTTATTGATCCTGATGGTTTCCTCGTTGCTGAATTTGAAACTTTCCAGCGCCGCCCAAAGGTCAATATCAGATGATAGTGAAGATGAATTAAGCTGGTCCTGGTATAATTCTGGCAGCAAGCCCCACAGATCGCGTAGCCGAACTGCTTTAAACTCCAGTTGCAGGCGCTGGTCTTTCAGGAAACCCTCCACAAATTCATTGGCCGGGTTAAATAATAGTTCGGCAGGTGTGCCCGATTGTACAATTTTACCTTTATCCATCAGGCATATTCTGTCGCCTAATTCAAATGCCTCCTGTACATCATGGGTAACCATAACAATGGTTTTTCTTTTTAGCTCATCAAGTGCTTTAAATTCTTTGTGAATGTTTGATCGGGTTACATTATCCAGTGCGCCAAAGGGTTCATCCATCAGCAAAACCGGCGGATTGGAGACCAGGGCCCGGGCAAGCCCTATTCGCTGTTGCTGACCGCCGCTAAGTTCGTTTGGATAAGCATGGAGGTAATTTGCATCCAGATGCAGCTTTTCCATCAACTCGGCCGTGCGGGTTTCTATTTTCTTTTTATCCCACTTAAGCAATTGTGGAACAATGGCAATATTTTCGGCCACTGTATAGTGGGGGAATAATCCGTTGTTTTGTAATACATAGCCAATGCTTCGCCTTAAAACTTCGGGTTGTTGCTCAAATATGTTTTTGTTGTTGATATAGATATTTCCGCTGTCGGGCTCTATCAGCCGGTTAATCATTTTTAGTGTGGTGGTTTTGCCGCAACCACTGGTGCCCAGCAAAATAAGATTATCCTGGTCCTGCACCTCAAAAGATATGGTATCAACGGCTTTAATCCTGCCAAAATGCTTGCTTATACCATCTACCTTTATCATGTAGTAAAACTAATCTTCTAAAGCCAAAAAAAGGTTATTCAATGATTCTGAATACAGGGGATGAGCGAAAACGCAATAGCGGATCCTGTCATAAGTAATGCCGCCTTCCATCGCCATTTGTAATACGGTCATGATCTCGCCGCCTTCTGGGCCTAATACGGTAACACCCAGGATTTTTTTTGTTTTAGGATCAACAACCGCTTTCATAAAGCCCCGTGTATCCCCGGTTTCAATAGCCCGGGCCACATATGCCATAGGTAACCGGGCTACTTTATAATCTAAACCGTGCTTTTTTGCCTCCGTTTCATCAATTCCAACCCGGCCCAATTGCGGATCGGTGAACATGCAATAAGGAACGGGCCTATCTGTGGTATTAAAATTTTGTTTTTCAATGAGGTTGCGGTAAACTATCGTGTAATCGTTATAAGAGATATGTGTAAACGCGGGGCCGCCTTTTACATCACCTAAAGCATAAATGCCCTTCACATTAGTTTCCAGCTTGGTAGTTACTTTGATATGCCCTTTTTCATCTGTTTTTACCCCCGCATTAGCTAAGCCCAGTGTTTCGGTATTAGGGGTGCGACCAACGGCTATCAGCACATGCGTGCATTTGATTTTTTTTTCCTCTCCGTTAGCCAACACTGTTGCAGTTATTTTACCATCGCCTTTTTGCTTGAATTTGGTGGCCTGTGCGTTTGTATGAATAGTTATCTGCTCTGCCTCCAGTATTTTTTGCATCTCTGCCGATACATCCTCATCCTCGTGTGCTACTATCCTGGCTGATTTTTCTAATATGGTAACCTTGCTCCCAAACCGGCGAAACATCTGTCCGAACTCTAAACCTATGTAATTACCCCCTAAAACCAAAAGGTGTTTGGGCACATAATCGAGGTCCAAAATGGTAGTTGAATTAAGATATTTAATTTCATTCAGCCCCTCTATTTCGGGAATAGAGGGTTTTGCACCGGTATTTAAAAATATAAGATCGGCCTGCAGATTTTGATTGCCGCCACTGTTAAGGGCAACAGCAATTGTTTTTTTGCCGGTAAAGGTAGCATCTCCAAAAATAACATCCAGTCCTTTTATTTTCTCAGCTGCATGCTGGCCGCCCACGCGCGAACGCATCACTATATCGTCTTTACGCTTTTTTATCTTGGGCATATTGATGGAGAACCGCTTTACCGATACTCCCAAATCAGAACTTTTAACAGCCATATAAGCCGCTTTTGCCGATGCCACCCAGGTTTTGGTGGGCGTGCAACCATCATTTACACAGGTGCCACCATAAAAACGTTTTTCGATTAAGGCAGTTTTCATCCCGGCCATAGCCAGTTTTTTGGCAAGCGGACCGCCGGCCTGGCCGGCGCCTATGACGATGGCATCGTATTTTTTCATTTTTATTCGGTTATTTTAACACCTTTCCAAAATGCTACATAGTTGGTAATGTTTGCTGCAGCTTCCTTAGGCTGTGGATAATACCAGGCAGCATCTTGATTTATTTTCCCATCAACGTTCAAGGTATAATAGGATGCTAAGCCTTTCCATGGGCAGGTTGTGTGCGTGTCGGTGGTTTCAAGGTATTCGGCGTTCACGCTATCTTTGGGGAAATAGTGATTATTTTCAACAATAATTGTATCATTGCTTTGTGCTATAATCTTATCATTCCAGATTGCTTTCATAAGTAAATTGATTTTAGGATAAAGATAGCCTTAACGGGGGCAGATTTACAATTGAAATTGTGCTATTTTGTTTGGTAAATAAAAAAAAGCCGTTCATTATCAGGCAGAAATAAAAAAAAAGAAAAATTTATTTTATTTTTATCATTAAAGCTATATCTTTGCAATCCCAAAATAAGGGAAACAAAAAAGAAAAAAAGGCCCGTTCGTCTAGGGGTTAGGACGTTAGATTTTCATTCTAGAAACAGGGGTTCGATTCCCCTACGGGCTACTTAAAACAATATCGAAAGATGCTAAAAACCTGCAAATCAAATAATTGCAGGTTTTTTTGTTTCTATCAAACACCATTTTATGCACTCAATTGCAACTAAAAAGAAGCAAATTCGGTGCGTACCTAAATGGAAAAATGCTACGCACCGAATTGCTCATAATTAATTGATTATCAAGAGGTTCAATCGTTGGACATCTTGATAATAGCAGGCTACAAACTTACTTTTGTTTCACTTTTAAGCTTGTAATTATGAAAAGTAATTTCCACCTGCTTTTTTACCTGAGAAAGCAAAAAAGCTACAAAGGCGGCCCTATGGCCGTCTACATGCGCATTACCGTAGATGGTAAACGCGTAGAAATGTCTGCCGGACGTGAATGTGATCCGGCCAAATGGAGCAGCCATGCGGGTCGAGCCATCAGCGCAAAAGAAGAGATCAAATCGCTTAATAATTATCTGGACAGCCTGCTTACCAAAGTTAGAAATGCGCACCAGGTGCTGATTGATTCAAACCAGCGCATCACCACTGAAAGCCTACAGGACCAATTCACAGGAAAAACAGAAAAGAGCCGCTATCTGATGCAGCTGTTTGCTGAACATAATGCCAAAGTAAAGGCATTGATTGGTAATGGGTTTGAAGCAAATACATTAAAAGGATACAATACGTCTGAAAAACACCTTACTGGCTTCCTGCAAAAGAAATATGGCAAAACAGATATAGCGATCAGCCAATTAAACTATGCCTTTATTACTGGATTTGAGTTTTACCTGAAAGCAGATTGTAAAATTACCGGTGTATCCGCTGCCAAGTACATTAAACATCTTAAAAAAATAGCTAATCACTGTATTGCTAATGGCTGGTTAAAGCAAAATCCATTCATCAATTTTAAATCCACTGCTAAGGCAAAAGAACGCACCGGACAACAATACAATATTGGATGTTCGCCATAGCCGCATTTGCCGCGTTAGCCATTGCACTGATTACAGTAAGCTTTCAGGCAATAAAGGCTGCAATGGCTAATCCGGTGAAAACAATCCGTTCTGAATAGGCTTCTACGCAATTAGATTTATAATAAACGATGTTTAAATAAGGACTCTATTAGGGCGAGATCTGGACTTCATGACTTTCCGAAATTGCTGCATTTTCTGTAAAAGTGAAATTGGCACTTTGAAAATAATTTCAAAATACAAATATTTATGGTGAAGATTTGCAACCAATCTGTATCAAAAAGCGCGGTGCGTAATTCGGTGAGTACCACAAATCAAATTTACCACTTACCGAATTCTTTATAATCTATTTATTATCCAGATGTTAATAATCTTAACATCTGGATACCTGTTAATTGAAAGCATACATTTTAATACTTGGAATCATGAAAACAAATTTTAGTCTGCTCTATTATTTAAAAAAGCAAAAAGTTTACGCATCAGGGGCAATACCGATTTATATGCGTATCACAGTTAACGGAAAACGTGCGGAAGTACCGGCCGGGCGAGATTGTGAGCCGTCAGGACGGAATAGACATGCAGGACGGCAATCGGCACTAAATCTGAAACAACGGCTTTAAACAGTTACTTAGATACCCTACACACTAAAGTAACGAACGCCCATCAACAACTAATTGGCGCAGGTGTAGAAATTACCGCCGACAAGCTACGTAGTCAATTTATTGGCCGTACGGAAAAAGCTTATTATGTGGTTGCACAATTTAATGAGCATAATGCCGAAGTAAAAGCATTAATTGGCAATGGATTTGAAGCACAAACCATGTAAAAGCCGGTCTTTCGTAAGCGGCGCTTCTACAATCTTTCTAGACCGGCACAGTGATTCCCTCATGATCAGCTGGGTAGAAACCGTTCTCGGTAAGCAAAGTGTCGCGGATTATAAGCGGCAAAAACCCAGGTTAACGGGGCCTGAAACCGGCCAGCTCATCGATCATCTGCTGGCCATGATGACCGGCCATATTGTTAGTTATGTGCATTGGAAATTGAAATGATATTGCTGTGCTACCTTTATCGAACCACTCGCACTAGCGAATGATCGCAACAAAACCGCTCAATTTTGCCGTATCGTTTTCGAGATCGATCACGTAATAATAAGTCCCCGTCGGCAGGTTCTTGCCGCCATAGGTACCATCCCAGGCAACAGGATAGCCGTTGGAGTGAAATATTTGCTGGCCGTAACGTGTAAAAACGTCGACCGTGCAATGGTTATAGTCGCTTAAATACGCAATATTCCAGGTGTCATTGATGCCGTCGCCATTAGGTGTAAAGGTATTAGGGATCACGACCGGTTCTAGGACGGTGACCGTAATTTGTGCGCTGCTTTGACAGCCTGTTGAGGCGGTGACCGATAACTGGTAGGTCGTTGTCTTTTGCGGGCTGGCCAGCGGATTGGGAATCGACGTGCTGCTCAAGCCGGTTGCGGGGCTCCATTGGTAACTGTTGATATCGCCGATCACGACCGAGGCGAGCTGGGTGCTATGTCCAAGATCAATTGACACCTGGTTTGGCAGGCTGATCTGCGGCAGCGGGTTGACCTGTACAATAACCGGCTCGCTCTGTAGCGGCGCAAAACAGCTAAGACTGCCGATCACCATGCAAGTCACCTGGTCACTATTATTGAAATCACTGGCCGTAAAAGTTGCGCTGTTTCCGCCAGCATTTTGTCCGTTCATTTGCCACTTGTAGGTTAAGGTACCAGTAAAGTTTACCGGCAGGGCAGTAAAGGTAAGCGGCGTTTTTGCGCAAATGACGGGTGCAGTCGGTTCGATGGTCAGCGCGGGCGCCGGCGGCGCGGAAATCGATGGGGTGACTCTAAAGGACTCATGCGCTGTATTTTGATGGCTGTCGGAAACGCTAACGGTTACTTGTACAGGCGCGGTACCGGTCAAGATTGTTCCCGGCGCCGGTGTTTGTGTGAAAACGACACTGGAACAATTGTCATTGACTGTTGCTTGCTTGGTATAATCCGGCAATTGCAGCGGGCACAAACCGTTATCTTGAAGGATCATATTGTTAAAGGTAGAGGTCATTATAAGTGAGCTCGTGACGTTGACCGGGACCTTAAGTGTCGCACTGGCACCGGTCGAAGGATAAGTGGCCGTTGCGGTGACCGTTTGCGGGCCAACGTCAGCGCAGGAAAAGGATGCCGGGCTAAGCGTCACGTTGATGGGCGCGCTGCAACCTGAAACAGTTGCGACATCGCTGAGTTGAACCGTGTAATTTCCGGAGACGTCCAGTTTCAAATTGATCGGGCCGGGTTTGGCGGTTATCACCGGTTGATCCTTGCTGGTGACCGAAAAGCTGGTCGACGCCGTACCGCCAAAACCATCCGTTACGGTAAGCGTTACCGGTGTGGTGGTATTAAGGTTAACTACGGTGCCGGCGGCCGGTAACTGGGTGACCTGAAGCTGCACCTGACTGCAAATGTCGCTGACAACGGCCGTTATTGTATAATCGGGAATGGTTGCACTGCAGTTTGTCCCGGCTGGAATCGTCTCGTCGGCATGCGCAGCGATCGCCGGTGTGCTAATAATGGTGACCGGGATCTGCCGCGAAGTGACCGAGCTGTGGTAGATATTTCCATTTTGATTTCCCGCAACGCCACCGGCCAAAGTCGACACCACGCCCGCCGGGGTGATCTTACGGATCGCATTGTTTTCCTGGTCGGTCGCATACATATTGCCTGAGGCATCCGTGGTGATTTCACCGAGTTGGTTGAATTCAGCACTGCTGCCGGTGCCATCTTTAAATCCCTGACCCATGAATTCCGTGCCCACAAAATTACTGATCACGCCGGAAGCCGAACGTTCCCAGACCGAGTATTCCTGCGTCATAAAAAGATCGCCGGCCGCATCGATCGTCAGCCAGCCGTAAACTGAATATTGGGTAAAGCTATAAATTGTCGTGACCACAGCGCCAGGCGTTATTTTCTTGATTTTGCTATTGCCATAATCCAGCACAAACAAATTGTTCGAAGGATCGATCGTAATACCCCGAACAAAACTGAACCGGGCGTCTGTCCCCGTACCGTCCAGATCGCCGTCAGAATCGATACCAGCAAAAAGCGAAACCGTGCCGTCCGGCGTGATCTTGTCGACGTAAACCCCCACCGTCGCAAAGATATTATTCGACTGATCGGCCACAACCCCTTGGATAATTTGCTGAAAGCCCGAGCCAAAATTACTCACCGTACCGTCGGGGGTGATTTTCCGGATCTCATTGAACTGGTAATCGACCACAAACAAATTCCCCAAATGATCGATCGCCATCCATGCCGGGTTGCCAAAACTGGCCAGGCTGGCCGGTCCGTTCGCGTTTCCATCCGCACCACTACCTGCAAACGTCGTCACCGTGCCATCCGGTGTGATCTTTTTGATCAAATGGTTTGTCGCATCCGTAAAGAAAATATCACCGTTCGGATCGGTAACAATACCTACCGGATCTGAAAATTCGACCTCCGAGGGCGCCGACACCGACAGCGTCACCTGTTGCTTACCCAGTTGCGAACAATCGAAGGCTGAAGGACTGACCGCTACCGTGGCATTGCCGGCTCCAGCAACCGTAGCCACGTCGCCGGGCACAATCGTTTTATGGCCGGTAGCGTCTATGGGAAATACCAGGTTGGTTTTAGGTGTGATAACTTGTGCCGCCACTTTATAAATAGGCACGCACAACACCCACAAGAAAATAAAAAAGAAATTACGGATGCACCATTCCGCCCGTTTAGTCTTCATCAAGTGATAAGCAAGTCGAAAACAAAGATAATTTAAAAAAGAAATATTTCGGCCTCTTATCTACCACTGCGAATAGTGAATCACACCAACTTTGCTTTTATTTTCCAACCAGGATGTATCGGTACTACCGAAAATAAAGTCAGCGATTTGGGAATTAAGTTCGATTCTCGTCGGAGTTTAGCCGTTTAATCCGTTAATACCTTATCTTATTTCCCCTTGCGATACAATTGAAAATTCAGTAACTTTACCTTAAGCCATTCGCGTTATTTGGTTGAATTTGGAGGTGACCTATTCGGTGACCCTCAAAGTTTTTTTTGAATATAACTTGCTGGTATAGAGACACAAAACAACACAAGGTTGTTCCCTCCCTCTACGCCAAGTATATTTAAAAAAAAATAACAGAAACCCTGTAAATGAATAACTTACGGCGTTTTTGTTGTTTATATCAAAAGTCAAAATAAACCAAATAATCGCATATTTCTGGTGACCTCTGGGTGACCTGTCGAGGTTAAAAACCAACAGGCCATCAGAAAGTTTATAAGGCTCTGAAAATCAACATGTTCAATAATTAAACATGTTGATTTCAGTATGATTTAAAAGCTACTTTTATTCACTTAAAAAGCGACCCGCGATGAACAAATCCTTTGCGCTACTCTTTTACGTAAAGTGATCTAAAATTACCCGTGAAGGAACAGCACCGGTTTATCTACGAATTACAATTGAGGTGTCGATTCCGGAATTGACGAATTTTTATAATACGTCTGTTAATTATGCTCAGAAAGATTAAAACCATTAGCGGTAAATTTTGACGGAGGGTAGCCTGTCTTGTCCCGATATTTTATTATCTTCAAAAAATATGCTGCCTAATCTTATTATTGCTTATTATCGCTAACAGTAGTATTAAAAGGCGACGCTAAGCAACTGGCTCCCCAAATTGGGGGTAAAACGATGTCAGTTGAAGGTACGGTAATTGATTTTAAAGGCAGGCACGAGATCATCGTTACAGAGTCAACAAAACTAATCATTCAGAATCTACTATAGGATTGTGGTTTTTAAGTTACAAGTGATAGTTTGCGCACCACTATCGTTCGGCGACAATATAATTCAGCTTGCTTGCAGGCAGTTTTTTCAGCAGGCGATTGGCATTGACCAGGTGCAGGGGCCTCCAGGTGGCCATGTCGCTGTATTGTCCGTTTTAATGTCCCAGCAAAACCAAGTCTAGTGCCAATCGCGACTACTATTAGTAGTTATTTCCAATTTTTCACCTTCTTTGAATACCTTATCAAATAACCGTCATTTTTATTTCCGATATGCATGCTAAACTGATCGATCCATACAAAATACACCCCGCTTTAATACTTAGAACACCCTTTTTAAGCTACTCCGACTATGTTGTTGATAAGGAAAACAGTCCCCTTAAAAACGATTATTTTAAGGTCGCCCTGTATCTGGCTAACCCGTTGCTATTCGACCTACTTTCGGCTATAGACTTTAATATGACCTCTCTAGAGCCCAAAATGTCCCTTAGCATCCTGAAATACTATAACCGAATGAGTTTCCGGCCGACTCCGTTCGGCGGATTTTCTGTTTGCTCGGTTGTTAAATGGTCGGGCTGGGACCAAGTAGTTGTTGGAAAACAGGAAAATTCAATTATAAAACTGGAGATTGATAATGAACTATCATTAAAAATAGCATCCAAACTACAGCCAGGTCTTTCAGACGGGCATCTTTATTATGCAAACCCGACATTATACAAATTAAGAAGGCATTTTAGGTATATCAAATCAATTGATAATCAGGACAATAACAAATTATCATTTTCCTTAGAATCTTTAGAAAGTGATACATTGACCAACGCTCTGCTCAAATACATAGCCAGAAAAAAATTAAAACAAGATAACATTCTATCGTGGGTTCTTTCGAAGACAGCATACGCTGAGGAAGAAGCCAGGGCATATTTGCTACTGTTAAAAAACGCGCAAATTCTAAAAACAGATTCAGACCCCAACATCACCGGCGAGGATTACCTAAAACGGATTTTATTGCTCAACAACAACAAAGAAACAGCTTTAGCCGAAACGATTTCACATTTAATGACGGAAATGCGCAGCATCAAGTATCCTACATTATCAACGCTGCAACGTCTTCATAAAAATATGGATCGTATATCCGATCATCTCGGATTAAAAAAGCCTAAAACCAATTTCTACGCGAACGCCCTGCGCCCTACATTATCGGGAGGAATTAATGATCAGTACCAACAAAAGATATCTTTGGCCATTGAAGCCCTGAAATATTTGGTACCTCCTGTACAATCACAAACCATGGCCAGTTTTATCAAAGATTTTAAAAACCGGTTCGACAAACAAAAGATACTTTTATTGAATGCCCTGGACCCTGATGCTGGTGTAGGTTACGGCAACCTGATGACAGCATTCCAGGAACCTGAATTATTGGATCAAGTTCAATTTACCAACCCAAAACAGGACGCTGTCTCAATCGAGTGGTCAGATGTGCACAGATTACTGTTAAAAAAGTGGACCGAACTTAACGGAACCCCGATAGAAACTATACAAATAGAGCCGGCTGACTTGATCAATCTCCGGATAGATGACACCTTATTGTTACCTTCTTCGTTATGTGTTGTTTTCAAGCTGATTGAGGATCAAATCGTTATTGAAAATGCAGGAGGGGTTTCTGCTAATGCTCTCATCGGCAGGTTTACCCCGTTAAGCCCAGAGATCCTGCAAATAGCAAAGGACATTGCCGGGATAGAGGAGTCAAATAATCCAGAGGTTATATTTGCCGAAATAGCACAGCTTTCAAACGCACATGTCGATAATATCAACAGAAGAAGCGCGGTTTACAGCTACGAGATTCCCGTTAACGCTTATTCAGGTTATCCCATAAACAAACAAATTGCCTTATCAGACTTATATGTTTCGGTCGTTGATGACCGGATCGTGTTGGAGTCATCCTCTTTAAAAAAGATTGTTGTACCAAGACTTAGCTCAGCCTACAATCACAGTAATAGCGAACTGGCAATTTTCCGATTCTTATGTGACCTTCAATATCAGGGATTACAAGCCAACCTGACATTTAACCTCGAACATTTTTTCCCTGGTATGCGTTATTACCCCAAAGTTCTTTTCAACGATATCGTTATTGCGGAAGCTAAATGGCGATTAGGTGATGACTTTAACGTACTCCGCGAACTCAGCCAGGATCAGGCCATTTTGCAATTTGAAGCGATCAAAAAAAAGTGCAGGCTTCCGGATTTAATTTCCCTTGCCAAATCCGACCAGCAGCTTATTTTTAACCTAAAAAACAGAAATGAACTCTTGCTCTTTCTAAAAGTCATCAAAGAAGAAAAAGAGGTGCTCTTAAAAGAGTATTTTTTACCTGCCCCCACCTCCCTAAAAGTAGTGGATGGTGCTGGAAAGCCATACACTAATGAACTTATTTCTTTTCTCTATAAGGAATCAACGGTGTATACGGCCAAATACATTCAACATATACCCCACCAGACAAAAAAAGAAAAAGCATTTATAATCGGCAGCAAATGGCTATATCTAAAAATTTACTGTACTCCGGCTACTGCAAACGAACTACTGATCGGGAAAGTACTTCCGCTACTAAAAAGGATCTCGAAAATGGAACCGGTGACCTGGTTTTTTATCAGATATAATGATTCGGGATATCATATCAGGCTGAGAATAAAGGTAAGCGAATCCTACATCGGTTCTATAATTACCAAATTTAAAGAAAGCCTTTCAGACACTTTTCTTTATCATATCATCAAAGAATACCAGGCAGAAACTTACCAGCGTGAAATAGAGCGTTATGGGGCCGATCTGATCGAAAAGGTTGAGGAATTCTTTCATCAGAGCAGTAACATTATTCTGTATTTTCTCGGCAAAAATGGCCCCGCAATATACAGCGACCATAGTCTTGCCATGATTTCCATCAATGAAATGCTTGAAATTTTTATCCCGGATCCGGCTAACCAGGTAAATTTCCTCCATCAAATGAGCAATTCATTTTACAATGAGTTCTCCGCTGATAAACTGCTGAAGGTTTCTTTGGATTTAAAATATAGGAAAATGAAAAAAGAATTTGAAAATTTACTTTCCAATAAAAGATTCTTCACTTCGTTACGTCTCACTAAATACCAAAAATCTTTTATTAGCGTACTTAAAGACCTTAACAACAGTTTCAAAAAAAACCAGGATTACCGTAAAAACCAGCTTCTTGCTGATTTGATTCACATGCACCTTAACAGGGCATTTATCAGTCATCAGCGGAAACAAGAGTTGGTTATTTATCACTGTTTTTATAAATTAAAAATGTCCGAACAGGCCCGGCTTAAAAAGGTACGCTAGTTTTATTACCTTTCGCCCCCCTTATTCAACAACACCTGAACGTCATTATTAGTATAGAAAATATCTCGCTCATAATTTTATCGGGGATTTATCTGATTAAAATTTGTTGATGCTGGCAAGCCCATGGATTTTATTTTTAGCAATTTCCGAACGGTGCAAGCTGTGTAAAAAAGAATAAATTACCACTTCATAGAGGCGCTGATGTCCTCTGAACAGGCGATTTAAAAGCATATGTATGTGAGCTGATATGACCGTACTGATAATCACGTCCTTACTGTTTGCAATTTTCCGTCGCATCGAGAATATAAGCGGTGTTACCTGTTTCGTCCATTCATTTATACGTTGATTAAGCTCATCGGTGTCCGTGAGCGGGGAATTAAAGAAATTGTGCAACAGGGCCTTTTTGTCCCTAAATAATTTATTAATCCTTTCCTTCATATCCTTACCAAATTCTTTCAGATGATCATTTTCAAGCTCCCTGAGGAAATAAAGTTTGTCCAGATCGGTCATCTGAAACTGGCTTAATAATAGATCTACTGCTTTAAGAGCGAACATGAACCTCAGTTCCGAATCCTCTTTTATCAGGTGCATCACACTGACAACCAATGCGCTGTCGTGAAAAAATATTTTTTCTGAAATCTCAATGGAAGATTGGCCGTAGCGCTCTAATTCCCGCTGGTAAGTTTCCAGTTGCAGTTTCCAGACCAGATTATTTCTTAATTGGTTTCTCATGTCTGATTTTAAGCTACGGATCGCAGCTCCCGTTTTTTCAGGATCAGGTAAATGAATTCGCAGTCTTATATGGGGATCCGGGTCATTATACCTGATAAAAAACCAGTAGTCTGCAATGCCATTATCTATCAGGCTCCCTGTCAATACCCTTATTTCATTTTGCAGCAAAAGATCAGCCGTTTTTTTTCCACAGTAGATTTTATAATATAGCCATTCCGAGCCGACCGGAAATTTCCTTTTTACTGTTGTTTGAATTCCTGTATTTCCATTGATTTGCCTTTTATCGATGGTGTCTTTTTCACAGTTTAGCACAGCGATCATCTCATTTGTAAAAAATTCGCCGGCTTCGTTTTTCACAACGGCATGTTCATCGTCAAACAGGAATTCCTTAAGAATAATATTATTCCTGTTTTTAAGCATATTTATAAACATGACCCGGGAAAACTCATCGTCGAAATTGATTAATAATTCGTTATCCCCGTCTATCAACAACGCGAGCTCTGGCAGCTGATAATTTTCTCTCCAGTTCAACACACGGACCAGCAGCTCTTCCGAGCTCATAGAAGGAACATAACCGGTTATGATTTCATTATAGTCATCTTTTGATAGTTGCCAGGTCGCACGGAAAACAATGACGTTGCCTATTTCAACGCGGGGTAAAAACTTAAATTCATTTGCCAAAGCTCCCCAGTGAAAATAAACCCCGTTTTTTATCCCCTGTGTTTGAAGGTCACCCAGGAAATGGTAAAGTGGCAATGCTTTATGCCTGAAATTGTGTGCGTTATCTATCCGGGGAATAATTTCCTGGTTTAAGCGTTTTGATCTTAGATACAGCCGATCATTGCGAACTGAAACATATAGATCGTCCAACGGGATCTGCCTTTCTTTATGAATAGCGCTATTGGATAAATATGAAATTTCAAAGTCTCTCATCATTGGCTTTACGAGCACGTTTCCCGTCCTGCTTTCGGGAAGATGTGACAACACAGCTAAAATGCGTGGATGGTAATAATCTTTTTCTGATACGGACACATAGTTCGCGATTTGCTTAATTTCGGGGTCTACAGCTGCGAATCGCCCTAACATATGGTTCGCTGTGGGCCCGCTTACATGTTTGATCAGCAACTGATGTTCTTCCTTTTTATTTTTAACGTAATTGAAGGTTACTGCCAGCGTAGCCGGCAACTCGTCATCCATATCTTCCAGCCCTTTGACTTCCGCTTCACTGAGCGTAACAGTGTGCCTATTTTCTGCCTTCGCAGTTAAAAGTTTTTTAAAGAAAAAAGTTTGATGTCTATCCCATTTAATTTCCCTGTTCTGGGGTGCTCCCGTATTAATACCAAGGTTTTCCAAAAAGGGGTCTGAATTACTTGTATGATTGTTATGAGACCCGTAACCAATACCCCATTCATTGTCCAAAGCCTCCAGCAGGGAAATCTCCTCATATTCATACCTGGCAAAAAATCTCTTTTTAAATTCCGCTAAATTTGGCTCCTCGAATTTTGGAGTGATGCTTCGCAGCACCTTTATTGCCCTGATTAATGCATCCTGAACTACCGTTTCCTTTTCTTTGTCTTCGTTTATCTGTTTTATTTTTTTGAATAAATCAGTCTGAAATAATTTACCCAAATCATAAGGGATATTAAAAACATCCAGTTTACCGGCCACTCTCAAGTACGAATCCCTTGTATTTCCTGTTGCTCCATCCAGATCTTTCAGATCATTTTGTACGTCCTCCAGCAGTGCAATCGTATCTTGAAGTTGCTCATCATGGCGTTGAGATTCAATGAACTTTAACGTTCGAAGCATGTTTTTAAGCAACTCGTCACCTGTTACGGTTGGTTCCAATTCACTAACCAGCAATTGGGCATTGATCACATCGGTTATAAAAGATGAAGAATCCTCTAAAGACAGCTCAAAATCATCCAAGCTCGTCACTAACTCCTGGAAGGTTGCCCCGTTACGGGCACGCGAAAGTATCCGCCCGATATATTCATCCAATATTACCTCACATAATTGATGTATTCTTTTTTTATTGATGAAATAATATTCGATGTACCTAACCGTCGTTCCATCATGATAGGAACTGCTATTAGGATAATACTTTAAAAATGGGCGTATAAAATCAAGTTTCTCTAAAACCTGGACCAGTGCGCATGTAAACTCCATATCCAATCTTGTGCTCCTTTTTAAGCCGCTGTCTGTTAGTAAGTAACTGCTTCCCCAACCGCTGACGCTACAACCTGCAAATAAGCCAAATGGAGTGCACCTGGTATGCATCCTATAGATATATTTCAATAAAGAAACAGGTAATTTATTATCCTCCCGATCAAAAAAGCCATTGCCGGTCTTTTCAAATTCGGCCAGTAACTCGGGAGATGATAAAAACAAGGCCTCCCGGACAACATCCGTAGCGAGAATCTCTTTCAAGTCGGCGCGGTCAAAGCCTTTTTTAAATGGCATCAACGGTGTCCTGATGACAATATTATGGTGGAAAAAATACTTCAAAATCTAAATGGTGTTAAATGGTGTAATAGGAGCCCGTCAATTTGGAGACGTATTTTTTGTAATGGCTCTTGTTAATCGCTGAAACAAAGTCGCCTCCTCTGTTATGATCTCGGCGCTTGCCGGCAATCCCTCCTTGAGATGTATACGCTTATCAAAATCCGAATTTCCAGGTAAGCTTACATAGGCAGAAAAGGGGTACCCATCAGCAGAGAACTCGTTTATCCGCGCTATCTTCCCCTGTAAAGAGCCATAGTCTTCAAAAGGATAACCGTCAAGCTTAATGATAACGCGCTGACCCGCTTTTACTTTGCCAAATTTATTTGCGGGAATGTTCATCATACCAAAAAAATGCCCCGTCCCCGGATTGATATAGAAGATTTCCTGCCCGGCAGCAAGTTCCTGATTTTCCTGGATTATACCGTTGTAAGAGAGGCGGCCGGTTTGAGACGCGCTCACGGTGTATCTCATCTTCCATTCTTCAATGGCGCTGATCAAAGCACCTATTGCCTGTTCAAATTTTGCCGAATTTTCGGAAATGCCCTTGTCTAAATCAAGCAATTCTTTTTTTATCGCCGATTCGGCCATACGGTTATTAATAATAGAATTCTCGTTTTGAATTAAAGGTGATTTTTTAGCGAGGTAATTGCTTTCCTGTAAACGGAGTTCGGCTACTGTTTCTACATGCTGGGCTGCCAGCTTTTTATGCATAGCGAAATCATCATCGGCCAAAAAGGCGCTTCTTTGTGACAGGAGTTTTTGCGCCTGCAATTTGTTTAATTGCCTGGTAATATTGCGCAAATCGTTGTTAAGGTATGTTCTTTTCTGCACATAGTAACCTCGCTGAAAGCCTGATACATAAGAATCGTAAGCTTCCATGAATTGTTCAAATGAATTTTGGACCTCTCCCAAGCCTGTTGCACCTGTGAAAAAAAAAGGGTCTAAATTCGGTTTTAAATGAGCCGGAAGCTGCTTCTGCAACAGCCGAAGTTTAACAAGCAATTGCAATGTGCGGGCATGATCAGCTGTGCTTTCCAAATATGCCAGTGTTGCGCCCTGCCTGACGTAGCTGTCGTCTTTTACCAATAGTTTTATCAATCTTCCGGATGACCTTACTTTCACAGCTTTTGATAAATTACTGGAGCTTATCTTAAGTTGCGTAGAAACAATCTCCGGGTAATGAATAATTAACGCAAGCATAATGATCAAAGCTGTGCCCAGGCCCATAACGGATATACCCGCCCTTAACAACCAGGAAGGCACCGCCGTTATAATTTCGTGCACTTCTTCGGAGTGCCTGTTTTGATGATCTTTTTCAGCAAGCTTTTTTCCATTCATACGCCTAATGCTAATTGGTCTTTAACGAGCTGATAATATTCCCCTTTAAAAGAGGTCAGTATATCATGAGTTCCCTGCTCGGTAATTTTCCCCTTGTCCAGAAATATGATATGATCGGCGTTTCGCACCGTACTTAACCTGTGGGCAACAACGATTACCGTGCGGCCGACAAAAAACTCTTGCAAATTGCCCATGATCGTCTTTTCATTATTTGCATCAAGCGCGTTGGTCGCCTCATCAAAAAAAAGATACTGAGGGTTTTTATATACCGCCCTGGCGATCAGTATTCGTTGCCGCTGTCCATGGCTGATCCCGTTTCCCTCCGGCCCGATCTTGGTTTCGAGACCCATGGGCAGCTTTTCTATAAGATCCTGCAGGTTGGCCGTCTTCACCGCCTGTCTTAGCCTGTTGCTATCCGGTTTGTCATGCCCCACAGCAATATTCTGAGTTATGGTATCTGAAAAAATAAAACCATCCTGCATAACAACACCGCATTGATCTCTCCAGGCGCTAAAACTGAGCGTGTTAAGTAACCGCCCTCCAATTTTTATTTGCCCGCTGTCTGGCTCGTAAAAACGCAATAATAATTTCAGGATCGTTGTTTTGCCACTGCCGCTTTTGCCAACGATAGCTGTTGTTTTTCCATTTGGGATATTGAGGCTGATGTCATCTAAAATCCGTTCGCCGGCAACTCCGGGATAACAGAAACTCAATGATTGAATTGAGATATCTTTTTTCTCTGGCACATCGGCTTCAAACTGCTCACCCACTGATTGTTCATCCTCCATCGCATGGATTTCGTTTAGGCGTTCCAGGCTTATTCTCGCATCCTGATAAGTCTGGACAAAATTCAAGAGTTCCCGGATCGGGCTGTTCATCTGCCCGACTATATATTGAACAGCAATCATTCCCCCAAACGTCAAATGCCCGCTAATTACGGCCTTAGCGCTTAAAAATGTAATGATTACATTTATTCCTTCGGTGATAAAGGTCCCCCCGCCCTGCTGGTATTGGCTCAGCGCTAATAATTTAATATTAAATTTAAACATCCGCGCCTGCAAATGTTCCCATTGCCATCTTTTCTGATGTTCACAGTTATTGAGTTTAATTTCCTGCATCCCATTTACGAGCTGCACGATCGCGCTTTGATTTTTAGCTGCAAGTTCAAAGCTTTTGTAATTCAGTATTCTCCTGCGCTTCAGGAAAAGAAATATCCAGAGCACATTAAACAGGCTGCCTCCTAAGAATAAGAAAAAAACAAGCAAATTGTAATAGGCCAACACCAGGGAAAAAAGCACGAGATTAAAAAATGAAAAAATCGTACTTAGCGTTGATCCGGTCAAAAAGGTTTCAATCTTCCTTTGATCATTCATCCGCTGCATAATATCACCCGTCATTTTGCTGTCAAAGAACTTCATTGGCAGCTTCATCAGCTTAATTAGAAAATCCGTGAGGACAGATATATTGACGCGTGTACTGATATGTAAAAGTATCCACGCCCTTATAAAATCGACGGTGACCTTGCCGACTATTAAAATCAGCTGCGCGATCAGGATTACGGAAATAAAATTGATATTTCTTGTATTGATCCCTATATCAACGATTGACTGCGCCAAAAATGGGATGATCAACTGAAACAGGCTGCCAAGTATAAGGCTTAACAGGAGTTGTACTAATAATTTACGGTATTGGCTTAAATAACKTAATAAAAACGACCAGGTTAACAAGTCACTTTTTTCTGACTCCTCGTCCCGTTCAAATAATTCAGGCGTTGGTGTGATTTGTAATGCAATCCCCTTATTACCGGTCAACCAGTTAGTGTTAAACTCTTTTTCGTCCAATGCCAGGAGGCCAACGGCAGGGTCTGCAATGAAAAACTTGTCCTTTGCTATCTTATATAAAATGACGAAATGATTTTGTTTCCAATGCAGGATGCAAGGCATTTCCAAATCGCGCAGCTGGGAGGCGTCAATCTTTACTGCCAGTGTCCGGAACCCTACTCTTTCGGCAGCTTTGCTGATTCCGAGAAGGGATACCCCGTCGCGGTTGATCTGGCATAAATCCCTGATGTCCTGGAGGGCAATACTTACATCGAAGAATTTAGCGATCATTTTTAAACAGGTAGGACCGCAATCCATTTGATCGGGCTGTTTGTACCAGGGAAATGATTTTATCCTCATCATAGCGTCCGGAGGTTAATGAGATCTGATCGCATCTACCGGGTTCATCCGGGAAGCCGAAAATGCAGGTATGATGCCACTGATAATTCCAATCAGTACTGCCAGAACCGTCGCCGTCAAAAGCCGTTGGGAACTGATGAAAAAATTATTATTTGATAATTGATTTATCAGAAAATCCACCAGGAATGAAAATGCGACACCAAGAAGCGAGCCCAGCAAGCAGAGCATGATCGCTTCAAATAAATATTCCAGCAATATATAATAGCTTTTAGCCCCCACGGCTTTCTGCACCCCGATTATTGCAGTACGGCTTTTCACCGAAACGAACATAATATTGGCTATTCCGAAGCCGCCTACCAGCAATGAGAACGAGCCAACCAGCCAACCCGTAACTTCCATTACGTGATACAATTTTCCAAATGCATTTACCAATATCGTTGTATTATTTACAGCAAAATCATCTTCTGCCTGCGCCGGCAAACGTCTTACCGATCTCATAAGAGATTGAATTTCATATTTAAGATCAGGATTATCACGCCCGTTCTTCGGTTTAATCATGATAGCCGGTTGATACCTCTCCAGATTAAGATTTAAAACTTTTGCCGCAAACGAATTGGTGATAAATATTTTATCGTCGGCCGAGTTATTGAAGACATCCTGCCCTTCTTTATCCAAAACACCGATTACCTGTACCTTCCTGCCAAGCAGAATGAGGCTCTTTTCGTCAAATGTTATACTATCTAATCCTAAGCTATGATATACGTCCCAACCGATAATGGCTACTTTTGCTCCGTTTTTGTGGTCGTTGTCGTTAAATTTTCTCCCCCATTTGAGGTTTAAAGAATTGATTTTATCGAAGTCGGCGCTATTTGACGAAATTGTAGCATTATTGATATATACCGATCCAAACTTCACCGTCTCATTGTTAATGATATTATTAAAGGATATAAAACAAGGTATAGCCAGCCTTCGCTCCAAAAAATGAAATTCCGTTAGCTTTACCACAGGCCGGTTCAAATATTTCCACCAGGGAACGTTATCTGTAAACTCCCAGGGGTATTTCTCAACGTAGGTTACATCGGATCCAAATTTGTTAACACTTTTCTGCAGGCTCCCCTTCATATTGTCGACAATAGAAAAAATCATTATCAGCATGAATATGCCGATGGAAATGCCAAGGATGGACAAAAAGGACTTCATCCCGCTTTGAATTAAATTCCGAAAGGCTATACTTAAAGCAGCAGCCGACAGCTTAAAAAAAATCATTTTCTTTTGATGATTATAAATGAACTAACAAAAATAGACGTGATTAAACCGCAAGCGCTAACCATAACGAATATGGCTGTCGTAACAAAAAGAAAATCTCCCTTGAAATTTAAATATAGGTGTGATAGCCTGCCGTTGCCCTCACATTGATACAATAAATAACAGGATAGGAACGATGTGGGTAAAACAGTAATAATACCAACCAATAGGTAGTCGATCAGCCCTAAGCCGGGATAATATTGGCAAATCTTAGAGTAACAGAAAATTAAACCCGCGAGCAGCGGACAGCCGATAAAAAACACCAATTCGTATTCATTTATTTCAAAGAGCTGGTTCGAAATGATGGATACAAGAATTGCACTGAACGAGCTTAATAAAATTGACAAGGTGATGTGCTTAAATAATTTCATAAATGCTCTACGCGTATTTTGTGCAGCCTCCCTTAAATATAAGCTGGCTATTTCTAACTTAATTCGATCATTGAATTTGGCTGTCCAACGTTTCTTTGAATAAGATGCTATTATCCACATGAAAGGCAATTGTCTGATAAGTTTTTACCTTGCCGTAAATAAAGGATATGGTTGCCGGGCTGCGCAGCTTAATAATCATATTGTAACTATCCAGATTACGAAGCGGAGACAAACATTGAAGCTCAGGGTACTTATCACCTGTATGCGTAGCCGCTTCTATATATTCAATATCATTTATAGGAATTTCTGTTTCAGCAAGTAAACCGTACCGCAATATCAACGAATCTGTTTTAATTTCAATCGGCCGCCTGAAAAATGCCCTTGCCATTCCCAGTAACTGAAGAGCAGCATATATACTGATAATCGAAAGTATCCAGGCCGCTTTAGCACTCCATTTAGCCAAAAGCAGGTGAGTTGCCGTGGTTTCAACAAAAATCATGAAGATCAAAACACCAAATAATGCAATTGTTCCCGTGTCTTTATGGTAGCTAAAATGCTTGTTGCTATAGGTGATCTTTCCCCTGTTAAAAAACAGGTAATAAAACACCGCTATTTCCGATGATACGATATAGGCTATCCGGTTCGGAATCATTGTAAATGCCACCTTTTTAAGTTCGCTGTAAAAATCTCCATTAACATGGCCTGAATTGCTGTGCATCCTTAAGGCTTTTTTTACTTTGACAATTAAGAACGTAACACTCGCCAGCTCCACTACCGGCACTATCCACCATTTGAAATAAGAAAGCAAAACCTGTTCATTTGCGGGGATAACCCATCCCGCTATAATAATACCGAAAGTAAAAAGCAATGATGACAGGTACTTGGTACCTGGGGACCCATAGCTTAATATCACCGGAATAACAGGCAAAACAATAACGAGGTCTACCGTTATACCAAAAGCCAACGGGCGGCCGTATAGGTGCAACAACTTTGTTGATAATATAGCGATTAAAAAGATCGCAAAAGCCGTTATCACAGCAACTGAAGTCACTAAAGGAAAAGACTGCCTTTTAATATCCATAGAACTTATATCAGCGATGGTTAGATGTTTCGTAAATGCTGTTTTATGTTTGAATGGCTTTGATACCATTGTATAGTTTACCTTCTAAAAAGAGTTTTGCGTGACCTGATACAATCTTATGATCATCATTCAGCGCTTCTGACCAAATGCGGGTTCTATCATTGGTTAATACAGACAAGGCGTCGAATGCTTTTAGCCTTACATATGGAATTTCGTGTGTATGCGCAAGGTCCTGTAAGAGGTTGACTGTTTTACCATTGCCAAATTTTGCCGCCAGGTTCAGCATCAGATATCTTCCGGTGCCATTATTTGCGGCAGTGCCAACAATTGTTTTATTGTCCAGGTCAAAATAAAATTGTTCCTTTCTGACGATGTTTAGGGTCGTAGGCAAAATATTGATAGAAACGGAGTAGTCTTCAGGCGGAAATTGAGAATGAATATCTTTGGATGCCCGGTAAAGCATTGCTTTCCCCTTAGGTAAACGTGTTTTTTCTAAAAAGGTCAAGTCAACGCTTTCTCCAGCGTACCCGACAACCGATTCGGAATCGTATTCCCACAATTCAGTGCCGTAACCTGATCCATAATAGCCTACGGTAAGAAAATTGAAATTATGATCATGAGCCCGCAGATAAAAGTACAACTGGTCCTGCCACTGCCGGATATCTTCCCTTTCAGAGGACGGGGGCCAGATATTGAGCCTCATATAATACTTGGGGTGTTTGAACAGCATTAAGCTCTGGGCAGAATGGGTATTATTGGCCTGAAAAAGCTTGGTATCACTTAATTCTTCATGGATAATTTCTGTTATGAAGGATTCATTATTGGATAACATCTGTAATTTCTCGGTACATGCGGCTAATGTATCCACATCATCAGGATCTAATGTCTCCGTTACAAAATCAGTCAATTCTTTAAATGATATGCTTTCAGATGTATTTAAGGTATAAGAAATTGCCATATTTTATGCGTTTATTAAGTTTTGTACCTGGACCAGTGCGCCATCAACCGATTTTTGAATTTGGGGGTGGGGGTCATTTTTAAGATATTCCAAAGCTTCCATACCCTTATTAAAATCAATTAGCATGATTGCCCTGGCGGCTTCCCATCTTACATTATAGTCTTCATAATCGAGAAATTTTTGCAAATAAGTAACCGAACTCAGATGTCCGAGCTCACCAAGCAAGCGCAGCGTGTGTTCCAACCGCGACGAGATGGTATCTCCGGTAATAATTTGTTTGGGGGTCAGTGTTAAAGTGTCATATTCCCACAGGAAAGCGCTTTCATCTTTCGATGTTACCACAAGCAAAATCATACTTTTTTCACCGCTCTCTTTGAAAACAATAATATCCTCATGAGCCTTCAGCGACAAAATTTCTCCATTTTTAAAAACCGCATCAGAATGGACGAGGTCCATCTTTTTGGATTTATCCAGGATATCGAGGGGATATGGGTCGTTCTGTTTATACAAATCATATGTTACGTCCCCATCAGTTAATGATAACATCAAACGGTCGGCAGCAAAGCCGGCACATAATGTTTTGTTTGTAAAATCCAATTCGTTACTGTAAAACAGGTTAAAAGAACAGTAATCGCAATCAAATAAATTAATAAAGGTAAAGGAACCCGGGTTCGGAACGTAAACAGTTTTCTCCATAAGCTGATTTAATTCATAATCAATTAAATCATTTAAGAAACCCACGTCACTAAGGTTCTTTAGTCCTTCTTCCAGGTATGAGATATCCCTTGATGTATTATCCTTGATCAAGTGACAAAAATCACCCAGGCTTTTTATTTTATTAATACGGTTCAACCCCGCTTTTGAAAAGTAATCTTCCATTTAGCTTAACTATAAATCGGTGTATTCCTTCTTTCCGAGCTTCCTGCCGGTTAGCAACAAATTCTAAATATTCACGCATAAGGTGAGTGTTTGAATGCCGGAAATTAAATTTTAAAATATGAGCTTGTATTTTTCAACAAGCTCATAATAGCTTAAAGCGCTATGATAACAACTACCACAAGACTTACTACAGCTTGTGAACTTTGCTCACTTTGCACAGGGCTTACGTTTACTTCAAGGTCGTTTAAACGCACTCTTTTAAAATTGGTGTTCATAAAAATTTATTTGTTAGTTTGTTTCCCTACATTATCGTCTTCGGGTTTACGTCTTCTACTCTGTTAAGGATTTTCAAAGAATAACCTCCTCTTAAGATTTTTAACCGTATTGTTTTTTACGGGCAGGAAACGCTGGTAATAGGCGTTGGCGGATTTGGATCGCAGCATAAAATTCCGGTGCACCTTTCGTTTGATGTTGTAAATAACGCCTGCTGGTTTCCACCAAGTACCATTGATTGCTCAGCATCAGTTAGCTTGGTTACGATCTCCTTTTTGAACGTTGGTTTTAACTTTTCCATAGTTGATTGTTTGTTTGTTATTTCCTACTCTGTCGGCTTTTCGGATTACGCCATTCCGAGAATATATATTAATACTTCATCGCAATCTTTTCATGATCAGGAAAGCAGAAGACATTCATCCCACCTTCCGAATCGGGGATCTAAGCAGGAATTGTAAGTTAAAACCACGCCAATCAGGCCTTCCAGTAACGTGTCGCAGGATTTAAATGTCCTGTTATCGAAATTTCCAACAAGAAATTCATACTTATTGATACCGTAGGTAATGGTTTCCCGCAACCAAAAGTCCCTGGCCTCCGCAAACACCACATCCTGGGTGGTAACCCAAATTTTATTGAATATATGAGCAATACCCGATGAGCCATGACAGAAACCGGCGTCCACAACCAATGTTTCTTCAAAAGACCTCCTGCTGGCCAGCGTTTTCAAACCCGCAAGTGCTTGCATTTGCAACGGCTGATTTTTGGTCAACACCGATGAAGTATACAAAGTATACCATATGCCTAAATCACCGTAGCACCAGGCTAAACGACTATGCGTTTGTTTCATGCGCCCTGAAGAATGTTCTTCGGCCGAAACCATGCTTGGAAAATAAGATCCGCACGACTGATAATCCTGTATATTCGAGAGAATGAACCTAATTGTGCCATCTATCAATGCTGAACACTCTTCTTCACACACCTGATTTTCCAAACAAGTGGCCAAAAAATGTAAAATGCCTGCTGCCCCATGGGCCAATCCAAGGTCATAATAGCCGGAGACAGCGCCCTCTTTTTTTTTCTGCCATATAATCTGGTCACCAACGGTCAATTTAATCCTGTTCAGATACGATATAATAGCTGTTAACTGCCCGGAATATCCCTGAGCGATAAAATACCGGCCTATCCTGATCGCTCCATTTAGTTGGTCGTAGTTATCGTTCATTAAAAGATTGGCCATTGCGCCTCCCAGGTAACCATTTATACTCCCTAAAACAATTTCCGAATCGGTAATTTCATGCTGACTTAAATAATTCAAAACCCATCCCCATCCCGAAAGCGCCAATGAAAAATTCCAATTCTGATTAAGTGACTTTTCTATCTGTAGCATACTAAAAGCCAGGTAGCTGTCAATTTTTTCTAAATAAATCCTGTCCTCTGTCCATAAAAAGTTCTGGGTCATCAATAACAGGTTACCTGACAGGCCAGTATAGAGATCAATAGAAGACGGAACGTTTTCCAAATCCAAAAAATAGTCATTTATCTTATGTATCTCCCTCTGCATTTCCGATTTCAGCAAGCCGTTCATCGTTACCATCAGGTTATTTGATAATGCGCAGTATGCCGGAGACGGTGGTCAAAATTGTTGTCGTTGTGGGATCTTTGGTTGTTTCTGAAGAAAAAGTATCATTTTTATACCGGTAAATAGACCGTATTTTTAGCTTCGATTTATATTTAATAAGGTTTTTCATAATTTTCTTCTGAAATTAATTATACGATACTCACATGAAAAATTTATTATATAAACTTGCCGTTGCTCTATGCCAACTGTAAAAAAACATATATGAGGAAGATATTAACAAAATACTCCACAGCTATTATCCATTGTCTATGTTGGTTAATATTCATAACATATGAAATATTATTTATTACCACCCTAACCGGAAAACCCCTTGGATTTTCAGATTACTTCTTTCCTTATGCGATCAATATTTCTTTATTTTATTTCCATGCACATTTTGTTATGGAGTTAAAACGAGGTAAAAAAGGTAGAATAGTCTTTTTAGTCTTTTGGCTTGTGCTGGAAATATTGCTGTATTTACTCGTCATCCATATCGCAGGTAGCCTGGCGCAGGCAGCCAGGGGAATAAAGATCAATCCACTCAGCATTGAAAAATTTGAAGTTTTGAGGTCTGTTTGGAGGGGCATCTATTTTATCCTGCTCGGTTCAGCTTACTGGTTCGCTAAAAAATCCATAGCCCAGAACAACAAAATATCTGCAATGGAATATGAAAGGTTAGAAAACCTGATAGAAAAAAAAGAACTTGAGAAAAATCTGATTCGCTCCGATAATGCGTATCTGAGATCTCAGGTTAATCCACATTTGTTGTTCAATACACTGAATTTCATTTATGGCGCTATTTTTGAAGTTTCTGAGCAAGCTGCACAATCCGTTATCTTACTTTCTGAGATCATGAGATATTCGCTGACCGAAGCAAATGAAGACGGCAAAGTTCCACTAAGCCACGAAATAACGCATATCAAAAATTTTATCTCCATTAACGAATTAAGGCTAAAAGGCCCGTTCGCCATTCAAACATTTTTCCAGGAAGATGAAACTAATACCCGGATCATACCCTTGATTCTGATGACCTTAGTCGAAAACCTGTTCATTCACGCGGACCTTACCGCCGGCAACGCCGACGATTCGTATTTATATATTACTTGCCGGGATAATGAATTGACTTATTTAAGTAAAAACAGGAAAAAGCAGTTCAGCACAATTGGGCACGGTTTGGGAATTCCCAATATAATGGAACGGCTTAAAACTCATTATCTCGACAAATTTGTTTTAGAGTTAGAAAACACTTCCGACTTCTACTCTGTAAAACTTGAAATTTCATTATAACAACTATGATAACTTGCTATATAGTTGATGACGAAGCCTATGCTATCGAAATCCTTGAAAAATACATTGCGAAGACGCCTTGGGTCCGGCTGATAGGAACATCGCAGAGCCCATTATCTGCACTTGAAATAATCAATAGAGAAAAGCCCACCATAACATTTCTTGACGTGAATATGCCTCAAATATCAGGTATTGATTTTGCCGACCTGATTCATTCTGTAACCACCATCGTTTTTACTACTGCATTTGCCGGTTACGCTATAAATGCTTTTGATAAAAATGCGAGGGATTTCCTATTAAAGCCTTTTACATTCAGCAGGTTCTTAATAGCGGTTGAAAAGTTTAATAAAACAGAGTCGTTCACGGGACCCGGCCAGCATCAAAACCCAAAAAGCGATTACTTCTTCGTTAAAAGTGGAATAAAAGGAAAATTGGTTCGTATAAATTTCAACGAAATTACCTATGTGGCAGGCGCCAGTAATTATGTTACGATTTATCTGAAGGGTGAGGAACACTTAACCTATATGTTGATGAAAGAAGTGGAAAAGCTATTGCATTTTCATTCGTTCTTCAGAATTCATAAATCTTATATTGTCAATATCGACAAGATAAAGATTATTGAAAATGGCAGCGTAATTTTAATAGATAAAACAATACTTCCGATTGGCAACACTTATAAAGAGTCATTATTTGAGAAGCTTAATATGGATAACACAAAAAAATAAGGCAAAAATTCCAGGACCGAAAATTTCACCCTCCCGATTCTTTGATTAAAACGCTTGCGGATGAACCGCCTCGATCGTGAGGCTCCAGTATCATTATAGCCCCAATTATTTAACTGTATTTTTTAACTACCATAGGAAGCTTGTCGGCAATGATCAGTACGTGTTATTAAACGATTCATTGCGCAGTTTAAATACCACTTTATTATATATTGAAAATAAATTACTTCTATACCTAGTTCGATTCCCCATGTATATCCTGCCACTCCGTCAGCCATTACCGGTAAAAATTCGCGGCAAAAAAAAGAAACTCTTTTTTTTCATAATAATTATAGATTTAGCAAATAGCTGCCAGAACTCACGCTTTTAAGTAATTGGCTCGAGTTTAGGCCTGTTGACCTTTTGGGCTCGAGTAAAGAACCAAAAGATTTCACTCAATAGCCCAGAATATTTATCTAAAACTTAATCTATAATAGTTGAATTTGCACATCAGATTTTGCTGAATTTATTCGAATTTGAAAGGGTCTTAAACGAGACCAGCCTTTGAAAAACTATCATTAAAGAGAAATAAAGTTGATTTTACCACTGCGTACAAATCCCTCCCTGGCCGAACTTAAAATACAACGTCCCCGAGTCAAGCCCAGGAACTCCCGCGTGATGAAGATCAGGATATGGAACACGAGCAGGAAATTACAATTTAATCGGTGCTTTTTGCAATATTTTGTATCTTAGTGTAGTAAGATTTGTAAATAATCTGCATCAAAAAAAATGGTTGGTAATTCGGTGTGTAGTGAATTTTTAACTATATAAAATATTGAAAGTCAATTGGTTGTGGATCGTGTTCGATTCCCCTACGGGCTACAAAGCCGTTTTACGAAAGTAGAGCGGCTTTTTGCTTGGTATACTTATTCGCAACAATACAGCAAAACATAGGATTAAGCAGAATAAACATATATATCATCGCATAATTTTGTATATATGAATATATTGTAAATTTGGAACAGCCTTTGGGCTATTTGAATTACTTGAATCCTGATATATTCCATATTAACCTGTATCATGTGGCCGCCATGGCAACCCTATTTTCGGGGTTTACGCTTGCGCTGCTTTTAGCATTTGCAAAAAGGGAAAGCCAAACAGCCAATCTGTTTTTAAGTGCCGCTTTAACTGTAATTGTATTGAAGACTGGTGGGCTTTCACCGTTTTTTTTACCGGCGCTGGGGCCGCTATTGTATTTTTATGTGCGGCATATGACGGCACCAAACCTACAATTTGGCCGAAAGGATGTTCTGCATTTTTGCCCTTTGCTGGTTGCGTATTGGATGCCGGGCTGGCTGGTGCTAATTTCGGTTCTTATTTATTTATACCTGTCGCACCGGTTGATACAGCATTTTTATAACAGTTTACAGCCGGTGCTCATGGATAGGCCGCGCTTTGCTTTCCGCCGGTTGGATAAGGCCTTGCGCCTGCTCGCCTTGCTTTGCATGTTATGGCTGTTTTATGATGTCTTGAGTTTTGCCGTTGCTTTTGTGCTTATTGGCGTGGCCGCCGAAGTGATGCTAAAATTGGATGGCAGCACACAATTGGCCACGCCGGTAACAGATAGACATGATGCAAGGGAAAAAAGCCGCAGGCTAAAGGAAGCCGTAGCCGTAAATCGTTTTTACGAGGATGCCGAACTGACATTGACTTCTCTGGCAGTAAAGCTGAATATCCATCCACACGATTTATCGCGAATTATTAATGTGGGGATGGAAAAGAACTTCAGCGACTTTATTAATGAGTTCAGGGTTCGTGAAACTGCCCGGAAGATGCAGGACCCGGCCTACGACCGGCTCACACTGCTGGGGATCGCCTACGAGTCAGGGTTTAATTCCAAAACAACTTTCAACCGGGTTTTTAAAGAGATGACCGGCAAAACCCCGGTGGAATATAAGAATAGCTTGAAAGAAGAGGTGCCAATTGATAAGTTGGCACCCCGGTTACGAATACCGGCGGTAATATTGCGTTCAGGAAGCCTGCCAGGTTGGGCTCCTGTAAAACTAAACCGCAATTATATGATTAGAAATTATTTCAAAATTGCCTGGCGCAACCTTATTAATAATAAGGTATTGTCGCTCATTAATATAGGTGGCCTTGCAGTGGGCATGGCAGTAGTAACGCTGATTAGTTTGTGGATTTTGGATGAAGTATCATTTGATAGGTATCACAATAATTACCACCGTATAGCCCAGGTAATGCAAAATGTGACCATTAATGGCGAAGTGAAAACCTTATTTCATGAACCGTACCCTTTGGCGGCCGAGCTACGCAAAAATTATGGCGGCGATTTTAAATCTGTAGCAATGTCGACCTTGCCGAGAGATTATATACTGGCTTTAAACGATAAAAAACTGAACAAGCAAGGTACCTTTATGGAAGCTGGCGGACCGGACCTGTTTACATTAAATATGCTCAAGGGCAGGCGCGATGCTATAAAGGACCCATCATCTATACTAATATCCGCGTCGACAGCTAAGGCATTTTTCGGGAATGAGGATCCCATGGCTAAAGTATTAAAGCTGAATAATCTGGATAACCTGAAAGTAGCCGGCGTTTATGCAGATTTGCCTGAAAATACCACGCTTGCCGGTCTGGCTTTTATTGGTTGCTGGGACCGCTATGCAACAGATTATAGATTGAGCGGGATGAAGGAGCCATGGGGTCCAGGCATTGTTAATTTATATGTTCAATTGGCTGACAATGCCGACCTCGGGAAAGTGTCTTTAAAAATAAGAGATGAAAAGCAGAGGCATTTAAAACCGCTTTCGGCTAAAACAAAACCGGCGCTGTTCCTGCAGCCAATGAGTAAATGGCATTTGTATAGTGAGTTTAAGGACGGAAAAAACATCGGCGGCGAAATACAATATGTGTGGCTTTTTGGCATTGTAGGTGTGTTTGTACTGCTGCTGGCCTGTATTAATTTTATGAACTTAAGTACAGCCAGATCTGAGAAACGCGCGCGGGAGGTAGGTATCCGCAAGGCAATAGGTTCATCCCGCAGCCAGTTGATACAACAGTTTTACGGTGAATCGTTACTTTGCGTATTACTGGCATTATTAGCCGCCTTACTTCTGGCACGATTAAGTCTCCCGGCGTTCAATGAACTGGCCGGTAAACAGATAGTTATTCCATGGAACAGCCTGGCGTTTTGGCTCGCCGGCATTGGCCTTAGTTTGGTCACTGCTATAATCACCGGCAGTTACCCGGCGCTCTACCTGTCGTCATTTAAGCCAGTAAAGGTATTGAAGGGGGCGTTCCGGGTTGGGCGGCTGGCTTCAGCGCCGCGTAAAGTACTGGTGGTACTTCAGTTTACAGTTTCTATTGTGCTCATCATAGGTACCATTGTAGTTATCCGGCAGATACTTTTTGCCAAAGACCGCCCTGTTGGCTACAGCCAGGACAGATTGATTACGATACCCGTCCGAACTATTGAACTTCACCAACATTTTGATGCGATAAAAGAGGCCCTTGCAAGTAACGGCACAATAACTGAAATGGCCGAAGCAGATGCTCCGCCTAACAATGTTGCTGGTACTACCAGCGGCGTGGGATGGCCTGGAGAAAACCCTAATCTGGATATCAATTTCGGCCAGGAGGATATTTCATACGATTATGGCAAAACCATTGGTTGGGAATTTAGCGGAGGTCGTGATTTCTCACGGTCATTCCTTTCCGATTCAGCAGCGGTGATCATCAACCAGGCAGCAGCAGATTTTATGTCCATGAAAAAACCGACAGAAAACTACATCACCTTTTATGGCCAACAGTTTAAGATCATAGGGGTGACTAAAGACATCATTAACCGGTCGCCTTATGAACAGGTGCAACCTATGGTTTATTTTTTGGCGAAATGGCCAGGAGGCTGTTTACTGCTAAAGATAAACCCGAAAATGAGTGCAGGTAAAGCTATTAGCAACATCGCTTCGGTGTTAAAAACCGAGAATCCCCAACAGCCATTTGAGTATCACTTCGTTGACCAGGAATACGCCAAAGAATTCGGTAATGAAGAACGCATAGGTAAGCTGGCTACTGTTTTCGCCGGCCTGGCTATATTTATCAGCTGCCTCGGTCTGTTTGGTATGGCATCATTCATGGCCGAACAGCGCGTTAAAGAAATAGGTGTACGCAAGGTGCTTGGTGCTTCAGTGTTCGCCCTGTGGCAATTGTTATCGAAAGATTTTGCCATACTGGTGCTTATTTCAATAATTATAGCCTCGCCTGTGGCTTATTATTTTATGCACAACTGGCTGCATAACTATCAGTATCACACCGATGTTGCATGGTGGATATTTATCGTTACAGCTATTGGCGCTATACTAATCACATTAATAACGGTAAGCTTCCAGTCCATAAAAGCCGCATTGGCAAACCCGATAAAAAGTTTGAAGACAGAATAACAAGCTATGTATGCCGATTTTTTTATTTGCCTAAAGCAAGCCTTTTATTAAAGTTATGACCAGCACGATACATATTATGTTAAATAAAAACAAGCCTCTGCGATTGGAAGAGTATTTTTAAAACACTATAAATTAATATTTTATATTCATCAACACGCGGCCAACAATCTTAAATCTGTTAAAAAGGAATACGAGCCGGTTTTTGGGTGATTTGAAGTGATTGGCCAGTTAAAAATTGTTCACTTCTAATTTTACCTGGTGTTAAGACAAGGTATTAAAAAAGGAAAAGAAGATTTTGAGACCGAACAAGCGAACAATTAAGAAAGCGGCATTTCATCCCCAACTTAACTTATTAAAGAGCTGCTCATCTTTTCTAATATATTTCTATTTCGGATTAAATGAAATGCCCTTTTCCTCTCGAATTAGCTGAAAAAGGTGATCAGGACGAACTATTACATAATCTTCAGTTAGCGAACTAGCCACGTTTTTAAAACTTGTTGGCGATATATTCGTCCACGGCTGGGCCTGTATGATTATGAAACGTGGTGAGGTTCTGTTCCAACCAGCGGCAGCTCTGGCGATATGATCTTTCATCGCCTGTTCAATAGTACAATAATTACAGGAAAGTGCCATTCCCGGTAAGCTGTCATTATAAATAGTAAGCCCGCCTCCTGTATTCTGAGCTGTTACACCAAGCAACGATTTTGCCTGACTGGCATAGATCTTCCCAACATTTAAGTTAATACCGCCAACGATAGTGTTCCAGATGGTAATTACCCGTAAACCAGCACGGTGATTATAGTCCTCGGTTTTAGAAACGAACTGTTTTAGCAAATTTTCATCAGACCAGGTATTAGGATAAGTATAACCATAGCCAGAAGGTCCCGAAATCAGATTATCATTGCTGGTGGACGTTTGCCAATAATAGTTAAGAGCACCAGGCATTGCATCCAGCATAGCAGGTGACACAGTCCACCCCATTGGAACAGCACCCCGGTCTGGATTATTCCAAAGTTTACGCATCAAATGCTCCGTAAATTGTAAATTGTCTCCGTCGCTCAATATAAATGCAACATAGATCTTGTTTTTGAGTGTTGGTTTTGGGGGGATTGGTTTTATTTTTACAACTCTGGAAGTCCCACTGTGTACCGTTAGGTTAGAACACCAATCACTTGCTACAGTTGCAATACCATACCTTGAAGCCCTCTCCACCCCTGGCCCTTCCTGTGGCCACCAGCCCATAAAGATTGACCCGGGAGACATTGAAGATAGAAATTTGTTTAGCAATTCACTTTCACCCGCTACTTCAGGATCGAGCCATATTACTGCAGAGCCCAATGCTACTGCATATTCACGAAGGGCCGCTTTATGCGCATTAGGATTTAATCCGATTAACAAACGGTGATCAAGATGGGGCCAATATATATCATATAGCGATTGATAAACTTCCAGCTTACTGCTAAATTTCCCCTGCAAATCAAGTAAGACGGGCAAATTATAAGGGGGAGCAGTTAGTTTGGACAACAATAAAGGTGAGGCAATCAGTGCACCTTTGCTTTTTGCAAGTACTGTGGCCAGGTTAATTGTATGTTCCTGGGCGGGATCATAAACGATCAAACCTGAAATTTCACTCCGGTATTTAGTAATCAAGTCCCATTTGTCTGCAGGTTCAGACCAACTCAAACCCAGGGACTGCAGCCAGGTGTGTGGCCCTTCAGCAAAAGCATCACCCTCATATGAGAATATACGTGGTTTAGTCTTGTTTACGATACCCTTCAACGAAGCAAACAGGTACATTTCTGCTGAAGAGTAAGGAGAGTTTTGGCGGAGCGTAATTAAATCTTGAACCTGTGCAGGCGCGGGGAAAGATGGAAGCAGCTGACCATGTGGCCATTTGATTTGGCCCATGCATGGCGTGACAAACAAATAGAACAAAAGAAAGCATACAGCTTTAATTCTAAGCATATTGGTCAGTTTTCTCATCTGCTAAATATAAAGTTAACATACATCAATTTTACCTAAATCGGAATATATTAAAAGTCGCAACTAATGTTTCCCTGGATATTTTTCATCAGGCCCGGAAAAAAACGTAGTTCAAGTTTGTAAGTATAAGTTAGTTTTAATAGATCCGTGATAGGTGTAATTGAAAGCATAAAAAGACAGTTTACAATTTGCTGATACTTTTTTCGGCAATGCTTATACAACAGCAGGTTATTGAAACGCCAAAATAATTCTTGCAACAAATATTATGTTGCAAGAATTATTTCCTGAATCTCTATTGTTGTTCTTGTGCTTGGCTATTGGCCTATTTAGTTAACAATATCGCCACTGAATCTGGTTTTACCAGGAATGATGAGTGACCGGTATTCAATTGATATACTGTTTTTACGTTGGATGCTGCAATCATTCTGTTCTGAAGAGCCGGAGAAACCACGTGATCCTGTAAAGTTTTGATATAAACCTTCTCAACAGAGCCGAAATTTGCGGCTGTGAGCGTTACCGGAGTATTGAATGGGATTAGAGGCTCGATGCGATAATTTTGTAATACAAGATTTTGAGCCTGAGTTGAACCATCCTGTATAAAAACGTTCACAATTTGGTTGTGTAGCACATCAAGAGTTCCATTAACAGTATCTATATTAAGTATTGGTGTTCCATTAATTTTACCTCCAAGCGCCGACCCGGCATCAGTACTGGCAAGGGCAAATAACGATTGGCCAGAGGTTGGCAAATAAGCAGATAGATAAACTAACTTCTCTATTTTTGTTGGTATTTGTTCAGCAACAGACGAAATAACCATACCAGCCAGACTGTGACCAACCAGGATAACTTTACCGTTAATTTGGGAGATAGCATTAAGTACAGTAGTGGTGTAAAGATTTAATGTAATTGCTGATAGAGCAGTTTGATCACTCCCGTGGCCCGGTAGTTCTACAACGGTCACATGGTTACCTTCATTGATCAGGGCGGTCTTTACAGCGTCCCATACATAGGGAGCCTGCCACGCACCATGAACAAGGACATAGTTTTTGGAAATTGGTTTTACATCATTCTTTTTTGAGCAAGATGAAAACAAAAGCGTAGCTGTAGCTACAGAAAGTAAGATTAATAAGAGTTTTTTCATGATTTGAGATGCCTAATTGTTTAGGACACCACAAACATCGGGTTTGCCATCCCGGATAATATTAACCGAGGTTAAAATCGGAAAATCATAAAGAAATAGCTTTTAATAGCGTTGAAGGATATAGAATTTGCTTTAATTTATTCAAGCATGTTCCCGTTTGATATCAAGTCTCTTCATTTTCGAATAAAGGGTACCGGCTGGTACGCCGAGTATTTGGGCAGCTCCGCCCTCGCCAGATAATTTACCACCACAATATTTCAATATTTTTAAGATATGATCCCGTTCGTTTTCATCTATTGTCCTTAAAGAAACTTCATCCGGACCGGTAGTTTGCGCTATCTGCTTGCTTGAAGGAAGATGGACCTGTTTAATTGTATCTCCGGACGAAAGCAGTACACTTCGTTCAATCAGGTGTTCCAACTCACGGATATTACCCGGCCAATTGTAGGAAACCATATCCTGTAAAGCGCGGTTACTCAGGGTCGTGATTTGCCTCCCCGCTTTTTTCGCAAACCGGCGAATAAAATAGCCTGCCAAAAGAGGAATATCCTCCCTACGATCACGTAATGCAGGCAAGGAAATTGGAAATATATTTAATCGGTAATAAAGGTCGCTTCTAAATCTTCCCTCAGCAACTTCTTTTTCAAGGTCCCGGTTTGTGGCTGCTACGATCCTTACATCAACCTTTATCGTTTTTCTTCCCCCAACGCGCTCAATTTCTTTTTCCTGCAAAGCCCTAAGCAGCTTTACTTGCAAATCAAGCGGCATCTCGCCAATTTCATCTAAAAAAAGCATGCTGTTATTGGCGAGCTCAAATTTCCCCAGGCGCTGTTCTGTAGCTCCCGTAAAACTACCGCAATTTCCAGTTGTCTTCGGAGTTTGGATATTGTTTCGGTGACATTTTGTACGAAAAACAAGCAGATAACACCCGAATTATTTGCGGCCTCTCCGGTAATTGCTATCGGCGAGACTTACTCTTGATGGGAAGGGACTGTCATAAAAGAATTGTAATCGAATATGTTAATTTCATTCCTCCTGGGGTATTTCAGGCTGTTGAATTTATGGTTGTAAAAATGCTGCACAAGTTAGACATACCGTAAATCAGGGGTCAATTCATTACTAAACTGTTTTTTTAATCCACCAGTTTATATCCTCTTCCCCTAACGTTAACAATTTCTACCCTGGCGTCATTCAATAAATATTTGCGTAATCGCGTAACATACACATCCATACTTCTTGAAGTAAAAATAGTGTCTTCACCCCAGATCTTTAACAGGGCTGTTCTTTTATCAAGCAAATCATTTTTATTTTCAAGCAATAGTTTGAGCAGTTCCGCCTCCCGTTGTGAAAGGTTTGTAACTACATCAGCTTTATAAATAAGTTTAAGGCGGGTATAATTAAAATGATAATCGCCTATAGTGGCATTGGATTCCTGTTCTGATATTATAATAACCTCTTTGGTTGCCTTGGCTGTTCTGCGAATAAGGCCTTTTATTCTAAGGATCAACTCCTCCATGCTAAAGGGCTTTTTTATATAATCATCAGCGCCAATTTCCAGGCCTTTAAGCACATCAGCGGTTTGTGTCCTGGCAGTAAGAAAAATAACCGGCACAAGTTCATCCACTTTTCTAATATCCGCAACTAACGATAAACCGTCTTTTCGAGGCATCATAATGTCAATTAAACAAATATCAGGCTTGTCATAATTAAATTTACTCCAGCCGTCTACTCCATTTGTTGCAATAGCAATTTCAAAACCGCGCTTTTCCAGCGTTTCTTTAACAACCATTGCCAATATTTCCTCATCCTCGACCAATAGTATTTTTATTTTTTCCATATCGATGGGAATTGAATTGTAAAGGTTGTGCCAACACCCGGTTTACTTTGAACAAAAATCTTCCCGTTTAGCAAGCTGGTGAGTTCTTTCACATAGCTTAACCCAAGTCCAAAACCTTTAACATCATGTAAATTACCGGTTGGAACCCGGTAAAATTTATCAAATATAAAAGGAAGATATTGAGCATCTATTCCTAAACCATTATCCTGTATCTTTAATTCCCATCCGTTAGTGATCCGGCTTATTGCTAATTTAATTTCAGGGTCGGTGGTAGCCTTATATTTCAAGGCATTATCAATCAAATTTGAAACAATGGTATCAATAATATACCTGTCACTTATTATTGCAGCGTCCAACTCATAAGTAAAAGAAATGTTCAAATAGAACCTGTCTATGATCTCTTTTATATATGATTTGAGCTGGATTGGCTCTAAATTGGCAAGCTTTTTATTCCTCTCATACCGGGTGATATCCAGAATGCGGTCGATATTGTTTTCCAGTTTAATTAAAACTGACTGATTGATCTTCAAATAACGTAATGTTTTTTCCTTATCCTCAACCTCACCAAATTTATCCAATGCTTCATGGGTAGATTTTAAAATAGAAACGGGCGTGCGCAGCTCATGAGTCATGTTATTGATAAAGTTATTCTTAATATCATCTAATCTTACCTGTTGCCTTATTACATACCACATATACCAAAGGCAACCTGCCGTCAAAATAATAAGGAACAAGGAAACGGAAAGGGAAACAAGATCATGCTTGATGAAATAATACCTGCTTAATTTGAAATCAGCATAAACAAGAGAACTATTCTTTGAGAAGTCAGGGTAACCCACTACTACATGTGCATATAATTTACTGGTATTACTAATGGATTTAAGCGAGAGAAAAAACGGCAGATCGATCTTGTTTTTTTTTAGCTCGTTTGCAAAAATGGGTTTTAAGTCATTCAAGTCTACCGGTTTGGCCATTAACTGCGCCATCATCCGGGCCATCATTGTTTTGACCATTTCCATATTAGCACCTGTTAAGTGCACTTTGCCTTGAGAGGGCTGAAAGGGTAGGTTATTTATAACCGCGTTGTTAATTGAGGCTGTCTTTTTTATGGGAGACCGGCTATCTGGGAACTGCTTTGCATCCATAGAAACTGAAACGGTGGAATCTCCTGGTTTAAAATTCAGATACCGGTTGTTTTGTTTAATCTGGTAGCTGTTGATGCTTTTTTGCAAGGCATTTGAAGCAATTGTATAAAAATTATCTTCGGTTATTTTGAATGTATGCCACATCCAATAGACCTGAAAAATGATGATCCCGGCACCCGTGCATATTGCTATTATAAAAATAAAACCTAATCGCTTGTTCATTGGGCACACACTTCAGCAACCAAGGTACGTGAAATGTTTTTTATATATGTTTCGGTTAACAGTGTTTAACACTAATTAGTACTACGTTAACAAAACTGTAAAAAGGACATCTGTAATTTTGAGAAAAATCATAAAAACATGAAAAGAATATATTTAATTGTAGCGGCGATGCTATTTTTACGCTTAGCAACCCATGCGCAAAATGCATCCCAATCTTCCGGTACGGCTGCAGATACAAGCCATGTAATGTTACAGCCGAATGCGAACACTGCTTACTTCGACGAAGACAATCGGAAGATTGACGCTGCACAATTCACCACTAAACTACAGACTGGTCAATTTTCATTCGAGCCAAACGTAGTCAATGGTATATTAAAAAGCATGCGGCTGAAAAAATCAGAGAAGGTTGTAAAACCAGGAGGTACCGCACCTGCTTTTTCTGCAACTGATTTAAATGGCAAGGAATACACGTTAAGCGAACTTAAAGACAAAGTAGTAGTGTTAAACTTTTGGTTTACAAGCTGTGCGCCTTGCAGGATAGAAATCCCGGAGTTAAACAAGCTTGTTGAAAAATATAAGAAAGATGAAAATGTAGTTTTCATAGCTATAACCCGGGACCCTGCTGCAAGGGTAAAGGATTTTCTGGCTAAAACAAAATTCGACTTCAATGTAATAGCGGATCAGGCCGCACTGATTAAACAATATGGTATTTCGTTTTTCCCTACCAATATTGTTGTCAAAGATGGGCGTGTTGCATTTATATTAGCGTCATATAGCCCAAACAGCGTTGATCAGTTAAATGGAGTTATTGGGGCGCTAAGAGGTTCAAAATAAATTTAACTTTCGCATAGAACAGTCGATCATCAAACCCTGTGTACTATTCCACCCTATTATTTGATTACAGCTGTTATGATGAAGTATCATCTAAGGGCCTCGGCATCATCATTCATTGTCGCCGCAAGCATCAAATCGGCTTCAAAAAATGGTGGGTAATAATGAATCAGTCGAAAAGTTGAGTGGCAAGCAGTAATCTTGCGGGGTATTAAAAAATTGTGTTGCATTAGAATAACATATTCAAATGCAACACAATCTGATAGAGTTGGATATTTCTTAATAAAATCTTCTGATTTATTCTTTGTTATAATCAGTATCCGTAACGGGCGTCAGCCATATGGTACCAGTTTGATCTGAGGGAACAATAGCGATATGCGTCATCGCACTTTCATGCGAAGCGCCGTGCCAGTGCTCCACGTTCACAGGAATCTTAACCACGTCCCCTGTGTTAATAATCTGGATGGGTTTCCCCTTTTCCTGGTAGTAACCAATACCGTCAGTAACTATTAAAATTTGACCGTAAGGGTGGCTATGCCAGTTTGTACGTGCTTTCGGTTCAAAAGTCACTTTGGCTATTGTACTGTTTAGGTGATCATCGGGTTTTACTACCATGTTTACCCAAACGTTGCCTGTGAAATATTCTTTAGGTGCAGGTTCACCTTTTGCTGTTATAGAAGTCATTTTGCTTTTTTTTATTGTCGTTTTTGATTTAAGCCATCATTTGCAGAACTGAACATAATAAGCATATAGCTATCAGTATTCCTTTTCATATCTTCATGATGCTATCGTCTTTAATTTATTGTTTGAGGTATTATTTAGTTGGTTTACTGATACCCAGATTTTCGTTCTTGTGCAATTCAGGATCCTTAAAAATAGTGGTAATAAATGCAGCAATACTCTTTCTGGAAATGGCTGCGCCAGTTTCCGGCTCGCCTTTGTGTGTAAGTGCATAGTCCACTTCATTGGCATTTGTAAACCAGTCTGGCCGTAAAATGGTATAAACCAGGCCGGATTTTTCGATAGCATCTGCCAATTTCAGGTACGGGCCTAATACCGGTTTCAATGGGGTATCATAAATACCGATGGAACTGATCGCAATTATTCTTTTGACACCATTTTCTTGCATGGCCTTTACAATATTCTTTGTCATTACCTCAAGATCACCGGCAAGGTTTACGTATATTAGGTCCTGACCTGAAACAGCATTTTTTACATCATTATAATCCATTGCATCGCCCTGGATGATAGTGCAATGGTTGATGTTGCTTTTTGAAAGCCTGTTCTTATCCCTTACAAATAAGGTGAGCGCGACGTTTTCCAACTGTTTCGCTGCCTCGACTACATATTGCGCAAGACTTCCGCTGGCTCCCATAATAAGTATTTTTTTCATGTTGCCCCTCTTCGTATAAACGAGTGCTGTTAATTTTCAGACATAGAAAGCAGGCCTTCATCCAGTCTTGCTCCAAATAAACAACTGGTACATTTCTATTAGGTGAACCTTGTTTTGGGTATTTACCTACTATTCCTTAGCGCAATTTGCTGATAAAACCGTCAGTGTCAGAATTAAAAACTTAATTGCGATAATGTTTTCATAGGCTTGCGTTACAAGGCCGTTTAGTTCCCAACCCTCTTTTGCAGATGTTCGGGATACCTGGCGCCTTCAATTTCAATTTTAGATGCAGCCTCTTCAATTTGGGCAAGATCATTCGCCGTCAACTCAATCTCAACCGCGCCTAAGTTCTCTTCCAAACGATGTAATTTAGTTGTGCCGGGGATTGGGACTATCCATGGTTTTTGTGATAGTAACCACGCTAAAGCAATTTGTGCCGGTGTTGCTTCCTTTTCCTGGGCGATGCTTGCTAAAAGATCGACCATCGCCTGATTTGCCTTTCTGGCTTCGGTTGAAAAGCGGGGTACAATATTGCGGAAATCCGTACTGTCAAATTTTGTATTTTCATTAATTGCCCCAGTAAGGAAACCTTTTCCAAGCGGACTGAATGGCACAAAGCCTATCCCTAATTCTTCAAGAACAGGTATGATTTCTTTTTCAGGTTCTCTCCACCAAAGCGAATACTCACTTTGTAAGGCTGCCACCGGCTGTACTGCATGTGCTTTGCGAATGCTTTGTACGCCAGCTTCAGACATGCCGAAGTGGTTAACTTTGCCTTCTTGTATTAAATCCTTAACGGTGCCGGCAACATCTTCCATAGGCACGTTTGGATCTACGCGGTGCTGGTAAAACAAGTCGATACGGTCGGTTCTTAAGCGCTTAAGCGACGCTTCAGCAACTTCCCTGATACGTTTTGGACTACTGTCTAAACCTGCTTTAGAGTCGCCGCCGGCAAATCCAAACTTAGTGGCAATTACTAATCGGTCGCGAAATGGTTCCAGCGCCTCGCCCAATAATTCTTCATTGGCAAAAGGGCCATAAGCTTCTGCGGTATCAAAAAAAGTGACGCCCAGCTCAACTGCTGCACGCAGTAGTTTAATGGCATCTGTTTTATCTGCGGCGGGCCCATAGCCAAAGCTTAAACCCATGCAACCTAATCCAAGCGTGGATACTTCCAGGTTGCTTTTGCCTAATTTTCTATATTTCATTGATTGAAATTTATTATTGGTAAGTGATTAATAAATACAAATGTCGGGCGTAATTGTGACGCGTTAGTTATACCAATTACTGGATTACCTACCATTATTACTGATTGGGGTATCACACCATGCAAACGGGCTGTCAATGAATTATCTTTGAGTATGTTAAAGGATGAATAAATGGAAAATGTAACCCGCATAGATACGGTAGGGCAGTATAATGCACTTAATAATAATGAAACCCTGCACCCACTGGTTAATATTGTTGATCTCTCTAAGGCCGACAAACGATTGAACCGCAGGATAAATTATGGGTTTTATACTGTGTTTCTGAAAGAGATCAAATGTGGCGACCTGCATTATGGTTGTAACTATTATGATTACGAGGAAGGCACTTTAGTATTTGTTGGACCGGGGCAAGTTATCGGCATAGAAAACAATGGCGAACTTTACCAGCCCAAAGGCAAGGCTTTGGTTTTTCATGCTGATTTGCTCAGAGGCACGTCGCTTGGCCGCCACATTGCCGAATATAATTTCTTTTCCTATGAGGTGCATGAGGCGCTGCACTTATCTGAAAGTGAGCGGAAAATCATTTACGACTGCTATGAAAAGATCATGTACGAATTGAAACGGGGGATAGACAAGCACAGCAAAACATTGATTGTAAGTAATATTGAGCTTTTACTGAATTATTGCCTGCGTTTCTACGACAGGCAGTTCATCACCCGCGAAAATGTCAACAAAGGTATTCTGCAAAGGTTCGAGGAGTTATTGAATGACTATTTCACGTCAGATAAGCCAAAAGAACTTGGCCTTCCATCTGTTAATTACTGCGCTGATCAGTTAAATCTATCTGCCAATTATTTTGGCGATCTGATAAAAAAAGAAACAGGCAAATCAGCCCAGGAATACATTCAATTGAAAACAATGGATGTAGCAAAGGAGAAGATATTTGATATCTCTAAATCTGTAAGTGAAATCGCTTACGAGTTAGGCTTTAAATATCCTCAGCATTTCACGCGGTCTTTTAAGCAACACACCGGTGCTACACCCAATGAGTACCGGATGCTGAATTAAGCGAACAGTTTAGTGTAATGCCAAAGAGGTTATTTTCCTAAACCATCCGGTTGAAAATCCAGTGAAACAGAATTCATGCAGAATCTTTTATGCGTAGGTGCCGGGCCGTCGTTAAATATATGGCCCAGATGCGAATCGCACCTGGCACAAATCACTTCGGTGCGTTGCATTCCATATGATTCATCTTCTTTATAGATCACGCTGTTTTTTCTCACCGGTTCATAAAAACTGGGCCAGCCGCAATTACTGGCAAACTTAGCATCCGAACGGAATAACTGGTTACCACACACCGCGCAATAGTAAGTCCCTTTGGCGTTCTTGTTCCAATACTGCCCGGTAAAAGGTTGTTCCGTAGCTTGTTCCCTGGCTGTAGCATACAGGGCCTTTGGTAAAATTTTCCTCCATTCCGCATCTGATACATCCAGGTGTTTGGTATCGGTGTTGGAATAATAGGGGTTGTTTTCGTGGCCTTTTGTTGTTTTGATATTTTGGGCACTTGCCGTAACAAACAAACCTGCTACCAATGCAAATGCAATGATTAGTGATCTCATTTCTTCAGTTTGTCTTTAAATACTTTTTTAAACTTATCCAGTTCGGGCTGGATCACATATTTACAATAAGGCTGCCCCCCATTTTGCGCAAAATAGTTTTGATGATAATCCTCTGCCTTGTAAAAAACCTTATAGGGAGTAACCTCAGTAACAATTTTATTCTTATAAGCTTTCTCTGCATTTAACTTGCCGATGTAATAATCAGCTTTTTGTTTTTGGACCTGGTTATGATAAAAAATCGCGGACCGGTACTGGGTACCTACATCATTGCCCTGCATGTTCAGTTGGGTAGGGTCATGGGCTACAAAAAAGGCTTCAAGCAGCTCATCAAATGAAATTACCGAAGGGTCAAAAATGATGTTGCAGGCTTCAGCATGTCCTGTTTTACCGGTGCAAACTTGTTTGTAAGTTGGGTTAGCCACTGTTCCGCCAGAAAAGCCGGATATGACCGTTTTTACACCTTTTAATTGTTTAAACTTTGCTTCGGTACACCAAAAGCAGCCGGTAGCAAAGGTGGCCGTATCTAATCCCTTTTTTGGAGGCTTTGACAAATGGTTTCCAAAGGCGGTTAATCCGGAGATAAATAATAGCGTGGTTAACAGAAATATTTTCTTCATCATGAATACTTACGTCGTAATGGGCTCAAAGGTATTTATTTGAGTCGATTATGATAAAAGATTGACAAAGCCCTCCTTATTTTTAGATCGATGAGGCCGGTAAACCAAATTACCGCCTTATAAGTTATATGCGGGTGTTTATAACAGGGTCAGGTTAATACAACAATTTTGCCACCGGCAGTGTTGCTGTCCATTAAACTGTGTGCCGCAGCGATTTCCTCTAACCGAAAAGTGCGGCCGATGCTTAGATTAACTTTACCATCTTCCACGTCATTAATGAATTTTTGAAAACTACGTTGATCTAGCCTGATCTGCCCGCTGTCATAAACGGTTAGGCAAACTGTTGCCGGGATATACTCCATTGGAGCAAATTCGTGGAAGGACCATTGCTCGGATAGCATGCCTGTCATACAAACAATTCCACCAGGTGCGGCAGAAGCCAGTGAATCTTTCAGGGTGGATGTACCAATCAGTTCCAATATTTTATTTACACCGGTCAAACTGATGGCATTTATTTTATCCATGATATTGCCGTCATCGATCACAACATGATCTGCGCCGTTTTTGATGAGCATCTCCCTTTTATCCGGGTTCCTTGTTGTAGCAATTACGGTCATCCCACTGTTTTTGGCCAGTTGGGTGGACAGCATACCGATAGAGGAAGTGCCGCCCCTGATTAAAATGGTTTCGCCCTGTTGGATCTTTAGTGCCAAATGGAGCGATCCATATACAGTTTGAAACATTTCTGGCATAGCGCCTAACTGTTCCCAGGAAAGTGTGCTTTCAAAGGAGCTGAGCAATGATTTGGGTATCAAAGCGTATTCAGCGTAGCTGCCGTCAAAATCTCTGCCCATGCCACCCATAAAAGCGGCTACCTGTTGTCCGGGCTTAAACTCTCTTGAAGGATCATTCTCTACTTCACCCACACACTCAATACCCAATATACGCGGAAGGCTCACGCCGGGTGACAGTCCTTTACGGGTCATTAGTTCTGAACGATTGAGTCCAAAAGCTTTTACCTTAACCAAAACCCAGCCATCTGTTGGTGTTGGTATAGCTCTTTCTTCTATTAAAAAATTTTCGGGGCCTCCCGCATGTCTCAAGATCGCTGCTTTCATTAATGATTTAATTTATGAAAGCAAAGGTCAGCTACAGTTCAACAAACTACCCATAAGGTATCTTAAGAAATACCCTTAAGATAATTTAAGGCTTATCCTTTGTATGCGATGTTTTTACGGATGGTACTTAGAAATTCGGGGGTAATGCCGAGGTAAGAAGCAATCTGCGTATTAGGGAGCCGGGCAGCCAGCTTAGGGTATTGCTTTAGAAAGTATTCATAACGATCTTCGGCCGAAAAGCTGATATTTTGGAGCACCCTGTTTTGTAATTCGATGTATTTTTGCTCTATGATCACCCTGAAATTATGGTCGAATTTATGGTAGGTCGTATATAGATGTAATACATCATCATGCCTGATTTGCAACACTGCGGTTGGTTCTACAGCTTCTATATAAAGTTGACTTGGCTTTTCCGAATAAAAACTGCTCAGATCGGTAGCCCAGTCATTTTCAGCAATAAATTGTATGTTATGTTCTTTGCCATTGATATCAACAGCATACATTTTCAGGCAACCGGACACAACGAATGTAAAGTGACGGCAAACATCACCGTGCTGCAATACAAATTGCCGCCGTTTAATACTTCTTTCGATAAAAAGCGCATTCAGCTCATCTCGTTCCTGAGCGTTGAGCGGAAAATAATTATCAAAATGTTGGCTTAGTTTCTCTATCGACACGTTTGCTTTTTTTATGCACAGAGTTCGAATTTAAACAAATTACTGCTATTGTACATTAAACTATTAATCCAAATCACCTATAAAAGAGATCGGAATTGTTTCTCCTGCAGGACAAAAGCGAAGTGCTGACCCTGGAGGAATTAACCCTGTTAATTGCAGATTTATTGTGTCTAAAACATTTACTACTCTGGCAGGCGGTTAAGAATTATAAGTGTGATAATAACAATAATTATTAAACTTTGCTAACTTTGGTATTGGCTAACCAATCCGTAATTCCGCATTACTTAAATACTTTAGTATGATATCCAGGAAAATGACCCGCTTTCTTTTAATAGTTGTGTGTTTTGCTCAACCAATATTGGCATCTGCACAATCTTCGCTCCATGCATTCAAACTGCAGCAGGTTGCTTTATTGCCCGGAGTTTTTAAGGATGCGCAACAAACGGATAAGACTTATATGCTGGCGTTAGACCCCGACCGTTTATTGGCTCCTTACCTTACAGAAGCTGGTTTAACACCCAAAAAGAAAAACTATGGTAACTGGGAAAACACGGGTTTAGATGGCCACATTGGCGGCCATTATTTATCGGCGCTGTCCAATATGTATGCTGCTACCAATGATGCGGAGATAAACAGGCGATTGGATTATATGCTTGTGGAATTAAAACGCTGCCAGGATAAAATAGGAAGTGGCTACCTGGGAGGTACGCCCGGAGGGACAGCGATGTGGAAGGATATTGCCGCCGGTAAAATTGAGGCTGATACCTTTGCGCTAAATAAAAAATGGGTTCCGCTTTATAATATTCATAAGCTTTTTGCAGGCTTACGGGATGCCTATTTAATTGCTGGAAAGCCAATGGCAAAGGAAATACTGGTGCGATTGACAGATTACATTGACGGGGTTTCCCGTGGCTTAACTGATGAACAGATACAAACCATGCTGATTTCAGAACATGGGGGATTAAACGAGGTTTTTGCCGATGTATCCGTTATTACCGGCCAGGATAAGTATTTAATACTGGCCCGGAGGTTTTCTCATAAGGAGATTTTAAACTCCTTGATATTGGGTGAGGACCGATTGAATAACTTACATGCAAACATGCAGATACCCAAAGCTGTGGGCTTTCAAAGAATAGCGGAAGTTGGCGGTGATAAGGATTATGGGAAAGCAGCGCAGTTTTTTTGGGAAACGGTGGTCAATAACCGTACTGTAGTTATTGGCGGCAACAGTGTGAATGAGCATTTTAATCCAACCGGCAATTTCACCAAAATGATCACCGATATTGCAGGCCCTGAAACCTGTAATTCTTATAATATGCTGAAATTGACCCGGCACCTGTTTGAAAATGCGGGAGAGGTAAAATATATGGATTATTATGAGCGGGTATTATATAATCATATTCTATCAAGTCAGCACCCTACACACGGGGGCTTTGTTTACTATACGTCAATGCGACCCCAGCATTACCGTGTTTACTCGCAGCCGCAGGAAACCATGTGGTGTTGTGTAGGCTCGGGCATGGAAAATCATGGTAAATATGGCGAGCTAATTTATAGCTATCAGCAAAAAAATGTTTATGTGAACCTATTTATTGCATCGCGGCTTAACTGGGCAGCACAGGGATTGGTTCTTTCTCAACAAACTAAGTTCCCGGATAATGAAACTACCCGCCTTTTGATTGAGTCCGTAAAACAGGGTTCTTTTAGTATTAAAGTTCGTTACCCTAACTGGGTAGCCGCGGGTAAGCTACAGATAAAAATTAACGGAGCTCGCGTAAATGTTGACGCCCTGCCTGGGTCATATATAAACCTAACCCGCGTGTGGAAAAAAGGCGATGTAATTGACGTACGCCTGCCAATGGGTTTAAGTACAGAAAAATTGCCAGATAGCTCCAACTATGTTGCCTTTTTGCATGGCCCGATTGTATTAGCCGCAAAGACCGATACTACCAACCTGGATAATTTAATTGCCGATGCGGACCAGTTTGGCGGTTACCGTGCCCGGGGTAAAATGTATCCCCTTGATTCGGCGCCTGTGCTAACCAGTAACATATCTGATTTGACAAAGTACCTAAAACCGGTGAAAGGAAAGGATCAAACATTTACGGCTGCAGAATTGATCAGACCGGCAAAATTTAAAAACCTTGAACTTATTCCGTTTTACAAATTACATGATGCCCGCTATATGATCTATTGGCACAAAGGCCAGGTAACGAATGTAGTTAATTGATAAACTTATTTGTTTTAATATGGGCTAATCAAATAGAGAAATCATTCGTCATGTGAACCCATCAGATGATGGAAATACATACCGCTTTACCAGGGAACCTTTTATTAAGATTTAAGGTGTTTCGTTACCTAAACGTAACACCTAGGTCGTGCTTTTTTCGTCTGCTAAACCCAAACTTGATAATCGTTGCTCATGATTATCAAATTACGCCTTCTAATTGTTTTTTTATCGAAATAATGAGGGCCGATTTTCCTAATTTTATGATCTCTAATATTTTAGACATTTCTTTAAACTGCAAGGACCAATTATATAGCCATTTAGAAATGGTCCGCCAAAAATAAAAATGATTCAATCGATCTTATTGAGTCATGCGTCTGATTAAATGTAATGGAGACGACGTATCCCCTTAAATAACGCCGCCGTGCCTAGTATTGTAATTTAAAAACGCAAAGAGATGAAAACTCAAAATGGTTTGAGCTCGGGCTGGATACTACCAATCTTAAATGTCACACGTTAAGGCGTTCCGTAATGCTACGCAGAGGCCCGTTATCGGGGATATATTTTACTGTCCAACATAAACCCATAAAAACATTAGAAAAATGAAAAACAAAAAAAACTTCTTCGCCAGTGCTATTGCATTTGTTGGACTGGCAGTGTTTATCATCCCTGATTCGGCCCTTGCACAACAGTCGGGAATTAAGCGCACCGAGCTCCAGCGCCACGATCTGAGCACCCCCGGGCACGAGGCGGTCCAGGTACGTATTGACTTCGACCCCGGAGCTGCGTTTGGTAAACACACACATCCTGGCGAAGAGATTATCTATGTACTTGAAGGCTCGTTGCAGTATCAGGTGGAGGGCAAGCCGCCAGTAACGCTCAAGGCTGGCGGAGTTTTATTTATCCCGGCTGGAGTGATTCATGCGGCAAAGAACGTTGGCACAGGTAAGGCGAAGGAGCTTGGCACCTATGTAGTGGAAAAAGGAAAGCCACTTGTTACGCTGGTCAAATGATCGCCTGGTGAGGTGATTTTATCATTGCCCGGGGTACGGTCATTGGGTTCATGAATCAAAAAACATACAGGGAGTATTCAACTCCTTTGAAACTAACTATTCACAAATCCCTAAAAAAAATGTCTAAACAATTCACTTATATGCGAACTATGTTTTTGACTGCCTCCACGATATTGTTTGCGGCGATTTTCGTGGCTACGGCGCAAGTACATAAAGGGTCCGCAAAAAAAATGGAGCCATCGCTCGGTGGTGCAACCGGATGGCTCAACGCCCAGCCTTTAACGCTGACAAATCTCCGCGGTAAAGTCGTTCTTATTGATTTCTGGACGTACACCTGCATTAATTGGCGACGCACACTTCCCTATATCCGAGAATGGGCATCAAAGTACAAAGATCAGGGGCTGGTTGTTATTGGGGTTCATACGCCCGAGTTTCCATTTGAAAAAAGATTGGAGAATATAAGCAGGTCCATTAAGGAAATGGATATAGGCTATCCCGTAGCGGTAGATAGCAATTTTGAAATTTGGAATTCTTTCCAAAATGAGTATTGGCCGGCGCTGTATCTGATTGATGCGAAGGGGCGGATCCGGTATCAAAAATTTGGCGAGGGTGATTATCATGAATCTGAATTGCAAATTCAGCACCTATTAAAAGAAGTTTCTGGTAAAACTGTTTCTAACAAAATAGTGGCACTTCAGCCTCAGGGATTTGAAGCCGCCGCCGACTGGCGTAATCTTGAATCGGCCGAAAATTATGTTGGCTATAATCGTACGCATGGTTTTGCATCCCCTGTGGAGTTGGATACAGATAAGCAGGTACTTTATTTTGCACCAAAACAGCTGAAACTTAATCAATGGGGACTTTCGGGAGAGTGGAGCATGAAAAAAGAGAGTCTTTTCTTAAACAAAGCACGGGGCAAGATCATTTATAGTTTTCATGCCCGCGACCTTCACTTAATTATGGGGCCGGCAATGCCAGGAACTGCGATAAAATTTCGTGTGCTCATTGATGGGAACCCTCCCGGTACAGCGCATGGATTGGATGTTGACAGCAGTGGGAATGGGACCGTAACTGAGCAGCGTATGTACCAGCTGATTCGCCAGCAGGGACCTATTATTGACCGGGAATTTCAAATTGAATTTTTAGATCAGGAGGTGGAAGTCTACGATTTCACATTCGGCTAATTCGGCCAAGTATTGGAGAGTAATCTTTACAACAGGTATGTGGGCTACTAAAATTTAATAAATAACATATTAAACTATCAATGTAACAATTATGAAAATCGACAAAATTCTATTCGTCGTCACTTCTCATGATGAGTTGGGCAACACCGGCAAAAAAACAGGTCTGTGGATTGAGGAATTTGCAGCACCTTATTACAAGTTTCATGATCTTGGAAAAGAAATTGTTATCGCATCGCCTAAAGGGGGGCAGGCCCCGATTGATCCCAAGAGCGATCTTCCCGAAAATAAGACGGCAGCCACAAGGAGATACTATAGTGATAAGGAGACACAGGAAAAGCTAAGCAATACAGTATTGTTGAGTACTGTTTCTGCAAGTGACTTTGATGCAATTTTCTATCCGGGAGGACATGGCCCGATGTGGGATCTTCCTGATGATAAGGACTCCATAAAACTCATCGAATCTTTTTATAATAGCGGCAAACCCGTTACGCTGGTTTGCCATGCACCGGTAGCTTTAAAAAATGTAAAGACTCCTGATGGCGAATGGCTCATCAAGGGGAAAAGAGTGTCCGCATTTACCAATACGGAAGAAGAGGCCGTCCAGCTGACAAAGGTGGTGCCTTTCCTTCTAGAAGATATGCTGAAAGAGAGAGGTGCCAATTTTCAAAAAGGAGAAGACTGGTTGCCTTTTGTAACACGCGAAGGTTTACTCATAACAGGGCAAAATCCTGCCTCATCTATTTTGGCAGCCGATACCTTACTTGATTATTCCGAAAGGTTATAAGAAAGAATGATGACTTATAAATAATAATACTTTTACCTTAATGCTTTTGCGTACGCAGCAGTTATTTAACATTCTTTCAGGTCGCAAAAAACACAGTATCAAGGTTAGGATTTGCCTCCTGCCAGCTCCAAAGCCTTTGGTTTAAAACAAAGGCTTTTTTCATTTAAAGCGGAAATACTAATTGTTCATCTGAAAAGCCATTACCCCCAAACCGGAGGTTGGCTATCTATATTTGCGCCAATGTTACGTATATGCATTTATCGTTAATCCCCCTTTCCCATATTTTTTCTGGTATTCCTTTGGGTTTATGGCAACATGTCTTTTAAATATCTTTCTGAAAAACCCAGTGTCATCATAACCGCATTTCATTGCTATTTGCTCAATACTATCATTACTGTTTTCAAGCATTTTTTTTGCCGCTTCTATGCGTACACGCTGCAAATATTCAAGAGGGGTATTACTGGTAACCCCTTCAAAACGGCGAATAAAATTCCGGGGGCTCATGTAGGAATTTCCAGCTAATTTTTCGATAGATATGGTATGCTGATAATTTTTTTCAATAAAAATCTGCGCCTCCATAATCTTTTCATCCGAATGATTTCGTTGAAGCTGAAAAACGGAGAATGTATACTGGGGTTGCTGATGGGTATTAATCATCAGAATTTTTGACACCATCATAGCCTCTTCATGTCCAAAAAACTTTTCAATAAGGTAAATCATAAAAGTTGTAAAAACGAAAGCCCCGCCGCAAGTGTAAATATTACCCAGGTCAACAATAATTTTATCATCCTGTACCTCTACTTCCGGGTGCCTTTGTCTAAACAGATCAGCAAATCTTACATTTGTTGTTGCTTTTTTACCTCTAAGTAATCCGGTTTCTGCAAGTAAAAAAGCCCCTATGCAAATACTGGCTACATCAGCATTTTTTTTGTGCTGTTGGCTTAACCAGTCAACAAGCATACGCTCACGATTTATAACATCATCAATTTTGGCGGAACGCATAGCTGGAATGATCACCAGGTCATATACCTCTTCAACGGCCAGTTGTTCTTCTTTGCCTGTATCTAATGGTTTGCGCCATAACTTTTTTTTATGCTCTCTTACATAGTCAATCCCGATATTGTGTTTTAAAGAGGTATCAGTAAGTAGCGGCCGCAGATAATTTAATGTACTCCATATTTCCGCTGGTCCGGTTACACAAGTAGCCACGGCGTGTTCGTAATTAAGTATTGCTATACGCATAAAATTATTTTGAGGTAAAAGGTGGTCAATAAATACTTATAAAGGTATTACTCACATGGCAATATCAACTAATTTAATTGTCATTTCCGCCACGCCGATATCTCTGCAAATCCGTTTATTTTTGATTTATTAAAAGTTAAACTTTTAAAATTTAAATTCATAAAAAATGAAAACATCAGATTTCACTGCCACAATATTGGTAGACCAAACCCCGGAAGAAGCTTTCGATGCCATCACTAATGTTCGCGGATGGTGGTCGGAAGAAATTGAAGGAGGTACAGACAAACTTAATGATGAATTTATCTATCACTATAAAGATATTCATTACTGTAAAATGAGGTTGATTAAACTGGTTCCGAATCAAAAAGCGGTTTGGCTGGTGCTGGATAATGATTTCAAATTCACTCAGGACAAAAGCGAATGGAAAGACACCAAAATTGTATTTGATGTTACAGAAAAAGGTAATCAAACAGAGGTCAGATTCACTCATGAAGGCTTGGTTCCTCAATATGAATGTTATGAGATCTGCAGAGAAGCATGGACTAATTATATAACCGTCAGTTTACGAGATCTGATCACTTCCGGCAAAGGGCAGCCCAACCCTAAAGAAGATGATGGCTACAATGCAGAGCTGGCTCAAAAATGGAAACTGGAGTAATAATATTGATTAACAGATGATAACAACAGTTTGACAGTTTGGTTACCACAGGGCAGCCCAACGCTAACAGTAAACTATATTAAAACCAAAAAAGATCCACATGAACGATTATCAGAAAAGCATTACAGTAAACAAACCATTAAGGGAAGTCTACGCCGCTATTACCGAACATATTTCGGACTGGTGGAGCGATGACCTGACCGGGGCTGCGATCAGCGCGGGCGACAGTTTTACCATCTCGTTTGGCGAAACCCGAAAAACAATGAATATTGTGGAAGCAATACCCAATAAGCAAGTAGTATGGAAATGTGTTAAAGCTTATATCGACCTGCCGTCTCTGAACAACAAGGCAGAATGGGTAGGTACTAAGCTGATTTGGACATTAAGTGCTGCCGACCAGGGTGCTACCTTAACTTTTTTGCATGAGGGCTTAAATCAAAATTTTGAATGTTACAACGTGTGCGAAGCAGGCTGGGATACGTTTCTGGTGAGTTTACAAACTTACCTGGCAACAGGTAAAGGCATGCCATTTTTGAAAGCTGTAGGCAACGAAGATAAGGAACAAAAAAAGCAATAGGTTTTATGATTTATTTAAAGCCTCCACCCGTGGGTGGAGGATATTTACGCATTATAAATAAACCGGTGTTATGATGCTTACGCCAAGTTTTCCTGCAATTATAGATTTGGTCGCCATTCTATAAAACAGGGAATGATCAACAATTCCGGGGATTAACTTTAGTTGGATGTTCAATTTTTGGGGCTCCATAATAATGGCAAAATGCACATCTGCAAGTAAATTGCCATTTTCTGAGATAACTGCCCCATCCTTTTGAGTACTCATACGCAGTTTTACTTCAACGCCGGGGTATGATAATTTTAATTGATGAAGTACAACCTGTAAAGCCTGGGGTAATATTTCAATTACAACAGGGTAAGTATTATCGAGTTTATCCGCAAACTTTCCCTCATCGCCCATTAAAATAAATTCATCGGCCATTGAAGCCAGTATTTTTTCGGTAGTATGGATACCCCCTCCGCTTTTTAAAGCATTAAGTTCGGTATCAAACTGATCACATCCATCAAAATAGATATCTACATGCTTTAACAGTGAAGGCGATTGTACCCTTAATTTATTTTCCAACAATAAGTTTGTTGTTTTAAAGGAGGATGACGTAAAAATGAGGGAGTCGGCCAGGTCTTTATCCTGGCATATCAAAGCTACTAAGTGCGAAACCGTAGTGCCGGCTCCCAGGCCAATCGTTCGTCCGGCTTGTATAAATCCCATGGCTGCTTTTGCAGCCTCTACTTTGTAATCGGTCATGTTTTAATATATGGCTTGTGAAATTAAACAAGCGCTTGCAATTTTTAAATAATGTAAGTTTTAAAACTATCAATAATGATCGGGTAAAATCAATTGTTGATAATGGTTTAAAAGTCTGAGTAAGTAGCCGGACGAAGAAAAATAATATCAGCATGCGAAACATTGTGCTGGTATTCTGCTTTTTTCACCAGGGCTTTCCATAGTGGGTCATTATTAAATGCATCCCAGTGCTTATCCCTATCTTCTTTACTGTTAAAGGTAGTCATATACATGAGGTTGGGCATGTGGCTGCCAGCAATAACTTCGGCATAAAAAACAGCGTTAAATCCCAGGTTTTTAAAAATGCTGATCTCGTCGCCAGTATTAAACATCTTTACCTTATTAACATTATATTTCTCGGTAGCGCTTTCATAACTGCGCAGTTCATAAACCCGCTCGTTTTTACTGGCTGCAAGTTGGGGCACTGCAGTGCCGGGCATTCCCGGGAAAGCTTCCAAAACTATAGTTTCTATCCGGGTGTAAGGGATATCCTTATAATCCGCGTTGATATAATCTGAGCCATCTGCTAAAAATTTAGCATCCTCTTGTAATTCACGCTCGTTAGCTGAAAGTTTTTCCAGGGAGCTAAAAGGAGTAAAAACATAGATTAGTCTGCTCGTATCCTGCTGCGCAACGGGCTTAAATACGCCAACTGCTTTTACACCTGCCCGGTGCAATGCCGGCATAAGGGCGTTTTGCAAATAATGCTCAATTTTTTCTTCCTGCAACTGTGTTTTATAATGATATATTTTTATTTGGTAATAATTCCTGGTGGGAGACTTTGCAAATGCCGCAGCAGATGCAAAAAGCGAGAGTACAGATAAACAGGAACACAAAGCAAATCGGAACGATTGAGATTTCATAATCAAATTTTTTAGGCAATTAAACGGTTAATAATTATTAAACACTACCTCTGTAGTAAGAGATGTATGCCGGTAAAAGTAAGTTTATTGAATAAAGGAACAAAAAGCAGCGCAGCTAACAAATCAATTAGCTGTTTTGCGGGAGGGGATTGTTAAAAGTGCATTTTAGTTTCCGAAAACTGGCATAAGCCTTCCAGCAATGAACTGAGCTCTGCTCCTTTAGGCGTAAGGGTATACTCGGTTCTTGGAGGATTTGCCGGAATATAGCTTTTATGTATAAGCTCATGTTGTTCCAAAAACTTTAACCTATCGGCAAGAATATGATCGCTGATGTGCTCTAAATCTTCCTTTAAAGTGGTAAAACGCGAGTTGCCCTCCTCTACACTGAAAAGTACCTCGGTCATCCACCTTTTGCTTAATAAATAGATAAGTTCATTTAAGGCACATTTCTCTTCCAGGAATGATTGATTGTGAAAATTGGTTGAACTAAGTTTTCTTCCGGTCATGCTAACTTATTAATGAGGTACTAATTACTTGATAAGATATTGAAATAAAAAATCATTTATTGTTCCTTTGAGTCCCTTGTAACATAATACATTATGTACGGGAATGTAAATGGTTTATTGTACGCAATAAACAAAAAAGGAATTTAATTAAAGAACAACTATGAAATACCGCAAATTAGAAAACACAGACCTATGGCTTTCTGAAGTAACTTTTGGTGCATGGGCGGCCGGGGGATGGATGTGGGGAGGTACCGAACGTCAGGAAGCCATTGATGCCATCAGGGCTTCTTATACGCTTGGTGTTACATCTATTGATACTGCGCCTATTTATGGCCAGGGTGTAAGCGAAGATATTGTTGGCGAGGCGATAAAAGGTTTACCGCGCGATAAGTTTCAGCTATTAACAAAGTATGGCATGCGCTGGGACCTTAAAAGGGGCGATTTTGCTTTTAGCAGTAAAATGAATAATGGAGATGATATTGACATTTATAAATATGCCGGAAAAGAAAGCATCATTAAAGAATGTGAAGACAGCTTAAAAAGATTAGGTACCGATTACATAGATCTGTACCAAATACACTGGCCAGATACAACCACGCCCATTGCTGAAAGCATGGAAGCGGTTGAGCGGTTAATTGAACAGGGAAAAGTACGCTATGCCGGGGTTTGCAATTATAATGCCGCCCAAATGGCCGAAGCTGAAAAATACGTTACACTGGCATCTAACCAGGTTCCGTATAGCATGGTAAAACGTGGTATTGAAGATGAGTTGGTGCCCTACTGCCTTCGCAATCAAAAATCTATTTTAGCGTATAGCCCGTTAGAGCGCGGTTTGCTTACCGGCAAAATAAAACCCGGATATCAGTTTGCCAGCGGCGATCACCGTAAAGATGTGTCTTTTTTTAAAGATGAAAATATAAAAAGGACTGATGATTTCCTGGGCATGATAAAGCCAATTGCTGCAGAAAGGCAAATTAAACTTAGCCAACTGGTTATTTTATGGACCTTACAACAACCCGGAATTACCATTGCCCTGGTAGGGGCCAGAAATAGTGAGCAGGCTATTGAAAATGCCCGCGCACTTGATATCGAACTGACAGAGGACGAACTGGCCATAATTTCCGGATATCTTAACCAACTGGAGCTGGTATCTTAATGATATAACTTAACAACTTAATTACCTATGAATGCAGGGATGCTGGTGTAAAATCCAGCGTCTCTTTTTTTACAGATTTACCCGTGCCATTTTGAAATGCTTTTTAGGCAGCTAATTTATTTATTAGTTAACCGCATTTTTTTTCTGATAAAGAATTTGCCTAAGTTTACTTTATGTACTAAATGTTTAATAGAATGTTAAACAGGCGGAGCCATAATGTTTAACACCCGTTTATAAAATGGTCCAAAATTCAGTTCCATATCTATAACAAGTCAATAATCATGATAAAGAGAATAACTTTTTTAACGCTATTATTAATAGCAGGTGTAAATGTATTTGGCCAAACCGGGCCGCGGGCAAATCACGTTGCTCTTTATGTAAAGGATTTAAGTAAAAGTGAGGTGTTTTACAGGGATGTTATGCAACTTAAAGTAATACCCGAACCATTTCATGATGGTAAACATGTATGGTTCAGAACAGGCGAGCATAGCCAGTTGCACATTATACAAGGAGCCGCTGCCGTTACCGATCATGATATAAATAGTCATTTTGCATATGCTGTAACTAATATTCCAAATTTTGCAAAGCACCTCGATCAAATGAAAATCAAGTATGGAAATTGGAAAGGCGATTCACAATCTCCGCAAATAAGACCCGACGGTATAAAGCAGATCTATCTGCAGGATCCTGATAATTATTGGATAGAAGTTAATGATGATAAATTTTAATTGTTTAGCTTGTGTCGATTTCAACCTGATAAACAATTGAATTTATGAAAAGACGCTCATTTTTAGCAACAACAATAATTACAACTTCTGGTGCCATGCTCCCATCAATTGCCATGTCGGCCGACAGCTTAAAGAAAAACAGTTCGGAGTTTTATGAACTAAGGACTTATAATTTGAGTAGCGAACGACAGCAGAAACTGGTAGAAGACTATTTTGAAAAAGCGGCAATTCCGGCATTGAACAGGATTGGTGTAACCAATGTTGGTGTTTTTAAAGAGCTTAAACCGGCAGGACAAACCAAAATATATGCACTTATTCCGTACAGTTCAATAGACTCGTTTATCGCAATAAATCAAAAACTTGAAACTGATAAAGCGTACATGGATGCAGGCGCTGCTTATTTAAATGCGCCGGCTACCGAACCTGCTTATGACAGGATAGAAAGCTCGCTGTTAACGGCATTTGCCCACATGCCAAAAATGAATGTGCCTGCAAAAAAAGAACGCCTGTTTGAACTGCGCCGTTATGAACATGCTACGGAAAGCGCCGGTAAAAAAAAGCTGGAAATGTTTAATGATGCCGGGGAGATAGATATTTTTAAACGCCTGGGTTTTAACCCGGTATTTTTTGGCGAAACTATCATTGGTGATCACAGGCCCAACCTTATTTATATGGTTACGTTTGATGATATGGCAGCCCATGACCGTAACTGGAAAGCTTTTGGCGGCGATGCTGAATGGAAAAAAATCAGTTCGATACCTGATTATGCAGATGCAAAGCTGGTATCACATATTACATCTACATTTTTAAGTCCTTTAAATTGCTCACAAATTTGAGTCATTGTGGCTTTAAATTGCGTTGTATTACACTAATTGATTTATTAGTTAATGCATGCTTTTTACTGATGAAGCTAAAAGTTATTTTTACCCTTGAAAATTCAACCTGTCATGAAAAGAAAAACAACTATTGCCTTTTGCCTTAGCGTTATTGTAGCGGTGGGGCTGCAATCGTTCAAAATTGAAAAGAAAGGCACCGTAAAACATAAAGGTGATTTAGTGAATGGAGGTTTAACACTTCCGGATAACTTTAGCGCCAGTATCATTGCCGATAATTTGGGCAGCGCAAGGCATCTTGTTGCAACTCCACAAGGGGATATTTATGTACATCTTGATAGACCCAAAGATGGGAAGGGTATAGTTGTGCTACACGATAATGGCGATAAGGCTGCTATAAAAACAAGCTTCGGCGCATTTGGCGGAACCGGCATCCGCATTAAGAACGGGTATTTATATGCATCATCTGATAGGGATGTTTACCGTTTTAAACTAAACAGTAACAACGAGGTTATAGATCCCGAACATCCTGAAAAAGTGGTTGGTAACCTGGTTACCAAAAGAGGGCACAGGCCCAAGGCAATTGCATTGGATGATAATGGAAATTTATATGTGAACATAGGCGCATATTCAAACATTTGCAGTGAGTTTGACCCGGAGAAAAAGGGCTGCCCCATTTTAGATTCGGCCGGAGGGATCTGGAGGTTTAAAACCGACAAATTAAACCAAAAACAAAGTGACGGCGTGCGTTTCGCGACCGGCTTACGTAATGTTGTAGGGCTGGACTGGAACCAGGAGAATAATCAGCTTTTTGTAATGCAACATGGCCGAGATGCATTGCATGATCTTTTCCCTAAATATTATACCGTTCAACAATCGGCTCTTTTGCCTGCCGAATGTATGTATGCGCTAAAAGAAGGTGATAATGCCGGATGGCCATACCTTTATTATGACGATGTAAAGCATAAAAAAATGATGGGCCCCGAGTACGGCGGCGATGGCGAAAAAGAGGCGGATGCTAAATACTTAGATCCCGTAGCAGCTTACCCTGGCCACCTTGCGCCTGATGGATTGTTGTTTTATACAGGCAACCAGTTCCCAGAAAAATACAAAAATGGCGCTTTTATCGCATTCCACGGATCATGGAATAGGGCACCGGAGCCTCAAGCTGGATATTTTGTTGTTTTTCAGCCATTTAAAAATGGTAAGCCCGATGGTAAATGGGAAGTTTTTGCTGATGGTTTTGCAGGTACACCTGAACAGGCTGCCGCCGGCAGAGCAGAACACCGCCCATGCGGCCTGGCTCAAGGCGCCGACGGATCATTATATGTAAGCGACGATTCAAGAGGAACAATTTATAAAATCACCTATAAAAAATAATTAATGAAGATCAAAGTAGTTGGCATATTATTGGCATTAATACCCCTATCCATAAACTGTTCGCTGGCACAGGTAAAAAAAGCACAGCATCGCCCGGTTTCGGGAACATCTGTTTTGCGCGGTAAAATTGTTTATACAAGTGTTTGCCTGCCCTGCCACATGGCCGACGGTGGCGGGGTGCAAAACTTAAATCCGCCCTTGGTTAAAACATCCTACGTACTTGGGGATAAAACCACCTTGATAAAAATTGTATTGAACGGGTTTAATGAAGATGTGGAAATAAACGGGAATACCTATTCAAATGCGATGACGCCTCATGATGATTTAAAAGATCAACAAATTGCCGATGTGCTTACTTATGTAAGGAGTAGTTTTGGTAATAAGGCGAGCGCTGTAAAGGCGACCGAAGTAGCAAAAGTACGGGCCACAAATAAAAAGGCATAAGGAATAAGGATACCTGGATTTGAACTAAGAAGCTTTCTGTCCGGTTATATCACAAATAAAATTGGCTGTCTCTGCAACGAATTGGATTATGTATATGTCTTATATACAAACCAATTCAATGCATATGAAAAAGTATCTTTTATTATTTTTCCTTGCCGGCCAAACTGTTGCTGCTTTAGCACAGGATAGTGAAGGCAAAACACCATATCTTACCAAATCATTGGCAAATGATGCTATCAATAGTGTAGTTGTAAACACATCTGCAGGTGGTATATCTGTAAGTGGCCGAAGCGGTGAAACACCAAGAGTAGAGGTTTACATCAGGGGGAATAACGGGCGTGAGCTTTCAAAGGAAGAGGTTAAAAAACGCTTGGATGAAGATTACGATCTGAGTATTGCTGTTACCGGCCATGAGGTACGGGCTATCGCAAAAAACAAACACGAAAATTTTAACTGGAAACGGTCGATCAGTATTTCGTTTAAAATATATGTGCCGGCGCAAACAGCTACAGATCTGAAAACCAGCGGCGGCGGTATCATGTTAGATAACCTAAAGGGGAATGAAAAGTTTACTACCAGTGGCGGCGGTTTACAAGTTGATAAGCTTTTCGGCACCATTCGCGGTAATACATCGGGTGGAGGCATAATTGTATCCAACTCTGGCGATGACATCAACCTGCAGACCAGCGGTGGCGGCATTATTGCAAAAAACTGTACCGGCAAAATAAAACTTGAAACCAGCGGTGGCGGGTTGCGCCTGGAAAATTTAAAAGGAACCATTAATGCGCAAACCAGTGGTGGCGGGGTTGAAGGCAATAATATAGAAGGCGAATTGATCACCAGTACATCTGGCGGAGGTATTGATCTTAAACAGATGAACTGTAGCCTGAGTGCATCCACCAGCGCGGGTAGCCTGCATGCACAAATTAATAAGGTAGGTAAATACCTGAAACTGGATGTAAGCTCGGGCAATATCGATCTGGAGTTGCCGCTTAAACAAGGACTTGATCTGGATATCCGGGCTGATGCCATCAACCAGCATCCCTCAAAAATAAGTGGCTTTAGTGGTCAATGGGATAAAGATCACATAAAGGGAAGCGTAAATGGCGGTGGCATACCGGTAACCGCAGACGCATCCAGCGGAAACATTAATTTGAGATTTAATTAAGCCAACAAATTAAAGTAACAAAAATGGAAGCCTGGGTCAAATGACCTGGGCTTCCATTTTTTGTTGTAATTGGATCCATAATTTAGTTTTATATTGGATTGCTCTGCCCGGCACTTTTCCTTGGCATCAATGCAAGCAGTCCCAGTATTGGTCCTATTGCCAATAGCATATAAATGTACCGGGCATTTGCTTCATTCAATAAAGCCGTAATTAATTGAATGCTGATAATGGTGATAGAAAAACCTATACAATTTACAATAGTTAGCGAAGTACCTTTTGATTCCTGCGGCGCATTAAGGGCAATTAATGTTGAAAACATAGGCGAATCGGCTATAACAGCCATACTCCAGATAAATAAAAATACGATCAATATAATTGCCGATTTGGTAAGCAACAACAAGGGAGAGATCAAACAACAGGTACATGATAAAAACAACGCGACGGTTGCCGTTTTCTTTACCCCGAAGTATTGCGATAAAATTCCGCTAAAAGCGCAGGATACAGATCCGGCTGCAATGATCAGGAATGATAAAAACGGAATATTAAAATCTGCTAAAGGGTAATGGCTTTTATAGGTAGTTAATATTATCGGTACAAACATCCAAAAGGCATACAGCTCCCACATATGCCCAAAATAACCAAAAGCAGCAGCCCTGAATTTTCTGTTACCAAATCCTTTCAAAAAAACACTCGGTTTTAATTTTTGACAGGGGCTACGATATGGGCCGTCGGGTACCAGCAAAAGCATAGCCAGCCCCCCAATTGCGGATAGCAATGAGGTTGAAAATATGACATATTTATAGGGTAAAGTTGCTGTTATGCTTTTTAGCAAATGCGGAAATGCTGTGCCGATAACTAAAGCACCTACTAAAAACCCTAAGGATTTTCCGAGCCCCTGTTGATAATGATCTGAAGCGATTTTCATCCCAACAGGATAAATGCCTGCCAGGAAAAAACCGGTCATAAACCTAAAGGTTAATAACATGGCTGGTGTTAAGCCTGTTGCGCATATCCCTAAATTGATGACCGCCGCTATGATGGCGCAGGCAAAGAAAACCTTAGAAGATGAAAAACGATCAGATATGCTTAGAACCGCGAACAATAATGTTCCAATAATAAATCCTGATTGTACAGCGCTTGTTACATGGGCTAAATAAGCTGGCTCAAGTTGTAATTGTTTAGCAATATCGCCCATGATGGCATTGCCTGCAAACCACAACGATGTGCAAAAAAACTGCGATATTACAATTACAGGAAGTATTCTCTTCATTTATATATGCTCAGGACTGCGGAAATAACCTGTGCAATATAACAGATAATATTATTAGGACAGAAGAACGAATAACGCTTAAACATTTAATTAAAGGGCACGTTAATTTTCGATGTTCAATATTTTGCGCCCTTTGATCAGGATCTTTAATCGTTGTCGTTTTAGGGAGATAGATAACCCGGTTTTATCCCCGTCATGAATATGCGAACCATATGCAGCAATTATCTCCTTATAAGATAAAGTGCCGGTGATCTTATGATCTGCCGATATAACAGGTACAAGGTCTACTTTATGTTTTGCCATTAATTCTACCGCATGCCGTAACGTTGTTTCGCTGTTTATAACCAGTTCGGGCGAATTTATAATGTTACCGATGGTTAATTTATTGCCCTGTTCGTTGTTATAGATATCTGCCAGTTTAACGGTTCCCATAAAAGTTCCTTGGCTATCTACAACAATAAAATCGTTGACGCCTGGCTTATTGGTCAATAGCCGTTCTTTTACCTCCCTGATCAAGTTTTCGGCACTTAATATAATGGCATCCTTGTTCATTACTTCTGCAAGAGAAAGTTTACTAAGCACATCCGGCTCAAATGAAACAGGGGTAGCTACTCCTCTGCGGGCTATTTTTTCGGTCATGATGGTATTTTCCATTAAAAAGAACGATACCAGGTAGGATGCTGTGCAAGCGCCAAGCAATGGAAGTAAGGCGTTTGATTGCATGGTTGATTCCAGGGCAAAAGTGATGCTGGTTAAATAAGCTCTTGATGCCCCGGCAAACATAGACGACATGCCCAGCAACGCTGCCATAGGGATGGTGATGCCTGCGTTAGGGAAAAACATTAAAATAACAGCGGCTAATATAGCCCCCGTTGCTCCGCCTATAGTTAACAAGGGAGCCAGTGTTCCGCCAGATGTTCCACTGCCCAAGGCAATGGCCCATGAAAGAAACTTAAAAAAGCACAGCCGGATTATCAGTACAAGCGAGAGCGTTCCTGATAAAATGCTGATAATATTATCATAGCCTACACCTAATGTATGTGGTGCGAAATAGCCAATCAAACCTACGGCTAAACCGCCTATAGCGGGCCACCACATCCAGTGTATGGGCAATTTTTCAAACCAATCTTCTATCAAATAAACAATTTTGGTTACCCCCAGTGATAAAAAACCAATCACCAAACCAATGCCACTGTAAATAGCCAATGCGCCATTTGTGGGTGCAGTCAAATTGGGCATAGGGAAAACCGGGCCGGATTCAAATAGGAAATGATGCCCCGCGGCACCTGTTATACAAGCCAACGCGACTGGTAAAATCGCTTTTGGCGAAAACTCAAACAGCAACAACTCAATGGCCAGTAACACTGCCGCTATAGGTGTACCAAATATTGCCGACATACCCGCTGTTGCGCCTGCTGCCAGTATAACTTTACGTTCGTTAGCGGTGATTTTTAGTAACTGGCCCAGGGTAGAACCCAGCGCGCCACCTGTTGCAATTATAGGTCCTTCAGCGCCAAAGGGGCCACCAGTACCAATGGCTATTGCCGACGATATAGGCTTTAAAAAAGTGATAGAAGGCTTTATTTTACTTTGATTTACCAGTATTTGCTCCATGGCCTCGGGTATACCATGCCCCCTGATGGCTTTTGAACCATATAGTGCCATTATACCTACTGCGATGCCCCCTATTGCGGGTACTAAAATAACCCATAACCCTAAATGATTTGCAGCCGGGCTATGAAAATGAATATCCAGTAATCCGTAAAATGAAATATTGGTTACTATGTTGATGAGGAAAACTAATCCTTTGGCTATGATACTTATGGCCATAGCCACAATAACCGATAAGATGGATATATAAAAAAGCCTTTTTTTGGCGGCGTGACTTATGGATACTTTACTGATGTAATTTAAGGAGGGAGAGATTGGGATACCTGTTTCTTTTTGTTTCATGACCAACACCTGGAATGATAGTAGCTTTTGTAATTAATTGCTATTTTATTGCAAAGGTAATAAAAAAATGATTTTTTAAATTTATTTTTTCAAATTTATATTGCATGTGCAATATTTTATTGCAAGATTTGGGCCTTTATTCATTAAAAATATGACGAGGGTAGCATCATGAGGAAATTCAGTTTTGTATTAATGGCTGTAGGAGTTATTATCATTATTATAGGTTTTTTAACCTTTACCAATTTAAATACCGTTAACGCCGTTGACTCCCACAGGTGGACAATTTATATTAATGGGATAAGATCGTTCCCATGGCCGGTATTTGCAGGATCGGTAATTGTGATATTGGGAGCTATTTTTAACATGGCTACATGGGAGCAACCAAAAGGCCGTTACTTTTAATAATTTAGCATACTTAATTACACCCCGACAACAGGCATTCATAAATGGCGAAAAGTAAAAACATCTGTGATTTAAAAAGCTGCTTTTTATGCATGCATTGTTTAAGTGATTGGAGCCCCGTTATTGCGGCCCGCAGGGAAAACCATGTGGTAAAAAAAGGGGAGGTGATCTTTAAGGAAGGCGACCCTGTTACGGGAATCTACTTTGTTTATGAGGGCAAAATAAAGGTTCATAAAAAGTGGGATGCCGAAAAGGAGCTGATATTACGTTTTGCACAAAAAGGCGATATAGTTGGTCATCTTGGGCTGGGCGATACCGGTTTTTACCCGGTATCGGCAACGGCTATCGAGGCTGGGATGATCTGTTATATTGGTATGGATTTCCTGGAATCTACCCTGAACGTTAACAATAACTTTGTGATAAAACTCATGCGATTTTTTGCCAATGAGCTGCAGGAGTCAGAAAAGAGAATGCGGAATTTAGCCCACATGCCGGTTAAAGGCCGTGTTGCACAGGCACTGATATCACTGAAAAATAAATTTGGTTTAAATGGGGAAGGTTTTTTAAATATCGACCTCAGCAGGCAGGACCTGGCTGCTTTTACAGGCGCCGCGTATGAATCACTATTCCGTACCATTAACGACCTGATTGAAGAAAAAATCATAGAAGTTGCCGGGAAAAGCATCCTCATAAAAAACGAAAATATGTTGATTAAGCTTACCGAGGAAACAAGCATTTAGTTTCAACTATCGCTGGTACCTGCGCCATACCTTATACCATTTTTTATTATTTGGATATTTACGGTGGCTTGTCATGTTGTTAACAAGCAGGGCAACAAGTAATAATACTATCGCGCCAGATAATACCGGACTTAATACATACAGGTATCCTAAAGCCTGAATTTTAGCCGAACCAATATTGGCAATCAAAGCCGTAGCCCCGCCCGGGGGATGCAATGTTTTGGTGATCTGCATTAATACGATTGAAACAGACACCGCCAGGGCCGATGACAGCCATATTTCATGTGGAATGAGCTTATGCATGGTAACACCAACAAGCGCGCATATCACGTGCCCGCCAATTAAATTACGCGGTTGCGCCAGCGGGCTATTAATAATGCCATAAATTAATACCGACGATGCTCCAAATGAACCGATGAGGAATAAATTATCTGCAGCGCTAAAATAAAAACTGCTAAAAAAGCCTATAATTCCTATTCCTAAAAACGAACCGATAAAAGTCCACAGATGTTCTTTATAATCAACAAGCGTTTCTTTATAAACAATGAAACGGGCAGTCCTCACATGCCGATGTATTCTCCTAATCATAATTTATAGATTGGCGCAAAATAAGCACTTTAATTATAAACTATAAAACATCTTTTAAACTACGGTAGTCGTTAAGTGCTTAATCTAAGTTTTAATCGCATTGAATATTAGTTACTTATGTATTTTAATTTACTTTCTCAAACCTCGCTGCCCAGCCACCGCCAGGTGCCAGCTTAACCGGTAATTTATCTTTCGATGTAACGTTCACCACTGTTCGTTTATAGTCGGTGGCATCCTTATCGGCATTAACGCCATCTTCAAATATGGTTGCCTTATAGTCGCCATCACCTAAAAACGCGAGGTCAATACTCAGTTCCCTCGCATCCCAGTTGCTCATGGCGCCTGTATACCAGGTAGTGCCTTTGCGGCGGGCAATGGCTACAAATTCGCCAACTTTACCATCAAGGGCTACGGTTTCATTAAATGTGGTAGGTACTGAGGTTATAAAATCGGTACTTTCCTGCTCTTTGGTGTATATGGTAGGGTTATCGGCCAGCATTTGCAGTGGCGCTTCAAATATGGTATACATAGCCAATTGGTGGCAGCGTGTACCCTGGCTCATGGGATTGCCATTAACCGGGCGGAAATTAGCTTTACTTGAGTTTCTCATAGCACCGGGCGTATAATCCATAGGGCCGGATAGCATGCGGATAAAGGGGATGCTTACATCATAGCCGGGATGGTTGGTTACGCCCCATTTTACATTCTCCAGGCCTTTTACCCCCTCAAAATTGATGATGTTTGGAAATGTTCGCTGGATGCCGCTGGGTTTGTACATGCCATGATAATCAACCATCAGATGGTGGTCGGCAGCTTTTTGTGCTATTTCATATAGTGATGAAACCATTTTCTGATCGTCGCGGTCAATAAAATCTATCTTGAACCCCTTCACTCCCATTTGCGAAAATTTGGCAAAGGCTGCATCCGTTTGGCGGGTAAGGGCATACCAGCTGGTCCACAAAATAAGGCCAACATTCTTTTGTTTAGCGTAATCTAACAGTTCCTGCAGGTTGATCTCCGGCGAAATCTGGTTAAGATCCACAATGTTCGACCATCCTTCGTCCAACACTACATATTCTATTTTATTGGCTGATGCAAAATCAATATAGTATTTATAGGTTGGGTTATTGATGCCGGCCTTAAAATCCACATGAGTAATATTCCAATCGTTCCACCAGTCCCAGGCTACTTTGCCCGGTTTAATCCATGATAAATCCGCTACGCGTGAGGGTGATGCGAGTTTTTGCACCATGTCGCTATTGGCCAGTTGCCTGTCTTCGGTGCTGATGATCACTACACGCCATGGGAAATTGCGGCTGCCGGTAGTTTTGGCAATATAATCTGCACGACCATTAACCACATAGTTCATATTGGCGTAGCCCCCGGTTTGCTCCACTGTAGGGTATTTAGCAAATGCACCTTTTAGGCTTTTGCCATTTACACCATCACTGGTTAAATACATGCCTGGGTAGTTTTCCAGGTCGGCCTCCAAAATTGCAGCTTTGCGGGGGCTGCCGACATCAACCAAAATTGGTAAAAAGGCCAATGTGTCTTTCTTTACTGCGGATATATTGATGTTATCATACAGGGCCTCGAAGGAGGTGGTCCATTTATCTTTGTTCCTGAAATCGTTTACAAAGGGCAGGTAGGCTTTGTCATCATCCTTAAAGTTAAAGTTGGCTTCCTCGTTAACTATGGTGATATCTCCCTTTTTTTGGGTGATAAAGCGGTAAGCTACGCCATCGTTATAAGCCCGGAACACCACGCTGTAATCGCCTTTAAAACTGAGGGTAACCTGGTTGTATTGATCGTGTACTTTGTCTTTTTTGTAGATGGGGGTATTAAAATACTGATTTACAGATGAAGTCTTTGCCGATTTTACTACCGTGCTTTTACCCAATATGTCACCACCAGCCAAAGTCATTGATATGGTTGAGGGTGTGATAACCTCCGCATCCTGATGCTTTACCCACCAGCTGATAGTAGTGCCGGTGGTGATGCCCAGGTCAATTTTTCCGTCAGGTGATTTTACATGATAGTTTTTGGCCGATTGTGCTAATAATAGCGAAGCAGGAAAACACAGGCAAAGCGAGAGTAAAAACTTAATCTTCATCAGGAAAGGTGTTATGGTTTAAAACAGCGTGGTTTATTCTATCCGAAACTAAACAAAAATTCAGTTATAGGATAATGCATTCCCTACAAATTGTGATGAGAAATAGGCAGGCTTTTTTGGCTCTACCACATCAAACTAAGCCCACCGTATACCTGGAAACCATTTCGGGACACGCTGTTCAGTTGGGTTTTGTCAACCTCGCCAGTGCTGAGGTAAAGTACATCGGTGCCGTTACCGGTTTGCCAGGTAAAATAGCCGCCGCAAAGGTTTATAGCGGTATTGTTGGTAATATGGTAACTTAATTTGCCGCCCGCTTGTATGCCGTAACCATTCGCGTGGTGTTGGTAGCTGATGGGGTGCTGAAAGTTGGTGATCAAATTCCAGTTGCCGTTGCTATTGTAGCTTACCTGTTGATAAGTCATGTCAGCTTTAAATTCAAGCTTTTTGATGATCGATACAGAGGGTGTCAATTTAAGGAAACCGCCTTTCCAACGCGGTGAGTAGGAACTATTAAGATTGGGGAACATGTTGCCGCGATCAAGCAGGCGCAGTAACTCTTTACTTTCGGTGTAGCCTAAAACTGAGGTAAGGCTGAAGCGACCCGAATTAAAAATAATATAGCCAGCCCCCAGATTCCATAAACTGGTGTTGCCCCTGTTGGCATTAAAAGTTTCATTATAGGTGGAATTGCTTCGGTTATCTGCGCTATAGTCAACATCGTTTACCGTGCCAGATGATATAAATTGCCGGGAGTAATCGGCATAGATAACTAATCGTTTGTAAAAATTCCAGCTCGCGGATGCCGCAATATTTTGCCCTGCAACTTTTGTCCATTTAAGTTCAGAAAGAACATTTGGATTTTGCCCGCTGATGTTGCCGGATATGGACCAGTGAAAGTTTTCCTGCTGGTAACCTGTTGATATATCCACCTGTAGTTTTTTTTGTATCATCTGGGCATGCAGGGGCTTAATGCAGCACATCAGTATTAAAACAAAAACTATAAGCTTCTTCATCAGGTAAAAATTAGCCTGCCTTGCAGTTGAAGGCAGGCTAAATATAATTGATAACTATTGATTGATCCCAAATGACTCCCAACCCGAAGCAGTTGCACGGGTGCAGGTCATGGCCTGTGTGCCATTTTCGCTGGAGATAAACTTGCCATTATTGCCCCGCAGGGTTACTTTACCATCGGTTGTGGGCACCCAGTCAAACTTTTCCCAGTCGCCAATAGTGGCGCGGTTGCAGGTAATGGCCTGTACGCCGTTTTCTGATGATACATATTTACCCATACTTTGCAAGGCAACTTTGCCGCCACCGGCATCAACAACCGTAAATGTTTCCCATGCCGAAGCTGTAGGGCGGTTACAATTCATGGCTTGTGTGCCATTTTCGCCGCTTACATATTGGTTATTGAAACCTTTAAGGGTGATGTTTGAACCGATAGGAGGAGAAGTTGTACTGCCCGAAAGATCATAAACGCGTACATAATCAACCACCATGTTGCAAGGCAAAGCACCATCGTTAATGGTATTGCCCGGCAGATCGCCACCTATAGCCAGGTTAAGGATGATGAAAAATGGATTATGAAAAGCCCCTGTATTATTGATGTTGTTGGCAATATTACCGGTTACATAAAGTGTATTATCAACATACCATTTGATAGAATTGGTATCCCACTCCACTGCATAGGTATGGAAGCCTGTTGGTGTAGTAGTAGTGCTGCCACCGTATTGACTATGCCCATTAACATACCAATGCATGGTGCCTAAAATGGTGTTCGAGGTATTTACCTGCTCCATAATGTCAATTTCGCCACATTGCGGCCAGCCTGCTGTGCCTATATTGGCGCCCAGCATCCAGAAAGCGGGCCAGGTTCCCTGCACAGCAGGCAGCTTAATGCTGGCCTCAATACGCCCGTAAGTTGGCTGGAATTTACCGGCAGTGGTTAGTTTGGCCGATGTATAAGGCTGACCGCCCACTGTTTGCTTGCGGGCAGTAATGGTTAAATATCCCCCCGATACGGTGGCATTGGCTGATTGGTAATATTCCTTCTCGTTATTCACGTTTGGGTTGCCGTTGTCCAGGTTCCAGTTGGCGGTGTTTACGCTGGTTCCATTAAACTCATCGCTCCATACCAGCGTTGCCGCCCTCGGGGTGGTGCCCTGGTTGGTTTGGGTGTTCGCGGTTGCGGGTGCTTGCTTGTTCGCGTCCTTTTTACAAGCAATGGCCAAAGTGGCAAGGGCCATTATTGTAAAGGCTCCTTTTGCATAATTTAAGAATTGATTCATAAGGTTGGTATTTTGTGTTATAAAATTGGTGGGTTGCGATTTTTGATGATTAATTCTACTCTTCCCAAAAAAAAGTCATTCCGAACGAGGTACGAGGAGGAATCTTCTGCGCTCTGCAAAACTCATCTGCAAAGTTTGCAAGAAAAGTTGCACAAGATTTTTCGCTATCGCTCAAGAAACAGTTTCTCTTTCGCCCCGTCACTCTTTTCCCCCTCTGGCTCTATCGAAATGACATTTTTTTTAATTACATAAGTTTAATTATTGATTTACCCCGAAAGCTTCCCAGCCAGATATGGTGGCCCGGTTACAGGTCATGGCCTGTGTGCCGTTCTCGCTCGAGATATATTTGCCGTTGTTGCCTTTCAGTGATATTTTACCATCGGCATTAACCACCCAGTCAAATTTCTCCCAATCGCCATAAGTAGCGCGGTTACAGGTGATGGCTTGTGTGCCGTTTTCTGATGATACATATTTGCCCATGCCTTGTAAGGCTATCTTGCCTGCGCCGGCGTCAACTACGGTAAATTGCTCCCATGCAGAAGCGGTTGGACGGTTACAATTCATGGCCACGGTGCCGTTTTCGCTGCTTACATATTGGTTGTTGATGCCTTTCAATGTAATAACAGAGCCAATGGGAGCACCGGATGATGATCCGCTTGATTGGGTACCACTCCATTTAAAGGTTGCCACGGCACCGGCTGCTAAAGAATAAGTGAATGATTCTGTACCCCATTTAACTTTAAAACTAACTGCAGATGAGCCATTATTAAGCGCGATTAGCACCTTGCTGCCATCGGAGTTTTTAAAGGCTACGTTTTGGATACTGCCAGAAAGGTTGGAAGAAATACGCATAGCCCCCGGTCTAACAAAACGGGCGGCATGACCAATAATATAATAACCAACATTGCGGGTAATAGAAGTTCCGCTTACGGTTATACCACCCAGGCAAGTGCTGCAACCGCCTGCGGTATGCGGGTTATTATTGGGGTCGGCAGCCAGGTTCCACTCCAATACGTTTCGGCTCCAGTTACGGGTACCGCCAATAATGAGGGTATTTACATGCCATGAAAGGTCGCCGCCAAAATTGCTTGGCGCGCCAACCCACTGCTCGGTGAAATAAACGTTTTTATTGGGGTAGGCATTATGAACAGTTGTTAACGCGCTGATATCACCTGCATACAGGTGAAAAGCGGAACCATCAACATAAGCATTGGCGCCGGCATCGCCTAAAACAGTGGTGGCATAGCTGGGCACATCGGCATTATGATCATAAGCGATGATCTTGGTGGCGAAGCCTGCCGCCCGTATTTGCGGACCAAGATTGTTTTTAATAAAAGTAGCCTGCTCTGTTGCCTGCATCTCCATACTTGGGTTGTTGTAGGGGTTTAGCGGCTCGTTTTGCGGGGTAATGGCATCAATGGTAATACCCTGTGCCTGCATGGCTTGTAAGTATTTTACAAAATAGCGGGCATAGGCATCATAATAGGCCGTATTTAAACTACCGCCTGTATAGCCATTGTTGCCTGTGGTGTTAACTTTCATCCAGGTTGGGGCTGTCCAGGGGGTGGCAATAATTTTGATGGATGGATTGATGGCGATAATCTTTTTCAAGATGGGCAGCATATCCTGATTTTCCTGGCTGATGCTGAAATTGGTCATATTCACATCGCCCGCTACCTGGTTGTAGGTAAAATCGCTGGAACTCAGGTCTGATGCGCCAATGCTGATCCGTAGATAGCTGATGCCGATCTGCCCGTTCGCTGTGCCGAAAAGCTCGCTTAAAACAGCGGCCTGGTTGCCGCCAAGACCGTTTAATAAACCGGCGCTGCCGCCAGTTAAAGTAAAACCGAAACCATCAATACCCTGGTAAGTGGTATTCTCGTCAACTGTTACAGTTGTGGCATTTGTGCCCGCGTCCGCGGCGAAATTAAAACTGGTTTGTGCCTGCAAAAGCTTCGATTGGTCGGATGTGGTTACCCATGCATTCACCACTTCATTGGCGGCACGGGCTATTGTTCCGGTTTTTGTCTGGGCGTTTGCCGTTCCGGTGTTGGCATCCTTTTTACAGGAAAATAACAGGACAGCAGGTAGCAGGGTGAGGGCTGCCAGCCACTTGAATTTGTAATTGATCTTCATAAAATTATTATTTGGTTTAATTGATTGCACACAAAATTCCATGGCAAAAAGCTGTCTACGCATCTGCTAAATCGCTTTATTGATTTAATCAATGCTTAAAATACAGTAGTTTGAACGCAGGCAAAATAGCATAGCTCAAAATAGTTTTTCAGGAAGACAGGCTTATGTCTGGTTTATAATTGTAAAACAAATCTATGTTATTTTAAACGTAAATAACAATAGCAATGTTCGTAAATAACTGATTAATAGTATATTATGTATATTTTAATACGGTTGGAACGCAGGCATAAAACTGAAAAATATGCCATTAGATGATTTGTTAAAGGATTTTTAGGAGATGTATTTTTTTTGTGATACGCTTGTGTCGCAGTTAATTTTAAAGAAAAAAAATATGATCGCGACCGATAGGACTGCAGTGTTTATAAGCAAGATAATTGAGATGCCATTAAGTTAATAGGTTTCGCGCAAAGACGCCATGTCAGGTCGCTTGTTTTTCTTAGAATCGATTTATCTTCATCGTTGTTTGAGGACACAAACAATGGAAAAAGACTAAAGCGATAACCTCAGGAAGTGGTACAATGACAACGAAATTAGGGTAGCTCCCATGGAGCAAAAGAATATTTCTGATGTTTTTCTACAAATATGTAGCCTCTCCGAGGCATTTGAAATTGCTGAGAAATTGTAAATCGACGAAAAAATATCCCGTAGAGATAACCTGCTTGTAGAAAAAGATGGTTATAAGATATTTTGTCTCGGAGAGGTTACCCGACCGGGGGACATCACAAAATCAAGCCCTTAGATCATGGAAAATGTATTTTTCACCATAATTAAGGTGCATTTTTAGCACTTTAAGACCTAATCTTCGTTCAATCCACCGAATTATCAATCACCAATTTACTCCAGCCCTTTGACCCTGCGTTCTTGATCTCCTTTTTGCGGGCCTCCATTGCCTTTTTAATTCGCGTGCTATAGGCCCAGCAGGTACTTTGACGGATAGACAGGATTTCGGATAGTTTATGGGATGAGATCTTGCCTTTGGTAGAGTACATTAAAAAAATCATGTAAAAGGCTTTGTTGATAGGGATGCGGGTGTTTTGTAAAATGGTATAGGCTATCACCGATTCTTCGTAACCGCATTTTGAACACCTGCGACTATAAGGTAAATGCCCGCCGCCATAATGCGTACCACTACATTTTCGGCAGGCGTAAGCGTTCTCCCATTTCAGATCGGACAAGAATTTGAAACAGGTTTCCCTATCGGGATAAATCCTGCTGAACTCCTCAAAATCTACCTCGGCCGACATTACACGGTCGTGAGTTACCTTCTCGATGTTGTTATGCAGGGTAACATTGTCTTTTTCGAGCAGCACATTCATGCGCGAAATTTCTTCGGCCTGGTGCTGCAGCAGGTCGTTCACTGATCGCAGCTCCTCGTTCTGCTCGGCAATCATGGATGATTTTTCAACCAGCTCTTTGGTGCGTTGCTGTACCTGCTCTTCCAGGCGTTTATTCAAAATGTCTTTTAATTCCTCATTCTGCTTCATTTGTTGAATAATATCCTGCTGGGCATCATCCTTTTCCTTCTTCAGGATCCTCACTTTATCGCCAATGGCAAAGGAGATGAAAAGCATTTCGGTAATAAAACAAACGCTCAGGCTATAGTAATCAAACTCGGTAACCGGCAAAAACCACATATTTAAGGCAATGCAGCTTTTAATAACAAAGCCTATCAGCAAAAAGCAATAACCGATAACAAAAAAACGGGCTGGTTTATACCCGGTAGCCCAGGTATAGCAGCCCGCATAAAAGGCCAGCAGCAGGGGTATAAACTCAATAATTTTATAGTTAAACCAACTGTTGTTTATGGTGATGCAAGCCAGGAAATACAAGCAACGCAATACTATTACCAAACTGGTAGCTTGATGTAAACGGGGCGCGTTTACCTTTAAATTGAGCAAACTTTGGGTAAACAGCACAGCAAAAATACTGGCGGCAAACAAGGCTATGCCATAAGCATACTGATTCCAGCCCGGATTGTTGGGCCAGATGTATTGATAGGCTATGCCATCGGCACACATTTCATAAAGGCCAATGCTGATGTTATAGGCGATGTAGTACAGGTACTGCACCTTGCGCATAGCTATAAACATCATGAGGTTATACAGGCCGAAAACCAGTATCATTCCATAAAACACCCCAAAAAAGAAATACTCATCAAGCGCGTAGCTGATAAACCAGCTCACCGTACGCAAAACCATAATTACGTTTACAGAATGGTGCGATCTGATGCGGATGTAATAGATGGCATCCGCGTCTTTAGGGGTATTTAAATTCAGACTGAAATTTTTATGGTGATAAAACCTATCCGAAAAGGGACGGCTGCTGCCCAAAAGTGTTGGGGTATATTTATTGGGAGCGGTGGGCGAATAAACGGTAATGCTATCTATCGTCTGATCAAAAAACTCCAGCAGCCAGTTGTTTTTAGTGCCGGCGGTATGGCCTATTTTTATACGGTACCAATAGGCGGATTTAACGTTCCGGGTAACCGGGGTAGGTTCTGGATTTACCCGGAAATGTTTGTCAAAAGCGGAGATATCGGCCTCGCTGAATTTTAACTGAGCTGTAGTATCTTCAAAATAATACACCTGCTTGTATTCAAATATGTGCTGCTTAACTTTATCATTTAGCGGTACGGCAGTTTGTGCAGATACGCTATTGATGAGGCAAAAAAATAACAGTAAAGCCAGGGTAAAATATCTCGATAAAAGTTTATACATACGCAGGTAACGGGGTAATTTTCTTTCGTACCCGCAGCTTGGTTTTGCAGGTACGAAAGCTGGTTAGTTTGGTTAGCGTCAGGCCGGATACAATAATAGTATATTTCTTTTTATAATCCTATTAAAAGTATATAATACAGTTATTTAAAGATTTTTTTGAAGTAAATTAACTTTAATGAAACTTTTATAAAGTATTGAAAATTACCACACATAAGTAGCAACTGCGCCTGCTGCAAGCGTTGTAGACGCTGATTTACCATCAATTTTAAAGCTGAAAGTTTGTGGTGTACTGCCGGGGTTTAAAACAATGAGCACCTTTGATCCATCGGTGTTTTTGAATGCTACGTTAGGTAATGCCGATAGGTAATCTGAGGCTATCCGCACTGCGCCGGGCCTTACAAATTTTGATGCATGGGCTATTATATAATAGGATACATTGCGGGTAACACCCGATGATGCGTTAACGGTGATAGCGCCACGGCAGGTACTGCAGCCACCGCCGGTATGAGGGCCGTAACTTGGGTCGGTGGCTAGGTTCCATTCCAATACATTGCGGCACCAGTTGCGGGTAGCCCCAATAATTAAGTTGGTAAAATGCCAGGAAAGGTCGCCGGCAAAACCTCCTTCTGATGGCGTGTACTGCTCGGTAAAATAAAGGTTCTTGTTGGGATAGGCATCATGCAGGGCCAAAAGCGAATTAATATTGCCCGCATACAAATGGAATGCAGAACCATCAATATAGGCGCTGGCAACAGCATCCTTAAAAATATCCGTAGGGTAATCGGTATGGTCGGCATTATGGTCATAGGCTATAATTTTGGTGCTTAGCCCCGCTGTTTTAAATTGCGGCCCCAGGTTGTTTTTTATAAAATCGGCCTGTTCGCTGGCCTGCATGGTCATCGCGGGGTTGTTATAGGCATTTAGCGGCTCATTTTGCGGGGTAATGGCATCAATGGCTATACCCTCGGCTTTCATGGCCTGTATGTATTTTACAAAATAGCGGGCATAGGCATCATAATAAGCAGTGTTTAAACTTCCGCCTTTAAAACCGCCATCGCCAATTACGGCGCTTTTCATCCAGGTTGGGGCGGTCCATGGGGAGGCCAGAATTTTTATGTTTGGATTGATAGCGAGGATCTTTTTTAATACAGGGATCAGATCTGTTTTTTCCTGAACTATAGAGAAGCTTTTAAGGTCGATATCGGTTTGGCCGGGCGTAACTTCATCATAGGTATAATCAAAGGCGCTCATGTCTGATGCGCCAATGCTGATCCTGAGGTAACTTACGCCGATGTGTGTGCCATCTGTTGCAAACAGGTCTGTTAACAGCTCGGTTTTTTGTGCATCGTTCATCAGGTTAATAACCTGTGCGCTGCCCCCGGTAAGGCAATAGCCAAAGCCTTCAATGGTTTGGTAAGTTGTAGCGGCATCTATATTAATGACGGTACCGGCTGTTGTGCCGGTGCCAAAGTTTATAGCTACGTTTTGTTTAGTAAAAGCCTGAGATTGATCTGCAGTGGTAAGCCACATGGCAACATCGCTGGTTAAAGAGGGTGTTGGCGTTACCAGTGTAACGGGCGAGGGCGTAGCAACAGTAGTTTTTTTGCTACAGGCTTCGGCACCTAAAATGGCAAGTGTAATAAGGGGTACCAGAAGGGCTTTACTGAAATTTTTTTTCATAGAAAGGCAGGTCTTTATTAAAGCTTTTTTGTTTTAAATTGATGTAAAATTGGTTTATTTAACTGCGGAACTCCACTAATATATAAATCAATAAACGGCATAACAAGTATATATTTGTGCTGTTATACCGTTGAGCCCGTTGTTTTTTTATTTCTGATACGCTTTAATACCAATAGAAACCGACGCCGGCTTAGTAGATAAAAATAAAAAACCATGAAGCACGAACAATACAATAGCAAGCCATTAAAAAGTATATTTTTTTTTATTGCTTTGAGCATAATGGCACATTTGCCCGGATATGCGCAAAATGTGCGGGTTGCGGCTGCAGCCAACCTGCAATCGGTTATTGAGGCATTGCAAAAAGATTTCAAGCAAAAAACGGGAATTGTAATTGAACCTGTCATCGGCTCATCGGGCAAGTTGGTGGCGCAGATCAGTAATGGTGCTCCCTTTGATGTGTTTTTATCTGCCGATATGAGTTTCCCCGAAACTTTGTTTAAAAATGGCTTCGCTACAGATAAACCGGTCGTTTACGCCCAGGGTAGTCTCATTATCTGTAGCTGGCAAAATATCGGCTTTAATAATTGGGAACGGCTTTTATTAACCGCCAGGGTAAAAAAGATTGCAATAGCCAACCCGGCAATAGCGCCCTACGGCAAAGCAGCCGAAGAAGTATTAAAAAAGAAGGGCATTTTGGATGATGTAAAGTCTAAAACAGTTTATGGTGAAAGTATATCGCAGGTAAATACCTACATCACAACCGGGGTTGCCGATATTGGGTTTACCACACAATCATTTATTAAGGAAACAGAACATAAAACCGCTTTATATTATAAGGTTATCAACCCTAAGGATTATACACCTATATTGCAGGGTATGGTAATATTAAAACATGGAGCAGGCAACGCTGGGGCCGAAAAATTTTACAGGTATATTTTAAGCCCGGCAGCTAAAAGTATTTTTACAAGCTATGGTTACCATATGCAATAACCCCTATTTTTGTTGATGGACCTTTCCCCAATATGGCTTACTTTAAAATTGGCCGGTATTACAACAGCTTTGCTGCTGGTTATTGGTGTGCCGTTTGCCTGGTGGCTTTCGCGGGGAACATCTTTTTTTAAAATTATTATTGAAGCTATTATTACCATGCCATTGGTATTGCCGCCATCGGTATTGGGGTTTTACTTGTTGCTGGCTTTTAGTCCGCAGCACGGCCTGGGTAAATGGTTGCATGATAGTTTTGATGTACAGTTTGTATTCTCGTTCCAGGGCCTGGTGCTGGCTTCGGTAATTTACAGTATGCCCTTTATGGTTGGTCCGGTAAAATCTGCTTTGCAGCAATTACCCGCTGCTTTATCAGAGGCTTCGTATACTTTAGGTAAAACCCAGTGGCAAACATTTAAAAGCGTTTTATTGCCCAATATTAAGCCATCGTTATTAACAGCTATTGTACTCACGTTTGCCCACACCCTGGGCGAGTTTGGGGTGGTGCTGATGATAGGTGGCAACATACCCGGCGTTACCCGGGTAGCTTCCATAGCGGTATATGATTCGGTAGAGAAAATGGATTATGCGGCGGCCAATAATTATTCGCTCATTTTGTTTTCCATTACGTTTGTACTGGTAATAGCTGTTTTTGTGTTTAACAGGTATCGAGCCAAAAGCCCTTTAGGATGATCAGTATAGCTATCGAAAAAAGATTGAAAGCCTACCATGGCCAGCAGGTATTGCGGATTGATAAGCAATTCATTACAGGCAGTATCACCAAAATATATGGGCCTTCTGGATCCGGTAAAACCACTTTCCTTAAATTGATTGCAGGTTTAATCAAGCCCGAAAAAGGAACAATTATTGCCGATGGTGTTACCTGGTTTGATACAGCAGCAAAGGTTAATTTAGTTACTCAAAAAAGGAATCTGGGCTTTGTATTTCAGCAATATGCCCTGTTCCCCAATATGACTGTGAGGCAGCACCTGGAATATGCCACCACTGATGCACAATGGATAAAACGATTACTATTATTAGGCAAGCTGGAAACGTTACAAACGCATAAGCCGGAGTATTTATCTGGTGGGCAACAACAACGCCTGGCTATCCTGCGAGCCCTGACTACCAAACCCAAACTGCTTTTAATGGATGAGCCCTTCTCCGCGCTCGACCCTAAAATGAAAACGGAACTGATAGCCGAATTAAAAATGATTTTGCAGGAACTGGGCACAACAACCCTCATAGTAAGCCATAATCCATATGAACTGGATGGATGGGTTGATGACGAGATGGTTTTTGAGTAGAAGTTATACTTCTTCGGCAGGTTTTATTGCTTTATATTCCTTATACCAGTCAATATAACCTATAGTAGCCAATATCAGCAACACAATATATAATATGGCAGTTAGATACAGGCTTTTATAAATGTATAGCGGCACATAGCAAATATCAACAAATACCCAAAGCGCCCAGTTTTGGAGTATCTTCCGGGTCATGAGCAATTGCGCCACAAAGCTTATTGCTGTACAAAAGCCATCGATATAAGGAACGGTACTCGAGGTGAATTTTTGAAGATATAAGCCCAATAATAATGATAAAGCCAATGTAGCCAGGATCACCAATCCATATTCTTTTGGACTAAGGCTGCTCACCGGTTTTTCGTGTCTCTCTTTTTTTCGCAACCAAAAATACCAGCCATAAATCCCTGTACCCAGGAAATAAATCTGCAGGTAAGCATCGCCAAACAGTCCATTCTCAAAAAAAACAATGAGGTAAGCCGTTACGCTGATGATGCCGGTTAACCAGTTCCAGATATTTTGCCTGGCAGCCAGGTAAACACAGGCAATGCCTGTAATAGCCCCTATCCACTCCAGGTAGCTGGTTTGCTTAATTCCCTGCAGAATTTGTTGGCTGATGGAAAGAAGATGCATTTAACTCAAATATATAAAAGGAAATTTAAGGGGCAAAGCAGGTGATCACCCCCTGATGTGTTGACTTAAAATGCCAGCGTTACCTTCCCTAAAGCCCTTCCGCTTTCCAATTGTAAATGCGCATTGGCCATTTGATCAAAGGAGTACCGTAAGATATTGCATTTACGCAGGGCGGCATATAACCGATGTAACACTTAAAGACAGTATGCGTCTTAGTTATGAATTTCTGATTACATTAGTTGATATGATGTTAAAAAGGTACTGCTTTATTTTGTTGTTATTTCTTTGTTCAGGTGTTTATAGTCAACCGGCATATACGGATAAGTCTGAATTTGTAATTACAGTTTTAAATGAAAAGTCGCAGCCGGCAGCGGGGGCTACGGTAAAATTGGTACAGGGTGATAAGCCTGTAAAGACTATCATGAGCAATATAATGGGAGAGGCTTCATTTAGCGACATTGCGGCTGGTGCATATACATTTTTAATTACCTATACAGGCTATAAGCCCCAAAGTACCCGTGTTTACCACTTCCCTGTTAACGTATATGCCGATACCGTGATATTACAACCATCAAGTACAGCATTGCAGGAAGTGAGCATTGTTGCCAATACCTCCTTTGTTCAGCAAAAAGAGGGTAAAACGGTGTTGAATGTGGATGCTTCTGTTACCAGTATAGGATCAACCGTACTGGAGGTTTTGGAGAAATCGCCGGGAGTAACTGTTGATCGGAACGGAGGCATAGCCTTGCAAGGTAAAGCCGGCGTTTTGGTTATGATAGATGATAAACCTACCTACCTATCCGGTGCCGACCTGAACAACTTGCTGAGCAGTATGAGCTCGGCACAGGTGGCGCAGATAGAACTTATTACCAACCCTACTGCGAGGTATGATGCAAGCGGCAATGCGGGGATTATCAACATTAAAACAAAAAAGAATAAACAAAAGGGCTTCAACGGCTCTTTTACAACTTCGGTTGGGCAAGGTGTTTATCCCAAAAACAGCAATAGCCTGGTTTTAAATTATCGCACAGGGAAGATCAATACCTTTTTTAATTACAACATGAATTTTGTGGAGTACCTGTTAGATCTGTATGCGCTCAGAAAATATTACGATGCCAACAATATATTAACAGCAAAGCTTGATCAGTCGTCTTACTTATCAGGTACGTCTTTAAACAATACTATTAAAACCGGGCTTGATTATTATGTTAGCCCTAAAACAACTTTAGGTATTGTATTGAGTGGTACTCTTGTTGGCAGGCATGGCAATAACAGGGCGATAGCCAACTGGTTAAATACTGATAACGCAGTTGATTCTGCCATAGCAACCACCAACAAAAGCCATACCCATTTTAAAAACGGTTCTATAAATTTAAATGCCCAGCACAGTATATCTCCCTCGCAGGATCTTGGGGCTGATATTGATTGGCTGCATTATAATTTCCTTACTCAACAAAGCTTCAACAATACCTTGCTTGCTCCAGGCGGGTACCAGGATATATACCGCGGCAACGTGCCTACAATCATAAACATTGTTTCGGGAAAGGTTGATTATACCTTGCGTACGGATAAAAGTGGCACATTTCAGTCGGGCTACAAATCATCTTATAGTAATACCGATAATACAGCATTGTATGAAAATCTTGATGATTTGCAGTGGACGGAAGACTACAGTAAAAGCAATCATTTTTTATACAAAGAGAATATCAATGCCGTTTACAGCACTTTTGAAAAGAAGTATTCGAAGTTAACTGTTCAGGCTGGTATCAGGTACGAGTATATCAGTTACAAAGCCCATCAGCTGGGGAATGCTATTCAAAAGGATTCGGCCTTCTCCCGCAATTACGGCGGCTTTTTCCCCAGTGGTTACATTAGTTACCAGGCTGATTCTTCCAACAGCGTCACATTAACGGCTGGCCGGCGGATTGACAGACCGGTATTTCAAAACCTGAATCCGTTTTATATTATCATTAACAAGTATACTTACCAAACAGGTAACCCATACCTTTTGCCGCAGTACAGCTGGAATTTTGAGCTAAGCCACCAATATAAAAACCTGCTTACTACAAGTATATCTTACAGCAATATCAAAAATTACTTTTCGCAGCTGTTTCTTAACGATGCCGCCAAGGGAATACTTTTGTATACGCAAGGCAATGTTGGCAGTACTTATAATTTGGGCCTGTCATCCACACTCTCGGTATCGCCGTTTAACTGGTGGAATGTAACCATGGAGGCCCTGTATAATCACAAGCAATTGAAAGGCTTTAACGGCAATACTTATACCAGTAAAATAGATCAACTTAATCTTAATGCTAATAACCAGTTTACCATAGCCAAAATTTATACCGCCGAGATCTCTGGTTTTTATACCACAAAGGCCCGCAACGATGTGCAGGAATTATTATCCCCCACCGGGCAGTTATCCCTGGGCATATCAAGGCCCTTGTTAAAAAAGAAGGCCACTTTAAAGTTCAGCGCGCGGGATATTTTTTATACCAATGCGATGGAAGGGCTAACCCAGTTCCCTAACGCTACCGAATATTTTAAATTACGAAGAGATACAAGGGTGTTTACACTTGCCTTTACCTATCGTTTTGGCAAATCATACAAGGTGGCTAAACGATCAGACGGCAGCGCCGCGGATGAGAAGGATAGGGTAGGCAATAGTTAATGAGACAAATGGCCAGTAAGAAAACAGGCTTAACGTAAAATACCGACCAACAAAAAACGCCCTGCCAGGATTATCCGGCAGGGCGTTTTTAAGTATCAGCGCGAGGGTTATTTTTTCTCGGGCATTAGTATTAGTTTAATCAGGTTTTTACCGCTAAGGTATTTGTTGGCGGCATCTTTGGTGCTTTGAACGGTTACCTGTTCAAGATTGCCTACATGTTTCAGGATCTCATCCGGGTTTTCGCCATTTTGTGATGATGAAGCAAGGTATCCGGCCCAAAAAATGTTTTCCTTCATTTGCTCGCGGGTTGTGCGGGCTTCTTCGGCAACAAATTTCTGGATATCTGCAGGCTGGGCGCCGTTTAGTTTAATTTTGGCTATCTCATCTAAAGTAGATGCTATCATTTTGTCAACATTTTCAGGAGCGCATCCAAAATAAACGGTGATTGAATATCGGCCGCCAGGAATTTTATGATAACCCGCCCTTACACCAGGAGCGTAAACGCCGCTTTCCTGTTCGCGTAAACGCTCAATCAGTTTAATGTTCAACACTTCTTCAAGCGCATCCATCTGGATGTTGTTAGCATCGTTGTAGTCATAATCTCCACTAAAAACCAATTGAACACTGCTTTTTTCGGCCACACCTTTATTTACTATTTTGGTGATCTCACCAGCAGGCGGTTGAATTTTAAGGTTCTTATAAGTTTCTTTACTGTTGGTTGATGGCAGCCCCCCTAAATAATGCTCCAGGTATGGTTTCACCATTTCCACATCAAAGTTACCCACCAATGTAAAGGTAAAGTTGCTGGCATCGGCAAACCTGTTTTTATAAAAAGTATATGCTTTATCAAGCGTAGCGGCGTTTAGTCTTTCGGGCTTAGTTACCATCCCCCTAAAATTATAGCTACTTAAAACGGCCGATACGGTATCCTGGAACACACTCGGCGGATCAAGACCTCTATTGGCCAGTACAGATTTGGTTTGGGAAATTGTTGATTGCCAAATATCATTATCCTTACGTGGTTGCGTAAAATAGAGGTAGATGAGTTGTAACGCGGTTTCAAAATCGGCAGGTGATGAGCTCCCGGTAATGCCTTGTGCAAACTCGCTGATGTAAGGACTGATATTTAAATTTTTGCCGGCCAGTTTTTTATCAAGCATACCCTGGTTAAACTGGGCAACACCGCTGTTACTGATGATAGACGACGCCAGGTTGGCTGATGTAAAATCATCATCGCTGGCCAATGACGAACCGCCAAATGCGTAGCCGTTTATCAGGATCTGGTCGTTTTTATAGTCGGTTGGTTTAAGTACTACCTTAAGGCCATTACCCAAAGTTAAGGTTGTTGTACCAATAGCCGAATCGGCCGCGGTGTTAACCACTTTAGTGCCTTCCGGTAATTTGCTTAATAATGGGTCCGACGATACATTATCAACATAAGCAGTAACATTTTGGCCAGCGCTGCTGATCCATTGCAATAAAGTGCTTTCCGATGGTAAGGTAGCCTTATCTTTTTCGGGAGCTTCAACAATCACTGCCCTGTTTTGATCGCCAATAAATTTGCCTGCAAGGGCGTTCATTTCGGCCAGGGTAATTTTACCAATGTTGTTTACGTAAAAATTGTATTCAAAATCAATACCCGGTATGGCTTCACCCTCTAAAAAGTGCTGCTGGTACTCACGTACAAAGTTTGCCGATCTTGTTTTATCACGTTCTTTATAGGCATTGCCCATTTGTACCAAAGCATCTTGCTTGGCGCGCTCCAATTCGGTAAGTGTAAAACCAAATTTGCGTGCTCTTTCAGTTTCGGCTACTACAGCTTTAATTGCACCTTCCAGTTCACCCGGTTTTGCTACAGCTATAGATGTAAATGCATCCTGCTCCCCTAAAAAGCCACCATAGCTTGAACGGCCAAATAAAAACGGCGGATTTGGTTTTTGCAACAATTCGCCTAGGCGGGAATTTAACATCTGGTTAAATAGTTGTACCCTAACGCTCTGCATATAGTCGTTAGTGTTTTTAACAGTTGTGCCCGGATGCTTTACAACAATTTGAGCAAGTGTGTAAGGGAACTCTTTATCCGTAGCTATTTTAACAACGGTGCCTGGCGTAGCAGGTACTGTATATTTTACACGTGGTTTTTCGCCAGCTGGATTTTGTAAGCCAGAAAAGTTTTGTTTGATGAGCGCTTCAACCTGTTTGGGGTCAAAATCACCAACGGCTATTACCGCCTGCAAATCTGGGCGGTACCAATCATGGTAAAAGCTCTTGATGGTTTCCGGTTTAAAGTTTTTAAGGATATCTTCTTTCCCTATTGGCAGGCGTAAAGCATAACGCGAGTTATTAAGCAGTACGGGAAGTACCTGTTGTTGCAGGCGTTCCTGTGCATTTTTTCCGCGTAAGCGTTCTTCTTCTAAAACAACGCCACGCTCTTTATCTATCTCCGTAGGATCAAAGCTTACATAGCCTGCCCAGTTGGCCAGTATTTTAAAACCATTGTTGAAAATTGCAGCGGTATCTGTTGGTATAGGTAACTGGTAAACGGTTTCGTTAAATGAAGTATAGGCATTTAAATCGGCGCCAAATTTCACGCCTGATTTTTGCAGGTAATCAACCATTTGATTTTTGGGGAAATCGCGGGTGCCATTAAAAGCCATATGCTCTGTAAAATGCGCCAGCCCCTGCTGATCGTCGGTTTCCAACACCGATCCTACCTTGTTTACCAGGTAAAGTTCGGCTTTGTTTTTGGGTTCAACATTTTGCCTGATGTAATAAGTTAATCCGTTTGGTAATTTGCCAATGATCACCTGTTTATCAATAGGTAAAACATCGCCTTTTGCAAGTAGTTGTGCTGCAACGGGTTTGCTTTTTGGCGATGGAGCCGGCCTTTTTTTTACTTGTGCAAAAGCACCTCCCGAGGCTATAAGCAAAGCTATAGCTGCTACAGAAAGTTGTTTGTTTAAATTCATATATTGTTTAGGGAATATTTTATGCTAAGATGCTAAACGAAATTATTAGTTACAAATTGTTGCCGGTTAATTTATTGTTTAGCAGGGGCTTCTATCGTTTGAAAGGCGTCTTTCATCATTTGCTCAAGTTCTGACCTGTGAACAGCAATTGTTTGTTGCCCAATAGCCATGCTTTTTTGCATTAAGAGGGGTGTTTTTGAGCTTATTTTTTTACCAATTGGTGAATTATAAAAGGTAGATAGTTGATTAAGTTCCACTTCAGAAAGCTCAGATGCATACAGTTTGGCAAAGCGATCTTTCAGCGTATCCCAGGTGTAATATTTGCTCATAAACACTCTCATTACTTTTAAAAATGTTGGTCGTTGTGCTTCTGGAATTTGCGCACTTGATGCGCTGATCATATTATCTATAATTCCTTCAAACTGCGTGTTTATACCGGTTGCAATTAAATATTGCTGTGCTGCTTTTAAATGCGATGGCGTAAATGAATCGGTAGTTGTTTGTGCCTTTAGGCTGGTAGTTGATAAAAAGATAATGCCAACAAGGGCAAAAAAGGTAAGGTTAAGTTTCATTTATTATATTTTGATAAATATTTTCCTAATATACAGTATCCACATCACCAGCCATAAAATAATGACTGTAAATATGGCGCTGACCAACGACGCGTTTATTGGTGAAAAATAAGGGGCGAAAAAAGTATGATAAATTGATCCTCCGCCAATTTTTATCATACCCATATAATGAGGAATGAAACCTGATAGCACATATGCGGTAATGGCATTTGCTCCAAAAACCACAAAGAAATACGTAAATTTTTTATGCCCCTGTACATCAATAAGCCAATAGCTTAAGGCGAGTGCTATTGTGGCAAGCCCGCCGGTGTAAAGCACAAACGAGCTTGTCCATAAGGCTTTATTGATGGGGAAAAACAAGTCCCAGGCCAATCCTGCTATAACGGCTAATACGCCATAGGTAAACATCCAGCTTACCTTAACCTGGTCATCACGGTCTTTACGTTTAAGCCAGGTGCCAACTCTTATACCAAACAGGCCGGTAGCCATTGCCGGCAAAGTACCCAGCAAGCCCTCCGGATCCCAGGTATGCGATTCGCGCCAGAGGTGGTTTGTGGTAAATACCAATCTGTCTATCCACGCCCCCATATTGGTTTCTGGCTCCAGGTTGGCGTAACCTACGCCCGGTACAGGGATAAAGGTCATGATGATAAAGTATCCAACTAATGCGCCGGCAAAAATCCAATCGCGTGTTTTTTGGGATGTTTTTAGATAGAGTACCGTACAGATAAAATAAACCAGCGCTATACGAGGTAGTACCCCCGGCATGCGTAAATGTGCGAAGCCCCCATCGGGATGAAATATCAATTGAGTGATCCAGGGAATAGCGATCAAGATTGCCGTACGACGAAGGGCCGTTAAAATTAACTTTCCATGGGGCATAGCCGCCTTCTTACTCTCCATAGCGTACACCACCGATACCCCAACCATGAACAGGAAAAACGGAAACACCAGGTCGGTAGGTGTGCAGCCATTCCATTTGGAATGCTCTAATGGTGCATAGATATGGCCCCAATCGCCGGGGTCGTTAACCAGGATCATGGCAGCTATGGTGAGGCCTCTAAAAACATCTAAAGAGAGAAGCCTTGCCGGCTTTTCGGTAGTAATGGTTGCACTCATAGTCTGCGATTGTTATTTTATAAATATAGCGATGAGTTTTTAAACCCATCGCTATGCGCTATTAATATTACATTGGTTCCCCGTTGCCCAGGGAGCTTCCATTATGAATTGTTAAAGTAAATCGGCTGTGATGACACTGCAGATGGGGTAATAGAATGTTTTTAAAATATATATCGTTTAAACGCTTCCATCGCTTCATACTCAGCAAGCCCTAAACGGTCATACCGTTTTGCGGTATCACGTGTTCTGTCTTCAGCCCTTACCCAAAACTCGCGTGCATCATCACCGGGGAATACCGGGCGGTCTTTTTGCGACTGGTGTTTGAAGATGGCGTTCCGTTTGCGGATCACCTCTTCGGGTGATAAAGGCACCGACATTTCAATCTCGTGGGTTTCAAACTCGTGCCATGCCCCGCGGTACATCCACAGCCAGCAATCCTTTACCCAGTCTTCGGTTGCTTTCAGACGGTTAAGGGCGGCCAGGATAATGTTGAAACATACCAGGTGCGTACCATTCGGATCAGCGAAATCACCGGCAGCAAAGATCTGCTGCGGTTTTATCTTTTGAAGCAGGTCGATGGTTAACTGGATATCTTCCTCGCCAACCGTGTTTTTCTTGGTTTTGCCCGTTTCGTAAAAAGGCAGGGCCATAAAATGGATATGGTCATCGCTTAAACCCGCATAACGGGCACCCGAGATGGCCTCGGTTTTACGGATAAAACCTTTCACATCCCGGATTTCGCGGGTATCGATCTGGTTAGGCTGTTTCTGCGGGAAAAAGGCGCGCATCTCTTCGTATAAGGAAGTCAGATGCCCATTATCCTCACCAATACTGTGGGTAAAATCGATGGCGAATTCCATGTAACGCAGTACATCATCATCCCAAACGGCGGTATTGCCCGAGGTCTGGTAAGCCACATGCACATCATGCCCCTGGTCCACCAGGCGGATAAACGTACCTCCCATAGAGATCACGTCATCATCGGGATGCGGGGAAAAGATCACCGAGCGTTTCTTGGCCGGCAAAGCCCTTTCCGGGCGCTGGGAATCATCCGCATCCGGTTTACCCCCCGGCCAGCCGGTAATGGTATGCTGGATCTGGTTAAAAATATCGATGTTGATGTTGTAAACGGGTCCCTGCTCCACGGCAAGCTGTGCCATGCCATGGTTATTGTAATCCTCTTCGGTGAGTTTCAATACCGGTTTGCCGATGGTGTCAGCCAGCCAGATCACCGCTTTTTTCCTCAATACTTTATCATCCCAGGAACAATCTTTCACCAATCTTTCACC